>DATFJU010000031.1:0-113387 GCA_035269015.1 Patescibacteria group bacterium | reverse complement strand
CCTGCTCAAGTTGCCGCCGATCTTCATACATCTTTGGATAGTTACCTTATTACTGGGGTTACCGCTGGTAATCAGCTCACAGGTGGCGGTACATCAGGGACAGTTACTCTTAACGTTTCTGAAGGTTCAGGCTCAGGCCTTGATGCAGATTATGTAGATGGTTTGCATGCTTATCGTTTTTTGAGAAGTGATGCCAGTGATACTTTTACTGCTTCTTCTTTAACTCTTGACTCAGGTGCTTATCTTAAAACTAGGATGATAGGTTCATTAGGAACAGAGCTTGGTATAGGGGCAGGGGAAATGTGGTCCACAATGAATGGAAATATTACTGGTGAAACACTATGGTTAGGTGGTGAGAGTGGTGTAAAGATAGTTTCTTCTCCTGATAATATGTCTAGTGGTTGGACTGGAAGACATGAGGCTTCACTTGTAAATACTGCTGGAGATAGTACTTTCCCTGGAGATGTAACAGCTGATGCCTTTTATTACAATTCAGATAAAAGATTAAAAGATAATATTGTTTCTTTAGGTAGTGAGAGCTTGGCTGTGATTGATAAGTTAAACCCGGTATCTTTTACTTGGAAAGAAGATGGTACTGCTTCACAAGGTTTTATAGCTCAAGAAATAGAGCAAGTATTACCTGAGTTAGTTAGAGCTGATGAGGCAAGTGGTATGAAGTCTGTACAGTATGCTAACTTAACTGCTGTTTTAACTGCAGGAATGAAAACACAACAAGAAAAAATTAATGATTTAGAAACAGAACTTGAAATACTAAAAATACAACTTAATAGTTTAAAAAATAATTAATAATTAATAATAAGAGATATGCAAATGAGTGAAAAAAAGAAAATCATTTTATTAACAATACTTATTTTTTTAGTAGCTGTTACTATTCTATTATTAGTTAATCAAAAAGAAGTTGAAGAGGGAAGTGAAGATATAGTTGATATTGAAAGAGATGTAGCTAATAATGAAGAAGATGTTTCTTTAGAGAGTTTATCTTCAGTTATAGAGCTCATTGAAGCAAACAGTGATTCAGATACTAAGGAGATAGGAGATAGCTATGCTGAAGTACTTGATGAAATTAATAGTCCAATTAAATTAGTTGCTCTCTTAAATCAGTACTTTACTTTTAATTCTAATAGTCAAGAATTATACGCTAAAAGCCCTGAAGAGTTTTTAAATGATAAAGGGGGGTCAACCTATGATTATGCCCATTTCTCTGCTCGTGTCTTAGATAATTTAGGACTTGTAGTCGGTGTACTTAGATATGATTTTGTTGAGGATCAAGAAGATAAAACCCAAGTGTTAGTAACTTTCCGTCAAGGTGATCAGCCAGCCTATATCAGTTTTAGTGAATCAGAAGTATTATTATTTAATTATTATGGCTCATCATTTAGAGACTTACTTAGAGCTGAGGAAATTCGTTTAGGTATGGAAGTAAATAGGTATGCATATTTCCCTAGTAACGTTACTGATTTTTCTAAACCAGTAACTCCCTTTGAGTGGATAGATTTTTAATTTAACTTTAAATATATGTTTAACAAAAAGAAATTCTTATCATCATCTTTAATAATACTAGCAGTATTTCTAGTGAGTTTTTTTATTCAGACAAACTCTGCGAAAGCTAGTGTTTGTGATAGAAGTGTTGGTAATACTGTTTGTCGTATAAATCATAGTGTATCAGGTATGTCTGTTGTTGCTTATAGTGATGATGGCACTAATTATCAAATCTATTCAGTGAGTAACATTTCTGATTCTTCAACCCAAGATACTTTTATTCCTCTTAAAACTGCTACTGAATGGCAGGAATTTAAGTTATATCATCCTAGTCATATAAGAATTATGATCCCAACGATCCCTTCTTATACTTTAACATATAGTTCAACTACAGGTGGTACAGTTGAGGGTCCGAACCCACAGACAGTGTCCGAAGGTAGTGATGGAGATACGGTTTCAGCTTTTACACAAACAGGTTATGCATTTACAGGTTGGAGTGATAATGTCTCTACAGAATTTAGAACCGATACTAATGTAACCAGTGATATAAGTGTAACTGCTAATTTTGAGCTACTACAAGATTATACTTTAACATATGATGCAGTAACATATAATGGATTTAATTATGGTGTTGGTGTAATAACAGGTACAAACCCACAGACAGTAGTCGAAGGTGGTGATGGTACAGAGGTAACAGCTGAGCCAGGGGTGCTTAATAGTGACTATGTTTTTGATTGTTGGAGTGATGGCTATGCGATTCAGACTGTGGATGGTAATCCAGCTTCTAGAAAAGATGTTTATGTAACTAGTGATATAGATGTAACTGCTTATTTTACTTTAACTGGTGCTTCATCACCTCCAGCTTGTGGAGGAGATGATTCTGGTGATGATGGTGGAGGTGGTGGTGGACATATTATAGTGCCTGTAAATCCTAAAGAATTACCGACATTATAATAGTATTAGAATTGTAGATATTGTATAGGTGTTGTAGCAGAGTTAAAGCTATACTCAGAGTTTAGTTTTATACAATATAGTAGCAAGATTCTTTTAGTTGGATTTATGGTAGAGTATATGAAAGAAGAATACTGAAAATGGTATAGATTTCATAAAATCTTAAAACATAAATTCTTCTGAAAATATTGTTTTTTCATGGATTGATAGAATTAATATTGTATAGATATAATTTATAACCATTAAACTAGAAATAAAAAAAGCCAGTATTTTATACTGGCTTTATTGTTACCTTTTAAATAGGCATTTACTCCTTAATCAACCTAATGCTTAATCCGCTTGAAATATCATTTCCTCCATCAGCATAAAAATAAGGAGTATCATATTTAAAACCTAGCACCATTCCACAGCCCATCCAATAGGTTTGAGTCCAGAAAATGCCCACTTCTTTGAGCATATGAGATTGACCAGCAGCACCTCCAACGTTATTTCTGAAACCACCTCCTTTAGCAGAGAATCCGGAAGAATTGGTAGCACCAGTATTAGGGGCTGACCAAAATTCAGTACCAGGAAGTTTCATTTTACCACCGGCTACCATACCTCCTCCAAGGTATGCTCCTAATTTTTGAGCGTCTTCATAGGTCGGTACTCGCCAACCTTCTGGAGCGATTCTAGGGTCAGAAGCGACATGGAAGTTATATAAGGCGCCATAGATTTTACCATACTTTTCATAGTCATTGTCATACCATGAGTAAGCTGGTTCCTCTGGTGGATTCTGCTCAGAATACCAATAATGATCTTCAGTCCAATTTTGGATGGGCGTACCATCATTAAAGTGGGTTACTTGCAGATTATCTATGGTCCAAACTTGGTCACCAATCTGAATGATTCGATACTCATTACCTTCTACATCAGTGATAGTTTCATATTCAGTAGTGAAGTTAACACTTTGACCATAGACGGTTTCAGAATCGTTAGTAGCATAGGCCCGCACATAGTATTTAGTGTTGGGGTCTAAATCTTCTAAAAGAATAGAGAATTCTAAGTCATCGTTTATCGCTTCCAAATGATTGGATTCTAAATCCGGTGATTGATTGGTAGCTGAATAACAAATTCCTTTAGCTAGGATAGTTTCACTTCCTTCATTGCTAATAAGTCCATTACTTAAAGCAGAGAAGGCGGTAATTTCAGTAATCTCTCCTGTCTCAACTTGAAGAGGATCTTCTGTGGTAGTGAAATTAACACTTTGACCATAGATAGTCTTAAGTTCATTAGTAGCATAGGCCCGCACATAGTATTTAGTGTTGGGGTCTAAATCTTCTAAAATAATAGAGAATTCTAAGTCATCGTTTATCGCTTCCAAATGATTGGATTCTAAATCCGGTGATTGATTGGTAGCTGAATAACAGATTCCTTTAGCTAGGATAGTTTCACTTCCTTTATTGGTAATGACTCCATTAGCTAAAGCAGAGAATTTAGTAATTTCGGTTACTGCTTTAGTCTCTATTTGAAGAGGCTCATAAAGCGGTTCTTTCTCACAGCTAACTGCCATTAAAATAAAGGCAATTATTGCTGTTGTTAATGCAAACAGGTTTCTTTTAGTTTTCATGATTTCTATATTTTTTTTGGTTTATACATTTAGATTGATTTTATTATAAAAGAACATATCTATATATTACAGCATTTAATTATTATTTTGTCAATGCTTTTTTGTTTTAGTGTGAATAGTTGATTACACTTGCTTGTCTAAATATCTAATCTTGTGTTATAATTATTTTAGTTATAAATAATTAATTATTTTTAAGTCTATGAAAAAAGAACAAACATTCATGCTAGTAGTTGGTATAGTAGTAGGTATATTAGTTATGCTATTTATCTCTTTTCAACTACAATTATCAAACGTAGCTCGAAGGACTACTGCTTTAGAACAGGCTGTTAGTCAAAATTCTCAGACTTTAGAACAAGTGGTTAACTTCTTAAACCAAGGTGCACAACAAGCTCCTGAAGGAGAAGTTCCTGCTACTCCTACTGAATAATATTTGATTTTAAAAGACTGCTCTCTATTTAGAGGGCAGTTTTTTTATACCCTTATTTATGATATAATTAAAGAATATTAGGGTGTATGGTGTATATTTAATATGGATATATATTGTATTTAATTATAAATATAGATATGAATAAAGCTGAAGCTAAAAAAAGAATAAAGAAGCTTAAAGGTGAAATTAAATATCATCGCTACCTTTATCATGTTTTAGATAAAGAAGAAATTAGTGAAGGTGCTCTTGATAGTTTAAAAAATGAACTATATAAATTAGAGCAAGTTTATCCAGACCTTATCACCGCTGATTCTCCAACCCAAAGAATAGCGGGTAAGCCATTGGATAAGTTTAAAAAGGTTAGTCATAGTGAAAGAATGCTATCACTCTTTGATGCTTTCTCAGAATCTGATATTAAAGATTGGCAGGAGAGGAATGTAAAGGTGTATCAAGAAAATACTGCTAAAACTATAAATAATTTTGAATATTATTGTGAACTTAAGTTAGATGGTTTAGCTATAGCTATAACATATAAAAACTCTAAGTTTTTTAGAGGTGCTACTAGAGGTGATGGTAAGGTAGGGGAAGATGTTAGCTCTAATGTTAAAACTATTAACAGCATTCCTTTAGAACTGAGAAGGATAAGTGATAAAGAATATCAAGATTTAGGCTTTGATGAAAAAGAGAAAAAAGAGATAGAAAAATATATATATGAAGACAGTATTGAAATTAGAGGTGAAGCGGTGATGGCTAAAGCTGTTTTTGAAAGTTTAAATAAGAAGTATAAAGAAGAGGGTAAAGCAGTTTTAGCTAATCCCAGAAATGCTGTGGCAGGTTCAATTAGACAGCTAGATCCTAAAGTAGCAAATTCTAGGAAAATGGATTTCTATGTCTATGGCCTTAGTGTTAATGAGAATTTAAAAAAAGTTTGTAAGACTAGAGTTAGAGAGGATAAGTTATTAGGACTCTTAGGTTTTAAAACACTGAAAGAAAATAGGATTTGTTCAAACTTGAGAGAAGTAGAAGAATTTCAAAGCTATGTAGAGAAAAATAGAAATAGTTTAGCTTTTATTATTGATGGTACAGTAGTGAAAGTTAATGATTTAAGCTTGTGGAAGATTTTAGGTGTAGTTGGTAAAGCGCCTAGATTTATGATGGCCTATAAATTCCCAGCAGAACAAGTCACTACTAAAGTCCTAGATGTAATTTGGCAAATTGGTAGAACTGGCACCTTAACTCCTACTGCAGTACTGGAAGCTGTAAAAGTTGGCGGAGCTGTAATTTCTAGAGCTACGCTTCATAATATGGATGAAATTAAGAGATTAGGTTTAAAGATTAATGACACTATTATTATTGAAAGAGCTGGAGATGTTATCCCTAAGGTAGTTAAGGTAATGGAAAAATTACGTACTGGTGAAGAACAGAAAATTACAGCCCCAAGTGTCTGTCCCCAGTGTGGTTCTAAGGTAGAAAGAAAAGAAGGAGAGGTAGCCTATAGATGCAGTAATAATAATTGTTTTGCTGTGAAGTTTAAAGCCTTAAGTCATTTTGTTTCTAAGGGAGCTATGAATATAGATGGTTTAGGGGAAAAGGTGGTAGAGAAACTAATGCAAGAAGCTCTGATTAAAGATATTAGTGATTTATATGAACTTAGTGTTGGTGATTTAGAAGCGCTGGAGCGTTTTGCTGATAAGTCTGCTTCTAATTTAATCTCAGCTATAGCAGAGAGTAAAACTAGAGACTTGTATCGTTTTATCTATGCTTTAGGTATTAGACATATTGGTGAAGAATCTGCACAAATTTTAGCTGATGAATATACCTATTATGGTAAAGCTAAAAATGAAGACTATGTTGATATTTTAAATATGCTAAGTTTTTTTCAAAACTATAGTCTAGAAGATTGGCAGAAATTATCAGATTTTGGCCCTAAGGTGGCAGAGAGTTTGTATAAGTTTTTTCATAATGAGAAAAATATTGAGTTAATTAAGAACTTATCTCAGTTAGGCTTTAAATTAAAAACTAAGGATATAAATAAGCAAAATTTGAAGTTAAAGGGAGAAACTTTTGTTTTAACAGGAGCACTTAATAGTTTGACAAGAGCTGAGGCTAAAGATAAACTTAAAGAACTAGGAGCTAAGATAAGTAGTTCTGTTAGCAAAAATACTAGTTATTTGTTAGCTGGCTCTGACCCTGGTTCTAAATATGATAAGGCTAGGAGTTTAGGGATAAATATAATAAATGAAGAGGAGTTTTTAGATTTGATTAAGTAATTTATATAATTATGAAAATAAGTAAAGATACAGTTGAACATATTGCTGATTTAGCTAGTTTAAAGCTTAGCGCCAAGGAAATAGAGAAATACCAAGAAGATCTTAGTGCTATAGTTTCTTATGTTGATAAATTAAAAAAAGCTGACTTACATAATTATTTAGCTACTGAGCAAATTAGTGGATTACATAACGTCTATAGAGAAGACGAAGTTTTAGATTTAAGTAAAGAAGAGCAGCTAGAGCTTTTAAAATCTAGTCCTCACTATAGTGCCAGTGATAAACAAATTAAAGTAAAAAGAATCTTAAAATAATGAAAAACTTAAATAAACTAACAATAGCAGAAGCTAGAAGATTATTAGATAATAAAGAGATAAGCGCTTTGGATTTAACTAAGGCTTGTTTAGCGCAAATTAAAAAACTAAATCCTGAGTTAAACGCTTGTATTACCGTTTCCTCTGATTTAGCTCTTTTGCAAGCTAAAGAAGCAGATAAACGTATTGCTAAGGGTGAAAGTACTAAGCTTTTAGGTATACCTTATTTATCTAAAGACAACTTGTTAACTAAAGGGGTAAAGACTACGGCTGCTTCTATGATTATTGAAAATTACATAGCTCCATATAATGCTACCGTTATTTCTAAACTAGAAAAAGCCGGAGCAATACTTTTGGGGAAAACTAATTTAGATGAATTTGCTCATGGTTCTTCCACTGAAAATAGTGCCTTTGGAGTCGTTAAAAATCCTTGGGATAAAGAGAGGGTGCCAGGAGGTTCTTCTGGGGGTTCAGCTGTAGCGGTGATAGCTGACATGTGTTTATTTGCTTTAGGAACAGACACAGGGGGCTCTGTGCGACAACCAGCTAGCTTTTGTAATGTAGTGGGTTTAAAGCCTAGCTATGGCCGTGTTTCACGTTATGGCCTAATGGCTATGACCTCATCTACTGATGTAATTGGTCCTATAACTAAAACTGTAGTAGATACTGCTATGGTTTTGGCTGTTATTGCTGGAAATGATAAACATGATAGTAGTAGTAGTGATAAGGAATTAGATGATTATTTAAGTAATATTGATAAACCTCTAAAGGGAAAAAAGATTGGCTGGATAAAAGAATATTTTCCTAAGACTTTATCTAAAGAAGCTAAGGACTCTGTTTTATTAGCTAAAGAGTGCTTAGAAGAATTAGGAGCTGAGTTTATTGAAATGTCATTGCCAGCCACAGAGTTTGCTATTTCAGTATATTATATTATTACTCCCGCAGAGCTAAGTTCTAATTTAGCTAAATTTGATGGTGTTAGGTTTGGTTTTAATTATAGGGAAGCTAAAAATATTAAACAGCATTATTTAGAATCTCGTGGTCGTGGTTTTGGTGCTGAGGCCAAGCGCAGAATTATGTTAGGGACATATGTTTTGAGTTCAGGTTATTATGATGATTATTATGTAAAAGCACAGAAGTTTAGAACTATGATTAGCAGGGAGTTTGAGGCTGCTTTTAAAAAAGTTGATGCTATCTTAGCCCCTACCGCCCCAACATCAGCTTTTAAGATAGGTGAAAAAACTAAGCCCTTAGATATGTACTTAGAAGATCAGTTTCTTAGTGCACCTTCATTAGCTGGGATTTGTTCAATTTCTATTCCTTCTAAATTTGTTTCTAATTTACCTTTTGGAGTACAGTTAATGTCTGCTCGTTTTGAGGAAAAACAATTATTAAATATTTCTAATATATTATTTAACAGTCTAAGTCAAGAAAATAAAAAACTTGATTTATCTGCTTAAGATTATGAATAAATTAAACAAAAGACAAGCTAAATTATTAGTTATCTCTATACTTATTATCGCTATCTTAGTTATAGTATTTTTAGTCTATAGTAGTAATAATAGTAAAAACATTAGTAATGTGGAAACAGAAAATCTTGATGAACTTAAAGCTAATAATCAAGAAAATATTATTAAAGCACAAAGCTATAAAGCACCAAGTCTTAGAGCTATTGATGATAGTGACATTTATCTTGGTAATTTAGATGCAGATTTAGAAATTGTTGTTTATGAAGACTATAGTAATACCTTTAGTGCTCAGTATAAGGAGAGCTTAGATAAGCTTGTAGCTGATTATAGTGATGAAGTCGTGTTGGCTTTTAGGCCCTTTTCTGTTAGTAATAATGGTTTAAGCAGTGAAGCTAATCAGGCATTATATTGTGCTAATGATCAAGATAAGTATTTAGATTTTAGAGAAGAGGTATTTACTATGTTAAATAATAGTAATTTATATGAACAAGATTTGTATACTATAGCTAAAGATTTAGGTTTGGACACAGAGCAGTTTTCTAATTGTTTAGACACTAATGAGTATTTAGCTAAGGTAAATAGTGTTAGCAAAGAAGCTAATGACTTTGGTGTTTTTGGTGCTCCGACTACTTTTGTGGATAGTGAGCTTGTTATTGGTGCTAGAGAATGGGAGGGGTCTATTGATTCCAATGGTGAGCAAATAGAAGGATTAAAAACTATTATTGAGAAGCATTTGTCTAAGTAGTAGAAAATATTTTCTTGTATAATAATTAAATACTTATATAATAGATAAATAATTATATTTTAGATACATACTTAAATATGTAGTTATTATTTAATTATATAAAAAAGGGAAGGGTGGCCGAGTGGTCGAAGGCGCTTGCTTGGAGTGCAAGTGTACCAGAGATGGTACCCCGGGTTCGAATCCCGGTCCTTCCGCATTACTTAAAGCAAGACAATAGATGTCTTGTTTTTTTATATTTTAAGGTTAATTTATAGAAATTTTATCTCCTATTTGTTATACTTACTTTATATGAAAAATATTAATAATAAACCAACAGTAATATATCAAACAAAAACAGGAAAGCTTGAGCTTCGTGGTGATTTCAATAAGGAAACAATTTGGGCAACACAATCTAATATTGTTTCACTGTTTGGAGTGGATCAGTCCGTAATTTCTCGTCATATTAAGAATATATTTAAAGATAGGGAGATTGATAAAAAAAGCAATATGCAAAAAATGCATATTGCAAATTCAGATAAACCAGTAACTTTTTATTCTCTAGACGTGGTTTTAAGTGTTGGCTATAGAACAAATTCAAAAGTTGCTATTGAATTTCGTAAATGGGCCACAAAAACATTGAAAAATTATATTACTAGTGGGTATATTTTAAATCAAAAGCGGATAAAAGAATTAAAAGACAGTCAATTAGAGGAATTCAAAGAAGCGGTTGGATTAATAAAGAAAACAGTGGAAACTAAAAGATTATCTAGTGATGAAAGTGAAGGACTCTTAAGGGTTATTACAGATTATGCTAATACCTGGGCAACTCTTCAGAAGTATGATGAAGATAAATTACAAATTAGTAAAACTGCAAAAGTAAGAAATGTATTAAATTACGAAGTTTCTCGCGAGGCGATATCAAGATTAAAAAATAGTTTAATAAAAAAGAAAGAAGCAAGTGAATTATTTGGTAGGGAAAGGGGAGAAGCCTTAAAAAGTATTTTAGGCAATATTAATCAATCTTTTGGAGGAAAAGAATTATATCCAAGCATAGAAGAGAAAGCTTCTCATTTAGTTTATTTTGTTATTAAAAACCATCCCTTTATTGATGGCAATAAGCGGATTGGTTCTTTACTATTTATACTTTTTTTAGCACGTAATAAATATCTATTTAACAAAAAAGGAGAGAAAAAGTTTAGCGATAACGCGCTTGTAGCCTTAGCACTCTTAGTGGCCGAAAGCGATCCTAAGCAGAAAGATATTATTATCAAATTAATTATTAATTTTATATCTAATTAATTTTTAACTTTCTTTTGGAAGAATAAGCTAAAGTATTATTTGTATTGACATATTAGTTATTTTGATATACAATATTATTATATAATAAACATTATTAAATTTTAATTATAATATGAAGACTAAAAATAGTGAACAATTGCAAATTCGTATAGATCACAAAACAAAAAAAGAAACTAAAGCTATATTAGATCAGCTAGGTTTAGATATGAGTTCAGCGGTTAAAATGTTTTTTAAGCAGATAATAAATACTAAAAACATCCCTTTTGAAATAAGAGGTGAGAATGGGCTTACCTTGAAAAAAGCTGAAACGCTAAGAGAGTCTATAATTGATGCTAAAAATAGTTCTAAGTCTTTTCAAAGTGGTTCTTCTCTTATTAAAGATGCGTTAAAGAAGTAATTATGTTTTCGTTAAAATATTCTAAGCGCTTTAAAAAGGATTTAAAATCTTTTAAACATGATAAAGATTTGTTTTTGGTACTTGAAAATCTTTTAGATATTTTGATAAAAGGAAAGCCATTGCCCAAAAAATATTATAACCATTCACTAGTGGGAGAATTTAAAGGTTGTTATGAATGTCATTTAAAATCAGATGTTTTATTTATCTATAAAAAAAATAAAAAGGAGTTATTAATATTATTATTAAGAATTGGTTCACATTCTGATTTGTTTTGAAGAATTATTTTTATCTATTAATAGATTACACCTTAAATATGAGTTACTAATTTAGCTCTTTTTTGTTATTGAATTATTTATTTGCCAAAATTAACTACAAATAATACAATATACTTAGATAATATATAATAATTAATACTATTTATATGCCTACAAGAATAGACAAAGACAGCTACTATTTAGGTATAGCTAAAGCTGTGAGTGTAAAGAGTAATTGTTTAAGCGCTGCCTTTGGAGCTGTGATTGTTAAAGACGATCAAATTATATCTACTGGTTATGTGGGAGCGCCTAGGAAGGTGCAAGATTGTATGGATTTGGGTTATTGTATTCGCAGAAAAAGAGGCGTGAAGTCGGGTACAGGCTATGAAATGTGTCGCTCTGTGCATGCGGAGATGAATGCCATTATTAACGCTGCTAGGGCTGGTGTGTCGCTTTTAAACGGTGATATGTATATGTTTGGCTTTAAAAGAGGAGAAGGTGATGAACTTATTCCAATTAAATCCTATCCTTGTTTGATGTGTAAGAAGATGATTATTAATGCTGGTTTAAATAGATATATTTGTAATGATAAAGACGAGGGTATTTTAGAGTATAATATTAAAGATTGGGTAAATGACTGGCAAAACATTGAAGACTTAAGTCAAGATAAAGAGAAGTATGAAACTGATTACAGCCACAAGAAAGATTATAACTTAAAGACTTAGTTAGTTTTCTGTTTTAAATATTATAATCTTTAATTACTATATAAATAAGCTTATCTTCATATAAGCTTATTTTTTTTACCTTGATTTTATCAGCTTTTTATGCTATGATATAAATATATGAAGGAAAAAAATAATGAAAAATTAAAGCAATTTAAGCCATTTCTATGGTCATATGATATAGAGAAATTAGATGTAGGAAGAGATAAGAGGCGTATAATTACCAATGTTTTAAACTTGGGTACTAAAAAGGCCTGTGATTTTTTTGTTTGATATATATGGTAAAGAAGATATAAAGATGGAGCCTATTTTATTTAGCCCAGGCAAAGAAATAGATTTCAAAAAAGTGCAAGATTTTCTTATTAACTTAGTTAAACAAGAAAAAAACTTATAGTTGAGATTATAATTATATTAGACGCTTGTATAAATTTACAACACTCTTATCGCTTAATGATAAGAGTTTTTTGTATTTTTATTTCCCCTTACGTCTTAGTATAGTAGAAATAGTTTTTAGAGTAATAGAGAAGTCTAAATATATTGAACGATTCTTGATGTAAAAAAGGTCATATTGGAGCTTTTCAAAACTATCTTTGTAACTGGCGCTGTGATAGTTCTCTGATATTTGATCCCAACCAGAAAGACCAGGTTTAATTAATAGTCGTTCTTGATAGAAGGGAATTTGTTCTTTTAATTTTTCCACAATACTTGGTTGTTCTGGTCTAGGACCAATAAAGCTCATTTTTCCTTGGAGGATGTTTAGAAGCTGTGGTAGTTCATCTAGGCGGGTTTTTCTTAAAAATGACCCAGCTTTAGTAATTTCTTCATTTTTCATAGTCCTAAACTTAATAATCTGAAACATTGCTCCATTTTTTCCTAATCTCTTTTGCTTGAAGAAAATAGGTAGTCCTGAATCTAAGATTATTATTACAGCAATGATTAACCATAGTGGTAAAGTAATAAGGAAAATAATTAGAGCCATAATAAGGTCATATATTCTTTTAATATGATTAAAGTATTTTTTTTCTCCTTCATTAAAGTTTTCTAAGAACCAAGTGTGAGTAATAGTATCAATAGAGACTTTTCCTGTTATTTTTTCATAGAAGCTGGAAAGGTCAGTGAAGATGAGGTTATAGGGAAGGCACTTAAAGAGAAGTTTTCTAAAAGCTTCTGCTTTTGCATGGGTGGGATCTAAAACAATGGTATGAATTCTTTTAGTTTGGATTATGTCTTTTAATTCTTCTCCACTCAGTGTTTCTTCTAAAATTAGAGCTGTATTAAAACCTAGATGTGTTTTAGTTTGAATATAGTTAACCAAGCTTTCTATCTTATCCTTTTTAGCTATTAAAAGAAGATTGTTTTTAGGTAAATAGTTTTGTAATAAAGCATTAAAAAACTTACGCCAAAGTATAAATAAAGCTATGGTTATGATGATAAATAGAGCTAAGTTAGTTTTAGGCGTAATTTGTGTAGCAGGGTTTAAATAAAAGAAAGCTACTGATAGTAGGGCTGAAGTTAAGATTGCATTTAATGCTAATTGATTAAATTTCAGCTTATCAGCTGCTAAGATTAAATTATATAGGTTATATATATAAAATACTATTATCCAGATAAAAAAGATAATAGCAAAGCTGGGCCAGTGTTTGAGCCAGACCTCATAGAAGTTATTTGCGCCATATCTAATAATTAAGGTTAACATTAAAGATGAGTGAAGCACTATTATGTCTCCTAAAAGTACAGCTATTTTTTTAAAATTACCTTTCATATTTCTTTTTTATTAGTTTTTTTACTATATTATATTATTAATAAAATATTTAATTATATTAATAATATAACACTAATATTTGTTATATTCAATTTATATAAGCTAAATTAAGCTATTTTTTTATATTTATTACTATTTTTTATTTTCCTTATTTTGTTTGTTTTTTTATTTCTCTGTGATATACTTTAAGTAGAATAAATAAGGATATTAAGTTAATGACAGTAGAAAAAACACAATATAATTGGCCTCAACTTGGTAACGAAACAGTGATTAAATTCTTAGAAAGTGCTTTATTAAACAACAAGATATCTTCTACCTATGTTTTTAGTGGTTTAAGAGATTTAGGTAAGTTTCAAGTAGCCAAGGCTTTTGCTTCTAATTTAATTTTTGACTCTAAAGACAATGAAGAAGATAGGAATAAAATAGTTAAAAATAGTGGAGATTTGCAGATTTTAGAGTTGGAAGAAGATAAGAAAAATATTAGTATTAAACAGGTTAGAGAGTTAATTAAGAACTTAAATTTAAGTTCCTTTTTAAATTCATACAAGGTAGGTATAATTAAGGATGCTCATAAATTGAGTATAGAAGCAGCTAATGCTTTGCTAAAAACCTTAGAAGAACCAGAGAATAAGGTGGTGATTATTTTACTGGCAGAGAAAATAGATGATTTACCTCAAACTATTGTTTCTCGTTCACAGATTCTTAACTTTCAAGCAGTGAAAAGGGAATTAATATATGATTATCTTTTAAATCATCAGGCTGACAGAGAAGAAGCAAAGAAAATATCAAGCATGTCTATGGGAAAACCTGCTTTAGCTCTGAAGTATTTAAAGGATAAAGATTATTATACTAAGCATTTAGAACAAGCTCGTATGTTTGTTAATTTCATTTCTCATGATGAAAATTACAGATTAAAAGAACTACAGGCTAAATATGCTAAGAGTTTGTATGGAGCCCAAGGAAGAACTTTAGCTTATGATCTTTTAGATGTTTGGGAAGCTGTAAGTAGAGATTTACTTTTAATAGAAAATGAGCAGTTTAATTTAGTATCTTATCTTGATTTAGCAGATGATTTTAGTAATGCTAAAGCTGACAGTTTGACTATAATTAAAGCTATAAACAGAGCTAGGAAGTATTTAGCTTCTAATCTCAATCCTAGGGCCGTATTAGAGGAGTTTGTGCTAAGTTTTTAAGCTTGAAAATAAAGTTTAAAAAGAGTATAATTTAAATTCACATAATATAAAAATATGAAAAAAAGATTAATTATTACATCTATATTATTGTTAGCTCTTTTTTTGGGGGGTTGTAGTGTAAATATAAAAAGTAAAAGTGGCGGTGGTAATGATGGTGGTGTTTATGTTAGCCCTAATAAAGGGGATACATGGAAGCAAATGGTAATGGTGCCAAGTATTGATGGTAGAACTAAAGATATTGGTTTTGTTAATGTTAATTCCTTGGAAATGGATCCCAATGATAGTGCGGCTGTGTATTTAGCTAGTGATGAGTTTGGATTGTATTATACATATGATATTAATAATGGATGGAATAAAGTAGAACAATTAGGCTCTAATACTGTTTTGGATGTAGAAGTAGACCCTAAAGAAAAATGTAAATTATATGTTGCCTTAGATAATAAGGTGATGAAAACTACTGATTGTAGTAGAAGCTGGAAACAAATATATTTAGTGCCTAATCAAGAGTTTAGAATTAGCGATGTAGCAGTAGATCACTTTAATACTTCTCATATATATATTGCTACTTCAGCTGGAGATTTAATTAAAAGTATAGATAACGGACAAAATTGGCGTACTATTCAAAGATTTAATAATCCAATTAAAGAAGTGATAATTAATCCGCAAGATAGTAGGGAGGTATACGTGGCTACTAGTAAAAATGAATTATATCGTTTTAATGCTAATAGTAATCTTAGTTATGAGGAATTAACTCAGTTTAGAAATAGGTTAGATGGTACTAATTGGAGAAATATTAGTAAGGGATTAGAAAGTTATGAAATTGGTAACAAATTTGTGTCTTTAGAATTTTCTAAAGATGGACAAGATATTATTTGGGCTAGTAATAAGGCCTTACTTCGCTCACCTGATGGAGGTCTTAGTTGGTTGCCTTTAGATCTTCTTACACTGTCTGAAGAAACAAATATTAAAGCTATGGCAATAAACCCTGATAATGCTGAAGAAATATATTATGGTACTGATTCAGTATTTGTGAAGTCTATAGATGGTGGAGCTACTTGGTCAGTTAATGATTTACCTAGTGGTAGAGTGACTTCTGATATTGTGATTGATTATAAAAATACCAAGATTCTTTATTTAGCAGTTGCCAGAGCTGAGTAATAATATATAAATTTATTTAAATAAAATTAAAAAATATTAATTAATATAAAAAATATGAATCAATATTTAAGTAATAAAAAACCTGAATTTGAGAAAGCTTTTGAGTTTTTTCAAAAAGAAATTAGCACTATTAGAACTGGTAGAGCTAATCCAGTTATTTTAAATAGCGTTCAAGTTGAAGCTTATGGAATTAGAAATCCTATAAACGCTGTAGCTAGTGTCGGGGTAAGTGATTCTAGAACTATTACAGTAACTCCTTGGGATAAGAATTTGGTTAAGGATATTGAAAAAGCAATTGTAGAAGCTCAACTTGGTTTAGGTGTTAAAAATGATGGTGACAAGTTACATCTAACCGTACCACAAATGACAGAAGAGAACAGGAAA
Source organism: Patescibacteria group bacterium (assembly GCA_035269015.1). Lineage (GTDB taxonomy): Bacteria > Patescibacteriota > Patescibacteriia > Patescibacteriales > UBA12465 > JAIPJO01. Next base: position 96,957 of record DATFJU010000031.1, on the reverse strand, counting down.
GATTATGTTAAGCGCTTAAATGAAAAACAAGAGGAAGCGCGTATTAGAGTTAGACAAGTACGAGATGATATTAAAGAAGAAATTGAAACTGCTTTTACAGATAAAGATATTAGTGAAGATGATAAGTACCGTTATTTAGAAGAACTAGAAGAAGAAGTAGCTAATTATAATAACAAGATAAAAGAATTAAGAGACAAAAAAGAAGAAGATATTATGACAGTTTAATTAATTTAATTACTATTAATGTATGACGTTTACTATAATTATATTTTTACTAGTTTTAGGTGTGCTAGTTTTTGTACATGAATTGGGACACTTTGTAGTAGCTAGAAAAAATGGTGTTAAAGCAGAAGAATTTGGTTTTGGTTTTCCTCCTAGAGTTTGGGGAATATATAAAAATAAGGAAAATAAATGGAAACAAGTTAGGGGAAAAAAAGAAGTAAAAGATGCTAAAAGCACAATTTATTCTTTTAATTGGATACCACTAGGTGGTTTTGTAAAGATTAAAGGAGAAAGTGGACAAAATAAAGAAGATAAAGATAGTTTTGCTCATAAACCAGTTTGGAGAAGAGCTTTGATTTTAGTAGCTGGAGTAGTTATGAACATTATCTTAGCTGGAGTTTTAATCTCTGTTGGTTATATGATTGGTTTTCCTGATAGTACTGCTAATTTACCAAAGTCAGCTCAAGTTTCGGGTCAACAAGTGCAAATTGTTCAAATTATGCCTGATAGCGCAGCTGAGTCAGCCGATATTAAAGCAGGAGATGTGGTGGTTTCAGTCGATGGCGAAAGTATTGATTCAGAAATAGAGCTACAAGAACTTATCAGGGCTAGAGCTAATGAAGAAGTGGATTTAGTTTTAAAGAGACAAGACAAAACTATGAATTTAATAGTTAGTCCTGACGTAAAAGATAATGGACAGGGTAGTTTAGGGGTGGCAATAGTAAGTAGTGGTATAGTTAAATATCCTTTTTTTCAATCAATTTGGCAAGGATTTAAGGTTGCTTTCTTGTTACTAGGAGCTATATTTGTAGCCTTTTTTGAATTAATTAAAAACTTGTTTGTGGGAGCGCCTATTTCAGCTGAAATAGCTGGACCAATTGGTATTGCTGATATGACAGGTAATTATGCACGCATGGGCTTTTCTTATCTTCTTCAATTTACAGCTCTATTGTCACTAAATCTAGCAGTGATTAATATATTACCTTTTCCAGCTCTAGATGGTGGTAGAATATTATTTTTAGTTATTGAAAAGATTAAAGGATCACCAGTTAAACAAGAAGTAGAAAATGTTATTCATAATCTTGGCTTTATCCTTTTAATGCTCTTAGTGTTACTTGTTACTTTTAAGGATGTAAGTCGTTTATTTAATTAATTAATTATTATAATAATATGAATATTAACATCAAAGCTAAAAAAATAACTTTAACTGATGAAATTAAAGATTATGTTCAAAAGAAAATGGATATGTTAGAAAAATTCTTAGGAGATGTGCCAGTTATTAATTGTGATTTTGAAGTAGAGTTAACTATTAGTGATCAAAATTCAGGTAAGATATATAGAGCAGAAGCTAATATAGATGTGCCAGGAGATTTGCTCAGGGTGGACAAAACTGAACAAGACTTGTATAAAGCTATAGATAAGGTTAAAGATCATTTAGAGATGATTATTAAAAAATATAAAGGAAAAAAGTTAAGTCAAAAAAGACGAGCTTAGAATAAATAAATATGAATTTTCTTAAAAAAATATTAGTTGGAGACTTGAATGCCAAGGCTATTAAAGCTATGAATCCTACTGTAGAAAAAATTAATGCCTTGGAGGAAGAGGTGAGTAAGTTAGACAGGGAAGAACTTAAAACTAAAACACAAGATTTAAAAGAAGAATTAAAACAAGGGAAAACTTTAGATGATATTTTGCCTGAAGCTTTTGCTGTAGTTAGAGAGGTATCTAAAAGAGTTTTAGGCTTAAGGCATTATGATGTTCAGCTTGTTGGTGGTATTACTTTACACCAAGGAAAAATTGCTGAAATGAAAACTGGTGAGGGTAAAACCTTAGTGGCTACTTTACCACTTTTTCTAAATGCCTTAAGTGAAAAAGGTGCTCACCTTATTACTGTTAATGATTATTTATCTAGAGTTGGTGCTGGTTGGATGGCTCCTGTCTATAATTATTTAGGTTTAGAGGTAGCTGTGATTGTAGGAGATGGTGCTTTTATTTATGATAGTGAACACGTTGATGATAGTGCTTATGATGAAAGGTTAAAGCATTTTAAACCTATTAGCAGAAAAGAAGCCTATCAAGCTGATATTACCTATGGTACTAATAATGAGTTTGGTTTTGATTATTTGCGTGATAATATGACTGGCTCACTTAATGATATTGTACAACGCGAATTAAATTATTGTATTGTTGATGAGATTGATTCCATTTTAATTGATGAGGCTAGAACGCCTTTAATTATTAGTGCGCCAGCAGAGCAGTCTACTGAGCGTTATTTTAAATTTGCTAACTTAGTTAGTAGATTAGATGAAAATGAAGATTATAACGTAGATGAAAAGATGAAAACAGCCACTTTAAGTGAGGCTGGAATTTCTAAAATGGAAAATTGGTTAGGTGTGGAAAATATCTATGTTTCAGGGGGTGTAAAAGAGGTGCATCACATTGAACAAGCTTTAAAAGCACACGTGCTTTTTAAGAAAGATAAAGATTACGTAATTAAAGACGGTGAAGTAATCATCGTTGATGAGTTTACTGGACGTTTAATGCCTGGTAGACGTTATAGTGAAGGTTTGCACCAAGCGATTGAAGCCAAAGAAGGGTTAGAGGTAAAAAGAGAATCACAGACTTTAGCTACAGTTACTTTTCAAAACTATTTTAGAATGTATGAAAAGTTATCAGGTATGACAGGTACTGCAGAAACCGAGCAAGAAGAATTTTTCAAAATATATGGACTTGAGGTAATAGTAATTCCAACTCATAAACCAGTGGTTAGAAAAGATTATAATGACCTTATTTTTAGAACAGAATTGGGTAAATATAAGGCTGTGATAAAAGAGGTTAAGGAAAGAAATGAGAAAGGACAACCTATTTTAATTGGTACTATTTCTATTGAAAAAAATGAATTTTTAGTGTCACTGATGGAAAAAGAAGGCTTAGAACCAGCACTTTTAAATGCTAAAAATCATGCCAAGGAAGCGCAAATAATTTCTCAAGCTGGACGTCCAGGAGCTATTACTATTGCCACCAACATGGCTGGTCGTGGTGTAGATATTGTTTTAGGTGGTAACCCAGGAGATAAAAAAGAACAAGAGAAAGTAAAAGACTTAGGTGGTTTACATGTGATTGGTACAGAGAGGCATGAGGCTAGACGTATTGATAATCAGCTTAGAGGTCGTTCAGGTAGACAAGGTGATCCTGGTTCTAGTCAATTTTATGTTTCTGCTGAGGATGATTTAATGCGTATTTTTGGAGGAGAGAGAATGAAGTCTTTAATGTCTAAATTAAGATTACCAGAGGATCAACCTATTCAAAATTCTATGATTTCTAACTCTTTAGAATCTGCTCAGAAAAAAGTGGAGGGTAATAATTTTGATATGAGAAAACACTTAGTAGAGTATGATGATGTTATTAACAAACATAGAGAAACTATCTACAAAAGAAGAAAAGAGATTCTATATATATACGAAAGAGCAGAGGATAAAGATAAGTTGTCTGAGAGAATTTTAAATATGGTTAGTGAAGAAATTTCTATGTTAGTAGATTTTCATACTAGCTCAGAATTACAAAAAGAATGGAATATTAAAGAGATTGCTGAAACTATTAGTACTATGTATAAAGTGGAAGGTGCTTTGGAAGAAAAATTACAGACAATGTTAAAAGTGAAATCTAAAGATGAAAGCAGGGAAGAGATTAAAAAATATTTGCAAACTAAAGCTGAGAAAATATATCAAGAGATGAAAGATTCTTTTAAAGAATTGAATTTGAATTTTGCTGAGGTAGAAAAAGGTATTCTTATTCGCTCTATTGATAATCTCTGGATTGAACATTTAGAAACCATTGCTTATCTTAGGCAGGGAATTGGTCTTAGGGGTTATGGTCAAAGAGACCCTTTAGTGGAGTATAAGAAAGAAGCCTTTAGATTATTTAATGAGCTACAAGATTTAATTAGAAAACAAGTAGTTTACTCTATATACAAAACTGTATCTGCTATAGAGGGAGACGCTTTAAATATGTTTAAGTCACCAACACTAGCTGACAGAGCTAAGAACTTTCAAGCTCCAGCTAAGGTTATGAGTGAGAAAAGTGGTGATAATACTAGTCAGCTAAATGTGGTAAAGACTAAAGTTAAAGATGAAAGTGGCAAGACGGTAGGCAGAAACGATCCTTGTCCTTGTGGTAGCGGTAAGAAGTATAAGAAGTGTTGTGGTAGGTAGTATGAATATAAAAATTGCTTCACAAAATCCAGTTAAGGTAGAAGCTCTAAAAGAGATACTTTTAGACTATAAACATCTGCAAGACGCTAAAGTAGAAAGCGCAGATGTATTTTCAGGTGTTAGCGAACAACCTAAGTCTTTAGAAGAGACAATTACTGGAGCTAAAAACAGAGCCAAGAAAGCACATATTGATTGTGATTATAGTTTTGGTATTGAATCAGGACTAATGGCAGTGCCACATACTAAGTCAGGTTATATGGATGTTTGCGCTTGTGCTATCTTTGATGGTAGTGAGTATCACTTAGGTCTTTCTTCAGCCTGGGAAGCCCCTGAGAGAGTTTCTAAGTTAATGTTAGAAGATGGTCTGGATATGAATGAAGCCGCCTATAGGGCTGGCTATACTGATAATATGAAAGTTGGTTCAGCCCAAGGTTTAGTGGGTATTATGACTAAAGGAAGACTCACTAGAAAAGAATACACCAAAGAAGCCATTAGAACTTCTTTAATTCATATTGATAATTAATGTGCTAAGCTTTCTATATAATAGTTGATTAATTATTTAGTATATTTAAATATATGGAAAGTAAAAAGGTATAAAATTAAGAGTTTTTTTATATTTTTGAGAGACTATAAGATTAGAAAAAGTAATACTTATTAATATTTAGAAATAAAATAAGCCCACAAATAATTGTGGACTTTTTACATTTTATAAAGACAAATAAGGACTAATTTTTGTAATTAGTTCTGGGTGGTTGCTAATATGGCTTATGGTGATTATAAGCATAATTATAAATATTGCTAACCACAACCTTGGAAGTTGTCTTTTTTCTTTTTTGGTTACTATTTCAATGATAAATAGTGTTAAAAAAAGAATACTTAAACTACTAAAAATAAATAATTCTGACATAATTTATTATTTTGATTATTAAAGAACAATATAACATTAAATCATTGAATTTGATTAGTGTCAATAGTATAAAAATTGTATAGTAAATTATTTATGTAATTTAGGCAGTCTATTGTCTAATTTTTAGATAGGATGTATAATTAGTTATATATATTTATACATTAGATGTTAAAAAAGTTATATATTTTTATGCAAAGACATTTAGATGAAAAAATTAAAATACATTTTTCTAAGTATAAACAAATCCTTGTTTTACTTGGTTCTAGGCAGGTTGGCAAAACAACTATTGTGAAAAAAATATTTTCTCAAGCTAACTACTTATTAGTTGACAATGAGCCTATCAGGAAGATTTTAGAAACTTATGATATAGAATCATATAAAAGTTTAATAAGCCCTGATGCTAAAATGCTAATAATTGATGAGATTCATTTATTATCAAATCCTGGTAGAGCCGCTAAAATAATATATGATCAATTAAATGATGTAGATTTAATAATTACTGGATCATCTTCTTTTCATATAAAAAATAAAACTTCAGAAAGTTTAGCTGGTAGAAAAATAGATTATAAATTGCATCCACTCACTTTCTCTGAGTATTTAGTGCAAAAAGATATTGAAAAAGATCTCAATTTTAATATTTTAGAAAATGTTACTTTAAAAAAAGAATTGAAAGATAAAAACTATCTTTTTGATATGGAAAGCATTTTAGAAAGTATTTTAATATATGGACAGTATCCTCAAAATGTTAATAATCCTAATGATAAAAAATATTTACTAAATTTTGTAGACAGTCTTATTCTTAAAGATATATTAGAGCTTAAGTTAATTGAAGATAAAAAATTAGCAACTGATTTATTAAAAGTTTTAGCCTCTCAAATAGGAAATTTAATTAATTATTCAGAATTATCTTCTCGCTTAGGAGCAGATATTAGAACAATTAGAAGATATATAGAGATATTTGAGCAAAGTTATATTTTATTTAGACTTTACCCATATTCTAAAAATAAAAGAAATGAGATTTCTAAGTCTGCTAAAATCTATTTTTATGATAATGGTATAAGAAATGCACTCTTAGAGAATTTTTCTAATATTTCTTTACGTGAAGATAAAGGTGCGCTTTTTGAGAATTTTATTATCTCAGAAATTATAAAGCAATTAAGTTATTCTGATAAAAATTATAAGTGTTACTACTGGCGTAGTAAGCAGGGCTCAGAGATTGATTTGGTCTTAGATAATAATGAAGACTTAATTGGTGTTGAGATTAAGTACAAAAAAAGATTCTTAAATCAAGCTTTTAAAAACAGATATAAGCAGGCAAGTGTAAAAATGATGACTGTAAATAATTTCTATTAATTTTATTTATATATAATATTGTTTTTTTAATTCTATTTTAAATTAAGGTAGATATTATTTTTCTATTTTTTTAATTAAATAAGTGAGATGAAAAAATTGACTTGCCACCTTATATAAAATATAATAATAATAGAGTTGGGCTTTTAGTTTTTTTGTATATAAATAAGTAATATTATATAAAATATGTCAGAAAAAAGTAAAGAAAATAAGAATATATTTGCAGAATTCGAGAACCAAGTCCTTGATTTTTGGAATGAAAACGACATTTTTAAAAAGTCAGTAAATAAAGAGGCAGTAAATGGTGATTACGTTTTTTATGATGGTCCTCCTTTTGCTACTGGTACACCTCATTATGGTCATATTGTTGGTAGTATTATGAAAGATGTTGTTCCTAGATTTTGGACCATGCAAGGTTATAGAGTGGAAAGACGTTGGGGTTGGGATTGTCATGGTTTACCTATTGAAAATATTGTGGAAAAAGAAATGGGCACAGAAAGTAAAAAGGATATTGTAGATACTGGAATAGAAAAGTTTAATTTATCATGTCAAACTAAGGTTTTAAAATATGCTGATGAATGGAGAAAGGTTATAGATAAGTTGGGTAGATGGGCAGAAATGGATAGTAGTTATAAGACCATGGACTTAGATTATATGGAATCTGTTTGGTGGGTATTTAAAACTTTATGGGAGAAAGATTTAATATATAAAGGATATCGCTCCATGCACGTTTGTCCTAGATGTGAAACCACTTTATCTCAATCTGAGGTAACTGAAGGGTATAAAGATATTAAAGATTTATCAGTCACAGCTAAGTTTAAAATTAAAGACCAGGATAATACTTTTTTGTTAGCTTGGACTACTACACCTTGGACTTTAATTGCTAATGTCGCTTTAGCTGTGGGAGAAGATATTGAATACGTTAAAGTTGAATATGAAGATGATTATTATATTTTAGCTAAAGAAAGATTAGAGGAAGTTTTTAAGGATAAAGATTATAAAATAGAAGAGCTTTTATACGCCAAAGATTTAGTAGGTTTAGATTATGAGCCCGTCTTTTATTATTATCAAAACGCTGATATAAAAAATATAGAAAATGCTTTCAAAATACAAAGCGCTGATTTTGTTAATACTGAAGAGGGAACAGGTATTGTACATATCGCTCCAGCTTTTGGTGAAGATGACCTTAACTTAGGTAAAGAAAAAAACTTGCCTTTTGTTCAACACATTGATATTGGTGGTAGGTTTAAAGAAGAGGTGCATGATTTTCAAGATATGTCCGTTAAACCAAAGAGTGATCACATGGCTACTGACATAGAAATAGTTAAGTATTTAGCTCATCATGATAGGTTATTTTCTAAAGAAAAATATGAGCATAGTTATCCTCATTGTTGGCGCTGTGAAACACCACTTATTAACTATGCTACTTCTTCATATTTTGTAAGTGTAGAAAAAATAAAAGAAGATTTACTTAAAAAAGCTCAAGAAATTAATTGGTCACCTGAACATATTAAAAGAGGAAGATTTGGTAAATGGTTAGAAGGTGCTAGAGATTGGTCTATATCTCGTCAACGTTTTTGGGCAGCAGTGCTTCCAGTTTGGAAATGTGACACTTGTGAAAATACTAAGGTTTTTGGTGGAGTTAAAGATTTAGAAGAAGCGAGTGGAGAAAAAGTTGAAGATTTACACAAGCACACTTTAGATAAGATTGAAATTAAATGTGATTGTGGTGGTACTATGAAGCGTATTGAAGATGTTTTTGATTGTTGGTTTGAATCTGGTTCTATGCCTTATGCTCAAAAGCATTATCCTTTTGAAAATAAAGCTAAGTTTGAGGGTAATTTTCCAGCAGAGTTTATAGCTGAAGGAGCGGATCAAACTAGAGCGTGGTTCTATTATTTACACGTATTATCTACCGCTATCATGGATAGGCCAGCTTTTAAAAATGTGATTGTTAATGGTATAGTTTTAGCAGAAGATGGTAAAAAGATGTCTAAGAGACTACAAAACTATCCTGATCCTATGGAAGTGATTGAAAAATATAGTGCTGATGCTTTAAGATATTATTTACTTTGTTCTCCGGTTATGCAAGCTGAAACTATTAATTTTAGTGAAGCCGACGTGTTGCAGTCATTTCGTAAAACTTCTATGTTAGTTTGGAATGTGTATAAGTTCTATGATATGTATAGGGAAAAAGAGGTGGAAACTATAAGTGAAAGTGATAATGTTTTAGATAATTGGATATTGGCACGATTACAACAAACAACTGCTGAGATTGAAGATAATATGAAAAAATATGATTTAGTTAGAGCTTCTAAGCCAATTGCTATCTTTATCGATGATCTCTCTACTTGGTATCTAAGAAGATCAAGAGATAGGCTAAAAGGAGAGGATAGACAGGAAAAGTTAAAAGCGCTTAGTACTTTAAAGACAGTATTTGAAAAACTTTCCTTAACAATGGCACCTTTTATGCCTTTTATGGCAGAAACAATGTGGCAAAAAATTAATGATTATAATTTTAAAGATGAAAATAAAAGTGTACACTTAGAATCTTGGCCCGAGATTAAAGAGATAAATACTGATATTATTTCTAAGATGGAATTAGTTAAAGAAATAGTAGAAAAAGGTTTGGCTCAGCGTGATGAAAATAAATTAAAAGTTAGACAGCCATTACAAAAAGCTACGGTAGTATTTAAAGAAGATTTAGCCTTAGCTGAAGATTATTTTGCTTTAATTAAGGATGAATTAAATATTAAGGAATTAAGCTTTGAATTAGATAAAGAAAAAGAAAATATTGAAGTAGTTTTAGATACTAACTTAAGTCCAGACTTAATTGAAGAAGGGATGAAGAGAGAAATTATTAGAGTTATCAATAATTTAAGAAAGAATTCTGGCTTAACTATAGAAGATAGAGTTGTTGTTTATTATTCAAGCTTAGAGCCTGAATTTGCAGCAGCAATAAATAAATATCAAGAGGATATAGAAAGAGAAGTTTTAGCTGATAAGATTACTAAGCTTGAAACAGAGGTAGAAACTGAGATTAAAAAACAAATTAATATTAATAATAAATCAATAAATATTGGTTTAGAAAAAATAAAATAACCCCAAAATTATGACTACAACAATTTGGATTATTGTTGGAGCTATAGTCCTTCTAGGACTTATCGTTATCTCCTTATATAATTCTTTAATTAAGTTAAAAAATAGAGTTGATGAAGCTTGGAGTGATATTGATGTACAGCTTAAAAGACGTTATGATCTTATTCCTAACCTAGTTTCAACAGTTAAAGGTTATGCTAGTCATGAAAGGGAAACTCTAGATAGTGTAGTTGAAGCGAGAAATCAAGCTATTAATTCTCAGCAAAAAGGTGATACTAAAGTACAAGCTGAAGCAGAGAATTCATTGACCTCAGCTTTAAAGTCTATCTTTGCACTATCAGAAAGTTATCCTGATTTAAAAGCTAATACTAATTTTCTGGAACTACAAAGAGAACTATCTGATACAGAGAATAAAATACAGGCAGCTAGAAGATTCTTTAATTCTAATGTCAGACAATTTAACACTAAGATTCAAGTTTTTCCTACTAATATGATTGCTAAAGGTTTAAGCTTTACCCCTTATGAATACTTTGAGATTGAAACTGCTCAAGCAGAAAATATTGAAGTTAAATTCTAACAACTATGGCCAATTTATATACACACGCTAGCTCAAATACTAGAAAGAGTTATTTGCTTATTTCTTTGTTTTTTGTTTTTATTATCGCTATTGGTTGGGGTGTTAGTTGGTATATGAATGATCCTAGTATTTTAATTATTGCAGTGTTAATTAGTGTTTTAGCTAGCTTTTTTAGTTATTACAATAGTCATAAAATATTACTTAATATGGCTAAAGCTCAAGAATTAAAGTTTGAAGATAATAAGGAGATATATAGATTAGTGGAAAATCTTTGTATTACTGCTGGATTACCACTACCTAAAATTTATATAATTCATGATCCTGCCCCGAATGCTTTTGCTACTGGGAGAAATAAAGAAAAGGCGGTGATAGCAATGAGTACTGGTTTAATACAAAAGCTGGAAAGAAGTGAGTTGGAAGGGGTTATAGCTCATGAGCTTTCTCATATTGGCAACAGAGATATGTTGTTTGCTACCTTGGTGACAGTTTTAGTGGGAGCAGTGGTTATTTTAGCTGATATGCTGAGGTACTCATTATTTTTTAAAGGAGGGGACTCAAAAAAGAACCCCATTTTCTTAGTTATATTAATCGCAGTGATTATTATAGCTCCAATTTTTGCTTATATGATTAAGTTTGCTATTAGCAGAAAAAGGGAGTTTCTAGCTGATGCTGATGGAGCTTTACTTACTCGTTATCCGGAAGGATTAGCCAAAGCGCTGGAGAAGATTAGTGCAGATGAAAACAGCCTTAAACACGCTAACTCTGCTATGGCCCATCTCTTTATTGCTAGTCCTTTAAAAGATAAGAAGGGAAAAAAGAGAAAAAGCCTTTTTAAAAAAGCTTTTATGACCCATCCGCCTATAGAAGAAAGAATTTCTAAGCTTAGATCAATGCAATGAGAAAATAAAAAAGATAAATATAATAATTAATAATTTATATATGAATACTAAAGATATATTTAAGATAGCTGTGGACAAAGCTATTGAAGCCGACTTAAGAGGTAAGAGTGAAGTTGAAAAAAGAATGACTCGTATAAATAAAAAGTTTAATGAACTTTCTGAAAAACAAAAAGTTGAATTTGATAAGGAAAAATTAAATAACCCTTATGTTGATAGTAGGATTTTAAATAATCCTGATGAGACTAGAGAAATAAAAAAGGTGATGACTGGAATTGATATCGATAGTTCTGAGTTATTGTTAGCTGATAAATTAGGAGATGTAGATTTAGTAATTTCTCACCATCCTCAAGGAGCTGCTTTAGCAGAGTTATCAGCAGTGATGGATTTACAGGCTGAGGTTTTAGCTAAATATGGATTGCCTATTAATATAGCTGAAGCTGTTACTAAATTTAGAGCAGAGGAGGTAAACAGAGGTTTATCACCTATTAATCATTATCGAGCTGTGGATACTGCTAAAATTCTAGGATTAGATTTTATGTGCACTCATACTACAGCTGATAATTTAGCAGCTAGATTTATGCACGATTTAATACAAGAGAAAAAACCAGAATATGTAGAAGATATATTTGCTATTTTTAAAGAGATTCCAGAGTATCAAGAATCAAGTGCTAGACAAGTTGGTCCGAAACTTTTTGCTGGTTCTAAGGATAGTAGAGTAGGTAAGGTAGTGGTAACAGAATTTACTGGTGGTACTTCTGGCTCTAAAGATGTTTTTGAAAAAATGGCTCATTATGGTTTTGGTACCATTATTGGTATGCATATGTCAGAAGAGCACAGGAAAGAAGCAGAAAAGCATCATATGAATGTAATTATTGCTGGACATATGAGTTCTGATTCTTTAGGTATGAATCTGTTCTTAGATGAAATAGAAAAACAAGGTATTGAAGTTATCCCTACTTCAGGATTAATTAGGGTAAAAAGATTTAATGAAAAAAAATAAAGTGGAATTACTAGCTCCAGCTGGTAATTTATTAAAACTAAAAACAGCCTTTGCTTTCGGCGCTGACGCCGTCTATTTTGGTCTACCTGATTTTTCTTTGCGGGTACGTATTAATGACTTTAGTTTAAAGGATATGAAAGCAGGAATTGATTATGCTCACAGTATAAATAAGAAAGCTTATGTTACGGTAAATATATTTGCTCATAATACTCATTTAAGTAAGGTAAAAAGGCACATAGAACAACTAAAAAGTTTAGGGCCTGATGCTTTATTTGTGGCTGATCCAGGTCTCATATATTTAATTAAAGAGGTGTGGCCAGAGGTAAAGATTAGTTTAAGTACTCAAGCTAATTGTACTAATTGGATGTCAGCTCAGATGTATAAGGATATGGGTGTAAAGAGAGTTATTTTAGGTAGGGAGTTAGCTTTAAAAGAAGTAAAGGAAGTTATAACTAAAGTGCCTGGTTTAGAAATAGAAACCTTTGTTCACGGAGCTCTGTGTATGGCTTATTCTGGTCGTTGTTTTTTATCAAAATATTTAATAGATAGAGATGCTAATTTAGGAGATTGCGCTCAACCTTGTAGGTGGCAGTATGAGGTAAAACCACTTGGTCATGAGGCTAAGTTTGTTTTAGGGGAAGATAAAAATGGCTCTTATATTTTTAATTCTTTAGATCTTTGTTTGATAAAAAGAATACCAGAAATGATTAGTGCTAAAATAAAAGCTTTCAAGATAGAGGGTAGAGCTAAAAGTGTCTATTACTTAGCTAATGTAGTAGGAGCATATCGTAGAGCTATTGATATTAGTAATGATAAATCGTTTAGAGCTGAAGATAGAAAAAAAGAATTAAGTTATTTATATAAAGAGTTAGAAAGTAAATTATATCACAGAGGATTTACTGAAGGTTTTATGTTTAACAGCGGCAGGGAAGCTCAGAACTTAAAAAATGAAAATAATTTACCTAATTGGGAGTTTTGTGGACAGACCATAAGCTCTGAAAATGATAGCAAAGTAAAAGGTGATTATAAGTATAAAACAGAGATTAAGGTTCACAATACTTTAAAAAAAGGTGATACTTTAGAGTTAGTAATGCCTGGCTATGAAGTTATAAAGTTTAAGTTAAAGAAAATGTTAGATAAAGAGAGTCAAGAAGAAATAGTTGAAGCTCATGGTGGTGGAGGTGGACAAACGGTTTATATGTATTTTGAGAAGAAGATTCCACAATTAAGTGTTTTAAGAAGAAAAATTAATTAATTATATGATTGCATACATTCAAGGTAAAATTATTGCTAAACAAGGTGGTGATTTAATAATTTTAAATCAAGGTTTAGGCTATAAGGTTAGTGTTAGTGCTGATATTTATAGTGAAATTACTAAAGATAGTGAAGTAGAGTTGTATACCCATCAACATGTTAGAGAAGACAGCTTAGACTTATATGGTTTTAAAAGTTTAGATGATTTAGAAATGTTTGAGATGCTACTATCAGTATCTGGTATTGGACCCAAGTCTGCTTTAGCTGTGCTATCACTAAGTAGTACTAATCACTTAAAAGAAGCTATTGCCTCAGAAGATGCTGGTATGTTAACTAAAGTCTCAGGAATAGGTAAAAAAACAGCTCAAAGGGTGGTCTTAGAGTTAAAAGAGAAGATAGCTAAGTTAGCTGACTTTAAAACCGATACACAAACAGGTGTTAGCTCTAGTGATGAGATGGATGCTTTAATGGCTTTGGGTTATAACATGAATGAAGCCAGGGAAGCCTTAAGAAAAGTGGATAAAAATATTAGTGATAGTGGAGAAAGAGTGAAACAAGCACTGAAAAATATATAATATTGATTACTCAGATAAATTAAATTAAATAAAATTTATCTTTACAACCCTAAATATTTAAGTTAAGATAAATTTAAATAAGACTTAATATCGTATAAAATATTTGCACATATGAAACAATCAGCCTTATTTACAAAAACAAGTAAAGAAGTAGCTAAAGATGAGCAAAGTTTAAACTCTCAGCTGTTAATTAAAGCTGGTTTTATTGATAAAATAATGGCCGGTGTTTATGAGTTTTTGCCTTTAGGTTATAGAGTTTTAAAAAAGATTGAACAAATTATTAGAGAAGAGATGGATGCTATTGGCGGACAAGAGATGTTTATGTCTGCTTTATCACCTAAGGAAAATTGGCAAATTACTAATCGTTTGGATACTATGGATGTACTGTTTGAAGCTAGAGGAGCTAATGAAAAGTCTAGAAGAGTTAATGATGGCTCTTATGTTTTAAACTCTACCCATGAAGAAGTAATTACTCCAATTGCTAAAAAGTTTGCTTTAAGTTATAAAGATTTACCTTTTGCTGTTTATCAAATACAAACTAAGTTTAGAAATGAACCTAGACCAAAATCTGGATTACTTAGAGGTAGGGAATTTATTATGAAAGACTTATATAGTTTTCATGTTAGTGAAGAGGATATGAAAATATATTATGAGTCGGTAAAAGAAGCTTATTTAAGAATTTTTGCAAGACTAGGAATTGGAGATAGTACCTATATTACTTTAGCTTCTGGTGGTGATTTTACTAAAGATTTTTCTCACGAGTTTCAAACTGAATGTCCTACCGGTGAAGACGAAATATATGTTTGTGATAAGTGTAAAATAGCTTTAAATAAAGAAGTCTTAGATAGACAAGATAGCTGTCCTAAGTGTAAAAATAAGGATTTACGAGTTACTAAAGCTTCTGAAGTTGGCAACATTTTTCCTTTAAATACTAAGTTTTCTAAAGCTTTTGATTATTATTTCACCAATGAAAAAGGTGAAAAAGAGATTGTTTATATGGCTTCCTATGGTATTGGCCCTAGTCGTTTAATGGGTGTGATAGTAGAGAAATTTGCTGATGATAAAGGTATGAGCTGGAGTGAATCAATTTCACCATATAGTGTGCATTTACTTTCATTAGGACAAAATTCTGAAGCAGATAAAATATATGAGAAGTTACTTAGTGAAGGAATTGAAGTTTTATATGATGATAGAGATGTATCTCCTGGAGTGAAGTTAGCTGATTCTGATCTTATTGGTTGTCCTAACAGGATATTAGTTAGCTCTAAGACAATAGAGAACAATAATATTGAATTTAAAAAGCGCTCACAAGCAGAGCCACAGTTTTTAAGTTTAGATGAAGTTTTAGCGAAATTAAGATAATATGTTTAATAAATTACTGGGAAAATTTAGCAATGATTTAGGAATAGACTTGGGTACAAAAAATACCTTGATTTATGTTAAAGATAAAGGAGTGATTATTAATGAACCATCAGTGGTAGCTATTAATAATAGAACAGCTGAAATCTTAGAAGTAGGTCTAGCAGCTAAAAAAATGGTAGGAAAAACTCCTGGCCATATTGAAGCTATTAAACCATTAATTGATGGGGTTATTTCTGATTTTGAAGTAACTGAAAAAATGCTTAAGTATTTTATTAACAAAGTTCACAGTGAAACTTTTACCCTTATTCCTAGACCAAGAGTTGTAATTGGAATTCCACTTGACTTAACAGAGGTAGAAAAAAAAGCTGTTGAAGATGCTGCTAAGTCTGCTGGAGCTAGAAAGGTATATTTGATAGATGAAGCTATGGCTGCAGCTATTGGTTCAGGATTGCCAGTCACTGAAGCCACTGCTACTATGATGGTTGATATTGGTGGAGGTACTACTGAGATTGCTGTGATATCTTTAGGCGGTGTAGTTACTTGGAAGTCACTTAGAATTGCTGGTAATGAGTTTGATACTAATATTGTTGATTATATTAAAGAAGAGTTTAACATTTTAATTGGAGAACAATTAGCAGAGAAGGTAAAGATTGAGATTGGTAGTGCTTTGCCATTAGAAGAACCTAAAACAATAGAAGTTAGAGGTAGAGATCTCTTAACTGGTTTACCAAAAGCTATAAATATAAGTGATGATCAAGTTAGAGAAGCTATTTCTAAAACTGTAAGTAAAATGGTAGATAATATTAAAAATACTTTAGAAAATACACCTCCTGAGTTAGTTTCTGATATTTATCAAAGGGGTATATATATTTCAGGTGGTGGGTCTATGCTTAGGGGTTTGGATAAAGCTATTGCTCAAGCTACTAAAATCCCCGTTAATATTGTAGAAGACCCCTTAACTTGTGTGTCTAGAGGAGCTGGTGCGTTGCTTGATGATTTTGAGCTTTTAGAAAAGATAGTCTCTTCTGCTGACATGGAAGATTAATATATTTCATGCAGAAAACTTTTAATAAAAAGAAAATATACTTTATTCTAGCTTTATTTATATTGCTTGTATTTTTGCATTACTTAAATGCTTTAAAACCTATAGAGAAAACAATTATTGGTGGGATAAATAAAGGTGGAGAAGTTTTTTATAATTTAGGCAGTAATTGGAAGCCATCTTTTAAGGGTTCTCAAGAAGAAAGAAATTTAAAAGAAAATAACGAAAATCTGCAAATACAAGTTAATGAGTTATTAGCTGAAAAAGCTAAGTGGCAGGAAGTAGAAAGAGAAAATGATAAATTAAGAAATTATTTAAATTTCTTTGAAGATAATGAATACAATAAGGTAATGGCAAGAGTAGTAGCTTCAGATAATTTATTGTCTCAAAATGCAAATCAAAGTAACATTTATCTTAATAAAGGCTCAGAAGATGGATTAAGGGAAGGTATGGCTGTGATAAATGAGGAAGGAATATTGGTGGGAAAGATATTGTCACTTCATGACAACTCAGCTCAAGTTTGTTTAAGTATTAATGAAGACTGTAAATTTGCTGCCCGTTTTTCTGAGCAAAGTGAAGCCCAGGGAGTGGTACAAGGTAGTTTAGGCTTAACTATATCCATGAATCTTATTCCTCAGGAATATGATATAAATATTGGTGATTTAGTGGTAAGCTCAGGATTGGAAAAAAATATACCTCCTGGATTAATTATTGGTGAAGTTAGCTCTGTCTCCAAACAAAGCAATGATATTTGGCAGGAAGCTATTATTGAGCCTTTGTATAATTTAAATAAAATTGATTTTTTAGCTGTGCTTACTCTTTAATATATGACTAAGTATTTTAAATTAGCTTTGCAAATATTTTTAAGTTATTGTTTGATTATTTTGCAGTTTACCTTTATATCTTCTGCGGGTGTACCTTTTAATTTAATTAACCTACCTTTAATCCTTCTTATATTAGTAGTTATTTTAGGAAGAAAAGATTATTATCTTTATTTTGCTTTTTTAATTGGCTTTATATTTGATATTTTTTCTTTTAATATTTTTTCTATTTATATCATTAGCTTTTTTAGTACAGCCATAGCTTCTAGATATTTACAACTTAGTTTTTTTACTAATAGATCAATTTATTCTTTTATTGTTATCACAGCTTTTGCAACTGTGATTTTTAATTTCTCTTACCAAATTATAGATTCTATTTTTAGTATTTATCAAAATGCAAATAGTTTTATTATAGCCCAAGTTTGGTTT
Source organism: Patescibacteria group bacterium (assembly GCA_035269015.1). Taxonomy (GTDB): domain Bacteria; phylum Patescibacteriota; class Patescibacteriia; order Patescibacteriales; family UBA12465; genus JAIPJO01. The sequence goes on along the minus strand of DATFJU010000031.1, from coordinate 79,209 downwards.
TGGCGGGCTCTTAGTTATAAGTTAATCTTTCATAGCATTATTATGGCCTTACTATTTTATGTTGTTAAGTTTACAAGTAGACGCTTAAGACCTTATTTATTAGAAAGGAAATAAAGAGAAATAATAATCTAATATTGATATATATGAATTAAGTTGATATATATGAATTAAGTTGATATACTAATTATAAATAATTGTCGAACTTTAAAATTAATTAAATAATGAAGGAAATTAAAATAAATGATGAAACTTTTGTTTTTTTAAATGAAAATTTAGTCGAGGAGTCATCTTCGTATGATTTGGAATTAGTTGAAACTGGTTTTAATCCAAAAACTGCTAAACAAATCATAGCAGGAATTGATGTTTATTTAATTTTACCAAAAGAGTTAGAGTCTACTATTACAAGATTTCCATTTCTACCTGTGGTCAAGATATTTCAAGATCAAAATGGTAAAAAAAGATTTATAGCTTATTTTGAATAATAAGTTTAAACTAAATTTCTTAAAAGATCTTTTAATAAGAGGTCTTTTTTTGTACCTTTTTGCTAATTGTCTTAATTATGATAAAATATAAAAGTAATTTAAAGATATGAATAAAAAAATTGTTACCTTAGGAGGGGCTACTGAGGATATAACTATCTATCCTCGAGAAGCTAAAGTTTTAGATAATAAAGAGGATTTGCTTAGACAAAAACTCATAGCTTTTGAATATGGTGCTAAAATATTTGTAGATGATATGATTTCTAGTTTTGGAGGCGGTTCTGCTAATAGCGCAGTTAGTTTTTCAAATTTAGGTTTTAGCTCTAGTATTATCACAGCTTTAGGAAAAGGTGAGAGGGCTAAAAAGATAAAGGCGAATTTAAAAGATAAAGGTGTAAATATTAGTTATATTCTAAATAGTTCTAATTATTTAAGCCCACATACCCTACTAATAATAGGTCCAAAAGGTGAGCACGTTGCTTTTGTTTATAGAGGTTCTAAGGTTGATTTAAAATTAAATAAGAAGACTTTAAAAGCTATTGAATTAGCTGATTGGCTTTATGTTACCTCATTATCTAAGCCTTGGAAAAGTATGCTTTCTCAAGCTTTGAATGTAGCTAAAAAAGTGGCCTGGAATCCAGGCTCTGAGCAGTTAAAAGCTGGTGCTAGTGTTTTAAAGAAGTATTTCAAGAAAACTAAGGTGTTGTGTTTAAATAAAGATGAAGCAATTGAATTGGTAATAAGTGATAAGAGGTATAAGAATAAAAATAACAGTTTTTTTAATAATAATAATTTACTTAAAATTATTAAAGAAATGGGACCTGAAATTGTAGTTATTACTTTAGGCAGAAGTGGTTCTATAGCTTATGATGGTAAGAAAATATATAATCAAGAAATAATAAAAGAGCAAAGAAGGGTTGATACTACTGGGGTAGGTGATGCTCATAATAGTGCTTTTGTTTATGGTTTAGAATTATATGATGGTGATATACAAAAAGCTCTAATTTTAGGGGCTAGAAACTCAGCCTCTGTAATATCAGCTCAAGGTGCGCAAAATGGTTTACTTAAAAAGAAAGATATTTAAAAGTTTTAATTATATAAAAATTTAACTATATGATAGAAGGAGTAATAATAAAAAAATTAAATAAATATAAAGATGATAGAGGTTGGTTAACAGAAATATATCGTCATGATGATATAGATTATTTGCCAGCTATGAGTTATGTTAGTTTAACTAAACCAGGAATTGTTAGAGGACCACATGAGCATGTTTACCAATCAGATGCTTTTGCTTTTATTGGTCCTGGTACTTTTAAATTACATTTATGGGATAGAAGGGAAGAGTCTAAAACTAAGGGAGAGCACTTAGAATTAGCAGTAGGAGAAGATAATCCTAGTTTAGTGATAGTTCCTCCTGGAGTAGTACATGGTTATAAGTGTATATCTGATATTGATGCTCTTAGTATTAATTTACCTAATAAATTATATAAAGGTATTCAAAAAGAAGATGATATTGATGAAATAAGGTGGGAAAACAAAGAAGATTCTCCTTACATTATTGAATAGCCTAATTCTATTTTAACTTTACTTCTTAAAAATTTAGTGATAATTTGGTTTGTATAATTAATAGAATAGTAAGAATAATAAATATGGATAATAATTGTATTTTTTGTAAAATTGTAAAAGGTGAACTGCCTGCATACAAAGTATATGAAGATGATAAGGTAATGGCTTTCTTAGATATAAAACCTGTCAACCCTGGACATACTTTAGTTGTTCCTAAAGATCATTATTATAATTTAGAAAATATGCCAGAAGAGGTTTTGCTTGATATTATTAAAGCAGTTAAAAAAGTGGGAAATAGTATTAAAGATAATTTAGCCTTGGGGTATAATGTTAATTTAAATAATGATCCTGTAGCTGGACAAGAAATTCCTCATACTCACTTTCATGTTATTCCTAGAAATCCAGAAGATCACTTAAGGCTTTGGCCACAAAGGGAATATAAAGATGGTGAGCCAGAAAAGATTGTAGAGATGATAAGGATTAATTAATTTAATAATTATATTATTATATGAAATTACTTATTACTGGCGGAGCTGGTTTTATCGGTTCAAACTTTATCCACTACTGGCTTAAAAATAACAGTAGTGATGAAGTAGTTAATTTAGATAAATTAACTTATGCTGGTAATTTGGATAATTTAAAAGATATTGAAAATAATAGTAATTATAGTTTTGTTAAAGGTGATATTTGTGACAGGGAGTTAGTTAAAACTTTAATGAAAGATGTTGATGTGGTGGTGCACTTAGCAGCTGAGAGTCATGTAGATAGATCTATACAAGATAGTGAAGATTTTATACGTACCAATGTGGAAGGCACAAGAGTTTTACTTGATGAAGCTAGAAAAGCTGGTGTTTCAAGATTCCATCATGTTTCTACTGATGAGGTTTTTGGTGCCTTATCTTTTCAAGATGCTCCTTTTAATGAAAATACCCCCTATGATCCCAGAAGTCCCTATAGCGCCTCTAAGGCTGCCTCAGATCATTTAGTTAGAGCTTATTTTCACACCCATAATTTGCCAATTACTATTTCTAATTGTTCTAATAATTATGGTCCTTATCAATATCCAGAAAAACTAATCCCCTTGTTTTTAACAAATTTAATGGAAGGTAAAAAAATACCGATTTATGGGAAGGGTGATAATATTAGAGACTGGATACACGTTGATGATCATAGTCGGGGACTAGAAGCTATTATAAAGAAGGGAAAAGCTGGTGAAATTTATTTACTAGGAGGAAATAGTGAGTTTAGTAATTTAGAGATTACTAAAAAGATTCTTGAAATAATGAATACTGATGATAGTATGATAGAATATGTAAAAGATAGAGCTGGTCATGATCTGCGCTATGCTATCAATTATAGTAAGGCCAAGAGTGAACTTAACTGGGAGCCCAGGATTAGTTTTGAAGAAGGATTAAAGGATACAGTAAACTGGTATAAAAAAAATAATGCCTGGTGGAAAAAATTAAAAGCTTAAATAAAGTTTAAATAATTTTAACAACAAAAAATATGAGTAAAAAAATATATATCATTGAAGATGATGCCAATTTACTCTATGGCTTACAATCTCGTTTTAGTTCGGAAGGTTATGAAGTAGAAATCACTACCGGAGAAGAAACTTTAGAAGAGCTTTTAGCTTATATTAAAAAAAGTAAGTTTGATTATGTAATTTTAGATTTAATTTTACCTGACTTAGATGGTTTTGAACTTTTGGAAGCTATTAGATCTGAAGATGAGCTTAAAGATTTATCAGTTTTTGTCTTTACTGATCTTAGTGATGAAGATAGTAAGAATCGTAGTATGGAGTTAGGAGCTGACTATTACTTTATTAAAACAGATTTTGATATTAATGAGTTTTCAGAAAAAGTAATTAGAATTTTAAATAACAAACAAAATAGTGGTAATGGTTTTTAGTATTGACTAAAGTCTTGATTATAAGCTAATATAAAGTATTAGCTATTTTTAAATTAACTTATGTTTGCAAAAAAAATAGGGATTGATTTAGGTACAACTTACACTCTAGTATACTTACCTAAAAGAGGAATAGTAATTAATGAACCATCAGTTGTGGCTGTTTCAGTGGATGATAGAAAAATATTAGCAGTTGGTAATGAAGCTAAGGATATGTTAGGTAGAACGCCTGATTCTATTATTGCTGTAAAACCCTTAAAAGATGGTGTTATTGCTGATTATCGTATTACTGAAGCTATGATTAGGTACTTTATTAATAAAACTTTAGGAGGTATTAGATTGTTTAGACCAGAGGTTATGGTAGCAGTGCCAGCTGGTATTTCTTCTACTGAAAGAAGAGCAGTAGTAGAGGCTACAATTGCTGCTGGAGCTAAGGCCGCTTATATTATTAAAGAACCAGTAGCAGCTGCTATTGGTGCTGAAATACCAATTGGTTCAGCGACTGGTCATATGATAGTTGATATTGGTGGTGGAACATCAGAAATGGCGGTAATCTCTTTGGGTGGTGTGGTTTATTCAGCCTCTGTTAGAGTTGGAGGGAATAAATTTGATAAGTCTATTTTAGAATTTATTAAAAAGAAATATAACTTAGCTATTGGTGAGCGTACAGCTGAGGAGTTAAAGATTAACATTGGATCAGCTTTATTTATTGAAGATAAACTTAGTATGGAAATTAGAGGTAGAGATATTATGACAGGGCTGCCTAGATCTATCGTGGTAAGTAGTGATGATATTACTGAATCTATACAAAATGAATTGGAAGCGATAATAAATGCAGCTAAGAAAGTTTTAAATAATACTCCTCCAGAGTTAGCAGCTGATATTATGGATAAAGGTATGGTTATTTCAGGGGGTAGTGCTTTACTTAGAAATATAGATCAACTTTTTTCTAGAACTACAGGTGTGCCAGCTTATATTGCAGATGATGCATTACTTTGTGTGGCTAAAGGCACAGGCACAGCTCTAGAAAATCTTGACTCATATAAGAGATCAATATTAGCAACTAAATAACAAAGTTAAATATGATAATTGGCATAGATGCAAGCAGAGCTAATCGTCGACACAAAACTGGAACAGAATGGTATTCTTATTATTTAATTAAAGCCTTAGCCGAGATAGACTCTGAAAATCAATATATACTTTATACTGACAAACCTTTAATTGGAGGTTTAGTAGATTTTACACAAAAAGGTGAGAATTTTGAGCTAATGGATGAAAAGCCTAAGTTTGATAAATATGGTTATCAAATTATTAAAAGTCCACATAATAATTTTAAAGGAAAGGTCCTACGCTGGCCTTTTTCTTATTTATGGACACTAGGAAGATTTTCTTTGCAAATGATTTTTAAGGCTCCAGATGTTTTGTTTGTACCAGCACACACTATACCTTTAATTCATCCTAAACGTACTATAACTACTATTCACGATATTGCTTTTAAAAGAGAAGGGTCTATATATAGTAAAAAGATGGCTTGGGAGGAAGCAGGTTTTTTTAGAAGAATAACTAATATAATAGTTAAAATATTAAGTTTTAATAAATATAGTTTAAATAATTTAGACTATCTTGATTGGTCCACTAAGTTTGCTCTACAAACTGCCAAGAAAATAATTACTGTTTCTCATTTTACTAAAAAAGAAATCATTGATGTCTATAAAACTAAAGCTGAAAAAATGACAGTAATACATAATGGTTATAATAATAAATTATATCGTCTTATTGATGATAAAGAGGAGATACATCAGGTTTGTAAGAAGTATGGTTTACATGAAAAATATTTTCTTTATGTAGGTAGATTAGAGAAAAAGAAAAATACACCTAATCTTATTGAAGCTTTAGCAATACTAAAAGAAAACAATCCAGAGATAAAACATAAGTTAGTTTTAATTGGTGATGCTAGTCATGGTTATGATGATGTTAAATATTATATTGAGGAATTTGATTTAGATTTAGAAGTAATTATGTTGGGCTGGGTAGCAGAAAAAGATATGCCTTACATATATAATGGTGCCAGTGCTTTTATCTTCCCAACTCGTCATGAAGGTTTTGGCATTCCTGTTATCCAGGCGCTTGCCTGTGGTGTCCCTTCAGCGGTCAGTAATATTGAAGTTATGAAAGAGGTGGCAGGTGATAGCGCTTTATTTTTTGATCCTTATGATAAATATGCTATTAGTCAGGCTATGCACACTTTAGTCAATGATGAGGAATTGAGAAATAATTTAAAAATTAAAGGTTTAGAGAGAGCTAAATTATTTTCTTGGGGAAAAGCAGCTAAAGAGACATTAAAACAAATTAAGGAAATGTAATAAAATATAAATATATTTTATGTCATACCCAGTCACTGGGTATTTTTTAATAATTTTATTAACATTAATTGCATTAAAGAGCTAAGTAATGGTAGAATAAGAGTACTATGAAGAAAATTTTGATTACATTTTTTATATTTATATTTTTAGCTACACCTAGTTTATCTTTAGCTTTAGAGCCAAATGATAGGTATTATGATAGGCAGTGGTACTTAGAAAAAATTAATGCACCAAGTGCTTGGGAGAGAACTACTGGCGCTAAGGAGATTGTGGTGGCTGTGATTGATGGTGGTGTGCAAATTAATCATCCTGATTTGAAAAATAATATTTGGCAAAATTCTAAGGAAATAGTTGATAATGGTATAGATGATGATGCTAATGGTTTTATTGACGATGTTAATGGTTGGGATTTTGTAGGTGACAATAATAATCCTTCTCCAGATTTTACTGAAAGCTGGACCGAGGGAGGACTTTCTCATGGTACTATTGTTTCAGGTATTATTGCTGCTCAAGGTAATAACAAGGTGGGAGTAGCAGGGATTAGTTGGGAAAGTAAGATAATGCCTCTTAAGGTTTTAAATGATGCTGGCGCTGGTAGTATGCGGGATGTGATTAGAGCAGTTGATTATGCTATACAAAATGGTGCTCATATTATTAACTTTAGTTTTGTAGGAGAAAACTATAGCCAAGGACTCCAAGAAGCTATTAAAAGAGCTCATGAAGCTGGAGTTTTAGTGGTAGCAGCAGGGGGTAATGAAAATAATAATGATGTTAGTTATGATGTAGATGAGGTACCACTTTATCCAGCTTGTCACGATGGTGATAATAATATGGTTATAGGTGTTGCAGCTACAGATGCTCTGGATCAAAAAGCAGAATTTTCTAGTTATGGTGTAAATTGTATTGATATTAGTGCTCCAGGAGTGAGCTTTTTTGGTACAGTAGCTTCTAATCCTGGTTTTGATCAAAATCAGTTTTCCAAACTTTATGATGGTTATTGGTCAGGTACTTCTATGGCCACTCCAGTTATTAGCGGTTCGTTAGCTTTAATACTTAGTATTAATCCTACTATTAGTAAGCAAGAAGCTATGAATATTTTGATGTCTAGTACTGATGATATTAGAAGACTTAATCCAGATTATTTAGGTAAGCTGGGTCGAGGTAGGGTTAATGTTGATAGAGCGGTGGATATAGCCTGGTTAAAATTAAGTTCACAAAAACCACATATTATTACGAGTTCTCATATAGGTTCTGAACCTCGAATATATATTAGAGACGAGGAGGGAACAGAGATATCTTCCTTTTTAGCTTATAGCGAAAATTTTAAAGGAGGTATGAATATTAACAGTGGCGATGTTGATGGTGATGGAGTTAATGAAATAGTTGTTGGTGCTAAAAGTGGTGGAGGAGCTCATGTTAGAGTTTTTGATATTGAGGGAGAACTTAAATCTCAATTTTTTGCTTTTGATTCAAGTTTGAGGCATGGAGTCAATGTAGCGGTGGGAGATGTGAATAAAGATGGAGTTGATGAAATTGTCACTACTTTAGATTCTGGAGATAATTCACGTATTAAAGTTTATAATCTTAGAGGAAGACTTCTTAGTGAATTTAGTGCTTATAAAAATATGAATATTGGAGTTAATTTAGCGGTGGGAGATATAAGTGGTGATGGTAAAGCTGAAATTGTTAGTTCAACTAAAGCGGGATCAGGTCCCCAAGTAAGAATTTTTGATATGCATGGTAATCTTAGTGGACAATTTTTTGCTTATGATAAAAACAGTAGAGCAGGGGTTGAAATTGCTATTGGAGATATTGATGGTTTAAGAGATAGAAATAAAAAAGAAATAATTACTTCACCTGGACCTGGGATTGAACCAGAAATAAGAGTGTTTAATGATAAAGCCCAACTTAAAGAAAAATTCTTAGCTTATGCACCTAAATTTAAAGAAGGGGTTAGTATAAGTGTGGGTGATACAGATATTAATGGTTTAGCTGATATTATTACTGGTGCTGGACCAGGCGGAGCGCCGCATGTAAGAGTTTATAATAATGAAGCTAAAGTATTGCAAGGTTTTTATGCGGGTGAGGCTACTAATAATTTAGGAGTTGATGTAAGTTATATTTCAATAAGAAAATAAAATAATTTTAATAATATGGATAAAAAAATAATTTTTGATAAAAAAAATGTAATCGTAGCAGGTGGTGCAGGTTTTATTGGTTCACATTTATGTGATGAGCTAGTTAAAGAAGCTAAAGTTATTTGTATAGACAATTTTTCTACTGGTTCAGAGAAAAACATAGATCACTTACTTTCAAATTCTAATTTTACTTTTTTAAATCATGATTTATCGGAGCCTATTGATCTAGAAAAAATGAATAGCTTGAAAAGATTTAAAATTAATTTTCAAGGAATACAAGAAATATATAATTTAGCTTGTCCAATGTCACCTGATAATTTTGTTAAAAATAAATTAGATATTATTAATGCCAATTCATTAGCGGTTAAGAATTTATTAGATTTAGCAGTGAAATATAAGTCAAAGTTTATGCAATTTTCTTCTTCTGTTGTTTATGGCTTTAAAAGAAAAGAATTAAGAGATTATCAAGTTAATGAAACAGATATGGGGCAAGTTTCTACAACCAGTCAACGCGCCTGTTATGACGAAGGTAAAAGGTTTGCGGAGACTTTAGTATATACTTATAGAGAACAAAAGCATATTGATGCTAAAATAATTAGACTTTTTAGGACTTTTGGTCCTCGTATGACTTTAGGTGATGGGCAGATGATTCCTGATATGGTGGCCAACGCTTTAGAGGGTAAAGACGTTGAAATAAATGGTGATGAGAATTTTTCTTCTTCTCTTTGTTATATTAGTGATGCTATTGATGGTGCTTTAAAGTTTATGGAATCAGAGTTAGCAGGCCCGTTTAATATTGGTTCAGATGTTGATGTTAATATTACTGATTTAGCTAAAAAAATAATTGAAGCTACTGAGTCCAAGTCTAAGATTGTGTATAAATCAAGTAAAATATTTATGACACCATTACTTACCCCTGATATTCATAAAGCTAGAAATGAACTAGGCTGGATGCCTATCACTACTTTAAATAATGGTATAAAGAAGACTATCTTTGATTTGCAAGCCAGAAAGCGTTTAAGAAAGATGTAGTTGCTTTAGTAATTCTTGTATATACACTTTAGCCTGTAGGTCACTGAGATCTGCAGGTTTTTTGTCTCTTTCATTTTTATTTAAAGAATTACTCATAGCAGTGCTTAGAGAATCAATATTATTAGGACTAACTAATTGTCCATAGTATTTTTTAAGTATTTCGCTATTACCACCTAAGTTTGAGGCTATTATATTTTTGTTTAATTTCAAAGCATCAAAGAGGGCAGTGGGGGAATTTTCATATATTAAAGATGGTAATACCAAGGTATCGGCAATACTAAGTTCCTGCATGGATTCTTGATATGATAGTCTGCCTAAGAAAATAATGTTTATATATTTATCATATTTTTGTTTTAAAGCGTTTAAAGTTTTTCCATCTCCAATTATTTTAAGCTCTGCCTTGTTTTCTGGTATTTTAATAAAAGATTTTATCATTAATTCCACTCCTTTGTTTTTATCAATTTGGCCAATATATATAAAGGTAAATTTAGAATTTCTTTTTTTGTCTTTAATTTCAGTATTTTCAACAGGATTAAATTTTTGCCAGACTTTAGTATCTTTGAAGAAACCTTTGTCTAGGTGTAATGTTAGTAGCCATTTAGAGGGTGAAATAATTAAGTCAGCTTTTTTACTATATTTTTTTTGTATTGTTTGATAAAGACGGGCAAAAAAAGAATTAATTATATTTTCTTGATTGTGTATTATTCTGCCAGCAGGATGAAGCATTTGGCTGTCGTGCAAATAATGAATATGAGGAATATTTAATTGGTTTATAATTTTGTATATTTTAATACCGAAACCTGTGAGGTTGTGGCTAATAATTAAATCCGGTTTTTCATGTTCAAGTATTTTTTTTACTTTAATAACTGACTTACATTCTATCTGTTTGTATAAGTGCCATAGTAGTCTAAATATGTAGGGTTGTTTATGAAGATTATAATACAGTGAACTAATTAAATAGTTCTCATTATTATTAGTATTTTTACTAATTTTTTTGGGAGCAGTAGAGATAACAAAACAATCATGGCCTTGTTTTTCAAGAGCATGTTTTAGTTTTTCTACAATTATTTCTGCTCCACCTCTTTTTTGCTGAGCATAGAGATTGTTAATTAAGGCTATTTTCATAAATGATTATTTATTTTCTTTTTCTTTTTTAGTTAAAATATTTAACCATTTTGTTTTAATGTGTTTAGCTAAATATCTTTTTTTAGCTAAGTAAAAAGCTTCCTTTTTAAAGTTTTTAATTATTTCTGGGCTCTTAAGTAAATAATCTAGTTTATTTTTCAAATCTATAATACTACCAGGAATTATTTTTAAACCACAGTTATCATTAAAAACTTGATTAACACCTTTAAGGTCGCTAGCAATAACAGCTGTGGAATTGGCCATAGCTTCAATTAAGACAATGCCAAAAGCTTCGTTTTGGTTTAAGGAAGGAAGTAATATTATATCTGCTTGTTCATATATCTTTTTTAATTCTTTATCATCTACTTTATTTAAAAACTTAATATTTTTATCTAAATTTAAATTAAGAACAAGTTTTTTGTATTTGTTTAATAACTCGCCACTACCAACAATATTTAAGTTCCAATTATTATTCGTTAATTTTCCTAAAGCTTTAATTAAATTGCTTACACCTTTGAAGTAATGAGCTTTATCTAAACCGCCTACAAATAGAAGTTGTATATTGTTTTGGTCTTTTACTTCAAAGTTTTTATGATAATAATTTTCATTTAAATGAAAGGGGATAGCTTGGTATTTTTTAGGGTTCTTATAGTATAATTTCTTGATTTGTGAGTTTTGTATATAATCTAAACTAGAAACAATAACTTTGTCAGCTTGTTTTAATAAGGCTTTACCGCATATTTGTCCGGGCAAGCTTAATAGTTTGTATAAGGGGTTTGAGGCTCTAACGTCCATGTGATAATAAATGTAGAGCTTTTGTTTTTTGTTAAACAATCTATATAAATATAATATTTCATTAGTACCAAAGAAAGGGTAGTGTAAAATAATGGCGTCGTATTTCTTTAATTTAAAAAATAGGTCGGGCAAAATAGCAGCCTGACCAATTTTAATTAGTGGTTTTAAATAATGGACATTATTTATTTGTTTTTGAGATTTATTTTTATCCTTTAAAGTAGTAAAGGTACTGAGTTCTATTTCAGGACTAAGAAGTTTTATTAGGCGCTTAGCGCTGTTACCCATACCACCTTTATAGGGAGGAAAGGAGCAGACAATTTGAGCTATTTTCATACTTATTTTTCTTTAGGTGTATTATGATCATCTTTTAGAGCTAGTTCTCTTAGCAGTTTAGTTATTTTTGTATCTAAGTCTAGTATTTTTAGTCTTAGTCTAAAGATTAAATAGAAAAGAAAAAGTACAGCTAAGTAAAGTAGAAAATTAATACCACTACCAGAAAAACCAAAATCTATTAATAAAGTATCTAGTTGTTTTAAAAATAATATAGCTAATCCGGCTAGACCCCAAAATATCATCCAAAATATATATTCATTTTTTTGAATCTTATTTTTCTTTCTTAGTAGGTTTAGTCGGGTGATGAAGATGATAATCAAAACCAAAGCTATTATTTGTTGCCACATATTATTTATTTATCTTATTAATTAATAAATCCTTAACTGTTTTAAAGCCAGAGCCCAGTGATTGTCCAAATTCATTATATATTACAGTGATAGGTACCTCTTTAAAAATTAAGCCGTATTTATGGGTCTTGGCTAAAATTTCACTGCAATGAGCCATACCGTCGTTTTCAATTTTTATCTTTTTTAGTGCTTCCTTGTCCATAGCTCTGAAGCCACTTTGGGGATCAGTTGTTTTTATACCTAAAAATATATAGTTCATAGCTTTGGCTAAACGCATAATTATATGCTTTTTAAACCAGGGCATTTTTGTTTTTTTATTTAAAAAGCGAGATCCAAAACTCATAGGGTAGCCATCTTCTATAATGGGTTTTAAAATATCAGGAATCTCTTCAGCTAAAAACTGTCCATCAGCATCAAAATGTACAACAATATCATAATTATGTCGCCTGGCATATTCATTACCAGTTTCAAGGCCTGCTCCTTGTCCGCGATTAATGATGTGGCTAAGAACTTTAGCTCCAGCTTCTTTAGCTAGCTCTTTAGTTTTATCTTTAGAGCCATCATTTATCACTAAGATATCATTGATGTATTTTTTAGCTGACTCAACAGTCTTGCTTATATTTTTTTCTTCGTTGTAGGCTGGGATTACACAAAGTATTTTCATATTCTAGTTAATCTTAACAAATCATTAGCTGAAATTATACCTAGCTTTTGCTTTTTAGAAGCATCATCTATTACAGAGGCGGTGTTTAGGTGAGGGTATTTAAAAGAGAGCACTTCAAAAGCTAAGACGTTGCCGTTATATGATTTGTAATTACATTTTTTGCAACCACTACTGCTATAGGAATTATTCTTTATATCCCCTAAATCATAGTTAAAGGCTAAATCATCTAAAGACTTGGCTTCATAAGAGCTATACTCAGCTTTGTCTAAGCAAAAAGGACACTGACGTTTAAAACTTTCTTGATGTAGTATGAAGTTAATATTTTTACTTAGCCCCTTATCATTTATTTGCTCCTGTAGTTTATTATAGGCATCATGTGAGCTTTGGCTGTTTATAGCTAGAATGATAAGTTTGTTACTATTTAAGCTATATTTAATTAGGGCTTTAATAATATTTTCCTTTTCACTATTGGTAATTATAACATCTTCACCGTGTTTATTTAAAAGATTAATTAAATCATCCTCATCAATATCTTTCAAGTATCTTTCATTCTCATCTAGATTAAGAATATTCTTATGAATCTTACCAATACTTATTATATCTCTATTTAATTTCTTTAATTCATGGGCTAGAGCTTCTAAGGTTTTTTCTTGGTCAGTTTTACTTTGAGAAGAGATAGCAATAAGGCCTTCAGGTCTTCCTGTTCTTAAATGTTGTTTAAGGTTTCTTAAAATATTTGAGTCCATGCCTAAATTTGATAATTTCCAGGCTGTGCTTTCTGGTTCAATAACTTGTATTAGGTATTTATGATTTTCACCAGCAATGCTAGTTAAAGAAACGGTGCGAGTATTAATTGCTGTTTTCAATGGAAAATGAATATTAGCACCAGATTCTAACTTTTGATTATTGGTTAAAGAATTTAATTCAGTTAAAAATTTATCACAAGCACTCTGGGGAAGTAGTAAATCATCTGCGCTGGCGTCATGATAATCCACTTCTAAACCCTTTGAACTTAATTCAATATAAAGACTACTAGCACCTTGCCACAGACCATAATTTATTATTTTGGAAATAAAGTTTAATTTCATAATATTATTATAACATTATTTTTACATTATTGAAAAATATGATAATATTAAATAAAGCTCTTTCTTATAAGGGCTATATTAAAATTGATGTATGCAAAAAATATTAATTGCTTTAAGGCGTTATTTGTGGTTTTTTAAAAGAGTATTTTCTAATAAGCATTTACGTATTTATACCATAATTAATTTATTACTTTTAGTTTTAGCCTTTGTTTTTGCTTGGTATCTCTATCAAAACATTAGTTCAGATCTTATGGTTTTACATTATAATGTGCTTTTTGGTATTGATAAGGTTGGTGATCCTCAAGAGGTTTTTGTTTTACCACTTATTGCTTTAGCAGTATTTATATTTAATACTTCAGTTACTATTAGTTTCTTTAGAAAAAAACATTTTGATTTTTTGAGTCATTTATTACCTATAAGTTATTTGCTTGTTAGTGTAATTATTATTTTCAGTCTTTTAAGTCTTTATTTAGTTAACTTTTTCTAATATGCCGGAATTTCAAATTGCTAAAATTCTTAGTTTGTTTACCTTAGCTTTTATTTTTGCCATTTTGTGGACACCACTTTTAACGCATTATTTATATAAGTATAAGATGGGTAAAAATATTAGAAACAGTGGTAAAACACCTATATTTTCTAAGCTTCATGCTCATAAAGCTGGGACACCTACTATGGGAGGAATTTTAATTTGGTTAACACTTCTTATTTTAATTGTTCTTTTTAGTTTTTTAGGTGATTTACTTAATTGGGAGTTTTTAAGTAATCTAAATTTTCTTTCCAGAAGTGAAACTCTTTTGCCATTAGGGGCTTTAATTGCTACTGCTATGGTAGGACTTGTTGATGACTGGCTAGATGTAAGAGGCAAAGGAGCTAAAGGTGGTGGCGGTCTCACTATTGGTTATCGTTTATTTATATATGCGATTATAGCTTTAGTTGGGGCTTTGTGGTTTTATTTTAAATTAGATTGGACAGTGCTTCATGTGCCTTTTTTTGGAAGCTTTGAAATAGGTTGGTGGTATATACCTATTTTTATTTTAGTTATTATTAGTACAGCTTTTTCAGTTAATGAAAGTGATGGTTTAGATGGATTAGCTGGTGGTACTTTAGTTACATCTTATGTAGCTTTTGGTGTTATTGCTTTTGCTTTAGGAAGGTATGATTTAGCTGCTTTTTGTGGTGTAATCACGGGTGGATTATTGGCTTTTTTGTGGTTTAATATTCCTCCTGCTCGTTTTTATCTGGGAGATACAGGTGCTATGAGTTTAGGAGTTACCTTGGCTATAATTGCTATGTTAACTAATTATGTCATTTTACTTCCTATTATTGGACTCTTATTTGTTTTTGAATCTTTGTCAGTTATATTACAGGTATTTCATAAGAAAATTAGAAAAAAGAAATTATTTTATTCCACACCAATTCATCATCATTTTCAAGCTATAGGTTGGTCAGAACCTAAAATTGTTATGCGTTTTTGGGTTATATCAGCTATTACAGCGGCTATTGGTATTATTTTATTTTTATTGGATAGAGGGTTATAAAAGGGTAATAATATAACATGAGTTTGATAAAAAAGGTCTTGAAAAAATTTAATAAGAAAAAAGGTAAAAATGAGCATGAGCCAGATAAAAAATTAATTTATGCCTTATTTATTTTAATTATTTTTGGTCTGGTAATGTTAGCTTCTACTTCAGCTTTTTCGGCTTATAGTAAATTTGGAAATAGCTATGCTTATATTCAAGGACAAATTATAGCTACAAGTATTGGTCTAATGTTTTTTTATATTATTAGCAAAACAGATTATCAGGTATGGAAAAGAAATGCTATTTATTTTTTATTAGCCTCTGTACTTCTATTATTTCTAGTCTTTATTCCAGGTTTATCTGCTGGTCATGGTACTGCCAATAGTTGGATTGTAGTTTTTGGACAATCTTTGCAACCAGCTGAATTTGTGAAGATATCTTTTCTAATATATTTAGCTGCCTGGTTACAAGTTAGGCATAAAGCAATAAAAACAATGTCTCAAGGTTTAATACCTTTTTTGTTCATCTTTTTCTTTATTAGTATCTTGATGTTTATGCAACCAGATCTGGGTACTTGGTCTATTATTGCTCTTAGCTCAATGGTAGTTTATTTTGTAGGTGGAGCTAATAAAAAGCATATTGTTGCTTTAGTTTTAATTGCTTTTTTGGGGGTTTATTCTATGGTTACTTACACTGATTATCAACAAGAACGTTTTGCTTGTTTAAAAGACCCTTCTTTTGACACTCAAGATGACTGCTATCAAATTAATCAGTCATTAATTGCTGTTGGTTCAGGTGGTCTTTGGGGTAAAGGATTAGGAGAGAGTAGCCAAAAATATTCTTATTTACCAGAGGTGAGTGGAGATGCAATTTTTCCAATTATATCAGAAGAAATTGGTTTTATTTTTTCTAGCACTTTAATATTATTGTATACTTATATTTTCTATCGTGGTTGGTTGATAGCTTTAAAAGCTAAAGATATGTTTGGTAGACTTTTGGCAGTAGGTATAGTTTCTTGGATATTTTTTCAAGCCTTTTTAAATATCGGTGGTATGTTAAATTTAATACCTATGACTGGAGTGCCACTACCTTTTATTTCTCATGGTGGCTCAGCCATCTTAGCAGGCTTGATTGCTATGGGTATATTAGTTAATATCAGTAGATATACAGTTGAAAATTAAATATAATTTTAGATTAATTTATATATGAAAACTAAACCCAAAACAATTATTTTTTCTGGAGGGGGAACTGGTGGTTCAGTGGCTCCGCTTTTGGCAGTGATTAAAGAATTGCAAAAAAAGCATCCAGATTGGAAAATTGGTTTTTTTGGTAGCATGTCTGGAATTGAGAGAGAAATGGTAAAAAAAGAAAATTTAAAGTATTATCCAATTTTTAGTGGCAAGTTGCGTAGATATTTCTCCTTTAAAAACTTTTTAGATATTTTAAATATAATAGTTGGTTTTATTCAATCTTTTATATATCTTTTAATACTTAGACCTAAAGCGGTGCTTAGTGCTGGTAGTTTTGTTAGCGTGCCCGTTGCTTATAGTGCTTACTTATTAAACATCCCAGTTTTTTCTCATCAACAAGATATTAAGGTTGGTTTAGCTAATAAAATAATGGCTATAGTTTCTAAAAAAGTTAGTGTTACTTTTTCTAAGTCTGTAGCTGATTTTAAATCTAAAGCCGTGCTAACTGGTAATCCAGTTAGAGAAGAGTTTAAAAATATAAATAGAAATAGGGAGGACTTGTTAAATAAATATAATTTAAAATCAAACTTACCTATATTACTAGCTTTAGGTGGAGGGACTGGTGCCCAAGGTATTAATGATTTAATATTTAAAAGTTATGATAGTTTAAAAGATAAAGTTCAAGTGCTTCATATTTTAGGTAATAGAAAGCCTAGCAATATTAAAGATGATAATTATCATAGTTACAGTTTTTTGGAAGCAAAAAAGATTGCTGAAGTATTGTACTTATCAGATTTAGTTATATCTCGTTGTGGGTTAGGCCTGATTACTGAATTATCATATTTAGCTAAACCCACTATTTTTATCCCTATGCCTAATAGTCATCAAGAAGACAATGCTGATTATATTAAAAAATATGAGGCTGGTGTTGTTTTAGAGCAAGACAGAATTATTCCTAAAGAGTTTTCTAAGAAAATATTAGATCTCTTAGAAGATGATGAGCTTAGAGAGAAATATGAGAATAATTTATATAAGTTAGTACCTAAGGAAGCTAGTGAGAAAATCATTAATATTATTGATAATTATGTTAAATAAAAATATTAAAAAATTGTACTTTGTTGGCATTAAGGGTGTAGGCATGACTATGTTAGCTAGTTTTTTAGCACAGTTGGGTTATAATATTAGTGGCTCTGATACTAAAGAGACTTTTATGACCGATCAGGTTTTGAAAAAGCAGGGGATTAAAGTCCATCAAGGTTTTAGTGTCAATAATTTAAAAGAAGACTGTGATTTAGTTGTTTATTCCAGTGCTTATAATCAAGATAACAATGTTGAATTAAAAGAATTAAATAAGAGAAAGGGAGTTAAGATGATAAGTTACGGTGAGGCTTTGAGTTTAGTGTTTAATGATTATAAGGGAGTAGCGGTGGTAGGTTCTCATGGTAAAACTACGGTTTCAGCCTGGCTTAGTTATGTGCTCTATAGAGCTAATAAAGACCCTAAAGCTTTAATAGGGGCTCGGGTACCACAATTAAAAGGATCTAGTTTAGCAGGTAAAAGTGACTACTTAATTGCTGAAGTGGATGAGTATCAAAATAAGTTAAAATATTTTAATCCTTTTGCAACTGTACTTTTAAATATTGATTTTGATCATCCTGATTTTTTTAAAACTAAATCTGCTTACACTAAAGTTTTTAGTGATTTTGTAAAAAAAATAAATAAGCAAGGATTTTTGGTATATAATTTAGATGACAAGAAGTGTCAAAAACTTAGTATTAATGTAAAAACTAAGAAGATAAGTATATCCTTAGAGGATAGCAGTGCCGATTTCTTTGCTTATAATTTAAAACAAAATAAATTAAAACAAAGTTTTGATTTACAAATAAATAAAAAAGGAAAGAGAAAGAATCTTAGAAATATTGAGATTAAACTTTTAGGTAGACACGGTGTCTATAATGCTTTAGCGGTAATGGCTAGCTCTTTAGAGTTAGGGCTTAGTTTTAAAGAAATAAAAGAAGGCTTATCTTCTTTTACTGGTACAGCTAGAAGAATGGAATTTTTAGGGAAGTATAAGAATATGAGTATTTATGATGATTATGGACATCATCCGACTGAAATAAAAAGTACTATTTTCGGACTGAGAGCAAAGTATAAGGATAGGCATATCTGCGTGGTTTTCCATCCTCATACTTATACCAGGACTAAAGCTTTATTTAATGATTTTGTTACTAGCTTTAGTGAGGCTGACGAAGTCTTGATAAATGATATCTATGGTTCAGCTAGAGAGAAGCAGGGAGGGGTAAGTAGTAAGGATTTAGAAAGAGCTATTAAAAAATATAATAAAAAACAGAACATTAAACAGGATGTAAAAGCCACTGGTGGCCTTAAAGCAACAGAAAATTATTTAAGAAAAAATTATAAAGATAAAGATATTGTTTTACTCCTTGGTGCTGGTGATATTTTTAGAGTAGCAGAGTCACTTTTAGAAGGTTAATTTGTAGTAATAATTCTTTACTTCTTAATTTTCCCTTGCTAATATAATTATATAAAAATATGTTAAATATTGAAGAAAATAAGGTCTTATCTTTATATACCACTTTTAATATTGGTGGCTTAGCGAAGTATTTTGTAGAGGTAAGTGATGAACATGAAGCTCGAGAAGCTATTTCTTGGGCTAAGCATAAAGATTTAGAAATACTCATCATTGGGCAAGGATCTAATATGTTACTACCTGATGAAGATTTTTTAGGTTTGGTGATTAAAAATAATATTAAAGGAATCAGAGAAAAGAAAGTAGATAATAATTATATTATCATTGAGACTGGTTCAGGTGAAATCTGGGATGACGTAGTTAAGTATAGTGTTGACAGGGAATATTGGGGTATAGAAAACTTAAGTTATATACCAGGAACTATTGGCGCCTCACCTGTGCAAAATATTGGAGCTTATGGTGTAGAATTAAAAGATGTCTTTTATAGTCTTAGAGCAATTAATTTTGATAGCTTAGAAACTGAAACATTTGAGAAACATGAGTGTAATTTTGCCTATCGTAGTAGTATTTTTAAGAAACAATTGAAAAGCAAAGTCTTTATCACTTCTGTTTCTTTGAAACTATCACTAGAAGCTAAACCTCAATTAAATTATGGATCTTTAGGTGATATTATTAAAAAAGATATATATGATCTTAAACCAAATGACATTTCTAAAGCCATAATTGAAATTAGAAAAAGCAAACTACCAGAGCCAGAAAAGTGGGGTAATTCAGGCTCTTTTTTCCAAAATCCTGAAATTGAAAAAGAGCATTTTGAAAAATTAAAAGTTAAATACCCAGATATTAAATATTATAATTTAGATAATGGTTTGATTAAGGTGCCGGCTGGCTGGTTGATAGAAGAGGTTGGTTGGAAAGGTAAATCTTTAGGTAAGGCTGGTGTTTGGGGGAAACAAGCTTTGATATTGATAAATCTAGGGGGAGCTAGTTCTAAAGATATTAAAAAGCTGGCTGAAACTATTATAGCTGATGTTAAAGAAAAATTTGATATTGAACTTGTACCTGAAGTTAATATATATTAAATATAATATTAAATAAAAAAGATAAATTAAATAAAGTAAATATACTAAAATATGACAGCTAAAGAATTAAGAGATAAATATTTAAGCTTCTTTGTAACTAAAGATCATAGTATGTTAAGTAGCGCTTCGCTTATACCTGAAAATGATCCCACAGTACTTTTTACCACTGCTGGTATGCACCCATTGGTTCCATATTTACTGGGGCAAAGTCATGCTAGTGGAAAAAGATTGGTAAACATTCAAAAATGTATTCGTACAGGTGATATAGATGAGGTTGGTGATAATACTCATAATACTTTCTTTGAAATGTTAGGTAATTGGTCTTTAGGCGATTACTTTAAAGAAGAGGCAATAAAATATTCATATGAATTTCTAGTTTCAAAAGAATGGCTAGGACTTGATAAAGAAAAGATTGCTGTGTCTGTTTTTAAAGGTGATGAGAACGCTCCCTTTGATGAAGAGTCTTATGAGGCTTGGCTTAACTTAGGCTTAAAAGAAGATAGAGTTGCCAAATTAGATAAGAAAGAAAATTGGTGGGAACTATCAGGTGAAAATTCTCCAGCTGGACCGGATACAGAAATTTTCTATTGGTCTAAAGAAGAACCAGCACCTTTAAAGTTTAATCCTGATGATGAGGGTTGGATAGAGATTTGGAATAATGTTTTTATGGAGTATCAAAAGAATAGTGATGGCTACAGTAAATTATCCCAACATAATGTAGACACCGGGATGGGACTTGGGAGAACCTTAGCAGTGCTTAATAATTTAAGTGATGTTTATAAAACAGAATTACTTTGGCCTATAGTGGAAAAAATAGAAGATTTAACAGGCGCTAAATATGAAGACAGAACTAAAGAGATACGTATTATAGCTGATCATATTAGAGCGGCTACTTTTATTTTAGGAGATGATAAAGCGGTGTCACCATCTAATACTGATCAAGGTTATGTACTTAGAAAGTTAATTAGAAGAGCTTTAAGGTATATGAGGCAACTAAATAGTGAGGTTGATTATAGCTTTAAAGATTTAGCTGAAATTGTTATAGATAATTATCAAGATGTTTATCAAGAGTTAAAGAGGAATAAAGATTTTATTATTATAGAGATTGATAAAGAAGAGAAGAAGTTTTTAAGCACTTTAGAAGCTGGAGCTAAGCAAATTGATAATATAAAAAATGAGATAAGCGGGGAAGAAGCTTTTAATATTTTTCAAACCTTTGGTTATCCAGTAGAGATGACTAAAGAAATAGCTAAAGAAAAAAATCTTAACTTAGCTTCAGATTTTGATAAGGATTTTCAAGATGCTATGGCTAAACATCAAGCACTTTCTCGCACAGCTTCAGCTGGGAAGTTTCAGGGTGGTTTAGCTGACAGTGGTGAAGAAACGACTAAGCTTCATACAGCTGCTCATTTATTGTTAGCAGCTCTTAGAAAAGTTTTAGGTGATCATGTTGAGCAACGAGGGTCAAATATTACTTCAGAAAGATTACGTTTTGATTTTTCTCATCTAGAAAAATTAACAGCAGAACAAAAAGAAGAAGTGGAAGAAATAGTAAATGAAATTATAGCTCAAGACTTGCCAGTTACTTTTGAAGAAATGACTTTAGAGGAAGCAAGAGCTAAAAATGCTATGGGAGTTTTTGAATCTAAATATGGAGAACGTGTTAAAGTTTATCAAGTAGGAGATAATGATAATTACTTTTCTAGAGAAATTTGTGGAGGACCACATGTTGAAAATACTGGAAAATTAGGTAAATTTAAGATTAAAAAAGAAGAAAGTAGTAGTGCCGGGGTTAGGAGAATAAAGGCTGTATTAGAGGGATAATATTTAATTTATAGCACCTTAGTGCTTGGCTCTTGACAAGTATATATTTAGTATATATAATAAGCCTATATTTAATAAACAGAGACAATCTGTTTTGCTAAATGGTTTGATAAAGTAATGTTTTTTCTTTATCAAATTTTTGTGTTAATGGAAAATAATAAAAATTTAAAAGAACAATCACAGGTACAAAACTCAAAGGACTTCTTAGAAATGGAAGGAGAAGTGCTTGAGCTTATGCCTGCCACTACTTTTAAGGTGGCTCTAGAAAATGGTCATGAAATCATGGCTCATTTGTCTGGTAAGATGAGGATGAACAAGATTAGATTGTTACCAGGTGATAAAGTTAAACTTGAAATCAGTCCTTATGACTTAAATAAGGGCAGGATAGTTTATAGACTTTAATCAATTGATTAAATAGCTTCTATATAGTAAATCTAGAAGAAGCTTAAATTAAAGTTTTTTATGAAAGTAAGAGCAAGTGTAAAAAAGATGTGTAAATATTGCCAGGTCGTTAGACGTAAAGGCCGTGTTTATGTTATTTGTAAAACCCCTAAACATAAGCAAAGACAGGGTTAATTTATTATTTTATGGCTAATATAAGAATTGCTGGAATTAATATCCCCAGTGACAAAAAAATAGAATATGCATTAACTTATATTTATGGTATTGGACTCAGTGAAGCTCAAAAGATTGTTGAACAAGTAAAAATAGATGCTAGTACTAGAGTTAAAGATTTAAAAGAAGCTGATGCTAATAAGATTCGTGAATATATTGAAAAGAATTATACTGTTGAAGGAGATTTAAGAAGACAAATTGGTGGAAACATTAAAAGATTAAAAGAAATAGATAGTGTTCGTGGTTCTCGTCACGCAAAAAGATTACCTACTAGAGGGCAAAGAACTAAAACTAATAGTCGTACAGCTAGAGGTAATAAACGTTTGACTATGGGTTCAGGTAAAACCAATGCTACGGCTCAAAAAACTTAATTTAGTAATTTGAATTTTTAATATGAGTGAAGATAAGGCTCAAAAAGCAAAAAAAACAGAAGAAATCAAAGAAGACTCTAAACTTGAAGAAGTCGAATTTGAGGATGAAAAAGAAATAAAAGCTGTTTTAAAAAAAGAAGATACAAAAAAAGTAAGTAAAGAAGCTAAAAAAGAAGCTAAAAAGGAAAAACCTGAAGAAAAAGCTAAAGTTGAAGAAGAGGAGGAGGAAGAGGAAAGCAGTATTTTTTCAAGCGCGGATGATGAAGAGTTGCCAGAAGAAATTAAAGAAAAGTTAGAGAAAAATAAAATAGCTAGAGAGAAGGTTAATAAGAAAAAACAGAAAAAGAAGAAAAAGAAAGGTCCTCAAACTCAAGTAAAGACAGGAAAAGCATTCATTAAAGCTACATACAATAATACCATTGTAACTCTTACCGATTTACAAGGAGGTGTAATATCATGGGCAAGTGCTGGTGTTGCTGGTTTTAAAGGACCAAAGAAAGCTACTCCATATGCTGCTCAAATTATTACTAAAATTGCTACCATGAAAGCCAAAGAAGAGTATGGCTTAAAAGAAGTAGCAGTATTTGCCTCTGGAGTAGGGACTGGTAAGGAATCAGCAATCAGAGCTTTAAATGCTAATGGCCTTGAAGTTACAGCCATTAAAGATGTTACTGCTGTACCACACAATGGTTGTAGACCTAAAAAACCACGTAGAGTTTAATTTATAGAATTTATGAATTTTTATAGCAACAAAATTTGTCGTCGCTACGGCATTAAAACAACAGATTCAAATAAATCTCCACTTGTGAAGCGTAATTATCCGCCTGGATTTCATGGACCAAAAGGTAGAGGTAGAAGAAGTGACTATGGAGAACAGTTAGCTCAAAAACAAAAAGCTAAAGTTATATATAATTTAAGAGAAAAGCAGTTTAGACTAACTTTTAACAAGGCTCAAAGATTAGATGGAGATGCTGGTTTTAATTTATTGAAATTATTAGAATTAAGATTGGATAATGTGATATATAGACTAGGTTTTGCTAAAAGTAGACCAGCAGCTAGACAACTTGTTAATCATGCTCATATTAGAGTAAATGGTAGAAGAGTAAATATACCTTCATTTAAAGTAAAAGAAGGGGATGAGATTACTGTAAAAGAAAAAAGTCAAAAAAGTAAATATTTTGAAATCATAAAACAAGAATTAGACTTGCAAAAAGTTCCTGGTTGGTTAAATCTTGATCTTAAATCATTAAGTGCTAAAGTATTACATGAACCAAAGACAGAAACTGACGTAGATCAAAGTATTGATACTAGAGCTATTGTAGAGTTTTATTCTAAATAATAAACTAATTTTAAAATTATATGGAAAATATTGCCTTACCAAACAAAATTGATTTTAAAAAAGGTGATAGTGCCAATTCAGGGCATGTAAGTATCGAACCTTTATATATTGGTTATGGCATGACACTGGGTAATTCGCTTCGCAGGGTTCTTCTTTCTTCACTTCCAGGTGCTGCAGTTATTGGTGTTAAAATAAAAGGAGCGGATCATGAATTTATGGCATTACCTAATATTCAAGAAGATGTATTAGAGATTATTTTAAACTTAAAAGAGTTAAGATTAAAAGTTCATTCTGATGAAGAGATTAAATTAGAGCTTCATGTTAGTGGAAAAAAGAAAGTTACTGCTAAAGATATTGAAAAAAACAGTGATGTAGAAATTATTAACTCTGATTTAAAGATTGCTGAAATTACAGATGCTAAAGGTAGTTTAGACATGGAAATAATAGTTAGTGCTGGTAGAGGTTATAAGTTAACTGAAACTAATAAAAAAGAAGCTAAAGATTTAGGATATTTAGAAATTGATTCAGTTTTTTCTCCTGTTGTAGAGGTAAGTTTAAAAGTAGAAAATGTGCGTGTTGGTAAGATGACTAACTGGGATAAACTTGTTTTGGATATTACTACTGACGGAACTATGAGCTTTGAAGAAGCCTTTAATGATTCAGTTAATATTTTAGTTAATCAATTTAGTTCATTACTACCAAAAGAAAAAGAAGCTAAAAAAAGTACTAGTAAGGATAGCTCTAAAAAGAGCGAAGAAAATAAGAAAGACAAAAAATAATATATTAATATGAGACATAGAAATAAAGGAGTAATCCTAGACAGGAAAAAAGCACCAAGAGAAGCTATGCTAAATAATCTAGCATCTAGTATTTTAATGTATGAAAAAGTTAAAACTACTGAAGCTAAAGCTAAAGCTGTTAAACCTTTAGTGGAAAAATTAATTACTGTTTCTAAAAAGCAAGATTTAAGCGCCAGAAGAAAACTTATCAGTTCACTACCTCAGAAGTTAGCTATTAGAAAAGCTATGGAAGTTCTAGCTGATAGATATAAAGATAGGCAAGGCGGGTATACTCGTATTATAAAATTAGGCACTCGTTCAGGCGATGGTGCAAAGATAGTACAAATTGAATTAGTATAATTTATATGAAAAAAATAACAAGACAAAAATATACTATAGATGCTACAGATAAAGTTTTAGGAATAATTGCTACTGATATTGCTACCTTACTCCGTGGAAAAAATAAGGTTGAATTCGAACCTAATTTAGATTGTGGTGATGTGGTAGAGGTAAAAAATATTGATAAGTTGAGATTTAGTGGAAAAAAATTAGATCAAAAAAAGTATTTTAGATATTCTGGCTATCCAGGAGGTCTTAAAGAAAAAACTATGGGTGAAGTATATGAGAAAAACCCAGCTGAAGTACTACAAAGAGCTGTTAGAGAAATGCTTCCTCCAGTAAAATTTAGAAAAGAAATGTTAAAAAGATTAATTATTCAATAAAATATGCCTAGCGCAAGTAAAACAACAAGTAAAGAAAAAAGCACAGCTAAGACAGATAAAGTTGAGGAAAAAGCAGAAAAAAAGGAAGAAAAGAAAGTAGAAAAGAAAGTAGATAAAATAGAGGATGCTAATTTTTCTGGTAAATATACTAGAGCTGTAGGGAGAAGAAAAACAGCTGTAGCTCAAGTAAGACTTCATGAAAAAGGTAAAGGTTTAGTTTTTGTTAATGGCAAAAAGATTAAAGAATATTTTCCAGCAGATAAACATAACATTGCTTTAGAGCCTCTTAAAGAAGCTAATCGTCTTAAAGATTTTGATATTTCTATAATAGTAAAAGGTGGAGGAGTACAAGCTCAAGTTGAAGCAATTAGACATGGTGTAGCTAGAGCCTTGCTTAGTTTAGATGAAGGTTTAAGAGAAGTCTTTAAAGTTCAAAGCTGGTTAACTAGAGATTCTAGAAAGAAAGAAAGAAAGAAACCAGGTCTTAGAAAAGCTAGAAAGAGACCGCAATGGAGTAAACGTTAAAATTATACATATTTGTATATTATAAAATCAACAGTTGAGAGAGCTGTTGATTTTTGTTATAATTGTTATATGAATAATATAAGTGATGAATCTTTTAGGTTTGCAAAAAAACATAAAAAAGAAATTATAAAAAAATTTATCAGTGACGACATTAAATCAAATAATAAACCAGTTTTTATTTTTATGGCTGGTGCTCCAGGTGCAGGTAAAACTGAGTGGTCACAAAAATTAATAAAAATTTTAGAAAAAAGAAGTTTAAATAATGGTATTGTTAGGATTGATGCAGATGAAATTAGAAATATTTTTAGACCGCTAGGATATAATGGTAAAAATTCAGATAAATATAAAAGAGGCTGTATAAAAGGAATAGAAATTTTATTTGATAATTGTGTAAAAAATAAATATCACACTATAATAGATGGAACCTTTTCTTCTATTGGGGTTGTTCAAAAAAATATTAAATCAGCCTTAAAAATTAATGCAAACATATTTATTGTTTATGTTTATCAGGATCCATTAATAGCTTGGGGTTTTACAAAAATTAGAGAAAGAGATGAGGGAAGGAAAATTAAGAAAGATATGTTTATTAATTCTTTATTCAAATCAATTTTGAATGTTAATATAATAAAAAAAGAATATAAAAAGAAAGTTGAAGTTTGGTTGGTTGAAAAAGATATAAGTAATACAAAAACAAAAAATATTAAATTTAATATTGATAATATTGACAATTACTTAAAATTAAAATATAATCGTAAAACACTAAATGAATTAATATATGAAAAAGAAAATGAAAAATAATAATAATTTTTTTGGTTTAAATACAACTGAAAAAGCAAAAATAGTTAAACAGGCCGTTGATAGAGCCACAAAAGAGCAATTAGATGTGGTTAATAGACATGGTGGTGTTGAGGTATTAAAAAATTATAGTAGCTCTGATTAGTCTTTACATTATATCAGTATTAAATAAAAGCTTACATATAGTTATATATAAAATCATGCTAATATTAGTGTGATTTTTTATATTAAAATTCTGTGTATGTTAAATATGAGATAATAAAGGAAAAAATGTCGGTGGCAATTAAAAAGGAAAAATGAAATGAGAAATAGTTTGAATTTAAATAATCATTAGAAGTTGTTAATCTAAGTGAGTTTGGAAATTTTTTAACTGGATTAGCTTTAAAGTCTGAAGAATTTTCACAGTATAAAGAAAAGTGATTATGTTTATCTTTTTAGTTAGTAACGTGAAAAACTTAGGTTAGAGGTAACAACTAGTTTAAACTACAGGGAATTTAAATAAATTGAGATTATTTGTATTATCATGTTATAATTAAACAATAATAAAAATAAGTATAATAATGGAAAACCTCTTAAAACAAATTGAAGATTTAAGGCAAAAAGTTATTGAAGCTAAAGAGCTTTTAGATATTGAAGCTTTAAAGACAGAGAAAAGGGACTTAGAGAATAAAATGAAAAAACCTGGTTTTTGGGCTGATAACG
Organism: Patescibacteria group bacterium; assembly: GCA_035269015.1. Taxonomy (GTDB): domain Bacteria; phylum Patescibacteriota; class Patescibacteriia; order Patescibacteriales; family UBA12465; genus JAIPJO01. The sequence continues at coordinate 51,416 of DATFJU010000031.1, read as the reverse complement.
AAGAGGCTGTGAGGGTAAGTAAGGAAGCGGAAAGCTTAGACGAAGAGGTAGGTAAATGGGAAGGTATTGAAAAAGAGATAGAAGATTTAGAGAAATTTGTAGCAGTAGCAAATAAAGAAGAAGATAGTTCTGTCTATAAAGATTCCTTAGACACCTATCACAAGTTAGATGAAAAGTTTGAAAAACTGGAGTTTATGCTTTTATTTTCTGGAAAATATGACAAACATAGTGCCATTGTTTCTATACATGCAGGTACTGGTGGGGTAGATGCCCAGGATTTTGCGCAGATGCTTTCTCGTATGTATATGCGGTTTTGTGAAAAAAAGAATTTAAAACTTGAAATAATAGAGAATAATCCAGGGCAAGAAGCTGGTATTAAAAGTCAGGTTTTTAAAGTTGAGGGTAGATGGGCTTATGCTTTTTTAAAGAGTGAGAATGGAGTGCATAGATTGGTGAGAATATCACCTTTTGATGCTGAGAGTATGCGCCATACTTCTTTTGTAAAAATAGAGGTTATTCCTGAGCTAGAACAAGACGAAGATCTTGAAATTAAAGATGAAGACTTACGTATTGATGTCTTTAAGTCTTCAGGACCAGGGGGTCAAAGTGTTAACACTACTGATTCAGCTGTAAGAATTGTTCATTTACCTACTAAAATATCAGTGGCTTCACAAACAGAAAGATCTCAACATCAAAATAAGGAAATAGCTCTTAGGCTTTTAAAGTCTAAATTAAATCAATTGCAAGAAGAAGAAAGGGAGAAGAAAGAAGAGAAGTTAAAAGGGAAGGTAAAGCAAGCTGTCTGGGGTAAGCAAATTAGATCCTACGTTTTGCAACCATACAGGATGGTAAAAGATCATAGAACCAACTATAGCACTGATCAGGTTGAAGATGTTTTAGATGGTGATTTAGAAGAGTTAATTGAAGCTTATTTAAGATGGAGAAAGAATAATGAAAATAAGTAGTTTTGTTATTTACTTTAGATAATTTTAATATAGATTCCTTTAATATAGCGTTATGACTAAACGCTATTTTTTTAAATCTAAAACCTTTAAATATTTATTAGTTTTTATTTTGTTTTTAAGGTTTTGTTTTTTAAGCAATGAAATACACAAGTTTAAAAAACCTGAAGATAAGTCTTTTGTGGCTAATGTTTGTAGTGAGCCCAAAAGGTATTTTGACAAGCAAGTATTAGTGTTGTGTAGCGATGAACCCTATAAAGTGCAAGTTACAACATCAATTTTTCCTAGTTACAGTTTGTATGACAAGTTGTTGGTTAAATGTAAATTACAAGTACCGGAAAACTATAGTGATTTTGATTATAAAAGTTATTTATATAAACAAAATATATATTTTACTTGTTATTCTTGGAGTATTAGAAAGTTAGATGTAGTAAATTATTCTACGTTAGCCATATTTAAGAAAATTAAATATAAATTATGGTTATTTAAAATGAAACTAGTTAACAAGATAGAGAGAAATTTACCTGAGCCAGGAGCAGGATTATCTAAGGCTATGTTTTTAGGTTTAAAAACAGAGGTAGAGCCTCAACTAAAAGAAAGCTTGGAAGATAATGGTTTGGCTCATATTTTAGCTATATCAGGAATGCACATTGCTATACTTTATACTTTAATCTTTTTTATTTTTAAAAGATTAAGAGTTAATAATAAGTTAATTAAGTTTTTAATAAGCGGTATTTTACTTATATATTTAGCTATGATTAGTTTTAGTGTTTCTGCCTCAAGGGCAGTGATAATGATTATAATTAGCTTCAGTGCTAACACTTTAAAAAAGTCTTTAAATAGATTGTATTTAGCAGGTTTTATTATACTTTTTATTTCACCTGAATTATTGTTTAGTCCGGCTATGCAAATGTCTTTTTTAGCAGTTTGGTCGCTTCTAAGTATTATGCCAAGTTTAGATTATTATATTATTAGAAGAGTTAGTAAAGTGGCGCTAAAACTTAAAGAGGGCAGATATAGAGGTTTAAAGTTGAGTTTATATAAATTTATTATCACTATATTTAAAAATAAATACTTTAAATATTTTTATTTTTTGTTTATAGCTTCTTTGGCAGTTAACATTATACTTTGGCCACTTCTTTTATATTATTTTGGTGTTTATAACACTTTATCAATTTTTCTTAATTTATTAATATTACCACTTCTTCCAGTAATCTTGGTTTTAATTATTTCAGGTATCAGTGTGTCAGGTATAGCTTTTATATCTAAAATATTTTTTATACCTTTATATTTTGTTTTTGAATATTTTTATATTATAGCTAGTTTTAATTTTAGTGCTTTTTATATAAGTTTAAATATTAATATATACTTTGTTTTTTTGTATTATTTAGGAATATTATTATATTTTCAGATAACAAAAAACAGACTTCGAAAAAATCTGTTGTTTGTAAAAAATATTTAATTTATTTTTTTGCCTGGGCTCTTTCGTCTTTAGTTAAAGTTCTTAGACAAGAAGTACAAACTTTTATTTTTATACCTCCAACCTTTCTGCTTTGCAAATTAATGTGTTGGCGTTTTAAGGTTTTAACTTTAGAGTGAGAGCGACTAGCTCCTTTAGTTGAGCCTCTTTGGCAGATATCACATTTTCGCGCCATATGATTTAAATTAATTTCTAATTAATGATAAAGCTATACTATCACGCTTTGATTTAAAAATCAAGTTATGATAATATGTGAATATTATGTTACAAATATTTGGTATTATAATATTAATATTTTCAGCAATTATCCATGAATACATGCATGGTTGGATGGCTGAGCGCTTAGGTGATAACACAGCTAAAGATGCGGGTCGCCTAACTTTGAATCCAATTCCTCATTTGGATCTTTTTGGTTCAATTATATTACCTTCACTAATGGCATTATCTGGCACTGGTATTATTTTTGGTTGGGCTAAACCAGTACCGTTTAATCCTAATAATTTAAGTGATAAAAAGTGGGGCTCAGCTAAGGTTGCTATTGCTGGTCCTTTAGGAAATCTGATTATAGCTTTAATGCTGGGCTTGACTTTGCGTTTTTTGGAAATAGCTAATCCTACTATGATAGCCTTATTTGCTATGGCAATACTTATTAATCTAGTACTCATGATATTTAATCTTATGCCCATTCCTCCTTTAGATGGGTCTAAGGTAATAATGCCTTTCTTACCCTTTAAGTGGCAAATGCAATTCATAAAATTAGAAAGATATGGAATGATATTGGTAATTATTTTTATCTTTTTTGCTTTTGATATTATTATTCCTGTAACCTTTTTCTTAATGAGACTTATTGTAGGTAATGGTGCTATGATGCAAATAAGCATGATGTTTGGAGTTTAATTAATTATTAAGATAAACCAAGTTAAAGAAGGTCTTGACTTATCTTTTTACATTTGTTAAATTAGCTATATAAATATTGTCCCGTTATACGGGATTATTTTTATCTTGAAAATTATATATAAACGTAGTATATAAATATAATATAAAAATAAGATTAAATAGATTATGCCAACAATTAATCAATTGGTGCGCAAGGGAAGAAAGCAAATAAAGAAGAAAAAGAAAACCTTGGCTTTACATACAAATGTAGATACTTTGCACCGTAAAAAAGAAGTTACCAAAAAAGGCTCTCCTTTTAAGCAAGGGGTTTGTTTAAAGGTAACTACAATGACACCTAAAAAACCTAACTCAGCTTTGCGTAAAATTGCTAGGGTTAGACTTTCAAATGGTATGGAAGTTACTGCTTATGTGCCTGGAATGGGACATAATTTACAAGAACACTCAGTGGTTCTACTTAAGGGTGGACGTACTAAAGATTTAGCTGGTGTTAGATATAAAGTGGTTAGAGGCGTATATGATGCACAGGGTGTGGAAGGTAGAAAGAAGAGCCGTAGTAAATATGGTGCTAAAAAAAGTTAATAATATATAAATACATATGAGAGGAAAACAAGCTCAAAAAAAAGAAATAAAAGGGGATTTAAAATATAATGATGAAAGTATTGCTAAGTTTATCAATTACATCATGAGTCATGGTAAAAAATCAGTGGCTCAAACTATTGTGTATGATTCCTTTGATATTATTAAAGAAAAAACTAAGCAAGACCCAAGACATATTTTCAACAAAGCTATGAAAAAAATATCACCACTAGTTGAAGTTAGAGGGCGTAGAGTTGGTGGTGCTAATTTTCAGGTTCCTTTTCAAGTAAAAGGGGACAGACGTTTTTATTTAGCTTGTAAGTGGTTAATTGATTCAACTAAAAGTAAGAAAGGTAAGGCTATGGCTGAAAAATTAGCTAATGAAATTTTAGAAGCTTCTGAAGGTGAGGGTATGGCTGTAAGAAAAAGAGAAAACGTACATAAGATGGCTGAATCTAATAAGGCTTTTGCTCACTTTGCTAGATAATAGAAGTTTTAATAAAAAAGTTTTAAATTTAAACATATATAAAGATTAAATAAATTATTATGCCTCGAGAATACCCATTAGAAAAAATTAGAAATATTGGTATTATGGCTCACATTGATGCCGGAAAGACCACCTTCACTGAAAGGGTGCTTTTTTATACTGGAAAAAAGCATAAAATTGGAGAAACTCATAGTGGAGAATCCGAAATGGATTGGATGGAACAAGAAAAAGAAAGAGGAATTACTATTACCTCTGCGGCTACTACTTGTTATTGGAAAGATCATAAGATTAATATTATTGATACTCCTGGTCACGTTGACTTTACCGTTGAGGTAGAAAGATCTTTAAGAGTGCTTGACGGAGCTATTGCTGTTTTTGATGGTTCTGCTGGTGTAGAGCCTCAGTCTGAAACTGTTTGGAGACAAGCTGATAAATATGAGGTACCTAGACTTTGTTTTGTAAATAAGATGGACAAGTTAGGAGCTGATTTCTATATGAGTCTTGACTCTATTAGAGAAAGGTTAAATCCTAATGCTGTTGCTTTTCAATTACCTATTGGTGCTGAAGATGACTTTAGTGGTATAATTGACCTTATGAGTAGAAAAGCTATGAAGTTTACTGGTAATTTTGGTGAAAATATTGAGGAAATTGAAATATCAGAAGATATGAAAGAAAAAGTAGAAAAATATCGTGCAGAAATGATTGAAAAAATAGTGGAAAACGATGAAGTTATTATGGAAAAATATTTAAATGGAGAAGAGCTTAGTATTGATGAGTTAGAAAAGGCTGCTCATATTGGAGTAGTAAATAATAAATTATATCCTGTATTATGTGGTACAGCTTTGAAAAATATTGGTATTCAACCGGGCTTAGATGCTGTAATTAAGTATTTACCTGATCCGGTTGAGGCAGTTGATATTACAGGTCATGATCCTAAAGATGAAGAGAAAGAAGTGGTAGTAAAATCAAATGATGATGAACCATTTGCTGCTTTAGCTTTTAAAATTGCTACTGATCCTTATGTGGGAAAATTAGCTTTTATTCGTGTCTACAGAGGAGTTTTAGAATCAGGAACATATGTTCTTAATTCTTCTACTGGTAAAAAAGAAAGAATTGGAAGATTAGTAAGAATGCATGCTAATAGCCGTGAAGAAGTAAAAGAATTGTATGCTGGAGATATTGCAGCTGTAGTTGGTTTAAAAGACTCTACTACCGGTAATACTCTATGTGCAGAAGATACACCAGTGCTTTTAGAATCAATTAATTTTCCTGATCCTGTTATTCAAATAGCAGTGGAACCAAAAACTAAAGCTGACCAAGAAAAAATGGGTGTAGCTTTATCTAAGTTAGCAGAAGAAGATCCAACTTTTAGAGTTGAAACTGATGAAGAAACTAATCAAACACTTATCTCAGGTATGGGAGAATTACACTTGGATGTACTTATTGACCGTATGAAAAGAGAATTTAATGTAGAAGCCAATGTGGGTCAACCACAAGTATCATATAGGGAAACTATTAAAGAGACAGCTGAGGCTGAGCATAAATATGTTAAGCAATCAGGTGGTAAAGGTCAGTATGGTCATTGTTACTTACGCGTTGAATCTAATGAAGAGGGTGCTGGCTTTGAATTTGTTAATGAAATTAAAGGTGGTTCAATTCCTCAGGAGTTTATTCCAGCTATTGAGAAGGGTGTTAAAGAAGCTATGAATAATGGTATTTTAGCTGGTTATCCTATGGTTGATATAAAAGTAGCTGTTTTTGATGGTTCTTATCATGATGTTGACTCTTCTGAGTTGGCCTTTAAAATGGCTAGTATTTTTGCTTTTAAAGATGCTTGTCAAAAAGCTAAACCTGTACTACTTGAGCCAGTGATGAAAGTTGAGGTGGTAACTTCAGAAGAATATATGGGTAATATTATTGGTGATTTAAATGCTAGACGTGGTCAAATTGGTGATATGGTTGATAGAGCTAACACTAAAGTTATTGACGCTAAAGTGCCACTTTCTGAAATGTTTGGTTATGCTACTGATATTAGATCTATGAGTCAGGGAAGAGCTAATTATACTATGGAATTCTTGCATTATGCTGAAGTGCCTGCTAATATATTAGAGAAAATAAAGGAAAAGAATTCTTAATATATAACTATGAATAATGATTTACTAAAATTACTTAGTCTATCACAGGAAAATAATGATAGATTAGTTATATATAATCTTGAAAACCCTGAAAAATCATGGGTAGCTGTATCCTTAAAAGATTATCAAAAGTTGCTTAATAATGAAAAAAATGAGAATAAAAGTGATAGGAGTGAAGAGTTGACAACTAGTGATTCAGGTGATAAAATAGAATCCATTAAAGAGAATGATAATCAATCAGATAATGAGGGAAATATAGAAGAAAATAGTAATGATGATATTAGTGGAGAAGAATTAAATGGTGTATCAGGAAATAGGGAAGTTTATAGCGATCCTAATATGCCAACTTCAGTAAAAGATGTATTGGAAAACAAGAAGGAAAAATGGGAAATTTCTAGACAGGTAAAAAATTCAGCTACGGAGGTTATTGAATAAATAACTAAAGCAAGTTAAATAAAATATTAAAAATATTAATATAATTATAAATAATTAAGAAATACGACTGGTTGTTCTTATAGAACAAGTAACCCTATTATTAGGGGTCGTGAACATAAAAACATGGCAGATAAATTTGAAAGATCAAAACCGCATGTTAACGTTGGAACTATTGGCCACGTTGACCACGGTAAAACAACCTTGACTGCAGCTATTTTGAAGACTTTAACCGCTAAAGGTTTAACAGCTTCAAGTAAGGATGTAAGTCAAATTGATGCCGCTCCTGAAGAAAAGGCTCGCGGTATTACTATTGCTACAGCTCACGTTGAGTACGAATCAGAAAATCGTCATTATGCTCACGTAGACTGTCCAGGTCACGCTGATTATGTTAAAAACATGATTACAGGTGCTGCTCAAATGGATGGTTCAATTTTAGTAGTTTCAGCTACTGACGGACCCATGCCTCAAACCAGAGAGCATATTTTACTTGCTCGTCAGGTTGGTGTGCCAAGAATTGTAGTATTTTTAAACAAATGCGACATGGTTGAAGACAAGGAATTAATTGATCTTGTTGAAGAAGAAGTTCGTGATTTGCTTAATAAATATGAATTTCCTGGAGATGAAACTCCAATTATTCGCGGTAGTGCTTTAAAGGCTCTTGAAAACTCTGAAGGAGAAGATGGAGATGCTATAATGGATCTTGTAAAAGCTCTTGATGATTACATCCCAGCTCCTGAAAGAGATATTGATCAAGATTTCTTAATGCCTATTGAAGACATCTTTTCAATTGAAGGACGTGGTACTGTTGTTACTGGTCGTATTGAAAGAGGTGTTGTTAATGTAGGTGATGAGATTGAAATGGTTGGTTTAATGGATACTAAAAAAACTACTGTTACTGGTGTAGAGATGTTTAACAAATCTCTAGATCGCGGAGAAGCTGGTGATAATGCTGGTATTTTGCTTCGTGGTGTTAAAAAAGAAGAAGTTGAAAGAGGTCAAGTACTTGCTAAACCAGGTAGTGTTACTCCTCATACTGAATTTGAAGCAGAAGCTTATATTCTAAGTAAAGAAGAAGGTGGTCGTCACAAACCATTTTTCAAAGGATATAAACCACAATTCTACATTAGAACTACTGATGTAACTGGTGAAATTACATTACCAGAAGGAACTGAAATGGTTATGCCTGGAGATACTGTGAATGTTAACATTAAGTTAATTTCACCTGTAGCTTTAGAAGAAAAGCAAAAGTTTGCTATTCGTGAAGGTGGTAGAACTGTAGGTGCTGGTGTTGTAACAAAAGTAGACAAATAGATACTTTGAGCCTCGGATTAATTCCGAGGCTTTGTAGTGCCTATTTAAATTTAATTTAAAATTATCCACATGGCAGAGAAAAAAGTTGCTTCAAAGAAAACTGAAGCTAAAAAAGAAACTAAAGAAAACAAAGATTTTAAGCAGAGAATCCGCATTAAGATTAAAGCTTTTGATCACAAAATTATTGATCAGTCTACAAAAACTATCATGGAAACAGCGCAAAGAAATGATGAGCAAATTTATGGACCAATTCCATTACCAGTAGACAAGAAAAAGTATACTGTAAATAGATCAACTTTTGTGCATAAAGATGCTAGAGATCAATATGAAATGAGGATCCACAAACGTATAATTGATATTGTAGAACCAAAGCAAAAGACTATTGAAGACCTCAGTAGTTTAAATCTTCCAGCAGGGGTTGACGTGGAAATTAAAATGCAGTAAAATACTTTTGTATTATTAAAAACATATTATTGACCGTCTAAGTAACTCTTAATTATTTAAGAAAGTACTTAAATGGAATCTAATATATACGGAGGTAAATTCAATAAATATCACGAACAATTAACTAAATGTTAAGCACCTAAATTTTTTAGGCTGTTCGCTGGTTTATTGATAAGCCAGTTTTTTGTTAAAAAATATGAAATTTATAATCGGAGAAAAACAGAATATGACTCAAGTATGGAACGGTGATGATGTCGTGGCTGTAACAGCTGTGAAAACCGGACCATGTTTTATTTCTAGAATTAAAAGTAGTGAAGCTAAAGATAAATATAATGCTGTGCAGGTTGCTTTTGGAAAAAGAAAAGAAAAGAATATTAAAAAACCTCAATTAGCTTTCTTTAAGAAATTAAATCTTAGCCCTAAACATGTACAAGAATTTAGAATTAACGAGGAGCTTAAAGATGTTAAAGCTGGAGATGAGATTAGTATTGAAAGTTTTAAAGAAGGGGAAAAGGTAAAAGTTACAGGTAAGTCAAAAGGTAGAGGTTTTCAAGGTGTAGTTAAAAGACACGGTTTCTCAGGTACAAAAGCTACTCATGGTAATAAAGATCAGTTAAGAATGCCAGGGTCTATTGGATCAACTGGACCAGCTCACGTATTTAAAGGTATGCGTATGCCCGGAAGAATGGGAAATGATAGAATTAGTGTAGCTAATTTAGAAATTATTAAAATAGATACTGAAAATAATTTATTATACATCAAAGGTGCGGTACCTGGACATAGAAACTCTCTTGTTTATATTAGCGCTGAAGGTGAATTAAAAATTACAGAGAAAAAAGAAGAAAAAAAAGAAGGTGAAGTAAAAGATACTGAAAATAAAGAAACAACTGAGATTAAAGAAGAAAAAAAAGAAGAAGCAAATAAAGAAGAAGCAAATAAGAAAGAAGAAGTTAAAGAAGAAGATAAAAAAGATAATTTAAAAGAAGAGCCAACAGCTGAAAAAGCTGAGAATCAAGTAAAATAATGATATTATAATATGTCTATTAAAGTAAAAATATATAATCAAAAAGCTGAAAGTACTGGAGAAATGACTTTAGATGAGAAAGTGTTTTCTGTTGAACCTAATCAAGATTTACTTTATCAAGCTGTTACAGCTCAAAGGAATAATGCTAGACAAGTTTTAGCTCATACTAAAACTAGAAGTGAAGTTAGAGGTGGTGGTAAAAAACCATGGCGTCAGAAAGGAACTGGTAGAGCTAGAGCAGGCTCAAATAGATCACCTATTTGGATTGGTGGTGGTGTCACTTTTGGACCTAGTAAAGATAGAAATTTCAGTCAAAAGATTAATTTAAAAATGAAGAGAAAAGCTATCTTAATGGTACTTTCTGATAAGATAAAAAATAATGCTTTGGGTGTGATTGATAAGTTTGAATTTAAAGATTTTAAAACTAAAGAAGCTGAGAAATTTGTTGATGCTTTTGAGAAAAAAGTGTTTAAAACAAAAGGTAGACGTAGTGTATTGATTTTAGATGACAAAAAAGATGAAAAATTAAAGTATTCATTACGTAATTTAGAAGGTGTGGAAATTATAAATATAAACAATATTAATATTTTGAAATTACTTAAAAGTAGAGAATTAGTACTTAGTGAAGAGGCCCTTAAAGTGATTGAAAAAAGATATAATAAATAAGATATATGGCGATATTTGGTAAAAAAAAGAATACTGATAAAGATGTTTCTAAAAAAGATGAAGCTAAGAAAAGTGAGATAAAGGATGTAAAAGAAGAAAAGAAAGATGTTAAAAAAGATGCTACCTCAAGTCAAGAAACAAAAGAGGTTAAGAAGACTGGTAAGCCAGGTTTTGCTTATAAGCACTTAGTTAAACCACTTATTACTGAAAAGGCTGCTAACTTAGGAATAAATAATCAGTATGTATTTATTGTCAGTGTAAAGTCAAATAAAGTTGAAATTAAAAAAGCAATTAATGAAGTTTACGGAGTTAAAGCTACAAATGTAAATATAATTAATAATGAAGGTAAAATAGTAAGACGTGGACGTTATACTGGTAAAAGAAAAGATTTTAAAAAAGCTATTGTTACCATTGAAAAAGGTAAAAGCCTTAACATTTACGAAGGCGTATAATATTTTAGAATATGGGTATTAAAACAGTAAAACCTACAACACCGGGTCGCAGACAAGCAACGTTTGCTGACTTTAAAGATATTACTAAATCTAAACCGGAAAAAAGTTTAATTACGATTAAAAAGAAATTTTCTGGTAGAAATAGTAGTGGAAAAATAACTGTTAGACACAGGGGTGGTGGTAGTAAAAGATATATTAGATCAGTTGATTTTAAAAGAGATAAATTTGATATTCCTGCTAAGATTTCTGCTATTGAATACGATCCGAACAGAGGTGCTCGTTTAGCTCTACTTGTATATGCTGATGGTGAAAAAAGATATATTATTGCTCCAGTTAAAAATAGTGTAGGAGATGTTATTATAAGTAGTCAGAAAAATGTTGATATTAAACCAGGTAATGCTATGCCTATTAAATACATTCCTGCTGGTGTACCTGTTAATTCTATTGAACTAGTACCTGGAGAAGGAGCTAAAATGGCTAGAGGTGCTGGAAATGTTATAAACGTTATGGGTGTAGAAGGTAAGTATGCTCAAATTAAATTACCATCAGGTGAAATAAGACAAGTTAAAAAAGATTGTTTATGTACTGTAGGTCAAGTTTCAAATCCAGATAAAAGACATATTAAATTAGGATCTGCTGGTAGAAAAAGAAGAATGGGTATCAAACCAACAGTCAGAGGTTCAGCTATGAACCCTAATGATCATCCTCATGGAGGTGGTGAAGGTAATCAGCCAATTGGTCTGAAACATCCTAAAACTAAATGGGGTAAACCAGCAATGGGAGTTAAAACTAGAAGAAAGAAAATTAGTGATAAGTTAATCATTAGAAGACGTAGTAAGAGACGTCGCTAAAAAGCAATATATTTAATTAATATATAATCAATAAATTAATATAATATTATGTCCAGAAGTTTAAAAAAAGGACCATATATAAACGAAAGAATATTGAAAAAGGTACAAAATCTTAAACAAGGTGATAAAACAGTTATCAAAGTTTGGGATAGAGCTTGTACTATTACTCCAGAAATGGTTGGTTTTGTTTTTGGTGTTCATAATGGTAAAAAGCATGTTCCTGTAAATATTGTTGAAAATATGGTTGGACACAAATTAGGAGAATTTTCTCCTACTAAAAAATTTGTTGGTCATGGAGGTAGAATGGCAAAAACACAAATTGGTGCTAAATAATTATAAATAATATGGAAGTAAAAGCTAGCTTAAAACATTTACGTACATCACCTAGAAAAGTCAGATTAGTTGCTGATTTGGTTAGAGGATTAAAGGTAGATAATGCGTTAAATCAATTAAAGTTAACCAATAAAAAAGTTACTTTACCTTTATATAAATTACTTATGTCAGCCATAAGTAATGCGGAAAATAATTTTGAATTGGATAAAGATAACTTAATAATTAAAGAAATTAGAGTTGATGATGGAGCCACTTTAAAACGATGGATGCCAAGAGCTCATGGTAGAGCTACACCGATTAGAAAACGCTCTAGTCATGTAATGGTAACTTTAGCTGAAATAGTTGAATCTAAAAAAAGTGAAACTGCTAAAGATAAGAAGAAAGGTGTCTTAAGCAAACCAAAAAGAGTTAAAAGTGTTGATGAAGAATCTGAAGTAAAAAAAGGTAATAAGACAAAAAAGGTTACAGACGAGAAACAGCCTAAGAACACTAATACTAAACAAGCTAAAGGAAAAGAATTTTATGATCCTTCAAGACTTGCTTCAAGGGGAGGACATGATAAAATTGAAGGTGGATCAGGTCAGCAACCTAAGAAAAATTTTCATCGTAAGACTGGCTAGATAATATAAATTATAAACACTATGGGAAAGAAAATAAATCCAAAAGTAATAAGACTAGGCATTATCAAAACTTGGCCATCTCTATGGTTTAAAACTAATGATGATTATATTAAGTGTACCAAGCAAGATGTAGAGTTAAGAAAATATGTTATTAAGAATTATAAAGAAGCTGGGATTGATAAAGTTGAAATTATTAGAGATGCTAAACGTATTAACATAGATATTCATACCGCTAAACCAGGATTAATTATTGGTAGAGGGGGAACCGGTATTAATGACTTAAAGAAGACGTTACATAGAAAGTTTTTAAAAAACTTTAGACCTAATGAAATTCAGTTAAATGTAAAAGAAGTAAGTCGCCCTAATTTGAGCGCACAAATAGTATTACAATCAATGATTTTAGATATTGAGAAAAGAATGCCTTTTCGTAGAGTTATGAAGCAAGCTATTTCTAGAGTAGAAAGAGCTGGAGCGCTGGGAGTAAAAATAGTGGTAGCGGGAAGACTTAATGGAGCTGAAATTGCTAGAACTGAAAAATTAGTTTCAGGAAAAGTACCATTACAGACTCTTCGTGCTGATATAGATTATTCTAGAGGAGGAGCCCATACCACCTACGGTATTATTGGAATTAAGGTTTGGATATATCGTGGTGAAGTATTTAGTAAAGATAGTAAAGACGAAGCCGGTCAAGTGATAGGATCTCGTCAAAAGTAATTTTGAAATTATGTTAATGCCAAAAAAGACAAAATATAGAAAAGAACATAAACGCTATCATAGCGGAGTTGCTAGTAGTTTACTAGAAGTTAGTTTTGGAAACTATGGCTTAAAAAGTGTTACAGGTAGTTGGGTAAGTTCTAGACAAATAGAATCAGCTAGAAGAGTTCTTACTAAATATACTAAAAAAGGCGGAAAAACCTGGATCAGAATTTTTCCAGATAAACCGGTAACTAAAAAGGGAGGAGAAATCCCTATGGGTAAAGGTAAAGGAGCTGTTGATCACTATGTAGCTATTGTTAAACCAGGTATGGTAATGTTTGAGGTAGCTGGTATGGACGAAGTTACTGCTAAAAAAGCTTTAGATTTAGCTGCCTATAAATTACCAGTTAAATGTAAATTCGTCAGTAAATAAAATATATGAAATTTAAGGATTTAAAAAATAAAACTAAAGAAGATTTACAGAAAATCTTGCATGCAGAAAGAGATAAGCTTAGAGATTTGAGATTTAAAGATTCAAATAAGCAATTAAAGAATGTTAAAGAAATTAAAGATACACGTACTAGTATTGCTCAAATTTTAACTAAGCTTAAACAAATTACTTTGGATAAAGAGTAAAATAACATTGTATGAATAAGAATAAAACACAAATAAATAAAGAGAATACTAAAGAAATTATCACAAAACGTTTTGAAGGTAAGGTTGTTAGTAATAAAAGTGATAAAACTATAGTTGTTAAGATTGATAGAGTAAGAATTCACCCTAAGTATCAAAAACGTTATGCTATCAGCACTAAGTATCAAGTACACGATGAAAAGGGAATATATAATGAAGGAGATACTGTTAGTTTTGTTGAGTGTCGCCCAATTAGTAAAAATAAAAGATGGCGTGTGCTATATAATTAATATTGTTAATAAAGTTTTAAATATATGATTCAAGTAGAATCTCAAATCAAAGTAGCAGATAACTCAGGAGCCAAAAAGGTTCAGTGTATTAGAGTTTTAGGTGGTTATAGAAAAAGATATGCTAGAGTAGGCGATGTTATCACAGTGACTGTAAAAGAGGCAGTACCTCATTCAGCTATAAAAAAAGGTGATGTACTTAGAGCTGTTATTATTAGAACTAAAAAAGAAATTAGAAGAACAGATGGTACTTATCTTCGTTTTGATGATAATGCTTGTGCTATTGTTGATAAAGAGAAACCAGAACCAAAAGCTACTCGTATTTTTGGCCCAGTGGCTAGAGAAGTTAGAAGGGCGGGCTATTTTAAAATTGCTTCACTTGCCCCTGAAGTATTGTAAAAACATTAAGTTTATTATATGAAAATAAAAAAAGGAGACAAAGTAAAAATGTTAAGCGGAAAAGATAAAGGTAAAACCGGAAAAGTTTTGCAAGTATTAAAGGCAGAAAAAAGAGTTAGTGTTGAAGGTTTAAATTTATTAGTAAAACATTTAAGACCAAGACGTGAAGGTGAAAAAGGTCAAAAAGTTGAATTTCCTGCTTTAGTTGCTATATCAAAGTTAATGTTGGTTTGTCCAAAATGTCAAAAAGAAACTAGAGTTGAATATAAGTTAGTAAAAACAGATACAGGCAATAAAAAATATAGACAGTGTAAAAAATGTCATGAAACATTTGCCTAATAATATAATATATGAATAATTTGCAAGTAAAATATCAAAAAGAAATAGTTCCAGCTCTTAAAGAAAAGTTTAGTTTAAAGAATTTAATGACTGTACCTAGACTTAAGAAAGTAGTTATTAACGTAGGTATTGGTCGTTTTAGTAGTGATAAAGAATATGTACAAAATGTTGAAAAGGCTTTAAAAGCTATTAGTGGTCAAAAACCAGTATTTACTAAAGCTAAGCAATCAATTTCAGGCTTTAAGCTTAGAGAAGGTATGGTTGTTGGCCTTATGGTAACACTGAGAAAGAAAAGAATGTATGATTTTGTAGAGAAGTTAATTAATATAGGTTTTCCAAGAGTTCGTGATTTTAGAGGTATAAATCAAACATCTGTTGATCAGTCAGGGAATCTAACAGTGGGAATTAAAGAACATACTGCTTTTTCTGAAATAGGTCTTGATGATACAGATAAGATATTTGGTTTAGAGATATCATTAGTAACAAATTGCAAAAACAGGGAAGAAGGTCTTGAGCTTTTTAAGCAACTTGGCTTTCCCTTTAAAAAATAGTATATGGCTAGAAAAGCATTAATAGAAAAAGCAAATAAAAAACCTAAATTTAGTACCCGCAAGATAAATCGCTGTTGGCGGTGTGGGCGTAATCACGGTTATATGCGTGATTTCGATCTTTGCCGTATCTGCTTTAGAGAATTAGCAGATAATGGTGATTTACCAGGAATTACAAAATCAAGCTGGTAAACTAGGTTAATCAAATAAAGTTATAAACAAAAATTATGACAGATCCAATCGCAGACATGCTAACAAGAATTCGTAATGCCTCTGCTGTTAATAAAGCAGAAGTGGTTTTGCCAATGAGTAAAATTAAATACAATATTGCTAAAATCCTTGAACAAGAAGGCTGGATTAAGGGTACAGAATTAGTTAAAGGTGGTTCTAAAGGAGAAAAGAATAATAATTTTGATCAATTGAGAATTGTTTTGAAATATAAGAAAAATGGTAAGTCTTACATTAGTCATTTAGAAAAGATTTCTAAACCAGGCCTTAAAGTTTATGTTAAAAAAGACAAAATTCCGAGAGTTTTAAATGGTTATGGTATTTCAATCATTTCAACACCAAAAGGACTAATGACTAATAATCAGGCAAGATCATCTAAAGTTGGTGGTGAAGTACTTTGCCATATATATTAAATAAAAGTTTTATGTCACGTTTAGGAAAATTACCTGTTGCTTTAACTAACAATGTTGAGGCTCAAATAAAAGACAAAGAAATAATAATAAAAGGACCTAAAGGAGAATTAAGTACTGCTTATAGAGGTGATAAGGTTAAAGTTGAAAAAACTGATGAAGGTTTACTGGTTAGTATTAAAGATTTAGCTGATAGAGAACTTAGAGCTTACTGGGGCCTATACCGTTCACTAATAAATAATATGGTGCATGGTGTTACTGAGGGTTTTGAGAAGAAACTTGAAATATCAGGTGTTGGTTATAGGGCTGCTGTTAGTGGTCAAACTTTAACACTTAATATGGGTTATTCTCATCCAGTTGAATTTCCTGTACCTGAAGGTATTACTATTACTGTTGAAGGAAATGTAATTACAGTTTCTGGTATTGATAAACAGCTAGTAGGAGAAACTGCTGCTAGAATTAGAAAAGTTAGAAAACCTGATGTTTATAAGCTTAAAGGTATTAAATATGAGGGAGAGATTCTTATTAAAAAAGAGGGTAAAACCGCTTCTAAAGGTGAATAATTATAGATAATAAAATTATGAATTGGCACAAATTTAGACAACAAAAAAGGGATAGAATACATAGAAAAGTTAGAAAGAAAATAAATGGAACTGCAGAGCGTCCTAGACTTAGTGTTTATCGTTCTAACACTAATATGTATGCACAAATTATTGATGATGAGAAAGGTGTAACTATACTTAGCGCTAATGCTAAAGAGCTTAAAAGCAAGGGAACTAAGAAAGAATTAGCTAAAGAGTTAGGACTTTTAATTGCTAAAAAAGCTAAAGATAAAAAAATAACAAAACTCGTCTTTGATAGAGGTGCTTTTAGTTACCACGGTAGAGTACGTGCCTTGGCTGAAGGTGCTAGAGAAGGCGGTTTAGAGTTTTAATATTTAAATTATGTCTGAAGATACAAATAAACAAGTGAATAAGGAAAACGCTACAGTAGTGAAAAAAAATACTGATACAGCAAATAATCAAAAAAGTGAAGGAGCAGCTAAGGTAGTGGCTAAGTCTGTTTATGGTGAAAAGAAAAAGCAACAAAGAAAGGAACGTAGAGGAAGAAATGATAAGAAAAAAGATGAGTTTGATCAAAGAATTTTAGATATTGCTCGTGTAACCAGAGTTATGGCCGGAGGAAAACGTATGAATTTTAGAGCTTGTGTAGCTATTGGAGATAAAAAAGGTAAGGTGGCTACAGCTTTAGGAAAGGGTTCTGATGTTTCTATTGCAGTTAATAAAGCAGTAAATAAGGCCAAGAAAGATATGGTAACTGTTAGTATGGTAAATGATACTATTCCTCATGAAGTATACTCTAAAGTTGGAGCTGCTAAAATCCTTTTTAAGCCAGCTAAACAAGGAAGAGGTATTATTGCTGGAGGTGTAGTTAGAATTATTTTAGAATTAGCTGGTGTTAAAAATATTTCTAGTAAGATTCTAGGTACTAATAATAAAATTAATAATGCTCGTTGTACTATTGAAGCTTTAAGAAGTTTAAAGAATGTAGAGGATAAAAAACAAGCACCAGAAAAAACAAAAACTGCTGATAATAAAGACAGCAATGAAAATAAAGATAAAAAAACTGATAGTAATCAGAGCAAATAATAATTAGTATATGTCTATTAGCTTAAACAATATAAAAAAACCTGTTAAACAAAAACTAAGAAAAAGAATTGGTCGTGGTAATTCTAGTGGTAGTGGAACTTATAGTGGCAGAGGACAGAAGGGGCAAAATGCTCGTGCTGGTGTTAGTAATTTAAAAAGACTTGGTATGAAGGCTAGATTAATGCAAATTCCTAAAGTAAGAGGTTTTAAATCACAACGTCCTAAAAATCAAGTTGTTTCTGTAGAGATAATAAATAATAATTTTAAGGATAACGACATAGTTAATCCACAGATTTTAGAGGAAAAAAATCTTATTAAAACAGCTAAAGAGCCAGTTAAAATTTTAGGTAAAGAAACTTTAAAGCTTAAAGGCTTAAAGTTTGAGAAAATTAAAATGTCTGCTACCCTTAAAGAACAATTAGAAAACAAATAATTATGTGGGAGAAAATAAAACAAATTTGGAAAATTAAGGATTTAAGAAATCGTATTTTGTTTGTACTAGCTATGCTGGTTATTTTTAGGTTTGCTGCTCATATTCCAATTCCTGGAGTAGACGCTCAAGCACTACAAGATTTATTTGCTTCTAATCAAATATTAGGATTGATTAATATATTTTCAGGTGGTAGTATGCAGAATTTCTCTATCGTTATGATGGGTATTGCTCCTTATATTACTTCATCAATTATTTTTCAATTATTAGGAATGATTATTCCTAAAATTGAAGAAATGCAAAAAGATGAAAGCGGTAGACAAAAGATTAATACTTATACACGTTTAGCTACTGTACCGCTTGCAGCCTTACAGTCATACGGAATGATTACATTACTACAACGTTCAGGTTATCAAATCTTAGGTAATGTTGGTTTTTTTGATTTATTTAGCATGATAATTACTATTACAGCTGGTACTATATTTTTAATGTGGATAGGTGAATTAATTAGTGAAAAACAAGTTGGTAATGGTATTTCTCTTTTAATTTTCGCTGGTATTATCTCAGCTTTACCTTCTACATTACAACAATTAGTTATTAATTTTGATCAATCACAATTATACTTATTACTAGGATTTGCAGTAATTACTATTATAACTATTGTTGGTGTGATTATTATTAATGAAGGACAAAGAAAAATACCAGTGCAATATGCTAAGCAAATTAGAGGAAACCGTGCTTATGGGGGAACTAGTACCCACTTGCCACTTAGAGTAAATATGGCTGGAGTTATTCCTATTATTTTTGCTATTTCAGTATTGCTTTTTCCATCAATGATAGCACAATTTTTTATATCAGCTGAAACTGCTTGGATAGCAAATGCTGCTCAATGGGTAATTGATATTTTTGAAAACCAGTTAGTATATGGTATATCATATTTCTTATTAGTATTTGGCTTTACCTATTTTTATACAGAAGTTATTTTTCATCCTGATCAAATTTCAGAGAATTTACAAAAACAAGGTGGCTTTATTCCTGGCATTAGACCAGGTAAACAAACAGCAGAGTATTTATCTAATACTACCCATAAGATTATATTTGTAGGTGCTTTATTCTTGGGTGTAATTGCAATACTTCCACTTATCATGAGAGCCTTCACTGGTATACAGTCTCTAGCAATTGGTGGTACTAGTTTATTGATTGTAGTTTCAGTTATTATTGAAACAGTTAAGCAAGTAGAATCTCAGCTAACTATGAGAGAATATGAATAATGAATTAATATTTAGAGATAAATAAGATATTGACATATAAAAAGCCTTCATTTAAGGCTTTTTTACTTAGCATAGTAAAATATATATGTTATAATTAGAATATATATTTAAATTAAAATAAATTTAATAGATATGATAGTGCAAATTGTGTTATTTATTTTAGGGTTTATATTTTTAGTTAAAGGAGCTGATTTTTTAGTTGATGGAGCTTCTTCTATAGCTAAAAAATATGGATTTTCATCAATAATGATTGGTTTAACAATTGTTGCTTTTGGTACTTCTTTACCGGAGCTTTTGGTAAGTGCTTTATCAGCTATAGGTGGTAGTCCTGATATTGCTGTTGGTAATATTTTAGGTTCTAATTTTTCAAATACTTTACTTATTTTAGGTGCTACAGCCGTGGTTACACCTTTAGTAGTTAAGAAGAATACTATTAATAAAGAGGTTCCTTTTTCTTTGTTAGCTATATTAGCGGTAGGTTTTTTAATGAATGATTCTTTAATTGATGGATTAGGTCCTAATGTTTTAACTAGAATTGATGGTTTAATTCTTCTTTTATTCTTTATTGTTTTCGTTTATTACACTTTTACCTTAAAAAAGGAGAGATTAAAAGTATTACCCAAATTTAAGGTTTCTAAAGAGGAAGATATAAAAGAACGCAAAAACTATAAATCAATACTTTTAATTTTATTAGGTATTGTTGGTTTATATTTTGGTGGTGAATGGATTGTTAGTGGAGCTGTGGAAATTGCTACTTATTTTGGTCTTAGTGAAGCTTTGATAGGTTTAACAATTATATCCATTGGTACATCATTACCTGAGTTAGCTGCTTCACTTATAGCTGCTAAGAAGGGTGAAGCAGATATGGCAGTAGGAGCTGTGGTTGGTTCTAATATTTTTAATTTACTCTGGGTTTTAGGTTTAAGTGCTACAATATTTCCAATTGCCTATAATTCTACTTTAAATATAGATTTAATTCTTCTTATCGCAATAACTATTCTTTTGGTTCCTCTTATTTATGCAGGTAGAAAGAATGTATTAACTAAAAGAGAGGGGTTAATATTACTTGGTATTTATGTTTTCTATCTAGTATTTTTAGGAATTAGAGGTTAATATATTGATCTTTATATATAAATTTTAAGTAATTAAATATTTAATATAACTATAAAAAAATAAATATATGATAATAAAAACTAAGGAAGAAATAACTGTTTTAAGAGAAGGCGGTAAAATATTAGCTAATATTTTAGATCAAACTGTTAAAATGGTAAAACCTGGCATTACCACCTTAGACTTAGAGGAGTTTGCTAATTCTGAAATATTAAAGGCTGGTGGTAGACCTGCCTTTAAACATCATCCTATGGGAGCTGACTCATATTTTCCCAGCGCTCTTTGTACTTCTGTAAACGAAGAAATTGTTCATGGACCAGCAATACCAGCTAGAGAGCTTAAAAGTGGTGATATTATAAGTGTAGATGTAGGTATGGAGTGGCCTTTTGAGGGGAGTCATGATAGAATTATTAACCCTCATTCTCTTGGTGGAGGTTATTATACTGATATGTCTAGAACTGTAGCAGTGGGAAAGATTAGCAAGGAGGCTAAGCAGTTAATGAGCGTTACCAAGGATTGTCTTAGCGCTGGCATTAATGCTGCTAGAGTGGGTAATACTATTAATGACATAGGTAAAGCTGTGCAGGCTATAGCTGATAAATATGGTTATGGTGTAGTTAGAGATTTAGTAGGTCATGGTGTTGGACATGAGGTACATGAAAAGCCTGACATTTTTAATTATAATATTGGTGATAGGCATCCTTTAAACTTAAAATTAAAAGAAGGGATGGTAATTGCTATTGAGCCCATGATTACTTTAGGAACACACCAAATAAAAGAAGGTGATGATGGTTTTAGCTATGTTACTAAAGATTCTAAATTAAGCGCTCATTATGAACACAGTTTAGCTATTACTGATTCAGATCCTTTGATTATAACTAACCTGTAATTTTAATATTACTTTTATATGAAATACTTAGCTATTGATTGGGGAGAAAAAAGAATTGGAGTAGCTGTGGGAAATGACGAACCTAAATTAGCTATGCCTCTTAGCATTGCCTCTAGTTATAGTGAATTACTTGAGATAATTGCAGAAGAAGAGCCTGATAAAGTGATATTGGGAAATCCTATAAGCATGTCAGGTCAGGCTAGTTTATCTAAGAATTTTAATGGTTTTAAAAATAAATTAGCAAGTGATATTAATCATGATTTAATACTAGTTGATGAAAGACTGAGCTCTATATCTGCTGACAAATTAGCAGGTAAGAGAATAAAGGCCACTAGAGATTCAGTGTCAGCTATGATTATTCTAGAATCATATTTAGAGACAATATGAGAGAAAGCACTAAAAATATCAGCGCCATTATTTTAAAATCTGACTCTTACAAAGAACAAGACTTATTAATCACTATCTACAGCAAAGAAGAAGGTAAGTTAGTCTTAAGTGCTAGAGGTGCTAGGAAATCTAGTTCTAAATTAGGTGGTCATTTACAGATATTTAACCTTGCTAATTTAATGGTGGTAAGTGGTAGAAGTTTTGATTATATTGGTGCTGCTAAAAATAATAAATCATATCTTAATGTTCGTGAAGATTTTAATAAACTACAAATCGCCGGTAAGGCTATGTATGTTTTTAATAGGTTGGTTAATACTAAAGTACAAGATGAAGATCTATATTACTTGTTAATGAATTTTTTAGATCATTTAAATCAGACTCAAAACAATGATATTAGTAAATTAGAAATGTATTATTTATCCTTTTTGTGGCAGTTGCTTAGTATTTTAGGATATAAACCTAATTTATATACTTGTTATTATTGTAAGAAGAGGGTAAGCGAGGGTGTAAATCATTTTAATTTAGATAAAGCTAGTTTAGCTTGTGATCATAGTCAACTTACAGGGCCAATTATTAAACTTAATTCAAGTATTATTAAATATTTGAGATTTTTAAATGAATATAGTTTTGATAAAGTTGAATTACTCAAGATAAATAAAACAGACTTAAAGCAATTAAAAAATATTAGTAATAAATATATATTATATCAATTAGAAGAGTATTTAAGAAAATATTAACTTGTCAAAGAGATTAAAATAATATAGTATTTATGTATGTATATATAATCAGTTATTATGTTAAGAACACACAATTTATCTGAGTTAAACAAGGAAATAGCAGGCCAAGAAGTTACCATTTGTGCCTGGGTTAAATATCGCCGTGATCATGGTGGTCTAATTTTTTTAACCTTGCGTGATCATTATGGGTTAGTACAAGTTAAAATTGATGAAAACTTGGATAAAGCTGTCTATCAAGAAGCTGAAAAATTGAAGCATGAGTGGGTAGTACAGATAACAGGGGAAGTCTTAACTAGACCGGAAGGTATGATAAATAAAGAGATGGTAAATGGTGATATTGAAATTGAAGCTAAATCATTAAAAATACTTAATTCTTGTGAAACTTTACCATTTGAAATAAGTGAGCTTAAAAGTGGGGAGGCCAATGAAAGTTTGAGATTGAAGTATAGATTTTTAGATTTAAGAAGAGAAAAATTGCAAGATTTACTTAAAACAAAGTCTAAATTTATTGAACACTTTCGTTCTTATTTTAGAGAAAGAGGATTTTTAAATATACAAACTCCAATATTAGCAAACTCTTCTCCAGAGGGAGCTAGAGATTTTTTAGTACCTTCAAGAATTCATCCTGGCAAATTCTATGCCTTACCTCAGGCTCCTCAGCAGTTTAAACAGCTTTTAATGGTGGGAGGAGTTGATAAATATTTTCAAATAGCGCCTTGTTTTAGAGATGAGGATCCTCGTCAAGATAGACACTATGGTGAATTTTATCAATTAGATATGGAAATGAGTTTTGTAGAGCTTGATGACATTTTTGATATTATGGAGCCAGTAATGATTTCAGCTACTACTGAATTTAGTAATAAAAAGATTATTAATTTAGATAGAGAAGGTAAATTTCTAAGATTGCCTTGGTATGATGCAATTGATAAATATGGCACTGATAAACCTGACTTAAGATATTCCTTAGAACTTAAGGATTTAAGTGAAGTTTGTAAAGATAGTGGTTTTAAAGTTTTTGATAGTGCACTAGAGAGCTCAGGTGTAGTTAAGGCTTTGGTGGTTTCTAAAGCAGAAGCTATGACTAGAAAAGTGATTGATGATTTAACAGCTACAGCTAAAAAAAGTGGAGCTAAGGGCTTAGCTTATTTAATGATTAAAGATAATGAAATAAGCTCACCTATAGCTAAATTTTTAAGTGAGGATAAAAAGAAAGAAATAGTTAAGGAAGCTGGAGCTCATGATGGTGATATCATATTTTTTACTGCCGATACTTGGCGCGTTGCCTCTGAGTCATTGGGAGCTGTAAGAGTGAAAATAGCAGAGATGTTTGAGCTGGCTGATAATTCTTTAGCTTCATGGTTGTGGATAGTTGATTTTCCTATGTATGATTATAGTGAATTAGAAGAAGGTAAAATAGATTTTAGTCATAACCCTTTTTCCATGCCTCAAGGGGGTATGGAGTCTTTGAATAAAAAGGACCCTTTAGATATTTTAGCCTATCAATTTGATTTAATTTTAAATGGTTATGAAATATCTAGTGGTAGTATTAGAAATCACAGTCCTGAGATTATGTATAAAGCTTTTGAGGTGGCAGGTTATAGTAAAGAAGAGGTTGATGAGAAATTTGGAGCTATGATCAAAGCTTTCTCATATGGAGCCCCTCCTCATGGTGGTAATGCTCCTGGAATTGATAGATTACTAATGGTATTGCAAGACTTAAATTCAATCAGAGATATATATGCATTTCCAAAAGACGGTCAAGGGCATGACCTTATGACCGGTAGTCCTAGTGAATTTTCAGATGAAGATTTAAAAGATTTGCATATCAAGAAAATTAACAAAAACAATTAATATGAAAATAATAGAAATAAAACAATTATATAGAAAAACAAGCGAATACTTAGATAAAGAAGTAGAAATAGCTGGTTGGCTTAGAACTGTTCGCGGTTCTAAAGAATTTGCTTTTATGGAAATAAATGATGGTTCTTTCTTTAAAGGACTACAGGTAGTAATTGATAGTAAATTAGAAAACTTTGAAGATTTAAGTAAATTAAATATTGGTTCATCACTTAAGGTAAAAGGAGTGTTAGTTAAGTCACCGGCTCAAGGGCAAGAATTTGAATTAAAAGCTAGTGAAGTAGTGGTCTATCAAGAAGCTGAAGAAGATTATCCATTGCAAAAAAAGCGTCATAGTTTTGAGTTTTTGCGTAGCATTTCACATTTAAGAACTCGTAGTAATACCTTTAATGCAGTATTTAGACTTAGATCAGTTCTTAGTTTTGCTATTCACAAATTCTTCCAAGAGAAAAACTTTTCTTATGTTCATACTCCAATTATCTCTACTAGTGACGCTGAAGGAGCAGGGGAGATGTTTAGAGTTAGTACCTTAGATCTAGGTAATCCTGAAAAAACAGATAAAGGAGAGATTGACTATTCAAAAGATTTCTTTGGTCAACAGGTAGGATTAACTGTTAGTGGACAATTGAATGCTGAAGCTCTGATTATGGGTCTTAGAAATGTATATACTTTTGGTCCGACCTTTAGAGCTGAGAACTCTAATACTACTAGACACGCTAGTGAGTTTTGGATGTTAGAACCTGAAATGGCTTTCTATGACTTAGAAAAAGACATGGACTTAGCTCAGGAGATGATTGTTTATCTTTTAAACTATGTTTTAAAAGAGCTACCAGAAGAAATGGAGTTTTTTAATAAGTTTATTGACACAAATTTAAAGGAAAGATTAAATAAGATTCTTGAGGCTGACTTTAAACGTATTACCTACACTGAAGCTATAGATATTTTACAGAAAGCAGATAAGAAGTTTGAATATCCTGTGAAGTGGGGTATTGACTTGCAAACTGAGCATGAGAGATATATTTGTGAAGATGTATATAACTCACCAGTTTTTGTTACCGATTACCCTAAAGACATTAAAGCTTTTTATATGAGATTAAATGATGATGATAAGACGGTAGCAGCTATGGATCTTCTAGTACCAGGAGTAGGGGAGATTATTGGTGGTAGTCAAAGAGAAGAAAGGTTGGATGTTTTAAAGCAAAGAATGAAAGATACAGAGTTAACAGAGGAAGAATATTCTTGGTATCTTGATTTAAGAAAGTATGGATCAGTTGAACATGCTGGTTTTGGTCTGGGCTTTGAAAGACTGATTATGTATTTATCAGGCATGACTAATATCAGAGATGTGATACCATTTCCTAGAACTCCTAAGAACGCTAAGTTTTAAGAAGAGAAGTTAATCAAAAAAGAAATATAGATACTAAAACCCGATTAAGTTCGGGTTTTAGTTTAGTATTTAATAAATTTACTAATTCCAATATTTAAGCTATAATATACATATAATAATAAGTAATATTAAACATATGGCTAAACAAAATAAGCCCAAAAAAAAGGATAAGATTCCTGCTAATGTAAAAAGGTATTTAGAAAAGGCAGGTATCAAACATGATATTTTAGAACATAAAACTGTCTATACTGCTATTGATGCAGCTAAAACTATGAAGAAGGATCTTAATAAAATTGCTAAGTCACTACTGGTTAAAGCAGATAAGGATTATTATTTAATTCTTCTTCCGGCTGACTACAATCTTGATGAAAATAAATTAAAAAAAGTCATTGAAAAAGGAAGTGACAAAAAAGTGAAAGCAATTAAGATTCCTGGAGAGAAAATGATGGAAAAAGCTCTTAATTTAAAAGCTGGAGCTTTAACTGCTTTTGGTAATCTTCATAAGGTTAATGTAATTGTTGATAAGAACTTAGAAAAAGCTAAGAAAGCTATTTTTTCATCAGGTAGTTTAAATCATAGTGTAGAGATGGCTGTAAAAGATTTTGTGAAGATGGAAAATGCTGTTTTAGATAGTTTTGGTATTAAAAAGAAAGTAAAGATGGAGAAAAATTCAAGTAAACCTAAAACTAAGGCTAAACCTAAGAAAAAAACCACAACTAAAACTACTAAGAAAAAAAGCACAGCTAAAAAAAGTCCTAAAAAAACTACTACTAAAAAAAGTACAGTTAAAAAAACTAAAGCTTCAAGCGCTAAAAAGAAAACAGCCACTAAAAAGAAAAAGTAATTATGATGGAATTTAAATTAGAAAAGTTCCAGGGCCCTTTAGCGCTACTCCTTAATTTAATTGAAAAAGAAGAGCTTGATATTACTGAAATTGGCCTGGCAAATATTTGTGATCAGTATATTGATTATATAAATAATAATGATAAAATTAGCCCTGATGAGATGGCTGAGTTTTTATTGGTAGCAGCTAAATTGCTGTATATTAAATCAAAGACATTATTACCTTATCTTTATAACGACGAGGAAGAGGAAGGTATTGAAGATTTAAAAATTCAACTTAGGATGTATAAAGAGTTTATCTCTGCTAGTGAAAATATTAAGAAGATAGCCCAGGGTAAAAGGTTTTCTTTTGCTAAACCTTTCAAGGCTAATCAAGCTAGAAAACAACTCTTAAAGTTTTCATCTTTCATTCCTCCTAAAGATTTAAATTCTAATGACATTAAAACCACTTTTCAAGAGATATTAAATAACTTAGAGCCTAGGGTTGAGAAAATTGAAGAAGATAGGATGGATTATATGTTAAGTATTGATGATAGGATAAGTCATATTCAAGGTCTTTTAAAGAAGAATGTTCAAGCTAGTTTTAGTAGTTTAATTAATAGTTCTAACAATAAGACGGAAGTGATAGTTAATTTTTTAGCACTACTGGAGTTAGCTAAACAAAAACAGTTAAATTTTAAACAACACTCCTTATTTGGAGAAATAGATATATTTTCATATAAACAGCAAAACCTATGAGTCTAAAATCACAAATTGAATCACTTTTATTTATCGCTGCTAAACCGCTTAGTTTAAATGATTTAAATAAAATATTAACTAAAGACAAAAAAGCCATTAAAAAAGCTTTAATTGAGCTTAGAGATATTTATCATCAAAATGAATCAGGGCTACAAATTATTGAGCAAAGCAAAAAATATCAAATGGTCTCTAGTGCTGATAATGCTAAATTAGTTCAGAAGTATTTAGAGGATGAAACTTCGGGTGAACTTAGTCAGCCTAGCTTAGAGGCTTTAACTATTATTGCTTATAGAGGCCCTATTTCTAAAACAGAGTTAGAGCGTATCCGTGGCGTTAACTGTAGTTTAATTATTAGAAACCTATTACTTCGTGGTTTAATTGAAGAAAAAAATTCAGCTAGCGGGGAAGACAAAATATATAATGTTAGTTTAGATTTTATTCGTTTTCTTGGTATTGAAAGTATAGAGCAATTACCTGACTATGAAAGATTAAATAAAGATCAGACTATCAGTGACTTTTTGGCTGGTACTTTAAATTCTGATAGCAGTGAAGATAATAGAGTAAAGGTTAGTGATGATAAGATTAATGATTAATTAGAGAATCTATGTTTGGAACTATTTTAATTACTATAATAACCTTTTTAGCTATTAATGGAGCTTGGTTAGCACCTACAGTTATTGATAATTATAACTTAATTGATAATTTAGACTTAAGTGAGTATAAGCAAAAACAAGAGATTAAGATTGTAAAAAGTCCGCTTTTAAAGAATTATTTAAATAAAGAAGATGAAATAAATATTGAAGCTAAAAGAGCAGTGCTGTATGATCCTGAAGCTAATGTTTTTCTTTATGAAAAAAATGCTGAAGAAGTACAAGCTATAGCATCAATTACTAAATTAATGACAGCTCTGGTAATTTTAGATCAAGAACCTGATTGGAAGGGAGTGTATCAAATAAAAAATCTTGATAGAAGGGAAGGTGGTCGCATTCATTTATTTTTAGGTGATAGAGTGACAATAGAAAGTCTTTTTAATGTTTCGCTTGTTAGCTCTGCCAATACTGCTACTTTAGCTCTAGTACATGCTTTAGATTTAACTGAAGCAGAGTTTGTTGATTTAATGAATGCCAAAGCTAAAGAGCTAGGTTTAACTGAAACTCATTTTGCTGATTCCGTTGGATTATCTTCTGGTAATGTGTCAACTGCTAGAGAGTTAGCACTGCTTAGTAAAGAGGCCTTTTCTCAAGAGATTATTAAAAACACCCTTAATCAAAGTAAATATAGTTTTCAAACAGAGCAAGGTAAAACGGTAGAGGTGGAGTCAACTAATATATTATTAGAAGATGATTTAGGACCTAGTAGTTTAGAGATAATTAATGGTAAAACTGGTTATACTAAAGAAGCTGGTTTTTGCTTTAGTGCCTTATATGATGATGAAAATAGTGGAGAATTAATAACTGTTATTTTAAATTCTGAAACTGTATTTTCTAGATTCAATGACTCGTTAAAACTTAGTAAATGGATATATAATTATTAACACAAAAAAGCTTGTTTTTTAAGTTAAAATACAATAGAATAAAGAATCAGGTCTATAGAATTTGGCCTTTTTACAGAAAACCAAATTGGCATAAAATAATGGTTAAATATTTGCTGGCTGGAGCTCTAGCAACCGTCACGCATTTATTAATACTTAGTTTAGTTCATCATTTTTTAGGCCTGCAAATTATTATTGCAACTTCAGTGGCGTATTTAATAGCTTTTGCTGTTAGCTTTAGTTTGCAAAAGTTTTGGACTTTTAGAAATAAAGCTAAAAGATACTTTGAGCAAATATATCTTTATCTTTTAGTGGGAGTATTTAATCTTTTTTTTAATGCTGCCTTGATGCAAAGCTTGGTTGTTAATCTAGATTTTCATTATTTACTCTCTCAGCTTCTAACTTCAGCAGTGATAGCGATAAATAGTTTTTTATTATATAAATATCTAGTTTTTAAACATAATAAGTAGTAAAATAATAATATGAAATATAGAGTGTCAGTAGCAGAGATTGGTGAATTAAATATTGAAAAATTTTTACGTACATTAGGCTGGGCGCAAATATATGACAGTAGAGGAGATAAATATTCATATGTAAAACGCTTAAGCAGAGATTTCTATCCCAGACTTCATTTGTATGTAAAGAAGTATCCTGATAATTACGTTTTTGACCTTCATCTTGATCAAAAGAAAGCCAGTTATGAAGGACACAGCGCTCATAGTGGAGAATATGAAGGAGAGATGGTAAACAATGCCTTAGAAACAATCAAAAGGGCTCTAAAAGCTAAAACAAGTAGTGCCGAGATAAAGAAGCCAGAAAACAAAGATGTTTTAAATTCAATTGGTGAAGGTGATTTAAAAAGAGATCAAGAAATATTAGAGGGAACTAAAAAAGAGTCTAAATTAAAGAGATTATTTAAAAGAATATTTTAAATATGAATCAATCAGAAGAAATTAAAGAAAAATTGGATATTGTTGATATTATTAGAGATTATGTGCCTTTAAAGGCATCAGGCTCTAATTTTAAGGCTAACTGTCCTTTTCATAATGAAAAGACAGCTTCTTTTATGGTTTCTCCAGAAAAACAAATATATCATTGTTTTGGCTGTGGTAGAGGTGGCGATGTTTTTAAATTTATTATGGAAATGGAAGGTTTGGATTTTGTGGAAACCTTGAAGTTATTAGCTCCTAAAGCTGGTGTAACTTTAGAGCAAAAAAATTATCGTAGTTCTTCTAAAAAAAGTAGGTTATTAGAGATAATGGAATTAGCTAGCAAGTATTTTGAGAAGTCTATGCACAGCACTGATAATGGTAAGCAGGTTTTAGCTTATTTAAAAGAAAGAGGCTTAACTGATGATACTATTAAATATTTTAAATTAGGTTATAGTCAAAGAAGCTGGGATGATGTTTTAAATTTCTTAAAAGAGAAAAAGTATAGGGAAGATGAAATATTTTCTGCTGGTATAACTAAGAAAAAAGAAAATAGCAGTCATTATTATAATCGTTTTAGAAACCGCATTATGTTTCCTATTTTTGATATTTCTGGCCATGCCATTGCTTTCACTGCTAGAGTTAATCCTTATAGTCAAGAAGATGAAAAAATGGGTAAGTATATTAATAGTCCGGAAACTGAAATATATTATAAAAGCAAAGTTCTCTATGGTATTGATAGAGCAAAAATGGATATTAAAAAACAAGACTTCGCTATTGTAGTAGAGGGTCAAATGGATGTTATTATGTCCCATCAGGAAGGATTTTCTAATACTATAGCTTCCTCAGGTACCGCTTTAGGGAGTGAGCAATTGAAGATTATTAAAAGATATACTAATAATCTTTATTTAGCTTTTGATATGGACAAAGCTGGGCAAATGGCAGTTGACAGGGGTATTAAAGAAGCTTTAGAGGAGGAAATGAATATCAAGATAATACTTTTACCTGAAGGCAAAGATCCGGCTGACTTATTAAAGAAGGATAAGAGTTTATTTGCTAAGGCTGTAAAAGAAGCTAAGAATATGATGGAGTATTATATTGAAAAAATATTATTTGAATATGATATATCTAAAATTGATGAAAAAAAATTAGCTAGTGCTAAAATAATGACTTTGCTTAATAAGATTAAAAATGATATTGAAAAAGATTATTGGACAAAAGTAATTAGTGAAAAATTAGATATTTCTGAAACAGTTTTACGCGAATTTTTAAATTCTAGAAAAACAGGGAAAACAGTGAATTATCAGAAGAAGGAAGAGAAAAATATAGCTATGAAAAATTTAAATAACCAAGAAAGTAGATTAGAGAAAATTTCTAAATCAATACTTTCTATAATACTAAAGTTTCCAGAATTTGTTGATTATGTTATTTCCAATTTAGATAAAGACTTAATTGTTAATGAAAAAAAGCGTCAGTTTTACAATCATCTAATTATCTATTATAATGATAACAAAAGCCTGAATTTTCAGGAATTTAATAATTGGCTTAAAACAAAAAGTGAAGAAATGTATAGCCTTGTACCTGAGCTTGTTCTTTTAGGTGAGAATGATTTTTTTCATTTATCTCAAGCTGAAGCACAAAAGGAATTAGTCCATCTTATTTCTTTAAATAAAGATTTGTTTAAGCAAGAGCAGAAAAAAATCATCCAAAAAAAGATATCTGAGGCTGAGAAAGCTGAAGATTCAGAAGAGGTAAATAGGCTTCTAAAGGAGCTTAAAACATTATCGGCTCAAAATTAAGAGCTTAAATTTACATTATGCCTAAACTTAAGAAAAAAACAAATATAAATAAAAATAGTAAGACTGCTAAAAATATCACTAAAAATAGTGTTAAAAATAGTGCTAAGAAAAAGTCAGTAAGCTCTAATGTAAAAAAGAAAAGTCTTGTGAAGAAGAAGCAAACAAAAAAACCTGTTTCAAAGAAAAAAAATATTACTACTCAGAAGAAGAAAACTGTCTATAAAAAGGCTGAAGCGCCTAGTAAAGAAGAAATTGATAAAGTGATTTCTAAAGGTAGATCACGTGGTTTTGTTACTGAAACTGAAATTTTATATTTATTCTCACAAGTAGAGGATTATCTTTATGATTATGAAATCTTTTTAGGTGACCTACAAGAACAAGGTATTAGAATTATCGAAGATGCTGGTAATATTTTAGGAGTGGAAGAAAATGAAAGAAAGGCTTTAGGTAAAGATAAAGACAGTCCTTTAATTGGTTCAGTTGATATGTCTAAACTTTCTGAAGATTCTATTCAGATGTATTTAAAAGAGATTGGTAAGGTCCCTCTTTTAAAGGGTAGTGAAGAAATTGAGTTAGCTAAGCGTAAAGAAAAAGGAGATAGGGAAGCTGAAAAAAAGATAATTGAAGCTAATTTAAGGTTAGTTGTTTCTATTGCTAAAAAGTTTGCAGGAGCTAAAGGACTTAGTCTTTTAGATCTTATTCAGGAAGGTAATATTGGTTTATTTAGAGCGGTAGAGAAGTTTGAATATAGAAAAGGATATAAATTTTCTACCTATGCCACTTGGTGGGTGAGACAAGCTATTACTAGAGCTCTAGCTGATCAATCTAGAACTATTCGTATTCCTGTGCACATGGTGGAAACTATTAATAAATTTAAACAAGTACAGAGAATACTTATTCAAGAATTGGGAAGAGAACCTTTGCCTGAAGAGATATCAGCTGAAATGAATGAAGATTTGGATAAGGTGAGATATATTATTAAAATATCTCAAGATACTATATCACTGGAAACTACTATTGGAGATGATGAGGAGGATTCAACTCTTGAGGACTTTATTGAAGACATTAAAAATGTTACCCCAGATAGAGCTGCAGCTCTGCAACTTCTTAGAGATTATGTTAAGGCTATAATTATTAATCTCTCTCCTAGGGAGCAAAAGATACTAGAAATGCGTTTTGGTCTAAATGATGGCGTGGCTCATACTTTAGAAGAAGTGGGACAAGAGTTTGATGTCACTAGAGAACGTATTAGACAGATTGAAGCTAAGAGCTTAGAAAAAATTAGAAAATTAAAAGGATTAGATAAATTAAAAGATTACTAATATGACTAAATCATTATTTAAAACTACAATTATAACATTAGTACTAGTATCACTACCTCTTAGTGTTTCAGCTTGGTCGTGGCAAGATTTGTTTTCACAAAAAAGTAATGCTCAAGAAAATGATAATGTTAGTAATCTTGAAAAGAAAGATATAGCAGAAAAATATGAAACCTGGGAAAAAGCTTGTGATAATAATGATATTAATAATCTGGTAAAAAATAAAGAGAATTTAAGATTTTCTGAACAAGAAGCTAATATTATTGCTAAAAAGATATTAAAGGATTGTAGTGATCCTATGCTTAGCAGTCCAGAGATTGAATTTAGACCAGGCTTTATTAGCTTAGAAGGTTATTTATTAAAGCCTTTAGTAGGGAGGGTATCAGTAGAGGTAGTTGTTTATCCTGAGGCCAATAAGCTTAACTTTGATGTTTTAAAATCTAGTTACAGAGGTTTTTATTTTCCGCCCTTTTTAGCTAATAGAATAATGAGAAAACCTTTAGATAAATTCTTCAAGAACCTCTATTCTTATGATGATTATTATACTATTGAACCAGTGGTAAAAGAGGATGAATTAATCATTAAATATCATTAATTAGTATATAAATATTTGTTGACATTAATAGTATATTACATTAATATATAATTGATTGCTTTCACAAAGCAATTTTATAATTGAATATTCCCGGGTGGCGCAGCGGTAGCGCAGTTGGCTGTTAACCAATTGGTCGTCGGTTCGAATCCGACCCCGGGAGCAAAATTGAAAAACCTATTTGGAGAATTAAGCGGTGTCAACGCTCGTTTTCTCGCAGTTCGCAAGTAGCCCTTGGTCACTTAGTTTCTTGGCTCTTTTGTTTTCTTGGGAACTTGGACTTTTAGACATATTGATCATACAAAAAATTCAAATCCCGTTTTAAAAAATAGACGGAATTTTTTATTTACTTAAATTAACTCTGATTTTTTTTTGTTTATATTAGAAAAATTATTTAAAATTAGTAAAATTTATTGAATTTGACAAAAGATTGTTATGGGCATATAGTTAAAATAAATAGTATTTATAAAAATTAAAAAATAAATTAATTGTAAAATTTATGAAAGTAGCAATAAGCTCAAATGGTGACAATATTGAGAATGTCGTTTCTGATGTTTTTGGCAGATGCCAGTATTTTATTGTTGTTGAAATAAAAAATGGTAAAACTGAAGAAATAGAAGTTATAAAAAATGAAAGTCTTGATCAAAACAGTGCAGCTGGAGTCTCAACTGCTCAATTAATAGTAGAAAAAGATGTAAACGCCGTGATTACTGGTAATATTGGACCAAAGGCTTTAGATGTTTTAAAACAATTTGATATTGAAATTTATTCGGGTAAAGGAATTATTAAAGATGTTTTATCAGCGTTTATAGATAAAAAACTTAAGAAAATAAACTAATATGAAATTAGTTGTCCCAACAAATAGTAAACAAGGTTTAAGTGATAAAATTGCTACACATTTTGGTCGATGTTCTACTTATACTTTTCTTAATGGGAAAGGAGAGGTAACTAAGATTATAAATAATACCAGTGAGCATATGGGTGGCACCAGTTTATCTCCTAAGTTAATAGAAAATCATGGAGCAAATATTTTATTGTGTCAAGATATAGGACCACGGGCGATTAATTTATGCCTAAATTTAGGAATTGATGTTTATGTTTGTCAGGCCGATACCGTAAAAGAGATTTTTCAGCTTTGGCAAAATAAGAAATTAAAAAAGGCGGGCTCAGAAGATGCTTGTAAACAGCATAAGAGATAATTATATTGCTTACAAAGGTGCGGAAAAAATTTAAAATAAAAGAATTGTAAAAAAATGTCTAATTTACAAACCATAAAAATTAATGATAAATATTTGAATAAATTATTACCAGAAGGATTTCCTTATCCGTCTTCAACACTTATCAGTGGGCCTGGAGGAACAGGTAAACCTTTGGTAGAGTTTGCTTTTGTTGCTTCTTGGTTAAGACATGGCGGTTCAGTAATAGCTATGCCTTTACAATACCCAACGATGGAATTTGTAAAAACGACTATGAATAAATTATATAATTTAGATTTAGAAAATTATTATAAAAAAATAGCATATATTCAATTTGATCCTTCTATTAAAGAATATAAAAAATTAGGAAATAATATTTTAAAGGCAAATTTATTAAAATATGAAACATGGAATAAAACAATAGAAATAGCAGAAACTATGGTTGAAAAAAGTAATATGGGAATTTTAGTTTTTGGGGCAGCTTTAAATCTACTTCTATTTTCACCTACATATAAGGAAAGTACTATAAAGAATATAGAAAATATTCTTAAAAATGATAAAAATAAAACTTATATTTTCTCTGTAAGTACTAGTGTATTTGCAGATAAAATTAAGATTTGGGAAAATGCAGCAGATAATCTTTTGTTTACAAGGATGGAAAAAGAAATGAAATTATTTTTAGAAATATCTAAGATGTTAGAAGTAAAATTTTTAAAAAAGGAGACACAAGTTTCAATATCGAAAGAAATGTTTAAAGAGATTAAAAGTATAGCAGAGACGACAAGAAAAAAAATCATACCAATAATAAGAAAAGTTTAAATATTTTTTAATATTTCTTAGATGGCTTATTTCTCCGAAATTTTAAAATTTATTTTCATTAATATCTTAACACCTTAATTAATGTTTTTTATTCTTAGAGTCTTTAATATTTGGTTTTTATAAGAAATAAGAATAAAGATAAAAAAATATAGAAAACGCTATGTCTAAAATAATAAAAATTGCAATTACTGGAGGAAAAGGTGGAACTGGTAAATCAACATTATCAACATCCCTAGCTTCAGCTTTAGCTAGGGATAAGAAGGTTTTATTAATTGATGCTGATGTTGATTGTCCTGGAGATGATCTTTTACTTAGTATTAAATTAAAGAAAGCAAAAGACGTCAAGAACATGATGCCAGTTTTTGATTTTAAAAAATGTTTGCGTTGTGGTAAATGTGCTACGGTTTGTCCAGAAAAAGCAATTGTTTTTGTTAAAGGCAAAAATCCTGTTTTTATTCCCGAACAATGTATTGGTTGTCGGGCTTGTAAATTAGTTTGTCCAACTAAAGCTATTACTGAATCAGAACAGATTATCGGAGAAATTTTTATTGGTCAAAAAGATAATTTAACTTTGTTATCTGGAAAAATGAAAACCGGTATTGAAGAATCTAGTTTAGTAGTTAATGCAGTAAAGAAATTTTATTTTAAACAAGAAAAAGATTTTGATTATATTATTATTGATACGGCCGCTGGAACACATTGTCCAGTAATAGCAGCTATTTCTGGAGTAGATCAATCTTTAGCAGTCACTGAACCAACACCTTTAGGTGCTCATGACTTAAATTTAATTCTTTCATTAACAAAAAGATTAAAGATAAAAACTCAAATTGTTATCAATCGTTCTAATATCGGTTCAAAAAGTGTTATTGAAAAAATTGCTCAGAAAAATAAAGTAAAAATTATTGCTGAGATTCCTTATAGTCAAGAAATTGAAAAAAAATATTGTACTGGCCAACCGATAGAGAATAAAGAAATTGAAAAGATAATTAATCAATTAAAAAAATGAAAACAATTACAATTTTATCAGGTAAGGGAGGTGTAGGAAAAAGTAGTATTTCTGCTTCTTTAGCTTTTTCTTTAGCGCAAGAAAGTAAGATTGTTGCGGCGGATTGTGATGTGGATGCTGCTAATTTAGCTTTGCTTTTTGGTCTTAAAAAATTAAGAAAAAATGAAAGAATTTCTACAAATTCAAAGGCCTTCGTAAATAAAAATGCTAAAGAATGTAAAAATATTGTGAAGAATTGTGCTTTTTCCGCAATTTCCTGGAATAAAAAGAAACAATTACCAGAAATAAATGAATTTTTATGTGAGGGTTGTGGTGTTTGTAAAATTTTGTGCCCGAAGGGTATAGAGATAAGAAAAGTTGAAAATGCAATTATTGGAGAAGGTCAAACTAAATATGGCTTTCCTATTATTTCTGGTCAATTAGAAATGGGTGAATCTGGGAGTGGTAAAGTAGTAACTGTTGTCAAAGAAAGAGCGAGACAAAAAGCAGAAAGACAGAAAGCAGAATATTTAATTATTGATTCTGCTCCAGGAATTGGTTGCCCGGTAATTGCTTCTGTTCGAGGTAGTGATTACATTTTAGCGGTAACCGAACCCACCCCAACAGCTTTTCGAGCTTTACAGAGAGTTCTGGAAGTAGTGGAACATTTTAATATTTCTTATGGTATTATTATTAATAAAAGTGATTTGAATAGATCTTTTGTTAAAAAAATAGAAGAATTTGCTAAAAATAAAAATATTTCGATTATTGCAAAAATTCCTTTTAGTAAAAGTTTTGTTGAAGCGATGATTAAAATGAAACCAATTGCAGAAATTAATCCAAATTATCAGAAAATGTTTAAATCAATAATCAGTCAGATAAAACTGGAGATTAAAAACAAAAAAACTATATATTAAAATTATAATTTTACAAAAAAAAGCTGAGTTTTTAACTCAGCTTTATTTTATATAACTTTTTTCATTACTGAATAAACATTACTAAATTTTATGTCTAATTTTTGACCATAAGATAAAGTGAATGCTAGAGCTGCTTGACTTATCACCATAGGCAAACCATTTAAAGTTTGAAGCCCGATTTTTTTAGCCTGCGCAATCAATGGTGTATCGTCTAAACGCAATACAATATCAGCTATTACACAATTGTTTGGTAGTAATTTTAACCAAGTTTGACTTTGTTTTAAATTATGATTTAAACCAAATTCAGTACTTGCTAAAGAAGAATAGTTGAGCCATTGACCTTCAGCACCCTTAACGCTAGCATTTACTATCAAATCAATTGTTTTCAGGTATTGTTCAATTTCTTTTTCACCACAACCAATAGCTTCAGTATTTCCAGTTAGATGATAAAAATTATTTATTTCTTTAGCTAATGCTATAGCTTTTGATTTTGTGCGATTAGCAATAATTAAATTCGCACCTTCTTTTGCTAAAGCAAAGCTAATTGCATTAGCTGTACCACCAGAACCAAGTAGTAATGCTTTTTTACCAACTAGGTTTTTAAAAATAGGAAAATTTTCTTGTAATCCTTTAACAAAACCATTACCGTCAGTATTATAGCCAACTAATTGTTTTTGTTTGTTTTTATAAACAAAATTAGCGGCGCCAACATTTGCAGCACTATCATCTAATATATCAAATAATTCCATTGATTCATCTTTAAAGCCAACGCCAAAGCCACCGGCTATAAAACGTGTATCATCACGATATACATTAAGAGTCCATTTCAAATCCTCTTTTTTTAAATTTGTTTGATTAGGTACTAAAACTAAATTTTTAGCAGGAATTTGAAAATAATTAAAGGCACTATTCCATAAAAGTGGAGTTCTGGCTGGGTAATCATGGTTTATAAGTGTTACCATTAATTCTTCAGATTGAAAATTATGTGGATTAGCTGGTGGTTGTTTAGCAATTGTCCATATACCATTTTGCACTAAATTTTCTAAACGCATTTTATTAGTTATCATAGAATCTATTTTTTTATAATTAATTTTTATTATTGTTACATATGATTCATCTGTTAATTCATTAAGATCTAAGTTATAGATTAACCCTAAATGAAATTTAAGATTAGTGATACTTTGTATATCAGGACTAGATCCTTGAAAATCATTTTTAGTTAGTTCGCCAATTTTTTTACTGTAAATGCGATTAATTATAACTTTAATTTGTTTGGATTCAGAAAATTGTGGTGGTATTCCTAATTGATCAGAACCTAATTGTTTGATACATTTTAATGTGATTGTTTGCTTTTCACAATAGCCACGATAATCAGTACACAATCTTACTCCAGGACGAAAAAAAGCGGTAATTTGTTCTTTTATGACTAAAGGCCAGTATATTTTGCGTATAGCCATTTCATTAGGATTTAAAGATAATTTTGTCATATTTATTTATTTTAAATGAACTATTTATTTTATAAGTATTTATTTTTAAAAAATACATTATATTATTATATACCCCCTAGGGTATTTGTCAATATTTTGCATTAAATCATCTAAAATGACACCGAAGGGTACCCTGTTAAATCATTTAGTATGACACCGAAGTTCATGGTAAGTTTAGATTGTATATAATTGTAATTAACAATCTAAATACTATGAATTATGAAGCTAAAAAACAATATATGAACACACTAAGGAAAGAATACTTTAAAGCAGATAGAAAGGGTAAGACTGCTATCTTAAATGAATACTGTAAACGAATAAAAGAAGATAGAAAGTATGCTATTAAGAAATTTCGCTATAAAGTAAAAACTAAAGAAGCACATGAACGTAAAAAGCGTTCTTGCAAGTATAATAAAGAGGTAGTAGCTAATTTAGTTAAAGTCTGGGACATCTTTGATCATTCTTGTGGACAAAGACTAAAAACCTCATTAGATGATGAGCTAGATAGACTGGTTAGATTTAAAGAGATTACATGTTCTGATGAGATTATTAAAAAACTAAAGACCATGTCACCAGCTACTATAGACAGGAAGCTAAAACATGAAAAAGAAGTTCTAAAACTTAATTTCAAGTATGGTAAAAAGAAACAGTCTACACTACTCTCAGAAGTCCCAGTTAAAAACTCACTAGAACAAGACAGGAAGCCTGGAAATACACAAATAGACTGTGTTGAGCATTGTGGAGCTAGTGTAGCTGGTGATTATATTAATAGCCTAGCTGCTATAGATATTTACTTTTTCTGGTGGGAAGGAGAAGCTGTAATGGGTAAAGGGCAACAAAGAGCACTGCAGGGTATGAAAAACTGTAGAGAGAGATCTCCTATAGACTGGGCAGGTATGCATCCTGATAATGGTAGCAATATCTTAAACTGGCATATATATAAATATGCTCAAGAAGAAAATATTGAACTATCTCGTTCTCGTCTCTATAAGAAAAATGATAATTGTTTTATAGAACAGAAAAACTCCACTCACATACGTAGACCCTTAGGATATCTTCGCTTTGATACAGAAGAAGAACAGAAGATAATTAATGACTTATATCGTAATGAATTGAGGTTATATAAAAACTTCTTTCAACCAGTAATGAAGTTAAAAGAGAAAACTAAGGTGAAAGGTAAAAGTCACAGAAAATATGACACACCTAAAACACCATATCAGAGAATAATGGAATCTAAAAAAGTTGATAGCAAAACCAAAGAAGAATTAAAAGAAATATATGACAGTTTAAATCCAGCTGAACTTAAGAGAAAAATAGATCAGAAAGTGAAAAAATTATATGTAGTTTACAAAAATAAAAAAGGCTCACCTGAGGTCGAAGTGAGCCCTAACTTAACATCTTCTATGGTGTCATATTATATGATTCATCAACTATAGTTTCGGTGTCATGATTAAATGATTTGACACGATTTTTTATTGATAGAGATATGATATCACATTAATATATAATTGATTG
This sequence comes from Patescibacteria group bacterium, assembly GCA_035269015.1. Classification (GTDB taxonomy): domain Bacteria; phylum Patescibacteriota; class Patescibacteriia; order Patescibacteriales; family UBA12465; genus JAIPJO01. The sequence goes on along the minus strand of DATFJU010000031.1, from coordinate 10,816 downwards.
CTTTTTAAAAGCAATTTTATAATTGAATATTCCCGGGTGGCGCAGCGATAGCACAGTTGGCTGTGAACACAAAAGATATAAGAAAATTACGCAGCTTCTTCAAGTAATTGAGGAATGAAAAACAAGGTGAATTGTCTGGAAGCCTAAGTTTTATTGACATGGTAATGAGCAGCCAAGCCTTGATTTTTTAAGGAAGGTCGAGTTCGACCTCGGGAGCAAATCATAAAAATAGGCTAATATTAGTCTATTTTTTAGTATATTAACATTTAAAATGACACACTTTGTGACGCTATTGCGTTGTATTTATAGGGTTTTTTAGAGTTAATATTTCTATCTGAATTTTATCCCGTTTCTTTTATTATAGTTTTTAGTGTGATAAACTTTAAATATGAAAAAAATATTTATTAAAAACAGAAAGAATCAAAAAGTTAGTGTAATAATAGAAAAAGCTCAAAAGCAAAAAGGTTTAATTTTTATTATGCATGGTTTAGGCGGTTTTAAAGAACAGCCTCATTTAGAAATTTTTGCAGAAGCTTTTAAGGAAAAAGGGTTTACTGTAGTTAGATTTGATACTACTAATACTTTTGGAGAAAGTGATGGAAATTATGAGGATGCTACTTTAACTAACTATTATGAAGATCTGGAAGATGTAATAAAGTGGACTAGTACTCAAGATTTTTATCAAGAACCATTTTGGTTAGTTGGTCATAGCTTAGGTGGAATTTCAGTAGCTATGTATGCAGAGAACTATCCTGACAAGGTAAGGGCAGTAGCACCAATCTCTCCCGTAGTATCTGGAAAACTATCTAAAGAAAATTATAATCCAATAGAGTTAGCTAAATGGAAAAAGACGGGTTACAAAGAAAAACCCAGTGTCTCAATGCCAGGAGTAGTTAAAAAATTGAAATATAATGAATTTTTAGATAGGCAAAGATATGATTTACTACCAAAAGCGGATAAGTTAACTATGCCAGTTTTAATTATTGTTGGTGAAAAAGATACTAGCACTCCAGTTAAACATCAAGAAATATTATTTAAAGATATTTCTGGTAATAAAAAAGAATTGCATGTAATAAAAGATGCTCCACATACTTTTAGAGATAAGAACCACTTACAAGAAATAAAAGGAATATTATTAAAGTGGATAGATAAATATAATAAATAATCTATGAAAGAAGAATATTTAGATATTGTTGATGAAAATAATAAACCAATAGGTGAAAAGAAACCAAGAAGTGAAGTACATAGCTCAGGTTTATGGCATAGAACAGTTCATATTTATTATTTTATGATAAAAGATAATGACTATTATTTCTTATGTCATTTAAGATTTAAAGATAAAGATTTATGCCCTAATATGTGGGATACAAGATTTGGTGGCCACTTGCAAGCAGGAGAGAGTGTTGAGGAAGCTCTTGTAGAAGAGTTTAAAGAAGAAATAGGTTTAAATACAGATTTTAGTGATTTTATCAAAGGACCTGTTAGAAAAAGGAATAAATATCCCAACAATGAGTTTACTTATACATTTTACTATCAAGTAGATGAAGATATATCTAAATTAAGGTTTGAAGATGGAGAGATACAAAAAGTTGAATGGGTGAGTGCAAAGAATATATTAAGCAACCTAAACAACAATAAGAAAGAGTGGGCAAATAGTTTTGAAAGTTTTGATATGATTTATAATTATCTAAAAGATTGTAGTAAATAATTTCATCACTTTTCCTTGTATTACTAAGCATCAAAATGTGTGACGCTATTGTGACTGAAAAGTGATAAAAGATGATTAAAACTGACTAATTCTGATCACTTACCTTCCTTAAAATATTAGCTAATACTAGCATATTTTGTCTAATATTAGCTATAAAATAAAAGTAGTGATTTTGCCTTCGAATCCGACCCCGGGAGCAAATCATAGAAATAGTCTAATTTTAGACTATTTTTTGTTAATAAATTTAATACTACACTTTGGAGTAGAGTAAAGCCTGGAAAGTATTGAGCAAAACATGATGCAGTGGTATATTGTTTATAGTTAAAATAATATAGAATATCGTTTAAATATACCCTATTGTCTAGAAGAAAATGACAAAGAGGAGTTAGTGAGTATAAACCCTTCGCTGCAATGCCACATATGTTGACAAAAGGTACATTGTGTGATATATTATTTATAGTTAAATTGAATAATTGAACCTTTTAAACTCTATAATTATGAATGAATCAGATGATTTTGAAATTGAAATGATTAGAATGCGTTTAACGTTTGATCCTGAAAATGAAAAACTTTCTCCAGAGGAGCTAGATAAGTTAGTCGCTGAAGAATACAAGGCAAGCAAAAAAGAGTAAAAAAATCCCTGAAACTAAAATAGTTTCAGGGTTTTTAATTTGTTTAAATTAATTTTTATGCTATAATATTTATATATTATAATTATAATTTAATATAAAAATATGCAAATTATTCATTGGAATAAAGATTACTCAGTTGGTGTTGAGGAATTAGATAAATAACATCAACGTTTAATTAGTTTAATAAATAAACTGTCTTTACTTTATACTGATAATAAATTTGATAATACTGATGTTAATCCAATTTTTAAAGAACTAATAAATTATGCAGACGAACACTTTGGTACAGAAGAGCATTATTTTAATTTATACAGTTACCCAAAAAAAGATCAACATATTGAATTGCACAATAGTTATCGTCAAAAAGTAGAGGAACTTAAAAAATCTTATGAAAATGATAACAGCGCCAAAACTCTTTTTGCAATAAGTAACTTTTTACACGATTGGTGGGTATGGCATATAAATCATGCTGATAAAGATTATACTGATTATTTTCATGCTAATGGTTTAAAATAATATTTCTATTTAACACAAAAACATCCTAAAGAAGTTCAAAAATATTTGAATTATTATAGAACTGATAATATTGATAAGAATAAAAAAATAGGCTTTATAGCCTGTTTTTTTTATTGAATTACCTTAGTTTTAATTTCTGAAATTTCAAACTATTTTTCTTACTTTTTAGAATAATAATTTCTTATATTGCTTATTACAAATTAATGTAATTTAGTAAAGGTTTTGTTGATGGTCTTTATTCTTTTATTATCACTTTTTTATATCACTTAATACTGTAGTTTATAACGTCTAGCTATTGACAAAATTCGAAACTTGTTATAGTATTATTTAGATAGATGTTTAATAAGGTTCATTAAAATTTAATAAAATAAGCAATTATTAAGAATGAATAGGATTAATAATTTCTTAGGAATTTTTTGGATTAAAATTTGTTATTGTAAAACCCTTTAAAATAGTAGTTATGAAATGTTACGAACTGAAAAGACAGAAAAATAAAAATCAAAAACGGAGGTAAAAAAATGAAAATTATGAAAATCCCTTTGGTTTTTATATTCTTGTTTTCTTTTTACTTGAGTTATTCTCAAGTTGAAGTGAGCGGGAGAATAGAAAAACCGGGACAAAGCGAGGTGTTAACCTTGCAGAGTGTTCTTATAGGGCAAGATTTAAGTGGCCCGTATGTGGTAAAGTTTTATGGAGAATCCTTAGGAACCCCGATTTCTGCTCTCTCAAGAAAAGAAAGCAGTCTTAATGGTTCAGCTAATAATTCCTATGATAAACTGAAAACTCTTTTTTCTGGAGAGATTTACTCTCCTGAAATAGATGAATCTACTGTTTTCAAAAGTAAAACTCCTGAAGAGCTTTCACAGATGGAAATAGAGATTAACCTTTATGATTTTGGTGAAGTTCCGCCTAACATTCATGGGATAATAGCAAGTAGGCTCGCACAAATCCAGCAAGAATTTCCTCCAGAATTTGTGGGAAATTTGTTTGGAAAAATAATGAGTCGTATTGCTAAAGTTCATGAAAAAGATTGTAAAAAATACTTTAATAGAGTATTTGAAGAACTTGCAAAAATTAGAAGTGAAGGTTCTCCTGAATTCCCTCAGAATATCTACGATAGAGTAGTTGAGGAAATTATAGTAATTCAAGGAGAAAACTGTCAGAGTTATAATCTTTTTCTTCATTTGGAAGTAAGGGTTATTTCAAAATCAATAGACCATGTATTATCTGACGATGCTGGAAAGTATAATTCTGTATTAAAAGTAAATTGTGAACTAAAAAATGATTAGAAATGAAAACAAGTAAGAAAAGAAAGAAAGTCAAAAATTTAACCCGTACAGTTATTTTTCTTTTGGCGGTTTTAAGTGCCTTTGCATTTAAGGCAAGTCCAGTAAAATTTAATTTAACAATTCCGAAAGGAAAGAGTCAAACTTTGACACTAAACTTTACGGGGAGTAAAGGAAGTGAAGCAGAAAATCTTCTTATTTATCCAACCGACATTTCGATGTTAAGAACTGGAGTTCTTCAATTTCGTAGAAGACCAGAATTTAAACATTCTGCTGTTTCTTGGGTAAGCTTTGATGAAAAAAAAATGAGACTTATTGGAACCGAAAAAAAACAAATAGAGTTTGAAATTAATGTTCCAAGAAATGCAACCCCTGGAGAATATTATGTAGCCATAATGAGTGAGCCTACAGAATTTACAAATGTAAAATCAGAAAATAAGCCATTTATGCTTAAAATGAAATCTAGGGTGGCAATTGTTATCATTATAAATGTTCCAGGAAGAAATTATAAAAAAGAAGGAGATGTTTTTGAATCAAAAGTTAAGAAAGATGATGGAAAAATTCAGATAGTATCTACTTTTGAAAATCAAGGAAACATTCATTTGAATGTGACAGGAAAAGCTACTATAAGAAGTAAGGATGGAAGAATTAATTTCGGTGAAGTTGGTCTTAGTAAAATAAGTGGAAAACCTGGTAAAGAGCAGTTTGTGTTTCCAAAGAATCTTATAGATTTTCATGGAACATTAGACAAAAAATTGCCACGAGGGGAATATGTAGTAGATATCTCTTTTGATTACGGTTATGACTTTAAAAAGGCTAAAGATAAAGTTTTTTTTAGTATTGAAAGAGGTGCAGAAATTGATGAAAGTAAGATGAATTTTATTTCTGTGCAACCGGAGAAACTGCAGGTTGGTTTAGCTAAGGGAATGTTTAGGACTAAGCTAATAGAAGTTTCAAGTGTCTATTCTGAAAATATGAAGGTATCAGTTGAAATTGAAGGTGACTGGTTAAAGGTTTCTCCTTCAATTATGACCTTGAGACCTGCTCAAAAGAGAACAGTTAAGGCAATCATTAAAGTACCAGATGATTTTGAAAAAAGATTGTCTGGAAAGATTACTTTCAATCCTGAAAAAGGAAAGTCAATTGAAATTCCTGTTGAAATTATGACCGATGAACTTCTTGCAGAAGTCAAGAAAAAAGAAGCAGAAAGAAAAGCAGAAGAAAAGTTGGAAGAACCCGAAAAAAAGGTAGAAGAAAAAAGGTCTGCTGAAAAACAGGAAAAGATTTCTGAAAAGGAAAACTCTTCTGAAACGGAAAAAACTAAGAATGTTTCTGAAAAAGAGGAGGACACTCTGGAAAAGCAAAAAGAAGTCTCTCAGAAAGTTTCTGAGATGCAAGAAAAGAAAGTAAAAGATAAAGATAATGATAACAATATTAGTTTTATCATTATTGCAGGAATATTAGTTTCTGTATTAGTATTTTTATTAATTGTTTTATTAAAAAAAAGGAGAAATAGAAATGAAAATTAAAAGTTTAGTTTTACTAGTAATAGTAGTAATCTTCTCAAGTTGTACAGTTCAGAAGTTTACACCAACTGATCTGCCCAAAAAAGAAGAACAAGAGATTCTTAGTAGAGATTCTATTAAGAAACTTGGACAAAGTGAGATCCAGAAAGCCCAGGAAATGGCCGAAAAGATGGAACAGGAAAAAAGGGAAAGATTGGCAAAACAGCCAAAAGTTTCCAATATTTTTGTTGAAGCGAGTATTCGCTCTGTTCTTATGGATATTTCAACTCAGACAGGGGTAAACATTATTCCTGATCAAACAGTTGAGGGAAGTGTATCTGTTCAGATGGAAGAAGTTCCTTTGGAAAGGGCACTAGAAATGGTTCTTTTTCCTGGTGGCTATAATTACAAAAGAATTGAAACCGGGAACTCTACTTATTACCTTATAGGTTCTGCATTTCCTGAAAGTTTCAGTTTTGATGCTTTAAGCGAAACAGAAGTGATTAAGACTAATGTAGATGCTGAAGAAGTGTTGCGAAGGCTTTCAAGCCATTTTGATCCTTATGTAAAGGCTAATGAAAATGGTAATAGTATTACAATCACTGCTTCTACTGACATGGTTAGGAGAATTAAAACTGATATCATGAGAATTGATAGGTCAAAGAGACAAATTGAAATCTCGGCAGTAGTTGCTATAGTTGAATGGGAAAAAAGCTCAAACATTGGAATGGATTGGAGTAATGTTAATCTGGATGCTTCGGGCGCTATTGATTTTTCTGGAGGTGCAAATTACACCGCCAATATTGTAGGCAATATTAAAAATGTTGTAGACATGAGAGAGAAAAGAGCTAGTGTATATGTTAAAGCTGAACCAAGAGTTGTAGTAAGTGAAGGCGAAGAAGCAAACATTAAATTAACTAAAGAGCACATTTTCATGATTATGTCTGGTGGTGGTATGAATTATAATTATTACACTACCACGAATATTGAAACAGGCGTGAAAATGGAGGTTAGTCCGTCCATTAATAGGGATGGAACTATTCAGATGAAAATTACACCTGAAGTAGCTGATATTGTAGGTGAGAGGACTTTTAAAATGGGAGGAAATGGAAGTCAAAAGCTTCCTATTATTGCCAGAAGGTCTGAAACCACAAGTGTTGCTCTTGAAAATGGAGAAACTTTTGCTCTTGGTGGTTTAATTATGGAGAGTAAGAAAGAAAGTGAAGATGGAACCCCCATCCTCGGTTCAATTCCTCTTCTTAATTGGATTTTTAAATCCAAGCAAAAAGAAAACAAAAACGTGGAAATGGTGATCTTTATTACTCCGAAGATTATCCGTTAACAATTAAAAAAATCAATAAGGAAGTGCAAAAACACTTCCTTTTTTTTATATTTTCTAACTTTTTAAAAATATTAATTATTTAATAAAGTGATGTTATTTAAATAATTTCTTATATTCTTTCAAAAAATGTCATAAGTATACACATATTGCTCAAAGGCCTTGACAAAAAACAATTAAGTGCTATAATAACTTAAGTTCTTTAAAAAAATAATTATATAAGTTTAGTAACAAGAATGGTTGTCATTTTTATTGTTTAATTTTATTATTTAATTTTGTTGTTTAATCCTTAAAATTTTAAAATTATGAAACGATTAATTGTATTAACAAGTTTATTTACTGTATTTGCCTTTATGGCAATGACAACTAACGTTCAGGCTCAATCCTCTGATCAAACAGAGATTAACATGTCTTTGACTGTTGATGAGTATATTGAAGCAGTTCCTAGTATTGATTGGGATTTGGGTGAAACAAATCATAATGCCGGTAGAAATAAAGAAGAAATTTATGGAGTTTCTTCTCCGGATATGGATATTGCATATGCAAATTGTCCTTTTAGTGTAACGCTTAACGGAGACAACCCTGCTGGTGATGGTATTCCAAGATTTGCCCGTGAAGAAGTTGGTACACATGCAAATGGATATGATGTTCTGCCCACGCTCTATAAAATATATGTCACCACTAATGGTGTTGTTGAGTATATAGATGGTGCAGGCACAATGGTTCAGCAAGCGGGATATTTTCCTTTAGGTGAGGACTTTGTAGAAGCCCCACATAATGGCCAGGTGAGAATGAATATATCAGCTTTTATAAATACAGCATTAGCAACAGACCCTGGAGCCTCAGTTAAAAAGACCATTATTGATCCTAATTTTACTTGGGACCAAAGTGCCGATGCTGGTGTTTATGAAGCTAGCATAGTTGCTACTTTTTCAGCCCTTTAGTATTTATCCAAAACTCCTTTTTTAGTTTAAGAGTATAAACCTAACTAAATTTCTTTAAAGACAAGCATTCAATTACTAAACTTTATAAACCCAAGATTAAAACTTGGGTTTTTTTATTTGAATTAAAGAATGTATTGAGTGATACACTAACAGAACATCTTGTTTTGCTTAATCTTGTTTAGTGGGATCTTAATGATGAAATATTAAGTAATTTAGAATTAAACTAGTTTTGAATATTATTCGGTAATTGCTTGACAAAAAAGATATTATTATAGTATTATTATTTATTACATTAATATTTCTTTCATTTAAAAATAGGAGGTGTTTAATGAAAACTATTGTCTCTTTATATGTTGGTTGTGCTTTAACACATGCTTCTGAAGAGTTTAAAGAGGAGGTTCAACTGTTAAAGGAAAGATTAAAAAAAGTATCTCATGTTCTTGAATTTATTGGTTTAGTTGATGGAACTGCATAAGATGTTTATAATCACGATATTAATAATTGTGTTCGTGGTTGTGAGCTTTTATTGCTATTTGTGATCAAGCTTCAATTGGTTTGGGTTATGAATTAGCAGTTCAAGTAGAAGATCGTAAGATGCCAGCCTTGGTCGTTGCTCATGAAAATTCAAAGGTGTCTCGTTTAGTTTTAGGAATTAATCAGCCAAATTTTGAATTCCAACGCTATAAGGATTTTGATGATCTTTATAACATTATTGTTGCTAAACTTACGACTATTTAAAATTTAACCCTGGAACTATAAAAGTTTCAGGGTTTTTAATTTGTCTAATTAATTTTATAAGAGGGAAGATAATAAAGATTAGTTGTCTTTATTTGAAAAAAAGAGCTCATATTTGAGCTCTTTGTAGTTTTTGGAGGTATTGTATTATTTAATATTAATTTTATGACCTCCCTTAAGATTCATTTCATGGGAAAGAATTTGCCCTTCTGTGCCAATTCTCATCTTGTCAGCCCCTTTTCCAAATGGCGTAATAATGTCAACGTGTTTCCCAAATGGTTCGTGTGGTTTGTCAATTTTCATTTTTGACTGTTGATTGAATTTTTCTGACATAACAATACTCCTTTCTTTTTGGTTAAAATAAAGATCTTTATTATTATATCAATTAAATCTTTTTTGTCAACATATTATTAAGTTTTTTAGCTAAAATTACTAATATAATAGTTTGGTATAGGAAATTAAATGTTAAAAAATTATTATTTTATTACTAAACTCTATGAACTTAAGGTCTAAACTTTATTTTTAGCACTTAACAGAAAGATTATATAATAAAAACACCTTAAAGGTGCTTTTTAAATACGAAGAAGGCATAAATTTCAATTGTTGTGTTAGAAACTTTTTTCTACCTCATTTATTATCTTATCTTCTGCTGTCATTTTTTCTGACCATTCTTTGCTCATTTTTTGGGAATATTCTTTTTCTTTTCCATTTAAAGTTAAACAATCATAAAAAAAACTTTCAAGTTCATTTCTTTCACATTCTTTGTTCAGTTGATTTATCTCTTCTTTTGAGAACAAAGTATAACTTTGAATTTTTTTATTATCGTTTTCCATAATTTTTATTGTTTATAATTCATCTGATATCTTTTTCATCTTTTTACAAAACGGTTCTATATAATTATCTCTAAAGATTATTATAAACGTATAAAGGGGTAAATCTTTATAATAATTTTTCTCTTTGTTAATATTTTTATTATAATCTAAAAATTCACCAATAGTATTTTCTTTTTCAAATATTTTTTGAGTAATTTCTTTTTTCAAATCTTCTTTTTCTGACTTTGAAAGGGAGCTTAAGTTATTATATTTATTTTCAATATTTGAATAAATATTGATAATCTCTTTTTTTTCGAACTCAATTTTTTCTTGTAATCTTATAATAGATTCCTGTAAATGCCCTTCATTAAAAACATTTGTTAACCCATCATCATTTTCATCAATTTCATTGTCTTCTTTTGGTATTTTAGAAAATTCTTTTGCTATCTTCATAAAGCTTCTTAAGGTGTTCATTTTCTCATTATCATTACCAATAATTTCTTTAGATCTTAATATTATTTCTCTAGTGTTGTTATGATTTAATTCAAATAAGTTGGCTAACCTAAAAGCAAATTTCTTTGATTTGTCACTTTCATAAAATTCTTCTCCTTTTTCTTTGATATCTTTTAAAGTTGAGTCAAAGTTAAATCCTTTTATTTCTTCTAATAGGTTTTTTATATATAATTCGGTTTGTGCTTCTTTGTCAAGTATATTAAAGTTTTCTTCGCTTTTTTCTGATAATGAATTTTTAATTATATTATATTTACTTTCTTTTGCTCCGGGGTTTATTAAACCATTAGGATTTTCAGTGCTTTGACCAAAAGCTTCCATTTCTATGGTTTTATTTTCAATATCACCTTCAGAATTTAAGTACTCTACTTCTATAGATCCTTTTATAAAAGGACAATTAGTTTGTTTTGCTATACCTTCTGTAAAGCCAATTTCTTTAAATTTTTCAGCAACTTTTTCAAAATCATTTTCATGAAAAATAATATCAATATCATCAGGTTGCTTTTTACTTTCTTTAGCATTTATTAAAAAAGCAATTGAGCCGGTTACATACCAAGGGTAATCACAATTTTTATTAAATATATTAGCACAGGTTTTTAAAGCATTCTTTTTTTCTTGAGGAATTCTTTCAGTTAATCTTTCTTTTTCTTCTTGATTAGATTCTCTAAAATTTAATTCACCCAGGATTTCTTTTAGTTTTTCTGGTTTATTGTTTTCTGTTTTTGTTTCTTCTGAATTAATGTTTTCTAATTTATTTGATAGCATATTTATTATTTAAACTTAAAGTCTATTTAATAATAGCAGTATTACTGTGATAATACAAGATTTT
>DATFJU010000030.1:0-11118 GCA_035269015.1 Patescibacteria group bacterium | reverse complement strand
AGGCTCTATAATAGAATGTGTGGGAAATAATACAAAAAGGTGGCATAATTATTAGAGAAATTAAATAATTCACATCTAATCTCTAATATTATGTCCACCTTTACCCATAATTCTATGGCATCCATGTTAAATTTGCAAGGGCTAATTATATATAAGCTTAGCTCTGACAAGAAAACTATTAATATTAAGATAGGGCAACCTAGGAAACCAAGCTCTTGTCCCTATTGTAATCATAACAAGCTACATAGTCATGGCTATGGCAGAAACAGAAGCATTAAACATGGCCTAGCTATTAGTGGACAAATGATCATATTAAACTGGAGATCTAAAAGGTATAAGTGTCTTAGTTGTCTAAGAAGTTTTTCTCAGTCTCCTCCTAAGTCTTTAGTAACAGGTAGAGATAGGTCAAGTACTGTTTTTAACAGACAAGCCCTTAGAGAAATGCAAGAAAAGAGTTTTAGCTCAGTAGCTAAAAACATGCGAGTCTCCTATACTGTGTTAAATAAAATAATAACCAGAGAGGTAAAAGAAAACTCTTTGTTTGAATTACCAAAGCATGGAGATATAAGTATAGGCGTTGATGAACATGCCTTTTTAAAAAGAAAGCTGGCTACTACTATGACTCTAATTACCCCTAACAAAACTTTGCTAGGTATTATCCCTACAGCCACATCTAAAGCCTTAAATAACTGGATAGATACGAACTTCAGTGAAATAGATAAACAAAGAGTTACAGAGATAGCTATAGACATGACTAAATCGTTAAAAAAGCAACTGCGCCTACAATTTCCTAATGCTAAATTTGTAATAGATAAGTTTCATGTAGTGTCTTATCTAAACAATATTATTAAAGAAGAATATAATCTCACAGCAAAATATAGTCTCAAACCAGAAGATAAGGCTAAGTTACCCATTAGAACTAAAGATCTACATATTACCAGAGTCTTAGCTCAAGATACTAGCAAATGGAAACCTAAAAGAAAACAACAGGTAGAGACTGTATTTAAGTTAATGCCTAAAGTAGCAGAGCTTTGGTACGCTAAAGAAGAAATGAGAGCTATATATAAAGAGTGTATAGATAGAGAGGAAGCTAGAGAGAGATGTCAGTTTGTTATTAGTCTCTTGCCCAAGAAAGCTAGAGGAACTATAACTAAACATTTAGAAGAGATATTAAATTATTTTGATAAGCATACTACTAATGCTTTTACTGAAGGTTGCCACACTAAAATGAAGAAGCTAAAAAGAGTGAGTTTTGGTCTTAAAAATCCTGAAATCTATGTCAAAAAGCTAGAACTTGCCTTTATACCTAGAGAAAAGTTAATTTACCCCCACACATTTTGACATAGAGCCTGCTACCTATTGACTAATAATAATAAGTATGTTATAGTTATTTAGAACATTAAAAAAAAATAAAGATGGAGAAAAAAATGGAAAACGAACTTACAGAAAAGATTACGAAAAAAAATGTTTTGGTTTATTTCTCAGAACCAATTACAGAAAAATTGTACAAGCAATGGGCAAAAATGTTTAACATACCAGCAATTGACGGACAGCAACTAACGGAAACATCGAGCCGAGAATACAAAGAAGTAAAACAATCTAAAAAGGTTTTACTGATTATCGTTCTTCGTGGAGCTGACGAAACGTATGTTAAAAAAATTCAGGAAATTGGGTTCAAAAATGAAAACATTACCCTTTTCACCGTACAGTACTTACAATCCGAAATGTGTATTTATGCCCGGAAACAAGGTATAAAGGTTGTTCAACTACCCTTGCTAGAAAGTAAACTAGAGGATTACATTTAAAAAAGTTTTCCTAAAGTAAAAGCCCTTAGATATTCTAAGGGCTTCTTTTTTTATATTTATTTTAATACTTAAAGTTAATTATTAATCTTTCTTAATTGTTTTATACTTATTTCCTCTCTGCTAACTTTAGATCTACAGTCTTCTCTTCTCCTTGACTTTGTACTTTTAACTCTATACTTTCATCAGGACTATATTGTGAAATTAAATAATTTAAAGGTTGCTGATTACTTATCTTTTCACCGTTAACTTCTAAGATAATATCATTCTCTCTTAGCCCTGCCTTGTCTGCTGGAGAGCCAGGAATTACAGCTAACTCCTCCCTGCTAGCTCTAACAACAAGAGCACCATAATCTAAAGACAAATCATTTTGTTTAGCTATTTCTTCATTAATAATAATATATCTAACACCTAACCATGGTCTAATAATCTTTCCACTTTCATAAATAGTATCAATAACAGATTTAACCTCGTTAATACTAATAGCAAAACCAATATTTTGAGCGCGACTAGCCATAGCAGTATTAATACCAATTACCTTACCACCGCTGTCTAAAAGCGGTCCTCCAGAATTACCAGGATTAATAGAAGCATCTGTTTGAATAACATTAGTTAATTTCTCCATATTTCGCATGTTTCCAGCTATAACCGTACGAGAAAGACCAGAAATAACTCCTGTTGAAACAGTATTAGAAAACTCACCTAAAGCATTACCAATAGCAATAACGGTTTGCCCTATCTCTAAACTAGAACTGTCTCCTAACTCAACTACAGGCAATTTTTCATCAGCTTCAATCTTTAGTACTGCTAAATCAGTAACCGTATCCCTGTCCACTACTGTAGCTGTATAAGTTTTATCATTATTTAAAACTACACTATAGTCAACGTCTTCATAAGCTACTACATGTTTATTAGTAATAATATAACCATCCTCAGAGATAATAAAACCACTACCAGAGCTAAGCTCTTGTGTTTGGGTTTCTGCTTCTGGACTAGACTCTACCCCAAAGTCATCACCAAAAAATTCCCTAAAGAAAGGATCTTGAAAGGGTAATGATTGATTTTGTATAACTGGCAAATCTCTGCTAGCAAGCACTGAAACTACACTTGGAGAAACATCTTTAACAGCACTAATAACTAAATCTTCCTGACTTTTAAAGTCTAAATCTTGATTTTTTATTTCCTTCTCTATCTCAGTCTTAAGACTTTGCTTAAGCTCTTCTTGTCTAATATCCTCACTACTTTCATAATATAAATGCGCCCCCACATAACCAAGTAGCAGGGCAAAAAGGATTACAACAATAGTGATGAGAATAAAACTATAATACTTATGAAATTTGTTTTTAATCATAAAATTTAATAATTATTATATTTTATTATATAAAGTCTTTTAATTTATTCTACAGTTTCAATAATGTCAGTTGTTGGAACATCACTAACTGGTTGACTGCTATCTAACATTCTTAGAAACTCTTGATATTCAGGTGAATTAATATCTATTTCTGGCATATCCATATCATCACTGTTATTATTTTGCAAACGATTTTGTCCCTTATCCTCAGACTGATTATTTCTATTTTGTTTATTTTCACTAGAATCATCTGCAAACTCCTTTTGAAATTCTTCATTAAAATGCATCATCTCTTGTCTGCGCTTTTCTAAAAATTCCTTTAAATCACTATTATTACTAACATTTAAATTATCTAACTGTTTTCTATTTATTTCAACAAAGTTTTTTCTGTTTTCCCTTATTTGTTTAGTTTTTTGAACTTGCTTTTGAAATCTATTTCTTAAATCATCAGATAAACCATTATTACTAGCCATTGTTTCCATAAAGTCTTGTTGCTTACGCTCAACCTGCTCTCTTATTCTCATAAAATCTTCACTGTTTTCAACCGCAATACTAGATTCCAAATTCTCCCAAACCTTTGCTTTATTATCTTGATGAATTAAAATATTTTCTAGAATATTTTTTTCTCTTTCATCCACTTCATTAAATATATTATCAGATCTATCTACAATATTATTAACATATTCATCTGCTTTAGCACTAAGCTCAAAAGCTAGATCTTTTTTATCCTGAGAATCAAAACTACTTAATACATTAGCCCATCTAATTCTTTTCTCAGCATACTTTAGTTCCTTTTCTATTTTTTTTGTCTTATTAAAAGTAAAAGCTAAATCAATGGTATCCTTAAGGTCGTGCCAAAAAATTTGCAGATTGTTAACAGTATCAGTATTATCAGCACTAACTTCAAGTATCATATTTTTAAATTCACTTAAATTTACTGATTCTTTTGACTCCTGGGCAAAACTTACGTTAACAGCAAAGAAGCTAAAAACAAAAACCAGGATTATTGAAAATATGAGACTATTTTTTAGTTTTTTTCTAATGTTCATATATTAAATTAATATTAATATAATAATGTTAAAATCTATTTTTTACTTGGAGGCATAAGTAGTGCAAAGAGCAAATAGATTAAAACTCCTCCTCCACCAGCAAAAGATAAGATGATAAATGCTAATCTAAATAAAATAGGATCTACTTCAAAATATTCCCCTAGACCTCCACAAACTCCAAAAATAATCTTACTTTCACTTGACTTAGTTAATTGTTTCTTTTTAGTCATATTAATTATAATTAAAAACTTTTACTTAATTAGTTATTTATTTTCTTTTTCCTCTTTATTAGTCTCTATCTCTTTACTACTTTCAGTATTATCATTATTTTCAAGCTCATTAACTTCTGCTAAATCTATTTTTTGTTTCAAAGCCTCTTTTAATTTTTCAGGCTTTTGTGTTCCAATTAATAAATTACTCTTATCATCATGAAACTCCAGCTGTAAACCCATATTACCACGAACATTTAAAGCTCTACCCTTAGCTCCTAAACCCAGTCTAACACCATAACCACCATATTCCTTTAAAGCATTGTACTTACGTATATAAGCCCTTTTAATCTTAGAATAAGGAATAGTTCTCCATTTTCTATGTATAGGACTATATTTATAGTAGATACCATCATCTCTAATCTCTACCCTTAAAAGCATATTTTTAATTAAAAGGAAAACTAATAGTAATAACCCTCCATTCAACCACATAACAGTAGCTGATGCCGGCTCATTACCAACAGGTTTATTAAAAAATTCTTGCATCACTAAGGTGTAGATAAAAATAGCTAAGAGAACCAGAAACATCATCCAAACCCAAGTTGGTTTTGTGCTTTGTTTTTCTGAGAATAAAACTTTAGTCATATTTTTATTATATACAAAATATATCCAAGCTTTTGTATGTTTATTATTTAAAATTAGTATAATAATTATATACTCTATATTAATTATACTATATTTTTAGAAAAAGAAAAAGTGGCTTTTTTAAAAGCCACTTATATTTTTTTAAAGTAAATTACCTGCTAGTTCACTTAATTTAGATCTAACAGCTTTTTCCAAGTGCACCACCCCAATCATAGGATGATTTTTTAGCTTAGAAATGGCATACATCATACCATTGTCGCTTTCATCTTTTAATTTAGGTACATCTACCTGATAAGGATCACCGGTAAAGATTATTTTACTGCGCTCTCCCATACGAGTAATAATTGTCTTAATCTGATGTGGACTAAGATTCTGCGCTTCATCAACAATTAAAATCTTATTGTGATGAGTTGTTCCTCTAATGTAATTTAAAGGTACAATCTGAAATTTACTAGTTCTGGCAGGGCCTTTTCGCTCTTTACCATTAGAATCAGTACCATCATCAAAGAGATCTTCATACCTTAAAGCGTCTTTCTTATTTCCCCTTTTACGCTTATCAGATAAAAAGTTGAAGGCTTGCCGAATTGGTTCAATCCAAGGATTCATTTTCTCATTTAAATCACCTGGTAAAAAACCATACTCATCTTTATTACTCATAAACACAGCCGGCCTACTACACAAAATACTGCTGTAGTCATGACGCAGATGAATAGCTGCAGCAATAGACATTAAAGTCTTACCAGTTCCAGCGGTACCAACTAAAAATAAGGCTCTAATTTCAGAATCCAATAACAAATGAAAAGCTAAATACTGCATCCAATTAATTCCACCACCGTTACTATATGGTCTTAAAACATCGGCTTTGATATTTTTATCAATCTCCCGGAGTATGTCGCCTTTTCTAACTAATAAAATATTGGTTTCATCATTTATGTCTAAATATGAATTTCTACTACAAATGGCCATTTGATTTTCAAAAATCTTTCCATGCTTACTTTTATCATAATGACAATACTTAAACCCTTTGTTAGCATCCAACAACTTATCTTGGAAATTAATAATCTTAACAAAATATTCATCAGGTTTTTCTGTTTTAACTGGCTTATCAAATTTATATTGTTCAACCAGAACATCTGGTAGAATCTGCCTAGCTAAAATACGTAAATTTCTGTCCTGACTAACAAATTTCACTTTAGCATATTTTTTATACAAATTTTTCTTGTACATTGCATTATAAATATACTTCAAAGTTGCCAAAATAACATGATCACCTTTTTTGGGATCAAAGAAATTTAAATTTTTTCTACTAAGACTGCCAACAATCTGAAACTTCTCATGTTCAGACTGATACTTCTCAATAATAACCGAAACCTCTCTGGCTTCTGGCGCATTATCAGCTCTTCTGTCTTTGATGTTGTCAAGCTCTATTAGAACTTGTAGTGGCAACAAAACTAAATTATCTTCTTTTAAAAAACGAAGAAGAGATTTAGGATCTCTAATTAATACACTAGTATCAGGAACAATAATGTTAGTAACACCTTCTTGATTAGTGCGGGTCTTTTGTTTTGTACTATCCATAATCTATTAATTTTGGTTTATATTAAATTGTAATGTTCAAATTATATATATAAAAACAAACATATAAAAATGTTTGCTTTTTGTCTTATCTATCTTCTTTTTGATTCTTATCTTCTTTTCTGTTTTCTTTATAATTAAAATACTTTTTAAGTCCAGTGGCTAAAATTATGCTTAATGTTAAAATTTTCTTGATGTTTTTAATTTTTCTTAATTTCATAATTTTAGAGTTATATTTATATTATCATGCTACCACAACTTAAAATAAAAATCAAAGCCTTTATGAAGGCTTTGATTCTAGTATCTGTTTTTTTATTATAAACTTCATTTTAAAGCTAAAAATTATCAGCTTCATTAAAATCTACTAAATCAGACTTTAAACCATTATCTGTATTCATCGCATCCCAAATCTTTTTCAGGTCCTCTTTGGCTTGAGCAGGATCTGTATATTGACTCAAAATTTCGAGACACTCCTTAACAGCATCTTTATCGATATCAAAACCACGCTCTACAGCATAATCATATAATTCAGGTGTTATTTCTTCATAATCTCCAGAATCAATACTTGGGTCTTGATTTGCTAAAGTTTCAAAATTCATAATAAATATTATAATTAATCTTTATAAAATAAAATGTAATAAATAATTAAAGGAATAGTTATTACTATAGCAGATATATTAATAAATAAGTTATTTGTACCTGAGATTATATCAGCTATAAGTAGTCCGTCAAGTGTTAAAAGTAAGAGAATAAATAGGGTTAAAATGATTTTTTTCAACATAGATTTTAAGGTTAATATTTTATTAGTTAAAGGTTAATATTATTATAGCAAAAATTGAAAAATAGAAAAGATACCTTGATTTTATCAAAATATAACTTGACATAAATCTTAAATTCGTTGTAATATAGACTAGTTCCTTACAAAATATAATCACAAAAACAACAAGAGATGAAAAACAAAAAACTTATTATTTTTGATTTTGATGGTGTCATTTATGACGCTACTGAAATGCAGATGCAAAGAATAATCGATTCTGCAAGTTTGGCCTTAAATCAATTTGAAACTAAAAGCAAAGTTCCTAGTCATAATTTTCTGAAAAAATATTGGGGTATAAGTATTTTGCAAATGTCCCAAGTATTTATGGAAAAATTACACTGGAACAAAAATGAAGCTAACTTGTTCCTTTTTTATGAAAAAGGAAAAAAAGATTATTTTGAAGATGGTTTGGCTAATAGTTTTCATAAGTTAGCAGTTAAAATTAAAGACAAAGGTTTAAACATGGCCATTTGCAGTAACAGATACAGTGCTAGTTTTTACAAGCTAGCTAAAGAACTGCGTTTGAATATTGATGATTTTGAGTTCATTATTCTAGGTGATAGCCTACTAGATGGAATAAGAAAGCCTGACAAAAGAGTTCTAGATCCAATATTTAGGACATATACTAAAAATCAAGTAATTTTGGTTGGTGACACTATTTTGTCTGACTTAAAAACTGCTATTAACTCTAAAATCGATTTCATTGGTATTAGTTCAATATTGCACAGCAGATTAGATTTTACAGAATCTTTTAAGAAAGCTCATATTGAAAATGATTACTTTGTTTTAGATAAATTGAGTCAACTTGAAACCTTGTTGACATAATTAAAAAAACAAAACCACACTTAAATTGCTGTGGTTTTTTTATTTGATAATATAAAATTTCTAAATAAAATATTCTAGAGAAATAATTACTATAGAGAATATTGAAAATAATTACTAACAGCGTCTTCAAATTGATTAATAAATATTTGCTTAAAATAAGAAAAGTTGTTGATCTCATAAAATAATATTACAGCTTTTTTATATTCTTCAACATCAACAATTCTATAAGAAAGTGGAGTAAAATCATATGCAATCAAGATAGCATTAGAAATCATACGAGCAGTTTTCTTGTTGCCATCTTCAAAAATTTGAATATAGGAAATAAGAATTGATATTAAAAAAGCTTTTTCAAAAATAGATTCCTTTTTATTAACTAAGTCAACCATTTTTTTCATATTTTCTTTAATTTGATACTCATTATCTAGGAGCTTATACTTTGTGCCAGTAATTCCAACTCCGGCCTTTCTAATATTTTTAGAAACACCTAATTTTTTAATCAAAATAGAATGAATATACTCTATATCAGAATAATGTAATTTTCTAAAACGCTCTTTATTTAAAATAGCTTCATTAAATACATCTTTATGATTAAGAATCATTTGAGTCTCCTCTTTAGTTTTACCTTTTCCAATAACATTATTTTTAATCAAAGCTTGGGTTCCTAAAAGTGAATAAGTATTCCCTTCAATTGCTGATGACTTCCAAGAAAAACCAATCATAATTCTTTCAAACTCTTTATTAATAAGAGTCTGACTATCATATTTTGAAAAATTTCTAATAAATTCTTTTTGTAAATTATCTAATTTTTCTTTTTCATCTTTGGTAAAAATATCATTACTTAAAATATTAAAAATTTCAAAATTAAACCTTTCTTTTACTTTTCTCTCAATATACGAAGTATCAAAATAATCATTTACATCTATTTCCTATAAAAATTTATAGGTTTTAGCTAAAAAATAAACAACAAAAGCACCAGCGCCACTTTTATACAAAAAACCATTCTTAAATAAATAAGACAAGTCTCTAGTAATTGTCTCTCTGGAATATTTATTTTCAAAAAAAACAAGCAAATCTTTATTTTTAAAAGATTGATTTTTTTAGTAAACTCTATGATTTGTTTTTGTCTTTTTCATAATTACATCATATGATCATTGCGTCATTTTTAGTAATAATATACAGAAAAGCCTTTATTTAAAGGTATATCAATGCGTTATAATTAATCCATCAAGAATACAATAATAAAATAAGTTAGTGAAACCCATATAAATAATCACCAAGCTTAATACCAAAATCATACCCCCAAGGATCAACATTCATATATTGATTATCACTAAGTTTTATTCTTAAATATTGATGAGGAGTTATATAATAAATACAACTAATTTTTAATTTTATATCTTCATCTTTAAACCATTTACTTTTAACTAAAAACATACGAAGCAAATAATTTACTTGAAAACAATGTAAAAAGTTTTTTTGCCACATTTTCTCTGGATCTTTAATAAAACCCCTCCTAAACATTGTAAATGTTTTAAGACGTGAGCTCTCAAACTTAGTGGCAATTATTTGATAAGCTTCTTTTAAAGCATCCTCTTTATTATTATAAGAATTTAGATGTTCAACTATAGTAGTAAAGGTATCATTTAATTCTTTAGGTAAAGGTTCTTTCTTGAAGAAATTAGGAAACATAATATTTGCACTTATATTAGATAAATTTGAATTATTTAAAATATATTAATACCTATATTTACAATTATATTTTATCATTTATATCCATAAGTGTATAGTTATAATTTGTAAAAACATAACATTAACACTTTTTATTCAAATTTCTTATTAAAATTCTCTTTATAATAAAAAAGCAACCTTTATAGTTGCTTTAATTAATATTTTAAGTTTGATTTATTTTTTCTTTTTTTTAGATAAAAAACTGAAATCAAACTCTCTGGCTAAACTATTTTCACCTTGCTTTCTATACACTTTAAACTTTAACTGTAAATCATTACGACTTTTCTTTAAATTAGTGATAAAAGCATAAGCGACCTCATAAGCCAAAAAAGGTTCTCCCCGGTTGTTTTTTAGGTAAACATGTTCAGCTCCATTCAATTCTCTTTGTAAAACACTATTAGTGTGAGAATCTTGTGGCTCTACATACCATCTAGTTTTTTGTTTCATAGTACTCCTTTATTAAATTGTTAAACAACAGTTTATTTTATTTGCTTTTTTATTTTCTTTTTATTCTACGTCTTTTCTTAGAAGCTTGCAAGCAGAACCTATGAGCTTCCTCTCTAAGTTCTTGTAGTTTTGGTTTAAGTAATTTAATTAACTCCTTTACATTTTTATTAGTATTTTTCTTAAAAACTAAAATATCGCCTCCATACTTAGATAATCCCACTAAAGGAATAGTAATATTATTTTCATCAAAATAGCGACTAAGAAAATCAACTTGCGGTTTACCACCATCAAGTAATATTATATCTGGTCTAGGCCACTCTAAGTGCTTTAACCTTCTAAATACCACCTCTAGCATTGAATGTAAATCATCACCGCTATTTTCTTCACTAACTTTAAACAACCTATACTGACTCTTATCTATTTCATTATCGGTAAAAACAACCATTGAGCCATAGGCTTCTTTAGTACTGAGATGAGAGATATCATAGGCTTCAATTCTACTGAGCTGTGGTGTTTGTAAGTCTTTTTCTTTTTGTAGTAATGTTACCTCTTGCAAGTTTTCCAGGGCTTCAACCTGCTCAGGATTATTCTTCTTTAAAGTTTTAATAAGTCTAGTTCTATCTCCTTTTAAAAGCATAACAATTTTCTCAATGTTTCTCTTATATTCCTT
>DATFJU010000029.1:0-16549 GCA_035269015.1 Patescibacteria group bacterium | reverse complement strand
AAAATTATTTCTTTTGTGGTGTTATTTGCTTTGGCTAGTAAATTAATATCATTAGCTTTTTCTTTACTTGAAAAAGTTTTACATCTTATCTTTTTAATACCTTTTGTAAAAACATTAAATAAATTATTAGGTGCAGTATTGGGGTTAGTAATTGGATCTCTGTCTTTAGGTTTGATTTTGTTTGTTGTTTCTAGGTATGTGCCTGCTAGTACCTCTTTAGCAAATTGGTTATCTGTTTCAGAAGTAGCTCCATTTCTTTTAAATATAGCCAAGATTTTAATGCCTCTTTTACCAGAAGCTCTTAAATTGTTAACCGGTATAATTTAATGAAAATAATAGATATAAAAAAAATTAAATATAATAAAGTTTTAGAAATTATTTCTGATTCATTAAATAAGTCTGAAATTATTACTATACCTACTGACACTATTTATGGCTTGAGCGCTTTAGCCTCTGATAAGAAGGCTATAGACAAGGTTTATAAAGTAAAAAATAGACCTTATGAAAAGAAATTTATTCTTTTAGTTTCTGATTTAGAAATGGCGAAAAAATATGCTAAGATAAATAGCAAGCAAGAAAAGTATTTGCAATCTGTTTGGCCTGGACCTGTTACAGTCATATTAGAAGCTAAAAGTTTAGCTAAGGATTTAAGCTCTAAGGAGGGAGCTATTGCTATACGCAACCCTAACTCTAATTTTTTAATTGATGTTATTAAAAAAGTTGATGAAGCTATAATTTCTACTAGTGTAAATATAAGTAGTCATGATAATCTAAATAGAGCTGTAGAAATTCAAGAATATTTTCAAGCTAAAAAAAATAAACCCGATTTAATAATTAATAGTGACGTAGGTGCAAATAAGTCATCAATAATAGTTAATATAACAGATATAAATAACCCTATAATTTTAAGAAGATAGTATGAAATACAATAATGTTTATAATAAAATTAGTAATATATTTTTAGTAATCATATTGATTATAGTTTCTTTTTTAGCTGGACAAAGTAGCCAAAAAAACGAAAATAATACAAACTATATTGCTCAAGATGGTGATTATCAGGTTAGTATTGATAATAAATATAGCACTACTCCAGATGGTAAGACTATAAAGAATGTAGATTTTAATTTATATTGGCAAGTTTGGGATACAGTTAAATCAACTTATGTAGATAGTGAGGATATTAGTGAAGAAGATATGTTTTATGGATCCTTAGAAGGTATGATTAAGGCCATTGATGATCCTTATACCAGCTTTTTAGATCCTGAATTATCAAAAAGATTTAATGATGATCTCTCAGGTAGTTTTGAAGGAATTGGAGCAGAAATAGGTATCAGAGATGATGTTTTAACTATCATTGCTCCTATTAATGGCATGCCTGCACAAGAAGCAGGTTTAAAGTCAGGAGATAAGGTCTTATCTATTGATGGTAAATCTACTGCTGGAATTAGTATTGATAAAGCAGTGGATACTCTTCGTGGAAAAAAGGGAACAGACGTTACTTTAACTATCTATAGAGAAGGTTTAGATGAAACTAAAGATATAACTATAAATAGAGGTATTATTACTATTGAAAGCGTTAAAACAGAAATGTTGGAAAATCAAATCATGTTAATTTCAATTAGTAATTTTAACGAAGATACTGAAGCTATATTCTCTAAAGCTGTAGAAGAAGCAAAATCTAAAGAAGCTAAAGGAATTATTTTAGATTTAAGAAATAACCCTGGAGGCTTTTTAGATTCAGCTATTGAGATAGCTAGCGAATGGGTAGAAACTGGTCCAGTAGTTTTAGAGAAGTTTGATGAAAATGATATTACTAAGTACCAAGCTAGGGGCTTGGCTAGACTGCAAGACTATAAGACTGTTGTATTGTTAAATCAAGGTAGTGCCTCAGCATCTGAAATTGTAGCTGGAGCCTTACAAGACTATAATAAAGCAACTATTGTTGGCGAGCAAAGTTATGGTAAAGGTTCTGTACAATCACTTGAACCTTTTACTGATGGGTCATCACTTAAAGTTTCAGTAGCAAAATGGTTAACTCCACAAGGTAAATCTATTAGTGAAAAGGGTATTACACCTGATATTGAAGTAGAGTATACTATAGAGGATTTTGAAAATGATAGAGATCCGCAATTAGATAAAGCTATAGAGATAATTAAAAATGAATAAAAAAATAGGAGCTCGTTTTTTGAGCTCCTTTTTGTTTTGAATTAGTTAATTGAATCAGTAAAGCCTGAGTTGAGTTTAGCTTGATAAATACAACTTGCTATTTCTTTTTCAGTGGCATAGTACCATTCATTTGCTAGGTGTTTGCCATTGTTAGCATTTGTAATATCAAACAATTCATTGTTGCCGATAAAATAAGCTACCTTTGTTAATGAACCTTCTACTAATACTTCATTTCCATTAATGAGTTTGTACATTTTCTCATTTCGTGAATCCTCTTTGCTTAATAATTCGTGCGTTTCTTGAAATTCATTCATAGTTCTCAGGGGTTTAATTTAATTGTAAAGAAAGTTAATTTATAATAAAATATATTTTGCTTTAAACTATATTTATTATATAATGATATTAGCAAATTTTTTTATTAATTGTCAATTTATTTTTTGAATATGAAAAAACAAGAAAAAGAAAAAAAGAAAAAGAGCACTAAATTTATCTTTGTAGTGGGTGGAGTTATGTCAGGAGTTGGTAAGGGTGTTACCACAGCTTCTCTAGCTACTATTTTGCAATCGAAAGGTTTTAATGTTAGTGCTATTAAAATGGACCCCTATATTAACGTAGATGCAGGTACTATGAACCCTGTAGAGCATGGTGAGGTGTTTGTGACTGAAGATGGAGATGAGACTGATCAAGATATAGGTAATTATGAAAGATTTTTAAATAAAAATATTTATAAAGAAAATTACATGACTACCGGTCGTATTTATAGATCTGTAATAGAAAAAGAAAGAAACTTAGAATATAAAGGTAAGTGTGTACAAGTTATACCTCATATTCCAATTGAAATAAGAGAGAGAATTCAAAAGGCAGTAAAAAAAACTGACTCAGATATTGTAATTATCGAAATCGGAGGTACCGTGGGTGAGTATGAAAATTTAATTTTTTTAGAAGCAGCTAGAGTTTTAAAATTAAAACAACCTAATGATGTGTTATTTGTAATGGTTTCTTATCTTCCGTTTCCCCATAAAATAGGTGAGATGAAAACAAAACCTACCCAACATGCTGTTAGGAGTTTAAATAGTGCTGGAATACAACCAAACTTTATTATCGCTCGTTCTGAGTATAATATTGATAATAAAAGAAAAGAAAAGATTGCTATGCATTGTAATATTAACCTAACAGATGTTATAGCCGCGCCTGATGCTGACTCTATTTATGATATTCCTATTAATTTTGAAAATCATGGCTTAGGAGATATGATTTTAGAAAAGTTTAATTTAAAGAAAAATAAAAAAGATTTAGTTGAATGGAGGAAAATGGTTGATAGTTATAAAAATCCTAAAGGAGAAATTGATGTTGGAATAGTAGGTAAGTATTTTGCTACTGGAGATTTTTCTTTGTCTGATTCTTATATATCAGTTATTGAAGCTCTAAAGCATGCCAGTGCTTATAATAAAGTAAAGGTTAATTTACATTGGATAAATACATCCGAAGTTGAAAAAGAAGGGGTTAAAATTTTAAAAAAATATGATGGGATTGTGGTTCCGCAAGGCTGGGGGTCACGTGGTTCTCAAGCTAAAGTAGATACTATTAAATATTGTCGTGAAAATAAGGTTCCATATTTTGGACTTTGTTACGGTATGCAAATGGCTGTAATAGAATTTGCCAGAAATGTTTGTAATTTAAAAGATGCAAATTCACAAGAGCTTAATGACAAAACAAAACATCCTGTTATTCATATCATGCCTGAACAGATTAAATTAATTAAAGAAAAAGGTTATGGTGGTACTATTAGGTTAGGAGCATGGCCATGTAAATTAAAGGAGGGAACTAAATTAAAAGGTGCTTATGACAAGTTTGAGAATAAAAAGGTTGTATCAGAAAGACATAGACATCGTTTTGAATTTAATAATGAATATAGAGAAGTATTAGAAAAGAATGGATTAATTATTTCAGGTATTTCACCTGATAATAAGATAGTTGAAGCTATTGAGATTAAAGATCATCCTTTCTTTGTGGGCGTTCAGTTTCACCCAGAGTATATTTCTAGACCTCTTAGCCCACATCCACTGTTTGTAGATTTTGTTAAGATTTGTTTTAGGTTAAAAAATAATAAAAAAAAGAAATAATAAAATAATATTATTATTTAATGATTTATAAATAATTTACGGCAAAATAAAAAAACATAGCTTGATAGCTATGTTTTTTATTATAGTGTAAAGATTAAACAGTGTTTAGTTAAATCTTTGTGTTTTGTTTATTTTTTAACAACGTGAACAATTGTATTTCTCTTTAATTGGCCATTAAATTTTCTCATTTTTTTAGTTTGAAATTCAATAAAACCACCCTCTTTAGCAAAGAGTGAGTCATCATTTCCTTTTAATACATTATTTCCAGGATGATATTTAGTTCCACGTTGTCTAATTATAATAGCACCAGGTTTTGCATATTCACCAGCGAAGAGTTTTACCCCCAGCCTTCTTCCAATCGAATCCCTGGTATTGGCGGTTGATCCACCTGCTTTCTTGTGTGCCATATGATTGTTATTTTAATAAAAAATAAAAATTCCTTCAAATTTTTATAGTTTTAATATAGCAAGACGTTTCTTTTATGTCAAATTAAATAAGAATATTTAAAATTAGAATTACTTTCATTTTTATGATATAATTTAAATAACCTGAAATAATAATTTAATTAATCAAATATATGAAAGTGAAAGTAGACAAAGATAAATGCATTAGTTGTGGGCTCTGTGCAAATATATGTCCTAATATTTTTATTATGGACGAAGACAATAAGTCCAAGGTGGTAAAACAACCAAGTAATAAAGCAGATGAAGCCTGTATTAAAGAAGCTATAGAATCTTGTCCAGTAGAGACAATAAGTGAAGAAAAATAATATGGTGAATGAGAATAAAATTATAGAACAAATTCCTTTAAAAGAAAGTCCTGAGGAGGAAAGTTTTGATAGTGATAAAGAGATAATAAAAAGTCCTGAGAAGCAGGAGGAAGAAGATAAATCTCAGGAAAAAAAAGAAAAAGAAAAGGTACAGATTAAAGAAGATGATAAAAAGTCAGATGTAATCACTGATCAAGACGATAAAACTAGTGCTCAAAAGGAAAGAATGAAACAAATTGATAAAATACTTTCAGAAGATATGTCGGATATATTTTTAAATTTACCGACAGATAAACAAAAAGAATTTAAAGAGGAAGGGGAAAGGATAGTTGTTAAAGTTAATCAGATAATGGAAAAAGCTAAAGTTAAAGTAAATAAAATAATCAAGTTAATTAAGAATTGGTTAGGTATTATACCTAATGCTAATAAATATTATTTAGAGCAAGAAGCTAAGATTAAGACAGATAAGTTGCTTAAATTAAAAGATAGAGAATAATTATGATAGCTGATTCATATCAATTTACAATATATAACTTTGATTTAAATTTTGATTTAGGTCAGATTTTTTTGAGTATTTTATTTATAGCTTTTTTTATATTGGTTGTTTTTATGTTTAGAGCCTATAAAAGAAAAGTCAATCATTTAAATCATAAGGTATATTTAGTGAAACTTCCCAAGGAAAAACCGGAAGACAAAAATAAAGAGGATACAGTGCAAGAAATAAGAGAGGATATAGCTAAAGGTGAAACTATTTTTGCTGCTATTAGCGGTTTAAAAGCGCAAAGAGGTTTTAAGGCCTGGTTCAAAGGAAGAGAGGATCATTTTGCGTTTGAGATAGTAGCTCACAGTGGCAAGATTGCTTTTTATATAGCCATACCACCTAATCAGGCTAGATATTTAGAGCAAAGGATTACCGCTTATTATCCAGAAGCTGTTATAGAAGAAATTTTTGACTACAACGCTTTTAATCCTAAAAATGAAATTGTGGCAGGTTGGCTCATGACTAAAAAAGAATTTGTTTTTCCTTTAAAGACATATACGGAAATGGAAGTAGATCCAATGAATTCAATTATTAATATACTCTCTAAATTAGAAAAAAGTGAAAGCATGGCTATTCAGTTTGTAACTAGAAGTGCTAAAAGCTCTTGGCATAGAAGAATAAAGAATGTAGTAAGAAAATCATATAAAAAGAATTCAATAAAGCAAGGTTTAAAAAAAGGAAATATCTTTACTTTTTTTTCTGAGTATTTTGCACCTAAAAAAACACAGGATACACCTATTAATCCTGAAGAACAAAGCAGGCTAACTAGTAATGAAGAAGAATTACTTAAGAAGATGGAGGAAAAAAATGGTAAAGGAGGCTTAGATGTGAATTTACGTATTATTGTTAGTGCTGAAACTCCTCAAAAAACTAAGATGTATTTAGAAAATTTGGGTAGTTCTTTTAGTGAATATAATGCCTATGAAAATGGTAATAATTTGAGTAGAATAAAGGTAAAAAATCAAAGTAAGATAATAAAGGATTTTATTTATCGTCATTTTAATGAAAAACAAAACTTTCTTTTAAGTACTGAAGAATTAGCTAGTTTATACCACTTACCTTTAAAACAAACTGAAACTCCAAATATATTATGGTTAACTGCTAAAGGAGCACCAGCACCAAGTGATATTCCTAGTGAAGGCCTACTGTTAGGTGAAAATTATTATAGAGGGGTAAAAAAAGATGTTTATATTCAAAGAAAAGATAGAAGAAGACATACTTATATTGTTGGTAAGTCAGGTACTGGTAAGTCCGTGCTTTTAACTAACATGGCTGTGCAAGATATTGAAAATGGTGAAGGAGCCTGTGTTTTAGATCCTCATGGTGATTTAATTAGTGATATATTAGAGAGAATACCTCCTGAACGCGCCGAGGATGTTATTATATTTTCTCCAGGAGATTTAGATAGACCCCTTGGTCTTAATTTATTGGAATATGATCCTAAATACCCTGAACAAAAAAGTTTTGTTATTAATGAAATGATTGGTATTTTAGATAAGTTATATGATTTAAAAGCTACAGGTGGACCCATGTTTGAACAATACATGAGAAATGCTTTACAACTTATCATGGATGATCCTAAAACAGGCTCCACTTTAATGGAAGTACCTAAAGTTTTAGCAGATCAAAATTTTAGAAAAATGAAATTAGAAAATTGTTCTAATTCTACAGTAGTTGACTTTTGGAAGAAAGAAGCTGAAAAAGCTGGTGGAGAAGCTGCTCTTGCTAACATTGTCCCTTATATTACTTCTAAGTTAACTTCTTTTGTTTCTAATGAAATGATGCGACCGATTATTGGTCAACAAAAAAGTGCTTTTAATATTAGAGATATAATGGATAATCAAAAAATACTTTTAGTTGACCTTCCTAAGGGTGTAGTAGGGGAGATGAATGCTTATCTTCTTGGTATGATAATAGTGGGAAAAATACTAATGGCTTCATTATCTCGTGCAAATATGGACCCTGAAAAGCGTAAAGATTTTTATCTATACATAGATGAGTTTCAAAATTTTACCACCGATTCAATTTCACAAATTCTTTCTGAGGCTAGAAAGTATAATTTAAATCTTGTTATGGCCCATCAATATATTGGCCAACTTAGCAAAAATCAAGATACAGCCATTAAAGATGCAGTTTTTGGTAATGTAGGTACTATGATTAGTTTTAAGGTTGGCTCAGATGATGCAGACTATTTAGTAAAAGAATTTTCACCTGTTTTTAATGAATATGATTTAATTAATATTGGTAAAGGTACAGCCTATTTAAAACTCTTAGTTGATAATACCTCTACCAAACCATTTTCTATACAAACTATTTGGCCTGTAATGGGTACGGTTAGACCTGAAATCACTGAGAAGATAAGATCTTTGAGTAGATTCAAGTATGGAAGAGACAGGCGTGTAGTTGAGGCGGAGATAAGTAAGAGGACATCTATATAATTTTAGTTTTTTAAACATAATATTGTTTTTTAATATATTACAAAATACAGTACTAAAAAGCACCCAGAGGGTGTTTTTTGAGTACGGAAGGATGTTATTATTTTAAAAACAATATTAGTGATATTTTGAGGTTTGATTATAAATATTTGAATTATCTATAATTAACAGGTATAATAAAAATAGAAAAAATAAACAAATATGGCTACATTATCACGAAAATATAGACCTAAAACTTTTAAAGAAGTTCTTGGTCAAAATCATATCAAAGCTAGTCTGGAGAGTGAAATAATCAATAATGATTTGTCCCAGGCT
Source organism: Patescibacteria group bacterium (assembly GCA_035269015.1). Classification (GTDB taxonomy): domain Bacteria; phylum Patescibacteriota; class Patescibacteriia; order Patescibacteriales; family UBA12465; genus JAIPJO01. The sequence goes on along the minus strand of DATFJU010000029.1, from coordinate 8,200 downwards.
TATCTTTTTTGTGGACCAAGAGCCGTTGGTAAAACAACTTTAGCTAGAATATTAGCTAAGAGTTTAAATTGTTTAAACCGTGAAGAAGGGATGTCTGAGCCTTGTAATGAATGTAGTGCTTGCTTAAATATTAATAAAAATAAGAGCATTGAAGTAATTGAAATAGATGCTGCTAGTCATACTGGAGTAGATAATGTTAGGGAAAATATAATTGATAGCGCTAGAGTTGCTCCAGCAAATTTGAAATATAAGGTTTTTATTATTGATGAGGTGCATATGTTGTCTATTTCAGCTTTTAATGCCTTACTTAAGGTTATAGAAGAACCACCACAACATGTTATCTTTATTCTTTGCACCACAGAGGTTCATAAGATCCCTGCTACTGTTATTTCTAGGTGTGAGAGAATGGATTTTAAACGTTTAAGTGTTATTGATACTATTAAAAAATTACAATCCATAGTTGACGCTGAAGAGATAAGTGTTGATAAAGGGGTTTTAGAAACCATTGCTAGACATTCAGGTGGTTATTTGCGTGATGCTGAAAGTCTTTTAGGCCAAGTAATTTCACTTAGCTCTGCTAAAGAAATTAGCACAGAACAAGCTAATTTAATACTGCCACAAAGTAATATTTTACAAGCTGTTAAATATCTTGATCATGTTGCCAGTAACGAGACAGCTAAGGCTATTAGACTTATTAATGATTTAATTGACTCAGGAATAGACCTAAAAAGTTTTTTAGCAGATATTTTGCAAATATTAAGAAAGATTATTATGGAAAAAGTAAATCCTGGCTTATCACAAAGTTTAGGGTTAGATTTTGGTGAAAGTATTGAAAAAGAGGTATTAACATTGAGCGCTAAATTAGACATTGAAAAACTTGCTTGGTATATTGATAATTATATTAAAACAAATGATAGTTTGAGAAGCGCGCAAATAAAGCAATTACCTTTGGAATTAGTGACGGTAAAGTTGTCAGGAAGAAAGAAAACAGACAGTTTAAATAATTATAATAAAAAAGACAATTCTAATAATTTTATTCAAGAAAAAAAAGAAACAGAAAATACCGTTAACAAACAAAAAACAGATAATTATAATTTTAAAGAAACTAAGGTAAATAAAGAAAAAGAAGTTCCATTAATTAAAGAAGATGTAAAAGAGGATAGTCAAGCAGAAAAGATAAATATTGGTATTGAAGATATTCAAGCTAAATGGAGAGAGTTTATTTTAAAGATAAAAAGTGAAAATCATTCTTTAACCTTTATTTTGCAAAATTGTTGGCCTAGTGATATTAAAGAAGGAATTATTAATTTGAAATGTAAATATAAATTTCACCAGGAAAGATTAAGGGATGCTAATATTCAAGATATTATAAATAAAAATCTTAAAAATATTTTTAAATGTAATTTAAAGTATACTACTAATATTGATAGTAATTTAGAAATACCAAGTTCGAGATCCAGAGAAAACTCGGGAAACAAAGAAGAGGTAAAACCTAAAGAAGAAAATACTGATAATATACAGACTAAGGAAACAAAAAAAGAAAAAGCTCAAGTTGATGATGAGCAAAAAGGGACTATTAATAATATACTAAACGCCTTCGGTGGCGAGGTTATAAGCTAAATATATGTTAGATATTAAAAGAATAATAAATAATAAAAAAGAAGTTGAAGAAGCTCTCTTAAAGAGAATGCCTAAAGAAGATTTTAATTTAGATAATATTATTTCTTTAGAAGAAAAAAGAAAAAATATAACTACTGACCTTGAAGTTCTTCAGGCTAAAAAAAATGAATATTCTAAAACTAAACCAGATGAGAAAACTATTTCTGAAATAAAAGAACTATCTAAAAGCATTAAAGAACAAGAAGAAGAATTAAAGAAAATCAAAGCAGACTTGAAAGAAAAATTATCATCTTTACCTAATACAGTTAGTGAAGATATTGTAGCAGGTGATAAAGAAAACAATGAAGTAATATACACATACTCAAATAAACCAAAGTTTGATTTTGAAGCTCTTGATCATGTAAGCTTAGCTGAAAAACTTGATGTGATTGATTATAAAAGAGCTAGGAAAATGTCAGGTAATGGTTTTTGGATATACAAAGATAAAGGGGCTTGGCTAGAATGGGCTTTGTATAATTATTTCTTAGATTATCATAGGGAGAATGCTTATGAATTTTTAATAATGCCTGAACTTTTAAATAGAGAATCTGCTTATGCTTCAGGGCATTTACCTAAATTTGAAGATGATCTCTTTTGGACTGAAAACTCTAAACTTTGTCTTAATGCAACTGCAGAGATGATGTTAACAAATTATCATAGAGAAGAAATTTTAGATGAAAATGATTTACCTAAAAAGTACTTTTCTTTAGCCACCTCTTTTAGAAGGGAGGCGGGAAGTTATAGAAAAGATGAAAGAGGTATGATTAGAGGTCATCAGTTTAACAAAGTGGAAATGTTTCAGTTTACTAAGCCTGAAAACTCTTGGCAGGTTTTTGAAAAAATGAATCAAGAAGTTATTGATTTAATGAAAGGACTTGATTTACATTTTCAACTTAGCAAGCTAGCGGCGAAAGATTGTTCTGCGGCTATGGCTAAAACTACAGATCTAGAAGTTTGGATTCCAAGTATGAATATATACAAAGAAGTGAGTAGTATTTCTAATGCTATTGGTTATCAAGCTAGAAGGGCTAATATAAGGTATAAAGATCAAAAAACAAAAAAGAATGTTTTTGTTCATACTTTAAATGCTTCAGGCTTAGCTACTAGTAGGGTAATACCAGCTATTTTGGAACAAAATCAAACAGCAGATGGTAGCGTTAAAGTTCCTAAAATACTGCATAAGTACTTACCTAAAAAATATCATATCTTAAAGTAATTATATAACCATGAAGACAAGCTTTATACAACTATGCTTAATAATTGTTCTAGGCTTGTCTTTTTTGTTGTCTATAAATAATAATTCACAAGCAATAGCGCAAGTAGATTATCCACGTTTAGTTAATTATTATTTGGAATGGTCTCTTGATGATAGTGAAGCTGTAGATCTTGCTAAATGGGACCTGCTAATTTTAGATATGGAAGTGCAAGAAAATAGTCCAGAGGCTATTAGAAAAATAAGGAGATATAATCCTGATATTAAGATATTGGCTTACATTACTTCACAAGAGATTATTGATTATAGTCAGCAATCATTTCAAATAAATGCTAGTTTACGAGCTAAATTGTATGATCAAATAGCTGATTCTTGGTGGTTAAGAGATTATCAAGGAAATAAAATTAGTTTTTGGCAGGGAACTAAGATGTTAAATATGACAGTTGGTGCTGGTGTCTCTAATAATAATGAAAAATGGAATGAGTTTTTACCTAGGTTTGTAGATGAAGAAATTTTAAGCACAGGACTTTGGGATGGAGTTTTCTATGATAATACTTGGGGAGATATTTCCTGGCTTAATAATGCCAATATTGATATTAATAATAATAAGCAAAGAACTAGTAATGCTTATATGGATAGTGCCTGGAATCAAGGTACTAAGGAAATGTTACTTATTAGTAGAAACTTAAATCCGGAAGCTATTATTATGGGTAATGGTAGAGTATTTTATGAATATCAAAACTATTTAAACGGTATGATGTTAGAGAGTTTTCCTTCTAGTTGGGAAAATGGTGGAAATTGGTCAGGTTCGATGCAAACATATATGAGACTAAAGGATTATAATAAAAAACCACAAACACCAGTTATTCTTTCTTTCAATGATCAAAATAATCCTTATCAAAAAATGCGCTACAGCCTTGCTTCTACTTTAATGGAAAATGGTTATTTTGGTTACAATGAAAGTATATATAAACAAGGAGAACTTTGGTTTTACGATGAATATGAATTTTCTTTAGGTCAACCACAAAGTCAAGCTAATAATTTACTCTCAAGTAGTTCACAAATAAAGCCTGGCTTATGGCGTAGAGATTTTGATGAAGGAGTAGCTGTACTAAATTCTAGTCAGGAGAAGAAATCTTATTTTTTTGATAAAGAAGAATTTGAGAGACTGAAAGGAGATCAGGCTCCTGAAATTAACAATGGTACTATTGTTAATTATGTAAATTTAGAACCTAAAGATGCTGTGATTTTAAAAAAAAGACAAACAGAAATTGAAGGTGCAGTTTTTGATAATGGTGCTTATGTTAGAGTTTTTGATAAAAATGGAAAACAAGTGCGTAACGGTTTTTTTGCTTATAAAGATGCTTATCCAGGCGAAAGTCAGATTATAGTTAGTGATATAGATAATGATGGTATAAAAGAAACCTTAGTTAACTATGCTGGTCTTATTAGTATATATAAAAATGGCAGAGTGTATAAAGAATTTGAACCCTATGATAATAAATTTCAAGGAGAAATATCAGTCGCTATAGCTGATCTTGATGGCGATGGTACTAAGGAAATAATTACTGGCGCTGGCCCTGGAGGTGGTCCGCATGTCAGAGTATTTTCTAAAGACGGTAAACCTTTAATTGGTGGTTTTTTCGCTTATGAAACAAATTTTAGAGGAGGGGTAAATGTGGCTGTATTAGATTTAAATAATGATGGTACTAAGGAAATAATTACTGGCGCTGGCCCTGGAGGTGGTCCGCATGTCAGAGTATTTTCTAAAGACGGTAAACCTTTAATTGGTGGTTTTTTCGCTTATGATCGTGAGTTTAAAGGTGGTGTTAGTCTTAGTGTTGGTGATGTTAACGGTGATGGTAAAGGTGAGATAGTAAGCAGTGCTGGACTTGGAGGAAGCCCACGTGTTAAGATATTTAATAGAGATGGTAAACTTCTTGATAGTTTTTTAGCCTATGAGCCCAGTTTTACTGAGGGTATAAAAGTTATCACTTTAGATATAAATGGTGATGGGGTCAAAGAGATCCTTACACAAACTTTTAATTTTTAATATGACTAAAAAAAAGAAAAAAAACAAAGAAGTGTATAGTCTTGAGGATGCTAATCTTTCAGTTGTAGATAAAAAAAAGCAAACAAGTCTTGAAAAACAATCCGATGATAAAAATGCCACACAAAAGAGTGGTTTAACTCTAACTAAAGACGGTTTAAATATGGGAACAGGATCTAATTTAGTTATTGGTAATTTAAACATTAATTCACATTTTAGAAGAAGGCATGAAAAGCATTATAAAAATAGTAAATTTCATCTCTGGGCTGATCTAGTAATGGCAGGAATTATTGTAGTCCTCTTAGTAATTATTTTGTGGCTTAGCTTTTGGCAACCACACGCACAGATAAATTTAGAATCAGGAACTAATCATAAGATAATAAAGAGCGCAGAGTTACAAACATTTCATTTAAAATACAAGACTAATAATTCTAGTAGTGATAATACTATCGCTGTTAATTTGCCTGATAATTTTGAGTTCGTTAGAGCTGTACCGAGTGATAAATATAATCAGGACACACATACTTTTAAACTAGGTAAATTAAGCTCTGGTTCTAATGGAGAAGTGAAGATTAGTGGTTATGTTTATGCAGATATTGGTAAGCAACAGGCCATTTCTTTTAATTTTAATTGTAGTAGTTGTGGTAAAAGTGGTGTTCTAAGTTCATATTTATATAATATTGAAGATTCTTCTTTGGATATGCAAGTTATAGCTCCTGATAAAATATATAAAAATATTGAAAATAAATTTAGAGTTAATATTGAAAATACCAGCGTTAAGGATATAAGAAGTATGTACTTAAAGGTTTCTGATGACTGGCTTTTAAGCTCTAATGAAGATATAGAAAATAATAAAATAATAGTTGATAAAATAGAAGTTGGTGAAATAAAAAATATAGAATTTAAATTAATTAGTCCTAGAGATAAACAAAGTGATAATCTAGAAATACAAACATACTTAATCAAAAAAGGAAAAGAGCTTTTGCAAAATAAATGGCAAAAACAAGTAGATATATTTGATCCTGAATTAGAATCACAACTTATATATCTAAATAACAATAACAATACTATTAGTTTTAATTTAGATTTTAAAAACAATTCAAATAATACTTTATCTGACCTTGCTTTTAGAATAGGAGCAGATGATAATATCATCTTAGATAATTTAAGTTTAAACCAGTCAATTTCGAACGTAGAAATAATTGATAAGATTATTAGACTTAAACAAAATTTAGAATCTCAGGAATCAGTTCACCTTAGTTTAAAAATTAATGCTAAACAAGAAAAAGATGTGATTAATCCCGAGTTTGAATTAAGAGTTGAACCTTCTTATTTATCTAATCAAAGTCGCTACAGTTATCAAGTTAGCTCTGAACCAATTAAGCTTTTAAGTAATTTAGAAGCTAGTTCAAAAGCATATTATTACAGTCCACAAGGAGATCAGTTAGGTATTGGACCTTTGCCTCCAGTAGATGGACTCCCAACTACGTATTGGATATTTCTTGAAGCTAGCAATTATGGAAATGCTTTAGTTGACTTTAGTCTAAGCGGAAAGCTGGCTGAAAATGTTAGATGGGCAAATAAAAAGAGTGTTGTTAATGGTAGTATTTATCAGGCCCCTGGCTCAAATAAGGTAACCTGGCAAATAAGAAATATAGATAATAAAGATCTCAATAGTAGTGCTCGTTTTGCTTTAACATTAATTCCTGACACAGCTCAAATTAATTCTATACCTTTATTGTTTAAAGATATTACAGTTACTGCTTATGATACCTTTACTCAAAAAAACATAAATTTTAGTCTTCCAGATATAAATGCAGAATTAACGCATGATCCATTAGCTTCGGGTCAAGGTAGAGTTGAAAATTAAGAAACATTATTATGATAATAGATAGTCTTAAAGCGTACAAAAAACCTAAATACGAAACTTTAAATATTATTGAAATACAAAAAAATAATCTTTTACATAATCTTAAAATACTTGAAGGAGAAAGACCTAATTCACAAATAATTCCAGTTTTAAAAGCTAATGCTTATGGTCATGGTTTAAAAGAATTGTGCCAAATTATTAAAAATAAGGTTAAGACTGTGGCGGTAGATTCTTTTCCTGAAGCTCAAATAGCTTATAAGTATTTCAAAGGTAGAGTTCTTATTATGGGTGAAATGCCTCTTAAAGCTTATACTTACACTAAACTAAATAAAACAGAGTTTTATGTATATAATTATAAAACACTGCGACATATAGCTACTAAATTTGGCCAGAAAGCTAAAGTTCATTTATTTGTTAATACAGGTATGAATAGGGAGGGAATCAAAGATTTGCCTAAGTTTATTGAAGATAATTCTTTTTATTTAAATAAGGTACAAGTAGTAGGTTTAGCGTCACATTTAGCTTCAGCCGAGACATTATCGAAGTTTAATGACACTCAAGAGGAAAACTTTGCTCAGGCTTTAGAGTTTATGCAAAAAAATGGCTATAAAGGCTTAAAAACGCATTTGGGTAATAGTGCGGGTGTTTTCACCTTAAAGAGGGAATACAGCGCCTATAGAGCTGGTATAGGCTTTTATGGCTATAATATTATAGATCCACAGCATAATAAATATGAAATAGCAAAACAATTAAAACCGGCCTTAAAAGTATATTCACAAATTATTTCATTACAAAAAATTAAAGCTCAAGAAATAGTTTCATATAATGAAAATTTTAGTAGTGAGAAGGATAGTACTATTGCAGTTATACCTTTTGGCTATAGTGAAGGTTTACCTAGACATTTATCTAATCAAGGTAAGTTGAAAATTATGAGCAAAGATAAACCTTTCTTTGCTCAAATTAGTGGTAATGTTTGTATGAATTTAACTTGTGTTGATTTGGGTGATAATAAAGCGCAAATAGGTGATAGAGTACAAGTAGTATCTTCTTTAAATTCTGATGCTAATTCTTTTGCAAATATAGCTGATCTAGCAGATACCATTATCTATGAACCACTTATTAGATTAGCAGTTAATATAAGAAGAAAAGTTGTATGAAGAGAAAGTTAAAAATTGCAGTTCTTCTAGGGGGCACATCCTTAGAAAGGGAAGTATCTTTAAATACTGGTGCTCAAATTATAAAAACCTTAGAGTCGGCTGGCTATACAGTTTTTAAATATGACCCTAAAACTGATTTGGAAAAATTTAGTTTAGATTTTAAAAATAAAAAGTTTGATTTTTGCATACCAGCTTTACATGGTCAGGGCGGAGAAGATGGTAGTATCCAGGGTTATCTAGAGTCTTTAAAG
>DATFJU010000028.1:0-6327 GCA_035269015.1 Patescibacteria group bacterium | reverse complement strand
TCTCGATTTGATATTAAAGCTTCAAGAGTTTTAACAGTACTAAGGTCGTTGTCGATAATTAAAATTTTCATATATTTTAATTTTATTTAATTTATTTATAATAACTAATAAATTATCTTTTAAAAATAATCAACTATTTTTAATTATATTCTTTTTTGTATTGATTGGAATTATAAAATAAAAATAATAACAAAAATTTTTTTCATAAGTATTAATTTAACATTTTATATAAGAAAGATAACATAGGATTGATATTTTCGTTAACTATTTGGAGAGACGGACGAAATTCGAATCAAAGTAAAATAATTTATTTAAAATTCAATAATTGATTTTAGTAATTTAAACAATTATTAACACAAACTTCAATTTCCTCCGGAGGAGCTTGATCATAGCGGCAAGGAACTTCTAAATTGTAATCAATAAACCCTCCGGCAGTTTCATAACAAAGTCTCTCTTCTTGATTGAAAATCTTTTGTGGAGGTAAGAGTCCGCATTCTAAAATACAATCGTAAATTCTATTTTCAGGTTGGTCACAACTAGAGATAATAAAGCTCCATCCGGTAATATCATTAAAAGTAGTTTCAAACTGACAAATTTTATCAATTTTTTCGTTGTTCTCTATCGGAGAAGAAGTACTTATTCCCTCATTTATATTTTCTATTGTTTCTTCTTGGTCTATATTAATATCATTTTCTTTTTCAGGTACATCGCAAAGTCCATTATTACAATCAATTATGTCCTTATTTTCTGTATCGTTTTCCGGTTTTTGTGTTTTTTCCGTTTCATAACTAATATTTGTTCCTATATTAACTTCTTCTTCGTTATCATTTTTTTCCTCAATTTCTTTTTTACTAACCTCTTTAAATTTCTCGCAATTAATTGGTTCGGAAACTTTATTTTCTTCTAAGTTGTTAGCTTCATCACTTTGATCTTTTTTATATAAAATTTTATAAGTTTCTTCAAGATTTCCTTGAGCTAACTTTTGGCACGCTTCTTTGCTTCCTAATTTTACCTCACACCCTCGCCCGGATTTTAATTTTTCTTTCAATTTGTTAAGTTTTTCTTGGTTAGGATTGCAAATATCCATATTTGCTAATCTAAGAAGCAACAATCTACGATAACGATACTGGGCTTTAGTTAGAGGAGTGCTATTTTTAAATAATCCGCTACCCTGATTGTCTGAGACTCTGGTATAAGCTAAAACAAAATCAAACCAAGCTTCAATTTCATTCCAATTTGCTTTTAGTAAAGCTTTATTTAAAAATACTTGGGCCTTTTCTCTGAGCTTTTTTCTAACGTTAATAATGTTTTCCGTAGAGAAAAAAGTTCCTTCTCCTTGAGTATTTTGAGCCGAGGCGAGTAAAGCATAAAGGCTTCTCATTTTTTGAAAAGTTTCTGGTGAAATATTTTCTTCATTAATCTTTGCCAATTCTTCTTCTTTAAATTTATCTCCTTTTTGCCTAATTAAGTTAGCTAAAGATTTTTCGCATACTTCTAAACCTTCACCGTTTAAGCCGTGCTTCTTAACACACCACCAAGAAGCAAGCTCTCTTAACTTAAAAAGTTCAGCTAAACTTCGGGCACTCTTAATTCTTTTTTTTAAATTTTGTTCTAATTCTTCTTTTGTTTTTTCATTTATATTTTCTCCTCTTTGTTCAGTTTCTAAAAATTCTGTAATTTTTTTACTTAAATCATTTTTTTCTTGTTTATCTTTACTCTCATTTTCACCATCCTTTTTTTGAGGTTGGTTCTGAAAAATATTAAGAAAATTATTCCATAAATTAAAGAGCCAGTTTTTTACTTGCTGCCAAAATACTTTATTATTATTTGTTTGAATTGATTTTTCTTCGTTAAATTCTGGGGTGGAATCTAGACAATACCAACAGCCATTGTCTCTCAAAACGCATTCATCGCAAATTGCTATGCATTCATTGATTTCATTAAAAAAGCGCCCTTCTATTTTTTCACAAGCAGGTGTCAGATTATAGTTTCTCCCTTCTCCTCCTGGAATAATCTCGTAAGAACTATAATTATACACCGGAGAATCATTTAAGTCAGGGGCTGTCAAAGCTTGTATTTGAAGAGGTAAAATTAAAAACAGTAAAGAATAAACTAAAATTTTATTTTTTAAATTAGTGCTCATATAAATTAATTATATTAATAATTATAAATTAATTATTCATATACAGATTCTACAATCATAAAAACTATCATAGTGAAAAATATGCCATAAAAACTAATCATCCCATCTATTGATAATAAGCTTAAAACTTAAACCAAAGCAAATAATATACCCCAAAATAATATAGCACTTAAAAATTTTGGAATTTTTTCAAAAAAATCATTGATTGTTTTAAGGTGTACAGTAAAAAAATATAAAACTACTATTGATATCATAGATAAGTGACCTATCATTTCCTTTGTTATTTCTATTTTATCATTAATTGCTTTAATTAAAATATAATCTAAAATAAAAATTAATAACAAACTTATAATTATTTTTTTATATTTTTTTGGCATAAATAATAATTAAGTTCTTTACTAATATTACATAATTATTATATCATAGTTAATATAAAATAAAAAAATATAACAAAAAAACACCAACATAAAGTTGGTGTTTTCTAGATGTATACGAGTCTCTCGAAAAACTCACGTGACTGCTCGGGGACAGGGATTCGAACCCCGATTACCTGGACCAGAACCAGGCGTCCTACCATTAGACGATCCCCGAATAGTGCTAGTATTTAGGTACTAGCATTTATTGTATTTAATTATTGTTTATATAATTAAGAAACTATTTCTTAGGTCTTAGAAGTGGAAATATTTGTGCTTCTCTAGCTGATTTATCCATTAAAAATGAGAATAGTCTCTCACTAGTACCAAAACCACAAGTAGGTGGCATGCCATATTCTAGAGCCTCTACAAAGCCTTTATCATGCATTTGTGCTTCTTTGTCCCCTGCTTCTCTTAGTTTTTGTTGCTCTTTAAAGCGCTTTTCTTGTTCAATAGGATTGTTTAACTCGCTATAACCATTTCCTAACTCTGAGCCAGCAATGATAGGTTGAAATCTTTGAGCTATCTCAGGGTGATTATCATCTTGTTTAGCCAGTGGTGAAACAGTAATTGGAACACCAACTAAAAAACCTGGACCGGCAATTTGCTTTCTACAGTACTTCCAAAGATTATCTATAGCTCTGGTAATGTTAAAGCCTTTCTTATCATATTTCACATTTAATTCATCAAGTTTAGCTTTAATTTCTTTTTCATTAGTATCTAAAATATCAATACCAGTTTTCTCTTTAACTGTTTCTCTATAATCATATCTTTCCCATTTTTTACCTAAATCAATATCAAAGCCTCTGATTTTAAACTTTAAAGTATCAAATGTTTCCTTTGCTACATATTTATACATCTCTTCCACTATTTCCATACCTTTTTCATAGTCAGCATAAGCAAGGTAAAATTCAATTTGGGTGTAGTCTTGCAAATGTTCAGCATCCATACCCTCATTTCTAAACTGTCTACCTATCTCAAAAGTCTTTTCAAAACCAGCTACCATTAATTTCTTCTGCCAAAGCTCTCCAGTTGAAATCCTTAAAAAAACATCAATATCTAGCGCATTGTGATGAGTTATAAAGCCTTCAGCATCCGCACCACCAGGCGTTGTTTCTAAGACTGGTGTTTCCACCTCAAGAAAGCCTTTATTAAGCATAAACTGGCGCATAGACTGCCAAAACTTAGCTCTCTTTTTAATCATGTCTCTAAGGTCTGGGTTTAAAAGTATATCTAAATATCTTTTTCTATATCTTTCTTCTTCATCTTTAAGGCCATACCAGGCATCAGGTATAGGTCTAAGAGTTTTGCTTAATATTTTAAAATCTTTACACAAAAGACTATTTTCACCTTTGTGAGTTATAAAAGCCACTCCACTAAATTGTATAAAGTCACCATTATCTATATTTTTACTAAAAACCTTGTAATCATCAATATTATTTAGTTCTTTTTTTGAAATAACTACCTGTATAGTTCCAGACTCATCTTCTAGGTTAATAAAAGATAAATTTCCATGAGATCTAAGAGATCTAATTCTTCCTGCTATAGTAATTTGTTTTTGTTCACTATTTAATTTATCAAAATTATTAACAAATTCTTTAACATAAGTATCCCTGCTTGATTTAGCAGGATAGGGATTAATATTTAAATCCTTTAAATTATTTAACTTTTTTAATCTGTCTTCTTTTTCGTTAATACTTTTATTTTCCATATTATTCAATTTTAAGAATTTTGTATTTAACTTCCCCTTTAGGAGTTCTCACAACCACTTCTTCACCTTTCTTTTTTCCTAAAAATGCTAAACCAAGTGGTGATTCATTAGATATTTTACCTTCTAGAGGATCAGCTTCGTTAAAACTAACAATAGTAAATTTCTTTTCTTTTTGACCATTTTTTGCTGTCACTATGGAACCCATGCCTATCTCATTTTTAGATTTTTTGTTATCAACTACAGTAACATTTTTTAATGTATTTGAAATTTCCATTATATTAGTATCATTTAAGGATTGAGCATCCTTTGCTTCACTATATTCAGCGTTCTCACTTAAATCACCTAATTCTTTAGCTCTTTCAATTCTATCGGCAATTTCCCTTCTTTTGGTGGTTAATAAATAATCTAATTCATTTTTTAATTTATTGTATCCATCTTGTGAAATAATTTGTTCTGACATAATTTTAAGATAATTTTTATTGATTATTACTATACAATATAATCTTAAATATATCAATACTTATTTAATTTTATTAATATAATATTCTACTGGAGCGTAGTCATCGGTTAAGATCATATTAAAATTAAAACCATTAGTTAAATAAAGATTATTTATATACTTGCTGTTTTGTAAACTATTAATTAAATAATCTTTATCTTTATTACCTTTATACGCTAAAAGGATTATATTTTGTACCATATCCTCATCCTTTTTATTTAATACAGGAAAAACTAGTATCTCATCAAAAACGCTAGCAGTCGTATTATATTGTGCTTTGAAATACTGTGATTTAGGACCATCAATTGAGGAAATAATATTCATAATATAAATACCCTCACTATTTAATGAATCATATAATTTCCTATTAAACTCTAAAGTTGTTAGATGATAAGGCACGCTATAGTGAGAGGAAAAAGCATCACCATAAATAATGTCATACTTTTTTTTATTGTTATCAATATATATCCTGGCATCGTTGTGATATATATTTAAATTATCATCATTTTTTAAACCAAAATACTTTTTAGCTAGTTTTGTAAGTTTTGGATCAATCTCTACCACATCAACATCTAAATCAGGATAATAATTTAAGAGAAATTGCGGATAGGAGTAAGCGGCACCACCTATCATTAAAGTTTTACGACTAGCCGGTAATAGCTCTAAAGCTAAATTATAATAATTAGTATAATCAAAAACCAGTTCATCACTATTTAAATACTTGGCACTGTGAAACTTATCATCTCTTAGTAGTACTTTTACCTCTTTACCTTTTATCTCAGTGTCATATATAAAGACACGACTATACTCTGTATCTAAATCAATAAAGTTTTTAGCCTGCACATCAACAGTATTTAAATTAAAAAATAACAGTATAACTAAAATAAAAGAGTATAAAACTCTAAAATACCATAAGCGCCCCTCCTTAATTAATAAAGTGTTCAAAGCTAAAACAAGGGCTATAAGTATTAACAACTTTTGAGTACCTAAACTTGGTATTAAATAAAAACCTGCTAAAAAGGTGCCAATAATACTCCCTAGTGTGGAGAGCGCATATAAAGTACCAGCAGTTTCTCCACTAGTATCTAAACTAGATAGCTTTAGTTTGAAGGCATAAGGTGAGACCATGCCTAAAAATAAACTTGTCGGTACAAAGAGTATGATAGCACTAAATAAGGCTCTAAAACGATTATCACTAATGAAGCTAGTTATGAGCATAACCTCGTCTTTAATAACCCAAGTTAATACTATTAGAACTGAGGCAATAAAGATAATCCAGGCAAGTTTTTTTGCTTTAGGATTTTTGTCAGCAAGCTTACCACCCAAATAATAACCTAAACTTAAACTAGCTAAAATTACGCCAATTAAACTAGTCCAAACAAAAGTTGAAGTACCTACGTAAGGAGCTACCACTCTTGAGCCCACTAACTCAAGTATCATAAGCATAGCTCCACTGATAAAAACAATTATTTCTAATGAGTATTTTTTCATGTATTTTTAATTTTTTAAATAATATTCTCTACTACTGGAAACTATTAAACTAACTAATATTAAATACATT
>DATFJU010000027.1:0-62000 GCA_035269015.1 Patescibacteria group bacterium | reverse complement strand
TTGCTTTTTAAGATTCTTAAACTTTTTATATTCTTTTATATATTTATCAGACCACGCTTTAGTTATTTAATTTGTTAAAATAGCAAAATCCAGACCTCTTTTAACTCCCCTTTCTTGCCACTCATCTGTTAAATCTTTTCTAATTTCAATTGTCTTGAGTCTTTGATTAATCCATTCTTTAGAATAACCCTTTTTTAAATAAGTCTCCATAGCTCTATCTATTGCTAGTTCCGGATCTTCTATTTCCTCTATTCTTTCATAACCTACCTTAGCTAACCAAATCTTAAAAGGTTCTGTTTTTGGCGATGGTATAGATTGAATTAGACGTAATAGATTTTCTGTAGAAAGACAGTCTGTTTCTCGCTGTTTACCATCCAACGATAGCATCTTCAAGTGTACGATTTTATCGTACACTTCACTTCCTTCAATTTTTAACTTATTTTTTAAGTCCGCCCAGTATCTTTTAGGAATAGAAGAATCTGTTAATATTTCAACTACATCTATAATAGAAAAATACCAAAGTTCTTTGTCTTCATCAAAGTGACGACGAACTTTTTTATCTTTAAGTAGTATAATTGTATTATCTTTTTTACTTATATATTCTTTAATATTATTATACTATTAGCATAACAAATGCTATATAAAATTTATAAAAATCTTATATAAAAAAACAGACCTAATACTAGATCTGTTCTAATGCGGAGAGGGAGGGATTCGAACCCTCGGTACCCCGTTAAGGGTACAACACCTTAGCAGGGTGCCCCGTTCGACCGCTCCGGCACCTCTCCTAGATATTATATACTATACTAAATATTATATTACTATATACATTGTGATATATAGAAATATTAATAAATATAAAAGCGAACTAACTTCGCCCTGTAAAGATAAATATAATTATGCTATAATTAATATATAAAAAATATACTCACTTGTCAATTTATATGAACGAAGAAAATAAACAAGAAAACATAATAAATTGGAAAATTCCAGAATATGACAGCCCTGAAAGAAATAAACGTTGGTATATTATTGCAATTATTGTAATACTAGCCATACTAACATACTCTATTGTTACAACCAACTATTTATTTACCATTATTATGCTTATAGGTTCTTTTTTACTTTTTTATTATGACAAAAAAAAGGCTCTTATGATAGACTTTATTTTAGAAGAGGAAGGAACTGTAATTGGTAGTAAATTCTATGATTATGATGAAATAAAAAATTTTAGTATTGTCTATAAACCCAAAGAAGATATTAAAAATCTTTACTTCACTTTCAATAACAATCTTAGAAATAGAATGACCATACCTTTAATGGAGCAAGATCCTTTAATTGTTAGAAGATATCTATTACAATACCTTGATGAAGATTTAGATAGAAACCATGAACCAGTCTCAGAAAGTATTGCTAGGATGCTAAAATTGCAATAGATAAATATTTAAAAAACGGGAGGACATGCTTTCCCTTTACTTTTCTTTTGTTATTTTGTACAGTAAACAGCAGTCCTCATAGTTCAACGGATAGAACACAAGATTGCGGATCTTGAAATCTAGGTTCGATTCCTAGTGAGGGCACATTTTAAAACACAGCTAAAAAGCTGTGTTTTATTTAATTTCCATCTCCTTCTTGCTATAATATAAATATGATAAATCTAAACAGCTCAATCTCACAACTAAAAGGAGTAGGCAAAATAATTAGTAATAAACTATTTAAACTAGACATTGAAACAGTCGAGGACTTATTATATTACTTCCCTTGGCGCTATGAAGATATTGGTAAAACTAAGAGCATATCTCAACTTAAAATTGGTGAAACAGCTAATATACAAGGAGAAATAGAACTTATCCAAAACAAAAGAAGCTTTAAGAAAAGATTAAACATTACCGAAGCACTAGTAAGTGATGACTCAGGGACCATAAAAGTGGTTTGGTTTAATCAAGCCTATTTAAGTAGAAACCTTAAAGCTGGTGACAGTGTTTCTTTAAGTGGAAAATTAGAGGAAAAAAATGGACAATTAACTTTAAGCTCCCCTGTTTATGAAAAGATTGGTAATAATCAAGAATTAATTCACACTCAAGGTATAATTCCCTTCTATCACCTAAGTGCGGGCATAACTAACAAACAACTAAGATACTTATTAAAACAAGTAATGCCTCTAACTAAAGAATTAGAGGATAGTTTACCTTTTGATACCAAAAAAAGGCTAAAACTTTTAGATATTAAAGATACTATAGAAAAAATTCACTTCCCTAAAGACAAAAATGATATAAAAGAAGCACAAAAGCGCTTAGCCTTTGAAGAACTTTTTGGACTACAAATCAAATCATTAACCCTAAGACACGAACTTAAAAATAAAAAGTCTCCTGTTATTAAGTTCCGACAAGAAGAAACTAAAAACTTTGTCTCAAGTTTACCCTTTAAGCTAATGCCTCAACAAAAACAATCTGCTTGGGAAATACTGCAAGATATAGAAACAAAAAAACCAATGACTAGACTACTACAAGGGGATGTTGGTAGTGGAAAAACCGTAGTGGCTAGCATGGCACTCTTAAATTCAGCCCTAAATAGAAAGAAAAACCATGCTAAACATGAACAATCCTTGCTCATGGCTCCTACAGAAATACTAGCCCAGCAACATTATCAAACAATACAGAGATTATTAAAAGATTTTAATATAAAAATTAGTTTATATACCAGAAGCTTTAAAAAATCTAACTTTATCACTCAAACTGAAAAAGAAGACAATAAAAAAGGAAAGAAAAAAGCAGAGCAAATAAAAAAGGCTAAATATTTTCAAGCTGATATAATTATTGGCACACAAAGCCTTATTCAAAAAGATACTCCTATAGAAAAACCAGCTTTAGTTATTGTAGATGAACAACATCGCTTTGGAGTTGAGCAAAGACAAAAACTAGCCAAACGTGCAGACGAACTCACACCTCACTACCTCTCCCTCACAGCTACTCCTATCCCTCGCTCTTTAGCCTTATCTATCTATGGACATTTAGATGTCTCTAATATTAAAACCTTACCTAAAGACAGACAAAGTATTAACACAAAAGTAGTTTCAGAAGAAAATAAATACAAAGTTCATCAATTCATTAAACAAAGAATAGAAAACAATGAACAAGTTTTTGTTATCTGTCCTTTAGTAGATCCGTCAGATAAACTAGGGGTTAGATCTGTTAAAGAAGAATACAAAAATCTTAGTGAAAATGTTTTTCCTGATATAGATATTGCTTTTTTACACGGTAAAATGAAAGCTGAAGAAAAAACCAAAGTTATGCAAGATTTTTTAAGTAATAAATTTAAGATTTTAGTTAGTACTTCTGTAGTTGAAGTAGGTGTTGATATTAAAAACGCTACCGTTATGATGATAGAGGATGCCAGTAGATTTGGACTAGCTCAACTTCATCAATTTAGAGGCAGAGTGGGTAGAAGCAATAAAAAATCATATTGTTTTTTAATGCTTTCAAATATTTCTTCTACTAAAAGCAAAGAAAGATTACAAGTACTAGAAAGATATAATAATGGCTTTAAAATAGCTGAAGAAGACTTAAAGCTAAGAGGTTCAGGTGAGATGTATGGAACCATACAAAGTGGTTTCCCTGAATTAAAGTTTGCTTCTTTATTTGACCTTGAACTAATTAAAAAAGCTCAGGACGAAGCTAAAACATATATAAAAAACCAATAAAAAAAGGGATCTAAATTTAGACCCCTGTTGTTGAAAACTATTGTCAATCGCTAAAAAATTCATTTAATTTTTTTTCAATCTTATTTCTTTTTAAAAGGTTTTTAAAAGGTTTTTTTAGTAGTACTAAAAATATTACTGATATTATAGTTAAAAAAAGGCTTAGAATAGGATTAAGAAAAGCAAATCTTGCTACCTCCTCTAAAAAACTATTACCAGGAATTGTACTTTGGAAAGAGACTGCTATTATTAAAATAATAGAAGTGATGCTAAGAGCTACTAATAACCCTGATAAAAAAAGCAATGACAATAACAATACGTTTTTCATTTTCTGTTTTTTCATGATATTTTATTTTTTTGTGAATGTTCTATTTATTCCTTACTTTATTTTATATATATATTATAACACTTATTAATTAAAGTGTCAACATCAATTGACCTTAAAAATATATTAATGTATACTAGTTGTAGTTATTTTACAATTTATTAGTATTAACTCAAAAAATTTAGGTCATGATGAGTAAAAAAAAATTAAGCTTAGGAGAAACTAAAAAAGTATTATCTCTTCCCACCTGTCAAGTAGATGAAAAAAACACTAGCATGGCACACGTTGATAAATGTTCAGCTAGAATAAAAAAAGGGGGGATACACGTTACAATCTATCCAATTATTAATGGAAAAATTAAAGGCCCTCGTGAAGTTAGACAAAAAATAATTATGGATTCTGTTGTCAGACAAGACATTGTTAATTTTGCCCAAAAAACAAAAAGAGGAAGAAAAAAGAAAGCAAAAAAGAAACCACTTTCAACAGAAAAACACTTACAAAAACACGTTTTATCTACCAACGCATAAATTATCTCATCAAACAACAAACAGAGCGATTATTTAATCGCTCTTTTTTATTACTTAAAAATATCCATTAAATCCTTTATCTCTTTAACACCTATTATACTAGCGCCTTTATTTGTCTTATTATCTTTAAATAATTTAACTTGACTTTGAGGTATAATTATTTGTTTGAACCCTAACTTTATAGCCGACTTCACTCTAGCATCTATTTTAGAAATAGAGCGCACTTCCCCTCCTAATCCAACTTCTCCTAAAACAAGAGTTTGCCTATCTATTTTCAAATCTAAGCCTGAGGAAATAATAGCTAAACACACTGCTAAATCAAGAGCTGGATCACTCATTTTAAGTCCTCCCACAATATTTAAAACAATATCTTTAGCAACTAAATTAAGTTTAGTTCTTTTACTAATTACAGCTGTGAGAACTTGCAATCTATTAAGATCAAACCCTGCTGACTTTCTTTGTGGATAGCCAAAGATGGTTTTACTAACTAAAGCTTGAATGTCTAAAAGAAAGGGTCTAGTACCTTCAATAACTGAGCTAATAACTGAACCTGACATATTACTAATTTCTTTAGAGATGAAAATATCAACACTTTCTTCAACTGCTTTGAAACCAGTGCTTGTCATTTCAAAAAGACCAATTTCAGAAGTAGAGCCAAAGCGGTTTTTTGTGCTTTTTAAAACAGTATAATTATTACTTAAATCTGTCTCTAAATATAAAACAGTGTCAACAATATGTTCTAAAGACTTAGGACCTGCCACTTGTCCGTCTTTAGTAATATGACCAATTAAAATTATACTAATATTTTCTTGTTTACTAATTTCCAAAAACTGACTAGCACATCCCCTAATTTGTGACAGATTGCCTGGCTCTGATTCAATAACACTAGAATGAATAGTCTGGATAGAATCTACTATAGCTAAATCTGGCTTATATGAACTAAGCAAAGAAGCAATTTTTTCTAAATTAGTTTCACTAACAAATTTAATATTTTCTATACTACAATTTAATCGTTCCAGTCGTGACTTTACCTGCCCAGCAGATTCTTCACCACTAACATAAAGAACTTTATAATTCTTAGCTAATTTGTCCGCTATTTGAGCTAACATGGTTGATTTACCAATACCAGGCTCTCCACTAAAAAGAGTTAGTGACCCCGGAACTATGCCACCGCCCAAGACTCTCTCTGCTTCAGACCAAGAAAAACTCATTTTACTAAACTCTTCTTCCTTTAATGTTTTTAAATCAATTATATCTGCAGGTTTAGCTTGTGCACGAGCTGTTTTTTTTGAACTTTCTTCTTCTTTAATTTCAGATTCCATAGTACCCCAAGCACCACACTCATGACAACGCCCACTCCATTTAGAGGACTGGGCGCCGCATTTACTACAAGAATATATTTCTTTAATTTTAGCTGTCATATATATTAAGTGCTTATTATCTATCTAACGCTCTTTTAATCTCATCTATTAATAGCGCTCTATTAAACTCTCCTAGCAGTTCTCTGTCATTTATATAAGTATATGGTACTCCAGGAAGCTTTAGTGCTCTAGCTTCAGCTATAGAGCTAGCTAACACATCACTATGTTCTAAATTATTATAACAAGACTTGAATTTCTTCATATTTAAATCCGTAGCTTCTGCTAGACCAAAAATAAAGTTATTGAACTGATTTTGGCTAAGGCCACTTTGAGTGCTGAAAGTAGAATATTGAGAACTATATGAATTTAAAAATTCCCAAAACTTATTTTGTGATTGAGCACATCTACCTGCTAAAGCCCCCTGCCAAGAATTACTACTTATTTTATCTTCAGGATAATCTTTCCAAATTAAATTTATACCCTTACTGTCATCAATAACTCCTTTTATCATATTAATTTGCTCTAAACAATATGAGCAAGTATAATCGCCAAAATACACTATATTAACTTCTGCATCCTCAGGACCATAATTAGGATCATACTTAGTAATTACAGGTTTTAATTCTTTATCTTCTTGATCTCCAAAATAAGTGATATAAGGATCATTAGAAATATCTATAGGGTTAAAACTATTCACACTCACTGACTCCATATTTATCCTATCTTGATTCTTTTCATAGCTACCCATGAAGTATAACAAAAGAAGTATGAAAACAAATAAAAGTAACAATGAAAAAGTTACAAAGGCTTTAGTGGGTGGATTGTTTTTATTTAAAAATTTAAACATATTATTGCCAGTAAGCGTCATCAACTTTATACTCATCACCTACTTTATTAAAATTAATAATTATATCTTGATTATAAACATTTTCTTGTTGATCTTTTACTTCTTTTCTTTTAGTAGTTACTATCACACTAGCGCTATCATCATTAAACTCGGTTACCTCTCCTACTAAGGCTGTAGTAGTAATACCATAATAATTACCAATATATTCTTTTTCTGATTGCTCCTCAATATAATTGTCTGCCCACAACTTCATTGAATCAGTCATATATATTTTTAAATCATTAATATTGCCAAAATTACCTTCATTTGAATAGGAACCAAAACGTTCACTAATAGCAAAGGCCATTTGTTTTAAATCTTCTTTACTTGTTTCTCTTTGTGCCTCTTCTTCTTCATCAAAACGATAAACCATTGGCTCTTCTTGATTAGCTGGTATTTGGGTATTCTCAGGTGCTGGTTCAGTTTCATCATTAATTTCATTTTCAGTTTCAATTTCAGTTTCTTTATTTGCATCTTTTGGTACTTCAGGATTTGTTTTATTAAGATTATTAAGCACTAAAAAGACTCCAATTAAAACTAATAAGATTACTACTACAGCAATGGTTATTTTTGTTTTTTTATTCATATAATTTATTTATTATCATCACCTTCCAGTTGCTCTTCCTCAAATTCTTTTTTAGACTCCTCAATATCAAGTAACTGGCGAGGATCAGAAGTTATTAATTGATCTTCACTATATGAAGCTACCACTTTAATAGCAACATGTTTATTACCTGCAAAAAATATTCCTTCTCCTAAACCTGATTCAAGTAATAAATACTTTTCTCCCTCTGTGAGTAAAAAAGTTTTTTGTACTAAATCTATAGCTGCAGGTGATTGTTTTAATAATAATTGTAAAGAAGAATTAGTAACAATAGCTTTTCCATAAGGAGATGTTAAAAAGTCATTAACATCTTGAGTAATAGTGGTAACTCCTAAATAATATTTACGACATCTCTTTACCAAAGCAAAGATAAACTTAGCGCTGTCTTCTCTTTGCATCATCCACCAGGCCTCATCAATAATCAAAATTCTCTTTTTTGTTTCTGATCTAACAATATTCCAAATATAATTAATAATAGTATAAATAGCAATTGGTCTTAACTCATCTTCAAGGTCACGAACAGAAAAAGAAACCATCTGGTTATTCATTTCTACGTTAGTAGGACTATTAATTAAACCTGCAAACGTTCCTTCCGTATATTTCTTTAATCTTAAAGATAATTCAGTACCACCCTCCATACCTTCAAGCACTTGCTGGAAATCAGACATAATCGGAGGCTCAATATTAGATAAATCTGAATCTGCTGTAATATCTTTTTTAGCATAGGTCTCAAGCAAAGCTCTATCTACTACTGAGTCTTGATCATAATCTAAGTCACCAATCATTAACCTTACTAAACCTTTTAAAGTAATTACTGCACTTCTAATAATATCTTTAGGTTTAGCTTCCCCGCCAATAGCTCTAGGCAAATCAAAGGGATTTATTTTATTTTCACTGGACAAGGAGATGTTTACATAAGTACCACCAACCGCATCAGATAAATGTTTATATTCATATTCAGGGTCAATAATAATAACATCAGTTCCCATCATTAAAGACCGCAATACTTCTAACTTAATAGCATAACTTTTACCTGCACCGGAGCTAGCAAAAACCACTGAATTAGCATTTTGCAAATTAAATCTATCAAATAATATTAAACTATTGTTGTGCCTATTAATACCATAAAGTATTCCTCTATCACTAGTTAATTCACTGGAAATAAAAGGAAAAGAAGAAGCTGCTGGTGATGAATTCATGTTAAAAGTAATATAAAGTTCATCATTACCTAAAGGTAGAGTAGAATTAAAACCTTGTTCAGCTTGATATAAAACTCTACGAGAATATACTAAACGCGAACCAAATATATCTTCCACCTGGTCTGATAACCTATTCATTTCTTCTTCACTTTCAGTATACAAAGTAACGTAAAGAGCAAACTGAAAGAACTTTTCTGTACCTTGAGTTAAAGAATCTCTTAAGGCTTCAATATCTCTTAAAGCTGTTTCTCTAATAGGATCTCTAGCTGCTCCTTTTTCAGAGTCAGATATAATTTGTGCTTCCAAAGCACCCACTCTTTTCTTTAATTGTTTTAAAATAACTGCGCTCTTTACTGGATAGAAAAACATGGAAACATCAAATGTCTCATTTAAATTAATTATGGGAGCAAACCATCCAACACTAATATAACGAGGATAACTAATAACAAAGACAGTTCTAACATATTGCTGTCCTAAACGTAAAAAAGTATTATCAACCTTTAAGCTAGCTGGAGAAATTAAGTCCCTAACAGATAAAATACCTCTACGAAAAGATTTTTCATCAGCAATAATATCTTTAGTCCGGTTCAATTCACTTTTTTTAGACACCTCTTCTTCTTGCAATTCCTGTTCTTCTTGATTCTTAGCTTTTTTTTTGTTTTTCTTCTGAAAATTTATCATAACAAAATTATAATCAAATAATATTAAATATCTACTCTCAATTTCCTAACATCAGCTAACTCTTGATTTTTAGCAGTGTCAGGATTATATGTCTTATAATACAACTCTATTAAACTTTGAGTATCTAGTTTAACCGTACTCACGCCCATAGACTCAAGATTAGTTGTAACACTTGCTAGACGACGTGCTAACATGGTTTTATATTTTTGGAATTTCTTTTCTTGTAATTTTAATGATTTAACTGGACTCAAAGCTTCTCTAAGTGAACTAAAAAAACCTTTCCTTTTATCTGAAAGTGGATTATAGGGAACTACTACATAAAAACGTTTATTCATTATCTTACCAATAGAAGTAAGTTCTTTAATATATTCAATATATTCCCCTGTTTGCATTTTTAAAAGCTTGTTAGTCTGTTCTTTTTCATTTTTTTCTAAATACTCAACATATCCATTAATATTTAACTCTCTAGATTGAATTACAATCTGAAAAACAAAATCCAAATTATTTAAAAATCTCACATAAGAAGAAATAATAGCATTTTGTTCGTCTTCACTTTTAAGTGAAAAATTAATGCTAGACACTAATATCACTGATCTTAAAGTTCCATCTTTCATAATAACGGTATCATCTTTAATTTCAGCAATATCAAGAAACTCTTGAGTAGAACGACTAACTTTGCTACTTGTTTTTTTATCTTTAGCCATAATTAATTTAAATCTATTTGAATATCACCGGGCTCATCTTCTGTGCTTTGATACTGTCCTTTAGTATCAACCACTAAAGAGAGCTCGGCTAAACGTGATTTGTTATAAAATTCTTTTCTTGGTATTTTTTCTTTATACTCAATATTTACAATCTCTTCTTCAAAGTCCTTATCAAGCTTATGATTCCAAACTCTAAGTCCTGGTTTCTTTAATGTTTGAATTAAATTAAGCACAAAGAAATGAAGAGGTCTGCCATTAATTTTAAAAAAGGCAAAAGCACCAGCAATAATAATTAAAATTACAGCTACTACTACAAATAATTCAAAATCAAAAGCTAAATAAGCTACACCTCCAAGCACTGCAGCTGCTATAAAGATTAAAAACTGTCTGGCTGTGATAGGACCAATAACCTTAGCTTCAACTTCAATAAATTGTGGAACTGTAAATTGTTGCATATATTAAAACATGAGTGACCTATTAAATGATACTAAGGCCTTTAATTCTTCATTGCTTAAGTAATCTCTGTTTTTTTCTTGTCTTTGTTTTATTACTTCACTAATAGGTTTAGACTGATTAATACTTTCTATACTAATCTGATGATATAATTTATTTAAAGGATTTTTTTTCCAAGCCTGAGTAGCTTTAATACCCTTCTCATATGATTCTTTACTTAATAAATCAATTTTCTCTTTTATCTTAGCAAAAGCTTCTTGAGGATCAGATGACAATCTTCTAAAATTTTTCAAGTTAAAGAAGTTAAGCTCATCAATTGGTCCCATGATACGTTGACTTACCTTAATATCTTGCATAGACTTCTTGCCAGAACTAACAGGCGCTTGACTTAAATGACTTGAAGTTGATTTTCTAGTCTCTTGAGATGAATCTTTCAGATCACTACTTGCTTCTTCTCGCTTTACATTATTTACTGCAAAACTTTTTTTCTTACTATCTATATGCTTTTGTTCTTCTGCCTGCTTTTGACTATCTTTATCTTCAGGTTTTATAAACTCTTGTTTATTTTCATTTTGAACCTCTTTAGATTTTTTCATGTCCACGTCTTCTTTTTTTTCTATATCTTTTTCAGCTTGTTGTTTTTCATTATCTTTCACTTCTGTCTCTTTATTTTCAGGCTGTACTTCAGTACTTTCTTTACTATCATCTTTTTTATAAATTTTTGATTGTTCTTTTTCCTTGCTAACAACAGGAGGAGGTGGAGCAATCTCTCTTTTAATGTGTAATTTTTTATACAGATCATCTTTATTTTTTTCTACCTCTTTATCTCCTGCTTTATTCTTCTTGCTATTTACTTCATTACCTTTTTCTTTATCTTTAAGTTTTAATGAGTCTTTTAAATTATAACTTTCATTTAAAGATTCTAGTTTATCTCTTTTTTCTGCCTCTTCACTAATTTTAGGTTTAGGTTTTTCAATCTTAGATTCTTGGCTTTTTTTATATTCATCCACCAACTTTAATAACTTATCAATACTAGCATCATCTAGACTTAACCCTCCTTCTTGTCCAGATCGAGACAAAGTACTACGAGTAGAAATTTTATCTCGTACTCCTTTAATATAAGTACGTAAAACCATGTTTAGCCTACCGTGTAAATAACTACTACTTAAACTCACATCCGCTTTATCAATAATATTTTTAGTAGCTTTATCTATTTTAGTATTATGATCCTCTTTTTTAGAAATCTGATTAATTAATTCTTGTGGATCTTCTTTTTTATCTATTTTTTTCAATTTATCTATATTATCTTCTTTTTTTTCATTATTTATATTTTCACCTTTATTGCTATCTAAATAATCACTAACATCTTTAAATACAGTTTCTTTTAATTTTTTACTTAATTCTTCCGCTTTTTTTTCAGTAAGATCATTCTCTCCAGCTAAATACAAAGCCATATTCTTATATGGAACCTGTTTTACCATTACCTTCATAACTAAAGCTGCTAAATTAACCTGATATCTTTTCTCCAGTTCACTTATTTTTGACATAATTCCCTTTTCAGAGATTTTAGATCTTAAATCTTTGGGAAGTTTGTTAAATTGTTGTAAATAGTCAAACATAAAATAGCTTTACGACAATTTTAATTTTTTTATACTTGTCGCTTAAATATTTAATTACTTATATTTTAGCATACTTTTAAAAGACTTAAAAGAAATTGCACTCTCCTATGTTATAGTTGACAGTAGAACAGTACAAATATGTTGAAGAAAAATAATAAAGATGGTTTAATTAAACAAACAAAAATTAGTTCAATTAACCATATGCAAACAAAGGCACAACTAAGACTAAATCCATACAAATATCATCTATCTATAGAAGCTAAAAAGAGGTTGAGATGGATGTATATTCTCTATTATGAACATGAAGCTAATATAAGTGTTAGTGCTAACAAGATTGGCATATCCAGACAATGGTTATCGAGTATCAAGTCAGAATTTGAAAGAAATAATAAAAATCCTAGAAGTTTAGAGCCTAAATCTAAAGCGTCAAAAAATACTAGAAACAGGAATAGAATAGATAAGAATATAGAAAACAAAATAATAAAGATAAGAAATAATCATTTTTGGGGGAAAGATAAAATAAAAGCTTACCTAAAAAATCAACATAACATCAAAGTAAATCACAACACTATTAATAAATATCTACATCTTCATAATAAGATTAATCCTAAGATATCACTTAAAAATACAAATGCTATGCAAAATAAAAAAATTAGAGAGGCGTCACTACAAGCTAAATTTAGACCACCTAAAAAATTAAAGGATTTATCTCCAGGAGCACTAGTAGAAAAAGATATGAAATATATACCAAAATTAGGTAAAAATAGACAGTATAACAAAGAAAGAGACTTCTTTTATCAACATACTTGCATAGACTCTTTTACCCGTATTAGAACTATAGACATAACAGAAGATTTTAAAAGTAAAACAGTTACTCTAGCTTTTAAAGAGGCACAGAAAAGAATGCCTTTTAATATAGCTTGTATAAATGTAGATAATGGTTCAGAAAACCAAGGAGAATTTTCCCGGTATCTACAAGAACAAAATATCTTTCAGTTTTATTCTAATATTTCTACACCTACTAATAATCCTAGAGTGGAAAGATCTCATTTAAGTGATGATGTAGAATTCTATAATAGAGGTAATATCTATAATTATTATAAAGATCAACTAGTGGCTACTAACTATAGAGAGTACATATATAATTACCTTAGACCTCATCAAGCTTTAGCCCAGATGACGCCAATGGATTTCTATAAATTATGGAAACAAGATTCAGAAAAAGCAATAAAGATAACTGAAAAATGGCAAAAATATCTCAAGAAACAAAGTATTAGATTAAGCAAGGCTAGAAAGATAAAAAAGCGAGAACAAATTAATGCTTTAATGAATTTCATTGATTCTAAAATGAACAACAAAAACAATCTAGATGATACTAAATTACAATTAATTAACTGTCAATTATGTTCCATAGCTTGAACAGAGACGTTTATAATAAAAATTATAAAGATAAAAAATAGAGAGTATTTTAAAATAACTCTCTTTTATCGGGCTAAAATTATTACAACACAAAACCTTACTATCCTTGTTTAACATTGATTTTATCTAATCTATCAATCTCTTCTTGTAAAGCTTTAGCTTCTAAACTATCTTGATCATATTCAGAAAGCATACCCTTTAAAACCAGGATTTTTTCTTGCACATCAGAGCTGTAATTATTATCTGAATCCTCACCTTCACTTACATCTTTAATGCTTTCATTACTACCTTCTTCATTATTACTCTCTTCTATACTCCTATCCTCATCTTTAAATTGCTCATCCTCTTGTTCATTTTGATAAGCTTTAACATTTTTAATCTTTTTAAGATTAATATCTACATCATCTATACCATTTCTATTTAATATAATTTTTTTACCATCTACAACCATAAATACAGTTTCCTCAAAGCCATTTTTTGCTTGAGATGATAAATTCAAAGCTTCATACAAATTTAAAAGTGCTGTCACTTTTTGCTTATCTTCTGTCTTTAAAAACTTTATGTTTTTATTGTTATTAATATATTCCGCTTTCTTTACAGGATTCATATTGCCTTCAAAATCAATATTAGAAATAAAGTCTTTTATCCAATTAGATACTTTAGTTATAACTTGAACATTATAATCATCTTCATTAATTATTTTTCTATTACAATCTCTAATATTCTTTACCAACATTTCTTTTATCTCATCTCTTTCTGACCAATCAAAAATATATTGTAAATTTACTTTAAGTTTTGACCAAAAATCATATCCTGGCATTTCAAAAGCTAAATCAAGATGATTTTTAATCAAACTAGAAATCTCTTGCCAATCATCAAAGTAATTTAAACACAAAAATTGAGCTTTAAATAAATTTCTCTCAAATCGTCTATAATTTATATAATCCTTTTCTTTTAAAACTTTATTATCATCTAAAAAAGTTTTAATCTTTTTATACAAAACATAAGCATCCTTAAAATTATTAGTCTGAGCTAAAACTTTAATTATATCATCTATTTTTTTAAGTTTTTCTTGAAATAAATTATTCATAATTAATTGTTTTCTTCAGCTTTTTTATCATCATCTTCAGAAGATTCTGAACTTGAATCACCTCCTGAATTAGTATCTAAATTAAGATTTTTTAGCATTTTTTTAACGCTATCTTCTGAATCACCAAAACTTTTATCAAGTTTTTTCTCTAAAACTTTCGCTAATTCTACAGCTCCATTTTCTTTTAATATTTTTATATTATTAGTAGTAGCTAGATTGTTAATTAAATCAGGGTTATTATTTTTTTCAATTTCTTTAGCATATTGCGGATCATTATTAGATACTAAAGCTATAAAATCTTTATTTAACTGAAAATTTTCAGAAGTATGTTCAGCCCCATCTTTATATGAACCTATGGTTGAACTATCCGCCTGAAGAGCTAGTTTTCTAGGATTAATTTTACTTGCCTCTGTATAAGCTGCAGCATCCCTCTCATCTTTAGATGATTCTCTCCAATTACCATCTTCCATGGTCACATGACCAAAACCACTCATCTTACCCAAACCTTTATTAATACCCTCAACCTCACCCATTAAACTAAGTGATTCCTGCTCTGACATACCAGCTTTTTCTTGAAATTGCTTTTTTGCTAATTTAGACATACCTTTATGATCGGTCCCTAAATTAAGAGCTTGATTTAATTTATCAGAATTACCAGTTTTTGCTAATTTTTTATAAGCAGCTTTAGCCATATTCTTATCCTTCTTATCTATGGCATCTTTTATCACAGCAACTAAATCATCACTATCTTGTGTATGAGCAATATCCTTACTAGCCACAGCCTCAACCTCCGCATCAGCCGAAGCTTGAGCACCTGCCATAGAAACTTTACTAGCCTTAAGACTACCAATATTATCAGATATACCCTCTTTCTCTTTTTTCAAACTTTCAATCTTATTATCAATTTGTGAAGCTTTTTTATCATCAACATTAACACTCTTTAGTTTATTATCAATATTATTAGACAAATCACTATTTTGTTTTTTCTCATTTTCTAAAGACTGTATTTCTTGTTTTACAGCCTTCTCTTGCTCGTCATTTAAATTACCACTTGATAATGAATTTTTCTTTTCTTTTAATTTATTATCTATCTCTTTATTTCTATTTTCTAAACCAGTTTTTTTATTTACATTCTCTTCATGTTCATTATTACTCATATACTTTCCTCTCTCCTCTTTCATCGTAGATATCTTTTCACTTTTCTTATTTAATCTTTCTTTTCTTTTATTTATCTTATTTTCACTTCCCACAGCTTTAAAAAATTGTCCTTTTCCTAGATACTTGCGAGCTTTATCACCAGTTGACAGCATAGCTAAACCACCTCTAACACCACCACTACTAGCATTTTTTAGAGATTTTTGATAAATTCTTGATTGTCTATCTGTTCTACTTTGCTGTCTTTGAGCTTTCCACCTCTTACTAACTCTACCTACATTCAAATCCATACCCACTTTTTCACTAGTACGATCAAGAGCGTTGCTTCCCATAGTTTTTAAACCTCTTCCAGCTCTTCTCACTCCACCTCTAAGCGCAGCTCTACCAGCACCAAGCACTTTACTCTTTCCTGAATTTAAAGTATTTAAAGCAGTACCTGCAGCACTACCAGCAGTAGCTCCAATTTGCTTACTAACCACTAAACCACCAACCAACATACCAATAGAGATGATGAATTTAATAAAGACATCTGAAGTAGCTGCTTTACTAATTTGAGAATTAGTATTCTGTATTTCCTCTATTTGTTCTTTAGTCATGTCATCAGTGATTGTATCCATTGGGATAATTTCATTACCTCCAGTAGTAATACTAACGGTAACAAAGGATAGCCAAATAAAGAAAGCTAAAACTGGACCAACAATAACTTCTTTAGAAAAATTAGACCACCACATAGAAGAATATTTCTTACCACCAGGAAAAGCTGCTAACAGAAAAGCTAAAGGTGATAAAACTACATATATCCACAACATCACCATTCTCATAACTAAAACCGCTAATATAGCCACAATAGTCACTAAAGCAACTATCATGTATAACAAAGCTAAAAGATAAGCTGAAAGTATTGTCCAATCATTTACTTCTCCTCCTTCTTTCATTTGCATTATTTCTGTTAACCCTAACATATGGACTAAATTACCAGCACCAATATCTTTAAAACCGTTAACAAAAGTAATCATAGCCACTTGTCCGAAGTCTATAATAAGACCAGCAATAGTTTTAGAAAAATTAATAAACACTGCCATTAAAAGAAGCTTGGGCAAATGTTTTTTATAATTATAGCTTTCTACCCTTAATATAGTAGCGAAAGCAATTATCAAAAATACTAAAATAAAGAACATGTTAGCTAAATCTCTAACCACAAGCCAACCTTTTTCAATAGCTCTAGCGTTGGTAAAGTCATTGTATTGAGCTATCCTTATTAAAACTTCAATCACTAAACCAACAACAACGCCTAATCCAGAAATAATTGCTCCTATTAAACCTGTTAACAGCTTAGCTCCCCAACCAGCAAAAGAAGGATGTACAAACAAAAAAACTCCTGTTATCACTAATGATACAGCTGTTATAATCGCAAATTCTTTTTTTAAATTTTTCTTCATATTTTATCCTCCAAAAGCACTTTTTAATGATTCCCATAAATCTCCCATCAATGAACCCACAAAACCTATAGGATCTGAAATTGCTTCTACCACTAAAGCTAAACTAGCTAAAATTACAGCAATAACTCCTAAAACAACTAAATTAATTAAAATAACTATCATTGGTTCAACTGATTTCATCATAGCTGATTTATTGCTTGAGCCCTCTTTATCTCCTGCTACAGCAGACATTGGTGATTCCCACTCTTCTCCTAAAGAACAAAAAAACTTAGGAAATACTACATGTAAAAAAGCAAAAAGATCAATGATAAAGATAGTGGTAAGCCAACTAGGTATTAAAGATCTCCAAGCCATTGATAAAGCTTTTTTAGAACCTTGATAAGTAGGGCTCATTTTCTTTTTTTTATCAGCTTTCTTCTTTTGCTTTTTCTTCTCCTGCGCCATTACTCGTCTATAATTTAAACCTTTATTACCAGCTTCTGCACTTCTGTCACCACCACCTCTTACTAAACTATTTTCATTTTGTTTTTTATCACTATCTTCTTTATCACTAGCTCCCCTTATTGCATTATCAAAAGTTAAATTAGCTCCACCTCCAGCCATTTGTCCTTCAGGTACTCTACTCACATTAGCATTTTCCCTTCTTTCCCTATTTAATTGCGCTCTTTTACTTCCTATTCTTGCTGTTTGTGTGTCTGTTTCTGTAGCCATTTTTTTATTTATTACCTCACTTACATTTTACTATATTTCAAACTTTTAAGCAAAGAAAAAAAGCCTGTTTAACACAGACTTTTATTTTAGCTTTTAAGGATCAGGAACTGTAAAGACAATTTCTATGTATTCACCTAATCCGCCATACCCTTCTGGAGCTTCAATAAGTATTTGTCTTTCATCTTCATAATAAGCAGAACCACCGAGATCCTCTACATAAAAGGAAACTGTCATGGTTTGTCCCAAGTAAACATCTTTTTCTAAAATAAAGATATCTTCAAAACCTGCAAAATCATCATTCCAAATTATTGGATCATCCTGCGTATACTCGTCAGCTGGATATATATCACTTACAGTATAATTACAAGCATTATACACCTCTAAGTTTGCATGAACTATTATCCGGTAACAAATATAGGTATAATCTGGTTCAGGATTTGGTTCATCCTTTTCACAAGAAAACAAAATTAAGCTAGAAGCTACTATTACTAATAAGAAAACTAAGTTTTTCATCTTTTTTCCTCCTTTTTTTAATTGTAAATAACTTAAATATATAATATCAAATATATCGTATTATGTCAAGCTAATAAGTTGTTTTGTTATAAAATAAAGAAAAATAACTATAATTAAGAATTAATTCCTTACTGGACATTGAGGCGGAATACGTTCTTGCATATAACTACAATCATCATCATTTCTACAACATCTAGTGAAACCCCAATTATCTTTAATGAGTATTTTAATTTCTCTTTCTGTCTCACCTTCAATTCCTGTATAAATATGACTGACAATATGAGGTTGTTCTTCGTTTGGTCTATAATCCTGATCAGTAATAGTTTGGACACTGTCATCTCCCCAATCAATTACAATTTCATAAAGTGGTAACTGCTCTTTATCAATAATAGAGTTAAACTTTAAATCATAATTTCCAGGTTCATAGATGATAAAAGAAGAAGAGCTTTCATTAAAATCCATTTCCTGCCCAGCTTTATATAAACCTATATTTTTAATTTGTGGAAAAATATAACAAAACTCTGCTTCAGCTCTTTCTTCGCCACAGAAAGGAATTGTATCTTCTTCTCCAGTAGGACTATAATCATAAGGTCCATCTGGGACCCAAGCATCATTAATTGCATCGTATTTGTGAGATGAATAAGATTTTAAAAATATATTTTTTAAAATTTTATCACCATCATCTGGAAGAGGTGCGGCGAATCCTCCATACCTTTTTTTTACATATGGAATACATTTATCATTATTACCACATTGTTTTACATTCATTTTATTCTTTATTTCATCATTCTCATTCCCAGAAGGAAGAAGGCAAGTCAAGTGTTGTTGATCCTCACAAAAACCTAATGATATGCAACCAATATTTCCAGGAGGAGTATCAGCTTCACAGCCATATGGTAATCCAGCATAAGAATCAAAATCATCCTTATTATCTCGACTCTTAAAAACAATCTCATCAGCAAAAGCATTATCTGATAAATAAGATGAACCAAAAGGTTGATCTTCTCTATTAAAATTATACTGATTTAAACCATCAATAAGCCACATAGACATAGGGCTATAATAAGTATTTAAAAAATCTGGAGTAGAGTCTTCCCCACTATCACTTGAAGACCTAACAGACCAAGCCTTATTAGATCCATCATCACTTACCACTTTTTCCAATGTCTTACATCTTACATTATATTTTTCATATGAAACAAACTTATCAGTTTCATAATCATAAATCTTAAGTATTGGATCTCTATCATCAGAGATAGTACCACCACCATAAGGTATAGAATCATCAATTCTTTCATCTTCTCTTTCTTTAAGGCCATTATAAGGATACCAACTTTCCCCATTTACAAATTTGATATCATGATAAATATTATACTCACCAACGCAACCATTATTATCTGTTGTCGGTTCAAAAGTATAGGTTTTAGCATCACCACTTTGATAAACAGTGGTATTATAAAACGAATCACTATCAGGTATATCATAAGTACGCCAATCACCACGAGCTTTTATTTTTACTTGACCAACTCCTTTAGGGATTGCATAACTATAAGCGCGAGCTTTGTTCTTGCCATGATAAAAAGTGCAACCATCCCAGCTTTCATCAAGATAGAACCTATATTCAACATAATGTTCTCGAAGCTCATCAGATAAATATACTCTAGGACACCCCCACGGATTATCACATTCATACCAATCGTCTGGCACTTTTCTCACTGTAAGCTGACAGTCACCATAAAGCATATCTTTATCAACACACATATTACCTATAGATTCAAGTAAAAAAGGCTTTCTCTTCTCAGTTAAAACAAAGTTACCATCAGCTTGAGAACAATAATATAAAGGTGTTTTACCTTGATAGCCACTATCTTTATTAGTAAAAGTACTAATACTATCTACTGGATACCACATTAAACAGATATCAGGATGATAAGGATCTTTTTGCAAACAATAACCCTGCCAACCATTGGCAATAACATTCTCATTAGTACTAATACAACTTAAACTATCTTGTTTTGGATATAATCGACATGTTTTAGATACAAACTTATCTTCAGAATTACCACCAACCTTTAAAACTGGTTCAATATTAATATCATCAACATAAACATATTTACTATCATCCACTTCATCAGAAGATATTTGAATTTTTATTTTATCATAGCGAGTAACTATAAAGTCATGAACTTTACGCTCCCAAACACTGCTTTTATCCTGCCATGAAACAATTACATCTCCCTCTTCCCCTACTCCATCTTCATTTTCACTAATAACTCCTATTATACTTACTTCAGCTTCTGTGCCAAAAGTTAAATTATTAGTATTTAATAAATAATTTATATAATATTGTTGATTTCTTTGAATATCTATTATAGGTGATTTTACCTCACGATCGGCTTTACTCTTTAAAAATGCTTTACCCTCTGCAGGATAGGAGGCATTAAATTGCTTGTCTGAATCTGAAGGTGCAGGTTCATCAACAATAATAGCAATATTTCCATCGCCAGCATCATCAGACCAAACATTAGACGCGTCCCCTCCCTCAAAATCAAAGGAGCTAGATTGAGGAGTAGAACCACTTTCACTCATATTACTAACATTGTATTTATTTAAAACACTATAACCACTGGAATTTTTATCTCTAACTGTATCAAAAGTATTTATTGCATTAGAGTTTGGTAAAAAATTAGCACACTCACCATCTTTATCTAAAGCATCACAATCACCAACATCATAACAAGTGATGTCACCATTTTCATCAACCACCTTTGTCCTACAAGCTAACCAAGTATTACAAACTCTATTAGGATCTACTTTAATTAAAGTGTTAGCATTTAAAGAGTTCTCTCCATTGTTTACACTTTGAGGAGATTTGCTGTCACTAATGTAGCTATCATAAGCATTATAAATTAATGAGCTTAACCCCGCAGATGTATTTTGACTTCTTTCATTAAACAATACACAACCTTTTTCAATATCAACCTTGCCATTACAAGAATCTGTATCTAAATTCTTAGATAATTGATAATCAATAATAGCTTCTTTAAATATCAATTCAGGTTCATTCTCTAAGTATTCATCAGTGTCTCTATGTAACCTACAGAATTGATCTGTAGAGCTAACTATAATTCTATAACGATTATCTATACTTGAATCTAGATTAATTCTATTTTCATTAGCTTCAAAAAATTCATTATCACTATCTAATACATTAATTTTAGAATCACATTCTATATAAGGCTCAACAGAATCAACATTTAAATTATTTACTGCAAAGACATAGGCTCTATTAGCTACTAAATAAACGGATTGATAAGCATTGTTATTTTCAATATTCCATTCATCTCCATAAGATCCATCCTCATTTAAATCTAAAAATCTAGGATTAGATAAGCTATTTATGGCATAATCACTAACTGGATCAATATATTCACTACAAGTAGAGGCATTTTTTTCACAAATACCTACCCAATCATCTGTAGGTTGATTAACCTGATTACCACCGCCACCAAAACCAATAGTTTTATTACTATCAACAGGACAAGGGAAATTTTCTTCTTGTTCTACACATTCATACACGCAATAACCATCATTACAAGAATTACTATCAGGACAATCATCATCTGATAAACAACTATTTTCACCATCCATTAGTTGGCTTGGGATAAGACAATCATCGGAGCTTACACAAACATTTTCATATTCTTCTGCTATTCCGTTACTATTTTCATCACACTTATTTATACTTTTTTTGTACCAATTCCACTCACCCTCATCACCTTCTTTCCATTCACATATCTTATCACTAGGATTTTTAAAATAAAACCTCTCTCCGGCGCCAGAAACCCAGGCCTCACAATTTGCTGTGTCTTCTGAACATAAAATAGTACTGTATTTATCAGGATCATTCTTTAAATAAACATCACTAAATAAAACTTGATCACCATAATTAACAGACTTACCCAAACGCTGACAAGATTTGAAATCAGATGAACAAGTATTATTTGCGTTATATACAGCAAATACATATTCATCAGCATTGATGCTTACACAATCATTTTCATTTTCATCACAAGCACCATTATCATTATCATCATTGTATACACTCTTCTTATAATCTTTAGTGTCATACGTATCAACCATTAACTGACAACCAATAGCACTTTCTTGACATAAACTACTAAAGGAACGCAAGAATACAAATTGATCTAAATTATTACTATACTCACTACAGCCAAGATTATAATCAACACCTTTATACTCATTTAAGGTATCATAATAACAAGAATTCGGTGTTTCCCAAGAATCTTCTATAAGATAATACTTATCAACAATTTCTCTAAGTATTATATTGTCTAAATAAAATGAAGTATCAGATTCTACCACTAAAGCCTCATTCCCGCTTAATATATGATCAAGAGAACTTAAACTTAATTCATATTGATGCCACGCACTATCACCTTGCAAAGTAACAGAGCTACTATCCTCTGCACCTGTGATTTCAAAATAAGATTTTTGACTATTATCATTTTCAAAATATATATTAAGATCTGTAGCAGTATCTACTTTAGCCATAAACTTTAAACTATAGGCGCTACCACTATTTAAATTATATGATCCTAACACAACTTCTGCCCTAGGCTCATTATTATCTTCCTGAGAACAAGATTCACTACCTCCTCCTTGCTTATACCATAAAGATTGGTCATTTCTACCTAAAGCAACTGTACTAAGCTCAGCAGCATCGCCACATCTTCCTTCCCAGCCTTGGAGTGAATTAGCAAAATCAAAAGTTTTAACAATTCTAATATTATTACCTGAATTACCATTATACTCTCTACATCCATTAGCTTCCTGAGAACAAGACTCACCTTGCCCAGGAATAGCCTGATAAACACAAGAATCATACTCCTGAGACCAGGTACCACCATTTTCACAGTAATAACAACTATTGGTGTTGTTTTCCCAATAACTTGAATCCCCTAAACTATTACAGACACTAGCAGTGTTAATATTACTATCTATGTTTCTCTTGGACATTCTATAAGGGTGACAATCTTCAGAACAAGTTATTGTTTTTGAATATAAATGATATGAAACTTCACCTTCAGTATTATAAAATTGATAACAGTCAGAATTATAATTAGGATCAGTAATAGGTAAATTATATATATCTTCATTACAAAGACTTGTATCGTTTTCCACTACCGCTGGCTCATTAGTATATTCAGCTTTCTCTAAAGTATATGATTCTAATTGATAAGACCCATCATTAGATCCTTGCCAGACATAGAAAGCAGTACAATCATTTTCACTAGGTTTAATACATTGTTTTAAAGAAGTATAATATTCTTTTGCTTCTCCTCCTGAATTTAAAACATCAAGGTTAGTAAATTCTATACAACCTATATCCGCTGCTGAACAAGTATTGGCTGTTTCCGGGATAAACTTAGCTCCTTGAGTAGAGTTAAAATAATCTTTTGCACCAATATATAAGTCATAGTTATTACATTCTCCAGGACAATAATCTTGAGTAGACACTTGAGCTACCACCTGATCTTCTCTATCTTTTACATTAGTATAAATATTACATCCAGCTTCATCAGCATTGCAAAGACGGCTAAAACTATCACTACAAACATCAGGAGCATCTTCTTTCAAGCTAAAGTCTAGGTTTCCCGAATCTGGATTTTCATAACAATCACTCCATAAATACTCTGGAAGCATTTTTTGATAAATAACATTGTTATCACCATAATCACTATATTTTGTACCTATATTACCAAGTTCTAATTTTACATCATCAATTAAACAAGTGTTGCTATTAATTTCTAAACCAACTGTATTACCTAAAGTTTGATTGGCGAAATATGTATTAGACAATCTATAATATTGCCATTCCTCACTATCATCTAAAACATTATACTTACCACCAACGAAACCAAAATCATCTCCTGATGTACAATCTTTAGCGTAAAATGAAAAAGTATATGTTTTACCAGAAATATTATATGTTTGTGGTCCCACTTCTACAGATAAACTTTCATTATTAACCTCTAAAGCTTGATCACCGCTATATGAATCATCTACTAAACAAGCAGGACTTGAACAACTAGTCCAAGAATTAAAATCAAAATCTATTTCTTCAAAACCACCATTTTTAATAAAATTATGACCATAAGCTGCCTGAACTCTTATCATTTGACTACAACCCTCATCTGACTCAGCACAAGATTCTGCATTATTATTTAAATAAATATCATTATATGATTTCCAAGTAACTTTATCATTATCAACATTATAAGGACCATTATATGAATAAAAACTACAACCAGCACTATCAGAAGTACAGCCACTATAATCTAAAGTGTTTTTTAAATATGAAATTGATTTCCCGTTATCTACATTTTTAAAAGTTTCACAAGTATTAAATACCGGATCACAAGAATCTTGGTTAAAATTCCAAGTTCTTTTTTCTTCATTACAATAACCATAAACCTCACAAGTACCATTACTATTTTCTTTAATACAACTTTGCTCATCAGCACAATATTCATCACTTCTTGTTACAAAAATATCACTAGCAATATAGTCGTCTTTATCCTCTACACCTTGACCATATGTTACTTCTTTCTGAATTATATGACCATAACCCTCTTTAGCACAATAATGTGAAGGTAGTTTTAATACCCACTTAGGATCAATTAAGCCTCTACACCATCCCTTAGGTTTAAAACCTTGACTAAAAGTATTGTACTCATCATCAGGACTAAAACAAGATACTAAATCTTGTAAAGTAGCTGACTGATTTTTACTATCACTAACCCTATAAATAGCTTCCTCCCAACCAGCTGGTACTATACGATATTTTTTTAATATTAAAATTGAACGATAAGAATAAGCTTCATTATAAGCAACGTTTTCATTTAGACCTTTAAAGCGCCAATCTTTATGCAAATAACCTTCGTTTAAGGCCTCACCAACTGTTTTTTGCTCTGTAATAGCTAAACTAAACTGATCATCAATTACACAATTATTTGGCGCAGGTACAAAATCTTGTCCACCAATATTAGCTTGAGGGCAAACACTTAATTTAGATAAAATATTATAATCTACACGTTCATTAAAATTAGGTTCTAGAATTCGTCTTAAGGTTGGCTGATCTTTTTGATAAACAACCGATGGATCACTGTCAGGATCAGATAAATCATAAGGATCAGAATCAGCTAAAGGATCTTGTTCATCAGGAGAAAAAGAATAATCTAAAGCTCTATTAAAGGCATTTAAAGCTAAGTGATTAATAAAGACATTACCTGCACAAGCAAAAAGATTATCACCATCACAAGCATCAACATTATCAGTCATTTTCTTTTGAGCATTTTCAAAACTTCTTTGATCTGTACCAGGAACTTTTGTTATTTGACCTCCTGGACTTGTAGAATCTATAAATTTACCATCTGTAGCATCTTGTTCCTGTTCTGCTTTTTTAATTTCAGATGCCTCTTTCTCCTCCATGCCTTGGAATAAAGAAGCTGTAACACTTAAATCACTAGAGGTAGGATTAAATGAGCCTACCACTTTCCCTAAAAGTTCTTTATTGCTCATCTCACTCATATCTTTAAACTTTTGAAACTCATCCTCCCAAGATTTAACCATATCACTGGCCTTACAACTTGGCTCTGCTGGTCTTTTTGTATCTACTAAACCTAAACCTATGCTAGCTTTAATAGCTAAATTAGGTTCACATAAATTCATGTCACCTAAATCATTCAAGCCATCTAGAAAATCACCAGCAGCAGCATCACCAATATCTACAAAATATTCACCCATATTCTTGTCAATAAACATTGGTTTTTGCCCGCTATCTCCACTAAGAATAACATCAGCGGCGTCATAAGCTAACCTATTTAAAGTATTGGTTGCAACAGTATTAAACAGCTCCTGCCCAGCGTTATCCCATAATTTCTTTAATATAGATTTAATTTTGTCTAATATGTTAGTTGTTTTTTCAGGTACTGACTCCACAACAACAACCTGTGCTTTAGTTTCAGTCTGAAAATTTAAAACCCCTGATAACACAAAAAATAGCACAAAAAATAAAATTATAAGTTTTTTAGTCTTTTTTTTGTGCTTAAACATATTATATTTTATTAATTATTATTAAAATCCTGTGACATGCCTGATAGAGTATCTTTATAGATTTTATTTAACTCTTCGTCAGAAAATGAATTAACTGTTTTTTCATCTACTCCACTTTCTAAAAGTAAAGTTTTTAAATCCTCAAGATTAATAGATCCAGATAAAGCTTCTTTTAATTTTTCTTCATCTTCTGGAACAGAAATATTATCACCTGAAAAATCTAGATTCCCATCACCGGTAGAACCTAAATCACCTTCTAAACCATTATTATTAAAATCATTATAACTACAGTCACTACCTTCAGCACAATTAGGATCAGTTCCTTGTTGAATTTCATTATAATCAGAAATACCATCACTATCACTATCAGCTAAATAAGCAGAAGTGCCATATATATTTATCTCCTCCCAATCACTTAAGCCATCTCCATCAGTGTCTTTATCTCTAAGCTCTGTGTCACTTAAACAATCAGAACCTGTGCAAGTTCCTATATTATTAGAGCTATCCTTACTTAAAGTACTGTATTCATCTCCTAGTTGAAAAGGTCCTTTAATATTAGCTTGCATTTGCATTACCCAAAAAACAAGAATAGCTATAGAAAAAATGCCAAAAATTATTAATTTGGTTTTTGGCTTATTCTTATCTGAATTATCAAAATTTCTGTTAACTTTCATTTATTTTAACTAATCTAAATTCTTTTTTATTATACCATAAATAACCTTAACTGAGCAAACAATTTTTGCCAATCATTTAAACTTAAACCTTGAGCTCGGATACTTATATCAATGTCTACAGCCTGCATTTTAGTTTCTATAACTTCATTATCTACCTGTAAGGCTCCCGCTAGGTTATTTACTAGCTTTTTTCTCTTAGCGCTAAAACCAAATTTAAGTAGTCTAAAAAAGGTTTTTTGTTCCTCTTTAGATAAACTAATCTCTTTATCTTCTTTTGTTTCTAAATGTAATATAGCGCTATCAACTTTAGGTTGAGGCCAAAAGTTTTCCTTTTTAATAGTATCTATATATTTGGCTTGACTATAATATTGAACTGAAAGGGATAATAAGCTGTGCTTACCCGGTTCTGCTACAATCCTTTCCACTACTTCTTTTTGTAGCATTAAAGTTAAGGACTTAGGTTTATTTTTAGTTGTTAAAAACTTTCTTAAAAATACTGAACTAATGTTATATGGTAAGTTAGCTACTATCTTATAGTCAGCTTCTAAAATACTAGGATCAAAATCTAAAATATTTTCATTTATAATTTCTAAATTATCTACACTGTGAGCACTGAGAGCTAATTCTAAAACTTTAGCTAGCTTGTCATCTAGCTCCACAGCTATAACCTTCCTAGCACTTTTTAAAAGTTCAGCACTAAGAAAGCCAAGTCCTGGGCCAACCTCAAGTACTACTTCATCTTTTTTAATATTAGCGCTAGCAACAATCTTTTTATATACCTCTAAAGACACTAAAAAGTTTTGCCCCATACTACTTTGAGGTTTAATGTCATAGATACGACAAAGCTCTTGAGTCTTTTTAAGTAAATCATTCATATATAAAACAAGTGTATAAAAAGATTAATATAAATATTTAAATTCTCATTAACTTAGCTCTTTCTATTTCTTGAGAATCAGTAATAAAATTCATAGCGAGTACCGCTAGGGCTGCAAAAATAAAGGTTAACTCAATTGATAAATATGGAACTATGAGAATAATAGCAACAGACATAGTTATTCTACCCACCTGAATTGCCATTTCTCTAAGCACTGTATATTCATCAACATAATGCCCTTGATCAGCTGCATTTTCATAATTAATAGCATCAAAAGAAGTACGAGAAAAAATATTAGCTATGTTATGATAGGCAGAAATCACAAATATTTGAAAAGCAGAAGCAATGAATATTTTAACAAGCCAACCAATAGAGTATAAAATAGTGCCATATTTTAACATTTTCTTTC
This sequence comes from Patescibacteria group bacterium, assembly GCA_035269015.1. Taxonomy (GTDB): domain Bacteria; phylum Patescibacteriota; class Patescibacteriia; order Patescibacteriales; family UBA12465; genus JAIPJO01. Next base: position 33,521 of record DATFJU010000027.1, on the reverse strand, counting down.
TGCTCACTTTATCAGTATATTTACCGACAATAAGTTGAGCAACAACTGTAACCACTACTACAAGTGATGAAATAATACCCACTTTTAAATAATTACCATTTAAAAGCTCCCAAATAAATATAGGCCAAATAATAAGTCTTACTCCTGATTCAGCTCCATCCGCACTATAGGCAATCATTAATTTTCTTCTGGCTTTAGAGGTAAATTCTTTCCAAGTTTTTTTATAAGTCCAAGAAAACTTTTCATTTACCTTAGGTAAAGCTGAGAAAGGAATTAAAGCGACAAAATAAATTAGTATTGCTATCACAAATAAAAAGGAGTAGCTAAATTCCATCAGTAACCAACCAGCAGCTAGAGGCATTAAGGCTCCTAGAACTACTTGTGTGACCGCCATTAGACTAACTTGCTTCCCTCTATCTTTTTTACTGGTAAATTCAGTTATATCAGTATGAAGTGGCACCCAATAGGTTAAGCGATGGAGAGTAAAGATTACGGCTACAGTTAATATAATAGTAACTAGCCAGGCTTCTGGTACAAACTCTCCTGATATAACCTCCATACTACTAGTATACTTTTCTAAAATAAAAAAACCTGCATAAAACAAAGAACCAAAAATAACCCCTAATCTAATAGAATTTTTAAGACCAACTCTATTCATAAATATTTTAGGACCAAGGGGTAGTGAAATTAAATATAGAAAATCTCGTAAAATATAGTAAGCTAAAACCCAAACAATGTTAAAACCAAATACTTGATACAAAAAAATAGGCATGAAAAGCCCCAAGAGCTGAGTTGCTACTGTTAAGGTCATGCGCCCTGAATAAATTGCAATAAAACCAGCTGATAATTTATCAGAAAAATACTTCATCTTTTTCATAGATATTATTATGTTAAGAGAATAAGTTAAATTACAAAATTAATTAACTTATCTTGTATATAAATAATTTTCTTTAGCTCTTTATCTTCTAACCATTTACTAACATTATCATGGACTTTAGCTAAGTTAATCACTTCATCCTTAGTGAGTCCACTCTCTAACTCTAAGCTAGCTCTAAACTTCCCATTAACTTGTACTACTATTTTAACTTTTTGTTCTTTTAATAATTTCTCATCAAAATCAGGCCAAGACTGCTCTTCTATTTTTCCCTCTGCCTCTATTTTATCCCACATCTCAGAACTTAAATGTGGAGCTAAAGGAAAAAGAATAATAAGTATTTTCTTTATATCTGCAAATCCAAATAAATGATACTTATCTTTTATTTTTAACTCATTAAAAAGTATCATTAAGGATGAAACAGCAGTGTTAAACTTGAAATCTTTAATATCATGCGTAAGCTTAGCTATGGTTTTATTTAAAACTACTTTAGCTTGATTATTAATTTCATTTTCTTGCTTCCCTCCTTTAATGTAAACATCAAAATAATCAAAGACTTTTTCTAAAAACTTCCTTACCCCAACTAATCCATTGGTATTCCAAGGTATAGTTTCACTAAAAGGACCAATAAACATTTCATACATTCTTAAGGTATCAGCACCATACTCAACTATAACATCATCAGGATTAATAGTGTTACCAAAAGACTTACTCATTTTTCTGCCATCTTCTGCCAGTATCATACCATGAGAAATTCTTTTTTGATATGGCTCTAAAGTAGGTACTACTTTAATATCATAAAGGAACTTATTCCAAAAACGAGAATAGAGTAAATGCAAAGTAGTATGTTCCATACCTCCATTATATAAATCTACTGGTAACCAGTATTTCATCTTTTCTTTATCTGCTAGAACATCATTATTATTAGGATCTAAATATCTAAGCCAATACCAACTAGAACCTGCCCAGTTAGGCATAGTATCAGTTTCTCTTTTAGCTTTAGCGCCACACTTAGGACAAGTAGTGTTAACAAAACTAGAAATATCAGCCAGTGGTGATTCGCCGGTATCAGTGGGCTCATATTTTTCAACTTTAGGTAACTCTAAAGGTAAATCTTCTACTGGCACTGGTACGGTGCCACATTTATCGCAATAAATAATAGGAATTGGTTCTCCCCAATAATGTTGCCTGGAAAATATCCAGTCGCGCAATTTATAATTAATAGCTTTCTTGCCTAAACTTTTATCTTCTAAAATTTTAATTATTTTTTCTTGAGCCTCTTTCACACTTAAACCATTTAAAAAATCTGAATTAACTAACTCATCTTTTTCTTCATTAATTACTTCTTTAATAGGTAACTCATATTTCTTAGCAAACTCAAGATCTCTACTATCATGAGCTGGTACAGCCATAATTGCTCCTGAGCCATATGACATTAACACATAGTCAGCAACCCAAATAGGGATTTCTTCTTTAGTTATTGGATTAGTAGCATAAGCACCAGTAAAAACACCTGTCTTATCTTTTTGTAGTTCCACGCGTTCTAAATCAGATTTATTTTTTGCCTCTTTAATATAATTTTCTACATCTACCTTTCTACCTTTTGTACAAATTTTATTAACTAAAGGATGTTCAGGAGATAAAACAAAATAACTTACTCCAAAAATTGTATCTGGTCTAGTAGTAAATACTGAAACTGTATCAGCTTGTATTTGAAAATCAATCTGGGCCCCTTCACTTCTGCCTATCCAATTAATTTGTTGCTGTTTAATTTTATCTAAATAATCTACTTTATCTAAATCATCAATTAATCTATCAGCGTACTTAGTTATTCTTAACATCCATTGTTCTTTTTCTTTTTTTTCTACAGCAGTCTTACATCTTTCACATTTACCATTTACCACCTCTTCATTAGCTAAACCTGTTTTACAACTGGGACACCAATTAATGGCCATTTTTTGTTTATAGGCTAAACCATGTTTATATAACTGTATAAATATCCACTGAGTCCATTTGTAATAATTAGGGTCAGTAGTATTAATTTCTCTAGAATAATCAAAAGAAAAACCCATTTTCTTTAACTGAGATCTAAAAGTATTAATATTTTCTTTAGTAGCCTGACTAGGATGAATCTTGTGTTTAATAGCGTAATTTTCAGTAGGCAAACCAAAAGCATCATAACCCATGGGATACAAAACGTTAAAACCTTGAAGTCTAAGATAACGAGCGTAAACATCTAAAGCGGTATAAGAGCGCACATGACCAACATGCAAGCCTGCTCCTGAAGGATAAGGAAACTCCACCAAAATATACTTTTTCTCTTTATCTGAAAAATCAGAAGCCAAAAAACTATCATTTTCCTCCCAATAATTTTGCCACTTCTTTTCTATTTGTTGATGATTATAATTACTCATATAAACTCACAATATTAAAATATTATTTTGTTTCCAGTCCCACTGGAGCATGATCAGAACCTCCCACTTCATCAAGTATGTAAGAGTTCTGTACTTGTCTTAATAACTTAGCAGAAACGCACAAATAATCAATGCGCCAACCTATATTTCTAAGCCTGGCTCTAGTTCTATAACTCCACCAAGAATATTGTATTTTTTCAGGATGAAAATATCTAAAAGTATCAACTAGTCCATGATTAATAAAGGTATCCATATCCTCTCTTTCTTCATAAGTAAAACCAGGGCTACCTATATTATCTTTTGGCCTAGCTAAATCAATTTCTTTATGGGCTACATTTAAATCTCCCATCAGAAGCACAGGTTTTTTCTTTTCTAGCTTTTTTATATTTTTTAATATATAAGCATTAAAGTCTCTTTTATAATCTAACCTCTTTAGCTCTGTTGCAGAGTTAGGGAAATAACAATTAAGAACATAAAACTTTTCTAATTCTAAGATTTGAATTCTACCTTCATTATCAAAGACTTCCTCTCCGAAACCATTTTTTATTTCAGATACTATTTTAGTAACTATTTCCTCTTTAACCAATATAGCAGTGCCACTATAACCTGGTCTTTTGGCACTATTAAAATATATTTTATAGCCAGGAAATTCTAGGTTTTCTTTAACTCTAGCTTCTTCAGATATCTTTATCTCTTGTAAACCTAAAATATCAGGTTGATATTCGTTCAAAAACTCTAAAAAATTCTTTTTTAATATAGCTCTAAGACCATTAATATTCCAAGCTATTATCTTCATGTGTATATTTTTTACTAATTATTTTATTAATGTTATAATAACATTAATAAATATATTTTAGCATATTATTAAGCTAAGTAAAAAAGATGTCTTCATTTTATCATAAAAAATGGTATCAAAAGTGGTGGGGCATATTACTAATTATTTTTTCTTTATTAGTAATTATAACAATCATCTCCTCAGCCATGTATTTTTTTAACACTAAAAAAGCCATAGAAAGTGGTGCACTTCAGATTGATCCAGAAACAGGTGAAGTCTTTAATCCCCAAGAATTAAGAGAAGGCACTTCTAATTATTACCTAGGGACTAAGAATCCTGAATTAACAATCGTAATGTTTTCTGATTTAAACTGTCCTTACTGTAAAAAGGCTTTTAATGTAATAACAGAAGAGATAATAAAGAGTTACTCCAATAAAGTGAAAATAATATACAGAGACTTACCTATCTTAGGTGAAGATTCTATCGCTTTATCCTTAGCAGGTCGCTGCGCTGGTGAACAGGGTAAATTTTGGAATATGATTGATAAATTATTTGAAAGACAAGGTGAATTTGAATTAGAAGAATTACCTGATATAGCTGAACAAATAGGAGCTAATAGATTACAATTTATTAACTGCATGGCAGAGGAGCGATATTTGGGTGCTATTAGACAAGATATGAAAGATGCTGATACTATGAATATAGATAGAACTCCAACTTATATGTTTAATGAATATAAAGCATCTGGACACATAGAAAAAGATCAATTTGAATTATATATAAATAATTTATTAGAAAATAATTAATATGCAAAAAATTAGAATACATGGTCGTGGTGGGCAAGGTGTAGTTACTGCTTCTGAGCTTATAGCCATTAGCGCTTTTAAAAATAAATACTACTCCCAAGCCTTCCCTTCTTTTGGAGTAGAAAGAACAGGAGCTCCTATTGAAGCCTATACTAGAATAGATGATAAATTTATACGCACTAGAGAACAGGTATACAGTCCTGATATCTTAATTATTTTAGATGCCTCCCTGCTTAACACTACTAATTTGGTAAGTGGTTGCAATATTAATACTATGATAATAGTTAACACTACTTTAAGCGCTAAAGAAATTAAAAAGATATTAGCAGAAAAATGGAATTTTAAAAGTAAAGAAGAAAATATTCACTGCTTAGATGCTACTTCTATAGCTTTAAAAATACTAGGCAAAAACTTAGCCAACACTGTTATTTTAGGACTCTTAGCTAAAAACTTTGAACTAATATCTCTAGAATCTACCAAAGAAGCAATTAAAGAAAAATTTCAAGAAAAAAACAAGGAAATAATAAACAAAAATATAAAAGCTATAACTAAAGCTTATGAAAAATAAAACTAAAAATATAGATATAAATGCCAAAGCTGGCAGTACTAAAGAAAACCACACTGGTTCTTGGCGTACCTTTAAACCAGTTATTGATAAAAGTAAATGTATTGGTTGTAAAAGATGTGTGCTTGCCTGCCCAGATAATGCTATGGATATGCAAAAAACAAAAAATGGTTTAAAATCTAAAGTAAATTATGACTATTGCAAAGGCTGTGGTGCCTGTGCTAATAAGTGCCCAGTTAATGCTATAACAATGAAAAGAGATGAAAAATAAAAAACAAAACAACTTAAAAAATAAAAACATTTTAGAAGGATCTAGAGCAGTGGCTCTAACTATTAAAAACATAGAACCTGAAGTAATCTCTGCCTACCCTATTACTCCCCAAACTCATATTGTGGAGGACCTAGCCAAGTTTAAAGCTGACGGACAAGCTGATTACGAGTATGTTAGAGCTGAAAGTGAATTTGCCGCCGCTTCCATTATTTTAGGAGCTTCTGCTACTGGTTCTAGAGCTTATAGCGCTACCAGCTCCCAAGGACTGCTTCTAATGACGGAAGTAGTATTTAATATTGCCGGTTTAAGATTACCGGTAGTTATGACTGTTGCTAACCGAGGAGTATCTTCTCCTATTACCATTTGGAATGATCACCAAGATGCTATGACTGTTCGTGATGCTGGTTGGTTAATATTTTTTGCAGAAAATCACCAAGAAGCTATAGTTCAACATTTATTAGCCTATAAAGTAGCTGAGAAGTTAAAACTTCCTGCTATGGTAAATATGGATGGTTTTGTGCTCACTCATTCATATGAACCAGTGATTATTCCTAATAAATCAGCTATCAAGAAATTTTTACCTAAATATAAACCCGCTAGCCATGAATATTTAAACCCTAAAGAACCGGTAACTATGGGCTCTTTTGCTAGACCTCAATATTATCAAGAAATTAGACAAGATCTCCACTTAGCTTTAAAAAATAGCACCAATGAAATAGAGAAAGAATTTAAATTACTACAAAAAACTGTTGGTAAAGATATTGCTACCAGCGATAACAGCGCCCTACTTGAATACTATGGTCCTAAAAAAGCTAAAACTGTAATTGTAGCTATGGGTTCCATGGTAGGAACTATGAAAGATATTAGTGATGAAATGGACTCAGTAGCAATATTAAAGATTAAAAGCTTTAGACCTTTTCCGTATGAGGCGGTGAAAAAAGCTTTAAAAGATAATCCTAATATTGCAGTAATTGAAAAAGCTACCAGCTTAGGAGCTGTTTCCCCTTTAGCTCAAGAGATAAATCAAGCACTAAGCACTGACAAGAAAAATGTTCATAGTTTTGTTACCGGTCTAGGGGGCAGAGATGTAACTAAAGAAATAATTAAAAAAGCAATTAAGATAACAAAGAAAAAAAACAAAAGTAGTCAATCACTATATATAACTTAAAATTATGACTAAGACAATTAAGACAATACTTCTGCTTGTAATTATTATCTTTAGTTTCCAAGTTTTTATACCTACTACCTTAGCTCAAAATGAATCACCAGAAAGTTTAGAATTTACTCCACAAGTACCTATTCCTGGTAGTGAGTTTGATGGTGGCACCACCACAGTTGGCACAAGTAAAGTTTCTGAAAATGAGGCTGGCAGAGAGGTTACAACCATGTATAGCACCTTATTGCCTAGATATATTAAAGCAATATATAACTATGGAATTGGTATTGCAGCCTTTTTAGCTCTAATGATGATAGTCGCTGGTGGAATAATTTGGTTAACTTCTGCCGGAGCTTCTGAAAAAATTGGTACAGCTAAGTCTATGATTACCAGTTCTATAATTGGCCTTGTCTTACTACTTGGTACTTATACATTACTACAAATAGTTAGCCCCGCTCTTCTAAGTTTTAAACCAATAGAAACTGAATATATTGGAGTTCTGCAATTTGGTTGTTGCGAAATTAATGATAATGAAGCTAAAAATACGACTAATAAAGATTGTGACAAAATTGATAACGCTGAATTTAAAACTGGTTATAGCGCCACCTCTGATGGCACACAGTGTTTAAAAGACGGATGTTGTATAATAATAACAGAAGAACCTAGATCATATGGTACAATAACTACTTATGTAGAAAGTACTAACTGTATAGATGCAAATATAGCCAACTGTAGTAAAACTTATAATGAAACTATATATGCAATAAACTCTGATTTTCAAGATATGGAATGCTCACAAGTAGCTGATTATAATTGCGAAACAATAAACTGTGAAGGAGCTGATGACGGTGATAAATGTTCTAGTAGTCTTGGTGATTGTAGATGTTATGATGAAACACCTTATTATGGAGAAGGAAACGAAGGTGAGCCTTGTGGTAATGATGGTGGAATATGTTTTAGTGATCCACCTCAAGTAGTAAATGGCTCATGTAATGGAGATTGGGATACAGATTGGAGAGTTTTTAGCGGAAGAAAATGTAAAGATGGTTTAGAATGTTGTTATTATAACCCATAATAAAATAAAGAAATATGAATAAAATAGAAAATAACAAGGGAATATTAAACTCAGGTCACCGCGCCTGTGCCGGTTGTGGTCAACTTATAGCAGCTATGGCAGCTACTAGAGCTATGACTAAAGATGTAATTATTGCTAATGCTACCGGTTGCCTGGAGGTAACTACTACTCCCTACCCTGAAAGTTCTTGGGGTGTACCTTGGATTCATTCACTGTTTGAGAATCCTTCAGCTGTAGCTTCAGGTATTAAAGCTAGTTTAAATAAAAAGAAAAACAAACACACTAAAGTTATCGTCCAAGCTGGTGATGGTGGAACTTTTGATATAGGTTTTGGATTAATAAGTGGTATGTGGGAAAGATTTGAAGATATAGTCTATATTGTCTATGACACTGAAGCATATTCTAACACTGGTATTCAAGCTTCAGGTGCCACTCCTTTAAGCTCTAGCACTACCACCACTCCTGCCGGAACTGACAGCCTAGGATCAAAACAAAAGAAAAAAGATATGATAGCAATTGCCTTGGCTCACGGCTTACCTTATGTAACTCAAAGCACTGCTGGCTATCCTCAAGATATAACCAAGAAAGTCAAAACAGCTCTTAACACTAAGGGTCCAAGCTATATTCAAATACAAGCACCTTGTATTCCTGGTTGGAAAATAAAATCAAATAAAGCTATGTTAGTGGGACAACTAGCAGCTAAAACAGGACTATACCCTTTACTTGAATATACTAATGGAAAGCTAACATCTAAATCAAAAGTACCTGAGAAAAAAGTTAAAGTAGATGAGTATCTAAAACTACAAGGAAGATTTTCTCATCTTTTCAAAAGCGCTAAAGGAAAAGAAAGTATAAAAGAGATACAAGGTTTAGCAGATAAAAATATTAAAGAGTATGGTTTATAGAAAAAATTGCTTTAATATATTATGATTTAGTTAATATAAAAAATAGACTTAATAAAAGTCTATTTTTTTATATTCTAATTAGCAAACATTAACTCTTTATCTCTTCTTCTTAGGGCCATGTTCGTCCATAGCCATGTTAGCTAATGCATCTGCTTCTTTATTGTATTCTCTTCTGACATGATTGAATTCTACTTTTTGAAATTCTAAAACATGTTTTCTAATTTCCATGTATAAAGGTATGAGGTCTCTATTTTTTACCCTATACTGACCATTCATCTGTTTAACAATTAGCTCACTGTCTAAATAAAAAGTCAGCTCTTTGGCTTTTAGCTCTTTGGCTTTTTTAATAGCTTGCAATACTCCTTTATATTCTGCTTGATTATTGGTAGTTACACCTAAAAACTCGGAGATTTCAAATACTTTGTTTTTATCTTCATCATAGATAACAGCTCCTAGTCCAGCTGGACCCGGATTACCTCTAGAGCCACCATCACAATATATAATTAGTTTTTCCTTACTCATATAATTATTTTATTTTTTAATTTATTTCCCTTAACTTTTTTTAAGATCAACTATCTTAAATTGTAGTGTCTTTTTATTATTAAAATTATTTATCTCTACAGTATAAACAATATCAATCTTATCATCGATCTTTAAATCCTGATAACGCTCAGTTTGACCAAAGGCTAATGCCCAAAAATCATAAAGCTTAAACTTAACATGTTGATTATCAGCTCCCATGTTTACTATCTCACTTATACTAACATCTTTACTCAAAAACAAAGGCTCAGGATTGTTTTGGCCAAAAGGTCTGAGCTTGTTAATCTCATCTAACATTTCTAAATTCCAGCTTTCAATATCAATTTCTAAATCAATATTTACACTAGGAATTAATTCCTTATCTTTTAATTTATTTTTAGAAAATTCTATAAATTTCTCAACAAACCCATCTAACTTCTCTTGACTGAATACACTAAAACCACAAGCTAAAGGGTGACCACCATATTTATCTAAATTATCAGTTAAAGATTCTAAGGCTTCCATAAGATTAAATTCGGGCACAGACCTACCTGAAGCTTTAAAACTATAAGTACCATCATCTTCTTGAATTCTTGTAATAACTAAAGTGGGACGATAATATTTATCACTAATCTTTCCTGCCACTAAACCAATCACACCTTCATTCCAAGTTTGCCCCTCTGGACAAACCGCTACCAAAGCTTGTTTTTCTTCTCCATACTTATCAACTTGTTGCCTAGCTTCATTATATATCTTCTCAGTTATCATTTGTCTTTTTTGATTGCGTTCATCTAATTCTTGAGCTAAATTTCTAACTTCTGTTTTACTAGTTTTAGTTAAAAGATCAAAAGCAGTATTAGCATGTTTTAAACGACTGGCAGCGTTAAGTCTTGGTCCTAATTGAAAAGCTATATTCCAAGATTGTAAATCTTTATCTTGTTTCAAATTAGCTTGTCTAATAAGTTGTCTAAGCCCTGTTCTACCTTTTTTAAAGAAGCTTAAACTATTATTAATAATTTTAAGACCTCTATACACTAAAACTCTATTTTCCCCAGTTAAAGGAACTAAGTCTGCAATAGTGCCCAGCGCTACTAAATCTAGTTCTTTCTCTAAAAGTCTATCCTTATCACTTTGTTTTAAGGTTGATTTAGAAATTAAAGCAGTAGCTAACTTATAAGCAACACCAACTCCTGCTAGTTTTTTATAGGGATAATTATCTTCAGGATGAGAGGGGTTAATAATTAAAGTTCCAGGCCACTCTTCTTTTTCAGGAGGAAAGACGTGGTGATCGGTAACTATTACTTCTATTCCTAGTGATTGAGCAAAGGAAACTTCTGCTTTATTTCTAATACCATTATCAACTGTAATAATTAAATCTATATCTTTATCAACAAAAGACTCTATGGCTTTTTTATTTAAACCATAACCTTCACTAACTCTATCAGGTATATAAGTCTCAACCTGAGCTTGTAATGTTTTTAGTACTTCATACATTACAGCTGTTGAAGTTATACCATCAGCATCATAATCTCCATATATCAGTATCTTTTTTTGGGCTTTAATGTTTTTTATAATTATCCCCACGGCTTTATCCATATCAGAAAATAAAAAAGGATCAAACAATTCTTGCCTTTGTGGGTATAAAAAATAATTATATTCTGGCTCCTTTATTCCTCTATTATATAAAATCTGCAAAACAACTGGATTAATATCAGTTTTTCTTTTAATTATATCTTGAGAAATTAAATTCGCTACCTGCCAACGTTTATTCATAATCTTATGTAAATTGCTTTTAAATCTAAATTGCTTTTAAACGACTTTCTTTAATACTAGTATGTGCTTGGCCCCAAAGTCCAGGCTACCATAGAAAAAATAACCATTACTGAAATAATGAGCCAAACAATCTTGTTTATCACTTTTTTATGTTTTTTTCGCATATTATCTTTTTAATATTTTAACAAATGTTTCAGGTGGAATATCAACAGAACCTCTACCACCTGCTTCCATTTTCTTCTTTCCTTTCTTTTGTTTTTCTAAAAGCTTCCTTTTTCTACTAACATCTCCACCATATAAATTAGCGGTAACATCTTTTCGCATGGCCGGTAGTCTCTCCGCCGCTACAATCTTAGAACCAATAGCTGCTTGCAGTTTTACCACAAACATCTGTCTAGGCAAAGTATCTTTTAGTATCTTTACAATCTGCTTACCTTGCGTAAATGCTTCATCACGATAGACCATAAGTGATAAAGATTCAATTGGCTCTTCTGCTACTAATATATCCATTTTCACCACATCCGCCTCTTTATATCCTAAATAATCATAATTAATAGAGGCATAGCCAGAACTAGCACTTTTAATTTTGTCATAGAAATCTGTTAGTATAGCTGCCAGTGGTAGTTGATAATGAATAATTGCTCTTTTATCATTCTCGCTTTTGCTAGTATTAATATATTCAGTATTGATATATATACCTTTCTTTTCTTGAGCTAACTGCATAATAGGTCCAATATAATCTTGGGGGGTAATAATATCCAGCTTTACCCAAGGCTCTTCTATTTTTTCAATTCTATCTACCCTAGGCATTCTTTGTGGTGTGCGTATGATTTCTTGTTTTACGTCTGTAGTGTGAACACTGTAGGCAACACTAGGGACAGTAACAATAATATCTAAATTATATTCCCTTCTTAGTCTTTCTTGAAAAATTTCTAAATGCAGTAATCCTAAAAAACCACAACGTAAACCAAAGCCAAGAGCTTCTGATCTTTCCGTTTCATATGACAAAGAAGCATCATTTAACTTTAATTTTTCCACTGCTTCTCTTAAATTCTCCCAATCGTCTCCCTCTTTAGGAAATATTCCAGCAAATACCATTGGTTTTACTTCCTGATATCCTGGCAAAGGCTTTACATCTTTATTTTTTTCCAAACAAATTGTATCACCTACTTTAGATTGACTCACTTCTTTAAAACCAGTAACTATATAACCAATACTGCCGGTTTGAAGACTGTCGGTAGAAAAATACTGTGGTCTAAAAATACCAATATCTAAAATCTCACTTTCTGACTCACTAGCAATTAATCTTATCTTATCTCCTTTATTAAACTCACCATCAGTAACTCGAACATATGCTACCACCCCTCTATACTTATCATAATTAGAATCAAATATAAGAGCTCTAGCATAATCTTTTTCTCCTACTGAAGGTGCTTCTCCATGATCAATAATATTATCTAAAATATCCTTTACCCCTTTACCAGTTTTCCCTGAAGCATATATTATCTCTTCCTCTTTACAACCTAAAAGATCCATTATTTCTTGTTTACTTTTCTCTAAATTAGCTGCTGGTAAATCAACCTTATTTATCACTGGAATAATATTTAAATCAAGATCTAAAGCTAAATAAAGATTAGCTAAAGTCTGAGCTTGTATACCTTGTGTAGCATCAACTAGTAGTACAGCTGTCTCTACTGCCGCTAAAGACCTAGACACCTCATAACCAAAGTCAACATGACCAGGAGTGTCAATTAAGTTCAAACGGTGTTCCCGGTAATCCATGCTCACTGGTTGCAGTTTTATTGTTATCCCTCTTTCTCTTTCTAGATCCATGCCATCTAATAACTGCTCTTTCATATTTCTATCTTCGACTGTTTTAGTTAACTCCAACATTCTGTCAGCTAAAGTAGACTTGCCATGGTCAATATGAGCAATAATACAAAAGTTTCTAGTTTTATCTACATTGTATTTCATAATATTATTAAAATTGCTGATTTTGATCAGTATTTCCAATTTCTAAATCTTGTTTTTTTAAACGTTTATGTGAACGCTTAAGAAGTATATTAATTTCTTCAACTTTGAGTAAATAGACTATTACTAGATAGACTATTATACCTAGGATACCAGCTCCTAGTCCTTGCGTAAAGACCCCCCAGAAAGTAGTCATATCTACAAAGGTCCAAATTATTATCTTAGCTATTTGCACAGCTAATCCTGCCAGGATAGCGGCAATAGAAAACTTTAAAATAGAAATTAAAATATTCATTTCTTTAAATGAACCTAACTTGATACGTAGGGATATCCAAAGTAAAAAGAAATTTAGTATCATAGAGATTGAAAATGATAGAGCTAAACCTGCTACGCCCATAATGCCAGCTAAATAAAAAGAAAGAAAAACATTAACTATTACAGAAATTAAGCCCATAAAAAAAGGTGTTCTAGAATCATGATAAGCATAGAACATTCTCACCATTAAAGGTAGGGTAGCTTGAGCAAACAAACTTAAGGCAAAAAAGCCTAAAGTATCAATGGTTAAAACAGTATCTTGCCAATCAAATTTACCTGCCCCTAATATTACACGAATAATTTGTGCTCTAAGAGTGATAAGTAAAACAGTAGAAGGAATAATAAAGAAAAGTATTTGCTTAAAGGTTTTATTAAATACTTTCTTTATCTTCTCAGTTTGTCCTGATAGTCTAGAAAGGGTAGGAAAAGCAGCGATAGCAAAAGAAACACCAAACACACCTAAAGGAAAAGATTGTAAATTATTAGCAAAATTAAACACTGCTAAAGATCCAACAATAAGAGAAGAAGAAATAATAGTTACAACTAATAAATTAATTTGACTAATAGCTAAAGTTAAAGTTCTAGGCACCATCATTTTTAATATCTTTCTCAGTCCACTATTTTTAAAATCAACTTTTAACTGCCAAGTAAATCCTGAAATTAAAGCTGAAGGAACTTGAATTACCATATGCAAAAAAGCACCTAAGATAACACCCCAGGCTAAACCAACTGGACCTAAAACTTTAGAAAAATACACTGCTCCTAATATTATACCTAAATTATATAATATTGGAGCTAAAGAATAAGCAAAAAAGCGCTTATATGACTGCAAAACTCCAGACAAAACACTGGAGATTCCTAAAAATATTGGTGATAAAAACATTACTCTAGTTAAGGTAACAGTTAAATCTCTTTGCTCAGGTCCAAAACCAGGAACTAAGGCATCAACTAAATAGTTAGCAAATATCATACCTAATATTGATACTGCCACCAGTGATATCATTAAAAGATTTAAAACATAAGTACTTAAAAGCCAGGCTTCTTTATTCTTCTCCCTACTTTCTTTTCCACTTACAGAAAAATCTTTAATATATTTGGTAAAAACAGGAATAAAGCCAGCGGACAATGCCCCTAAAACAATTAGATTGAAAAGTAAATCAGGCACTCTAAAAGCGGCAAAGTATGCATCCAACGTCGCGCCTGCGCCAAACTCACTAGCTAAAATTTTGTCTCTAATTATACCTAAAAATCTAGATAGCACAGAAAAAAATGCTACCAAAATAGCTGCCGAACTAATGGTTTTAGTTGATTTGGAAAATATTTTTTTAAGCATTTCAAGTAATTACCCTTACATCTCCAGCTTTAACTTGGTTTTCTTGAACAAATAAAGGATTAATATCTAATTCTTTAATGTTTGGATTTTCCTTAGCTAACTTAGCTACATATTGTAGTGTTTTAGCTAAAGAATTTAAATCATAAGATCCTTTACCTCTGTAGCCAGAAATTAATTGGTATATTTTTAATTTTTTAACAATATTTTTAGCCTCAGAAAAACTTAAATCATCAGTACTGTAAGCTAAATCTTTAATGACTTCAGCATTCACCCCTCCCCAACCTATCATAATCAGTGCTCCTAAATTCTTTTCTCTTTTAAAACCAAGTATTAACTCTAAAGAATCTTTTATTTGGGGCTGATAAACTAAGTAATCATTTTGCTTTAATTGTTTTGTTAATTTTGTACTATAAGTATTCAGCTGAGCTTTGTTTTCTATATTAGTTATAATAGCTTGCTTATCACTTTTATGATTAAAGTTAGGACCAACTGCTTTCAACACTAGAGGGAAATCAGAAGCTTTAATCTTATCTATATTATTATCTAATTTCTTAGTTTTAACTGTATTAATGTCATAATTATTTAAAAGTTTAAAAGATTCTAAATAATCCAAAACTTTATTTGTATGTTTATCTTTTAAATTATTATCTTTTACTTCTGTAATTTCTTTCTTTTTTATATCTGTGTTAATTTTGTTTTTTTTATATAGTCTTATTTTATCTTTACTGCTAAAGTAATTAGATAATTTACTAAGTGCAAAAATAAGTGGTTCTAAACTTTCGTAATTTGGTAAACTATTATTAGAGAATATCTCTCTAGCGCTTTTTAAACTGCTTCCGCCAATAAATACTGGCAACACTATCTTGTCTTTATACTTTTTATTTAATGATACTATTACTTTAGCAGTAGCTTCTACCTCACTAGAACTTTGGGGGGTTAAAATACAAATTAAAAGTTTTGTTTCTTTTTCATTTAAAAAACTTTTTAAAGTTTGCTTGTATTTATCCGCACCTGCATCTCCTAAAATATCTAAAGGATTTTTTAATTTAGAGTTTGTAGATAAAGCTCCTAATTTAAAATTATACTGATTCAATGTATCTAAAGCTAACACTAAAGCGCCACCGGCATTAGAAACAAAATAAGGTCTAAGGTCTTTTAATATCTTTTGATAATCTTTATTTAAAAGAACTGGCCATAAACTTAAAACGCTAAAAAGCTGATCTAAATTATCTAATAACACAGCTCCACCTCTTTCTAAAACAGTTTTAGAAGCTTGCCAAGAACCAGCTAAACTACCAGTATGACTAAGTGCCATTTTAGAGCTTACCTGACTACGACCAGATTTAATTACTAAACAAGGTTTTTTCTGAGTTAATTTACTTAAACTAGCCATAATATCTGGGCCTGAACTAATTTCCTCTAAATAAAGTACTACTAAATCTATATCTTTATCATTAGCTAAGTAATCAAGTATCTGACTTTCCTTTATTACTGCTTGGTTGCCTAAACTAACAAATACATCCAATTCTAAACCCTTATTATCAAACCAATCCAGCATTGCACTACCAATCGCTCCAGACTGTGAAACACCAGCTATTTTACTTTTACGTCTTTTCTTTTTTTTATCAACAAATAAAGCACTGAAGCTTAAATTTAAATTAGCGTTATTATTAATAATACCTAAACAATTAGGGCCTAATATATTAATGTTGTTCTCCTTAGCTATTTGTATAATTCTACTTTCCCGATCCCTACCTTCTGTACCACTTTCTTTAAAACCAGCACTGATGATAATAACATTTTTAACTCCTTTTTGAGCACATTTTTTAATTTCTTCTTCAACAAACTTAGCTGGAATTACAATTAAAACTAAGTCCAATTTTTCTTTTATGTCTAATATAGTGGTGTACACTTTTTCTTTTAATATAGTCTTAGCACTCAAATTAATTGGATATATTTTTCCTTTGTAACCTGAGTTTTTCAGGTTACTTAAAATCTGCCAACCCAACTTCTCTTTATTATTGGAGGCCCCAATTATTGCAATACTTTTTGGTTTAAATAATTTGTCTAATTTCATGTTATGTTATTTAACGATCTATACCTTTAAACATAGGCATGCCACTGTCAGGACTAACAGGAACATAAATAGTACCTTCTCTTTCTTTTAGCTCTTTAATGTAAAGATAATATAGATAATTAGGTGTTAAACTTTCATTAATAATTGTTTGAGCATCTCTTTGACCTTCAGCTTCAATTAATTTTCTTTGTTTTTCTTTTTCTTCTTTCTGTAAAATAAATTCGTATTTTTGTGATTCTTGCTCAGCTTGTAATTTTTCTTGAATACTATTAGCTAAATTGGTTGGCAACTGTACATTTCTAAATAACACCTCTTCAGTAATAATTCCTCTATCAGCTAATAAAGCATTTAAATCTTCATAAATACTAACCGTAGCCTGTTCTCTTTTTTCGCTATAGATATCTTTAGAATTATAGGTAGCAATAACTTCACGAATAGTGCTTCTAATAACTGGACGAATAATTTTTTCTTCATAATCTAAACCTACCTCTCTATAAATATCAGAGGCTTTAGCTTCTTCTAAGCGATATAATACTGTAATATCTAAATCAACCTCTAAACCTTCTTTGGTTAAAGCAGAGATTGAATCTACCCCTTTCTTATTTCCTTCATCGCCAGTAAAACTCATAGTATAATCTTCAGTTCTAATAGACATGGTGGTTATCTTGGCTAAAGGATTAATAAGGTGAAAACCAGAAGAAACTTCTTTGTCTTTAACTTTTCCAAATAAGTGATAAACACCTGTTTGTCCGGCCTCAACAATCACAATAGAAGAGAAAAATAGCCATATAATTACTACAGCTATTACACCTAGACCTAAAAACTTTTTTACTTTCTTTAGATCTTCTTGTTTATTGACATTAATTGTATCCATATTTTTATTATTATTTACTTTAAATATATCTAAATTTAATTTATTATTAGCTTTTAATATATATATGACAATGTAAACCAACAAAAGCACAGTTAAAAAACCAGTAAAAACTTGTCCAGCTACGCTAGTGAGAAAAAAATAGGCTATTATTACAAATAACAGGTTTTTTCTTCTAAAAATATCCATATTATATATTCAAATTATTTATTTTTCTTTATTAACACTAGTATCAATATACCAATTACTAGCCAAACAAGCAATAGAAAATTGAGGTTTAAATAGGCTAAAATTAATTTAGGTTTAATTAATTCTAAAATTATAAAACTGAGTAAAGCTAAACCTAAAATTCTAAAACTCTCCTCTAAAACTATTATTATTTTATTATTTCGTTTACCTTCTGCCATATATTTTTACCCTTTAAGCTTATGTCAATTGAATCTATAACTAAGGCTGTATTTGGTTTATAAGAAAAGTTAGGAAGTGAAAATATAAAACTATATTTATTATCCTCACTATAAGCATTACTTAAGTCGAACTTGGTTGTAGCTACATGCCAATCACCTTCTTTTTTTATAGGCTTATAATCCGCAATAATATAATCAATAGTAGATAAATTACTACTATCATCTAAACTTATCATTTCTGGGTTAAAAGCAAGTTTTTTATCAAAACTAAACATACTATTATTAGAAAGTTTTAAGTTACCTTTCTTTAAATTAATCTCTTGCCAAGCATCTTTAAGTTCAGCGTCACTTTGAAAATAATGTTGTTTATAAGTATTGGTTACTTCAAAACTAGCACCAGCAAAACTTAGTTTTTGTAAGCTAGCAGATTTAGTTGTTGTAACTTTTAAATAAGCATTATCAGTATAAAGTTTTAAGTTGTTATTACTTTCCCCTAAATGAATACTATTAATAAATGCTAACTTATTACTGCTTGTCTTGATTTGTTTAATAACTATATCATCACTAATTTTTATTTGTACTTTATACAAGCCTTCACTTAAATCATTAAGTTCTAAATTTAAATCTTTAATACCAGAGACTTCCTTAGAATCTAAAGAAACAATACTATCAAGAGATTCTTTAGCAATAACTTGATCTTGATAAAATAAAATCATCTCTATTTTATCCTCATCCAAATTTCTATTAAGATCCTGCACTTTTATATCTACACCAAAATCATTACCAGGATGATATATATAAAGTTGATGATGACCAATCAAACTTTGTTCTAAAGTATAATCTTTTATATTTTCTTTTTCTTCTTCATCTAGACTAAATTCAGAAACGTTTAAATCTTTAGTGTTAACATTATAGACAGCAGTGCTGTTTCTAGAAAAATCACTTTGCAAGAATTCATTTAAAGAATTAAAGTTTTTATTTTTTTGCAAAAACATTAAATTATCACTTTTGGATAAATGCCAAGTATTTATAATTTCTTCTAAAACAGTGTTTTCTAGTGGTTCTAATTTATATTGCCACAAATCTTTATCCGCTAAGACTCCTATCTCTAAAATCTGCTTGTCTACATTTTCCCATCTATATTTTAACTTCACTTCAGCCTCTTGAAATTGTCTAGGATAATGCAAAGAAAAATAAACTGGATCAGCAGTTATTTTTATGTTATCAGAAATATCATTAATTCTTTCTTTAGGAGTAAGGTTATATATAAAACCTGTACTTTTAGAAAAATCAGAAGAATATGTAATTACGCCACTAGGTACAATTAATCTAATAATAAAGAAAGCTAAAGCTAAAACCCAAACAATAACTAAAAGTATTCTAATTTTTATTCTAAAATTATATTTCATACTATTATTATATATCAGAAAAGACAAAAGATAAAATAAAAATCATTCCCATAGGAACGACTTTTTAACATACTTTTTCTAAACACAAAAAGAATTAAAGAAAGAAAGTGAAAAAATCAATTTTGGTTTAAAGCTAAAATTATTAGTTTTTAACTCAAGTCTTTTTTTTGTTCTCAAATTCTTCTTTGTTAATTTCACCTTTTGCATATCTCTCCTTTAAAATATCTAAAGCAGATGTATTTCTATTTTCAACCCTAGTTTGATCTAGCGCCCATTTTATCAAAGCCACAATTCCAATTATTATAAGCACCCAAAAGAGAACCATAATAAGCCATACAAAAGGAACAAGGTTAAAATTCATCATACAGAAAATGATTAAATTTATTAAAATTTACTTTTCTATCATTATTTTAATTGTATGAAGTTTAGAACAATTATGCAAATAAATAAATATTTTATTTTTTCTATAAATACGATTGCTATAATAATGACTATTGGTTCTATAGAAATTTTTAGAAGTATATATTTAATTTACAAAGTCTTATTATTGACATTGTAATACATTTGTAATACAATTATATTATAATAATTAAGCATAAACATATGCGCCAAGTGTTAAGTTTATCACTACCAAAACAGTCCAGTGAAAAGATAAAAAAACTATCAAAAAAACGTGGCTTTAAATCAGTTTCTGAATATATAAAATACTTAATAGACTTAGATTCCAATCTTATCTCTGATGCTGAACTTTTAAAATCAGTTAAAACTGCTCATCAAGAATATAAAACAGGAAATACTATAAAAGCTAATTCAATAGCTGATCTTATATGATAATAAAAGAAATTCACTACTCTAAAAGATTTGTTAAAGACTTAAAATTACTATCAAAAAATATTCTTGATTTAGCTATAAAAAAAGAAGAAATATTTAAAGACAACCCTTTACACCCTTCTTTGCGTTTGCATGAGCTTCATGGAAAATTTAAAGGTATTTGGTCTATCTCTATTACTAGCAACTATCGTATAATATTTGAAAGGATGAAAAATGGAGATATCTTATTTATTTCTATTGGTAAGCATGATATATATAAATATCTTTAAACAACTAATCATTCAAATACAAAGAGACCTTCAAATTGAAGGTCTCTTTGTATATTTTCTTATCTATTCGCTTTAATTTATTTTATTTCTCATAAACATCTCTTTTTCTTTTACCAGTATAACCTGTTCCTGCAGGGATTAAGCGACCAATAATAACATTTTCCTTTAGTCCTTCTAAGTAGTCTATCTTACCATTAATAGCAGCTTCAATTAGAACTCTTGGAGTTTCTTGGAATGAGGCAGCGGATAAGAAACTATCAGTACTTAATGATGACTTGGTAATACCAAGTAGAAGTCTTTCTGACTTAGCTGGCTTTTTAACATCTTTGTTAGCCTGCATTAATACATTTTCTTCAATAACTTCTCCTGGTAATAAATTAGTGTCGCCAGATTCAGTAATTACATGTCTAGAGAACATTTGTTTAGCAATAATTTCAATATGCTTATCATTTAAAGGTTGTCCTTGAGAAGAATATACATATTGAATTTCTCTAATAATATATTTTTGAGCTTCGAGTTTATTTCTAAGCCTTGATAACTCTCTTAAATCTAAACTTCCCTCTGTTAATTGATCACCTCTTTTTACCTCATCACCATCTTTTACCATAATAGTAGTTCCTCTTGGTATAGCATATTCCTTTGTTTTATTGGCCTCACTAAGTATAGAAACATATTTTTTAGTAATACTGACATCTCCTTTAACTTTAGCATTTACAGGCTTACCTTCAATGCTAAATAATTCATCTCCTTTATTTACCTTATCGCCATCTTTAACTTTTAGTTTTGGTTCTATTTTCTTTTTACCTTTTTTACCAGTCTCTAATTTATATTCATTAATAGCTTCACTAAAATAAGATTTATCACTAACCGTTCCTTTATATGTCAAACTAATAACTTTAGCTTGAGGATTATCAACTAAAATATCTTTGCCATCCTTATCTTTAATGTTTTTCTTAGCCATTTCAATTTTTATTTTACCAGAATTTTCAACTAAAATACCTTTTTTCTTTGGCGGTCTACTTTCAAAAATTTCTTCAACACGTGGTAAACCTTGAGTAATATCTTCTTGACTAGCAACACCACCACTATGGAAGGTTCTCATTGTTAACTGAGTACCAGGCTCACCAATAGATTGAGCTGCAATAATACCAACTGTGGCGCCTTTCTTAACTATTTTATTATAGGACAAATCATAACCATAACATTTAGTACAAACACCTTTTGGAACTTTACAACTTAAAACTGAACGGATAACAACTTCTTGAATATTCTTTCCTTCTAATTTTTTCATGTGCTCTTCATCCATAAGCTCACCTTTTTTAAAGATTACTTTACCTTTATCATCTTTTAAGTCTTGAGCCAAGTAGCGTCCAATTATTCTCTTTTTAACATCAATACCGATTTTCTCACTTTCCTCTTGTGTATATTTTATACCAACATCATCACCACAATCATCAGTACTAACAATAATATCTTGAGCCACATCTACTAATCTTCTAGTTAAATAACCTGCGTTAGCAGTTCTCAGAGCAATATCGGACAAACCTTTACGTACACCATGAGTAGAAATAAAGTATTCTAACACACTAAAACCTTTCTTAAAGTTTCCTTTAACAGGCAACTCAATAATTGATCCTGAAGGTGAGGTTACCAAACCTTTCATACCTAAAATCTGAACTGGCTGAGCCCATGAACCTCTAGCTCCTGACTCAATCATAGAGAATACTGGTAAAACATCTTTTAAACCATCTTGAGTAATTTCAGAAATTTCATCTTTGGCCTGAGTCCAAGTTTCAATAACTTTAGAAAATCTTTCTGTTTCAGTAAGAAGACCTTCATCAAATTGTTCTTGAATCATATCAACTTTTTTACCAGCATTTTCAATTAACTCATCTTTTTCTTCATAATAAGGCAGGTCACCAAAACCCCAAGATAATCCAGATTTAGTAATATATTTCAGACTTTTATTCTTTAAATCATCAATAAATTTTACAGTTTCATCTCCACCATAAAGATATAAACATTCTTTAATTATATTCTTTACCTTACCCTTCACAACCACTTCATTAATATAACGAAGCTTCTCTGGTAAAATATCATTAAATATAGAACGTCCAACTGTAGTTCTTTTTCTTTCTCCATTAATTCTAATAATTGCAGTTTCATTTAAACTTATAAGTTCATTATCATAGGCTAATTTAGCTTCTGCTTGAGAAGAAAAAACTCTAAGTTCATTATCTTCTTTCTTAGCGCTCTCCTTATCTTCTAAAGTAATATAATATGCCCCCCAAATAATATCTTGATTAGGAGTTACAATTGGATCACCAGTAGCTGGTTTAAGTAAATTATTGGTAGATAGCATTAAATTTCTAGCTTCATTCATTGCCTCTTTAGTTAAAGGAACGTGCACAGCCATCTGATCTCCATCAAAGTCAGCATTAAAAGCACTACAAACTAAAGGGTGAATTTGAATAGCCTTACCTTCAATAAGTACTGGTTTGAAAGCTTGAATACCGAGTCTATGTAGAGTAGGAGCACGGTTTAACATCACATAGGCTTCTTTAACAATATTTTCTAAAATATCCCAAACTTCTTCATGTCCAGCCTCAATATAACGTGAAGCACTTCTTACATTATGTACTATTTCTTGTTTAATAAGTTTACTGATAATAAAAGGTTTAAATAATTCTAGAGCCATACTCTTAGGAATACCACATTCACTTAAATCAAGTTTAGGGTTAACCACAATTACACTACGTCCAGAATAATCTACACGCTTACCAAGTAAGTTTTGACGAAAACGTCCTTGCTTTCCTTTCAAAGAATCAGCTAAAGATTTGAGTTGTCTCTTTTGTCCTGTAGAGGCCGTTACTGTTTTAGCGTGTCTAGCTGAATTATCAATTAAAGCATCAGCCGCTTCTTGTAACATCCTTTTTTCATTTCTACAAATTACCTCAGGAGCATTTAGTTCAATAAGTTGTCTTAAACGATTATTTCTGTTGATTACTCTTCTATATAAATCATTTAAATCAGAAGCAGCAAAACGTCCACCATCTAAAGCCACCATTGGTCTTAAATCAGGCGGTATAACCGGTAGTACGGTCATGATCATCCATTCAGGACGAATATTATTATTATTTAAACTCTTAAGAAGTCTCAATCTTTTAATTAACTTATCTTTTCTTGACTCTACCGCTTTTTTCAAATCAGCCTCCAACTCCTCAATTGTTTTTTCCATATCAATTTTTTCCAAAAGTCCTCTAATAGCTTCAGCTCCTATTCCAGCTTCAAACAAATGACCAAACTTTAGACTCATACTTTGATAAGTGCTTTCAGAAACAACTTGCAAAGGTTTTAAGTCTTTTAATTCTTTAATAGTTTTATCAAAATTTTCTGTTAAATCATTTATCTTTTCTTCTTTTTCACTTTCCAAAGCTTCAGGATCAGCTACTTCTTTTTCTTTTTTATCATCACTTTTTTTAAGTTCTTTAATTTTCTGTTGATATTCATTTTCAATACTTTTCTTCTTGTTTTTAAACTCAGTCTTTACTTGCTCAACTGTAGCAGTTTTTAAATCTTCATCAACGCTAGTAATAATAAAGCTAGCAAAGTAAATAACCTTTTCTAAAGATTGCATGGTGATATTTAGTATCAAGCCAATTTTAGAAGAAATACCTCTAAGAAACCAAATATGGCTAACTGGTATTTGCAAACTAATATGGCCCATACGTTCACGTCTAACAACACTACGGGTAACTTCTACTCCACACTTATCACAAACAATACCTTTGTATCTTATTTTTTTATACTTTCCACAGGCACACTCCCAATCTTTAGTAGGACCAAATATTTTTTCACAAAAAAGTCCATCTTTTTCAGGTTTTTGTGTTCTGTAATTGATTGTTTCAGGACGTATAACTTCTCCATGAGACCAATCAAGAATTTGTTCTGGGGAAGCTATCTTGAGCCTAATGGCATCAAAGTCGCTAGTTTTTATGGGATTTAACATATTATTATATATAGTGAAATTTAATTAATAATTTATTTGCTATTCTCTTCTTCGGCTGTTAAATCTTTTTTATCTTCTTCTTTTTTTTCTTCTTTAAAATTTGCTTTTTTTGTCTCTTCTACCTCTTTAATATCTTTATTATCTTCAACTTCTTCGCTATCAACAATTTCTGGCTGTCCACCCAGGAGTTCAACGTTCAAGCCTAAACCTTTAAGCTCTCTAATTAAAACATTGAAAGATTCTGGCACATTCAATTTTTCTATTTCTTCACCTTTAATAATAGCCTCATAAGCCTTACTTCTACCAGGTACATCATCAGATTTAATGGTTAGCATTTCTTGCAATGTATGAGAAGCTCCATAACCCTCAAGGGCCCAAACTTCCATTTCTCCAAATCTCTGACCACCAAATTGAGCTTTACCTCCCAAGGGTTGCTGAGTAATCAGGGAGTAAGGACCAATTGAACGTTGATGAATTTTATCTTCAACCATGTGATTTAGTTTCAACATGTATTTATATCCTACTGTAACTTTATGATCATATTTTTCACCAGTTTTTCCATCATGAAGTTGAACTTTTCCTGTTTCTGGTAAACCAGCTCTTTTTAGTTCATCTTTAATTTGTTGTTCAGTAATTCCATTTAAAGTAGGAGTAGCACATTTATAACCTAATTTTTGTGCTGCAAAACCCATGTGAGTTTCCAATAATTGACCTATGTTCATACGAGAAATAATACCAAGCGGTGATAAAATAATATCAACTGGAGTGCCATCCTCCATATAAGGCATATCTTCTTCTGGAACAATTTTAGAAATAACACCCTTATTACCATGACGTCCTGACATTTTATCTCCCACTTGTATTTTTCTAAGATTGGCTACTGAAACTTGAATTGATTTTAAAACTCCTGTTGGTAATTTATCGCCTTCTTCACGAGAAAATATTTTTATATCAACAACTTTTCCATGCTCACCATGCTCTAAATAAAGTGATGAATCTCTAACATCTTTAGCTTTTTCACCAAAAATAGCTCTAAGCAATTTTTCTTCTGCAGACAAAGTTGTTTCACCTTTAGGCGTAATCTTACCAACCAATATATCGCCTGAAGAAATTTTAGCGCCTATTCTGATAATACCTTCTTCATCTAAATTCTTTAATTTTTCTTCACTAATATTTGGTATATCGTTAGTAATAAGTTCTGGACCTAATTTTGTATCTCTAACATCAATAGTATAGTTTTCAATATGAATTGAACTGTAGGTATCATTCTTTACCAATTTTTCTGAAATAATTATAGCATCTTCATAGTTATATCCTTCCCAAGTCATAAAAGCTACTAATACATTCTTACCTAAAGCTAACTCATCTTTATCAATAGCTGGACCATCACTAAGACTCTGTCCTTTCTTTACTTTATCACCCACTCTAACTAAAGGATGTTGATTAATACAAGTAGAAGAGTTAGAACGTAAAAACTTATTAAGA
The DNA here is from genome assembly GCA_035269015.1 of Patescibacteria group bacterium. GTDB lineage: Bacteria > Patescibacteriota > Patescibacteriia > Patescibacteriales > UBA12465 > JAIPJO01. The sequence goes on along the minus strand of DATFJU010000027.1, from coordinate 7,411 downwards.
TTATACTTATATGTTTTTCCTTTATTTGATTTTAATTCAATGGTCTCTGAATCAACTTTAGAAATAATCCCAGCTTCATCAGCTAAAATAACATGCCCAGAATCAATAGCCGCTCTTCTCTCTATTCCTGTTCCTACTATAGGAGACTCACTTTTAATAAGTGGAGTAGATTGACGTTGCATGTTTGTTCCCATTAGAGATCTTTGACCATCATTATGTTCCGTAAAAGGAATTAAAGAAGTAGCAACAGAAATAATCTGATTAGCTGCTACACCAATAAAATCAATATCTTTAACATTTGTCCTTGTTGGATTACCATGTTTTCTAACCTCAAATTCTTCAACTAAAATCTTACCCTTACTATCATTAGGGATAACGCTAGCAGCAGTAATGTATTTTTCTTCAGAAAAAGCATCTAAATATACCAATTCATCAGTAATATAACTACCAGTTTTAGTATGTTTTACTTTTCTATATGGAGTTTCTAAAAAACCATATGAATTTAATTTGGCATGACTGGCTAAATGACCAACCAAACCAATATTTGGACCTTCAGGAGTAGCAATAGGACAAATTCTACCATAGTGAGTAGCGTGTACATCTCTAACCTCAAAACCAGCTCTTTCACGTGTTAAACCTCCTGGACCCATGGCAGACAATCTTCTTTTATGCTCTAGTTCAGCTAAAGGATTAGTTTGGTCCATAAACTGTGAAAGCTGAGAAGACATAAAAAATTCTTTAACCACTCCAATTACTGGACGAGCATTGATTAATTTTGTTGGACTAACTGCACCTAAGTCAACAGTACTCATTTTATCTTTAATAATTCTTTCCATGCGAGCTAAGCCTACCCTAAAACGATTTTGTACTAAACCACCAATAGCCCTTATACGACGATTGCCTAAGTGATCAATATCATCTTCAGGTTCTTTAGTGATATTTAATCTAATCACTTCTTTGATTATTAAAATTAAATCTTCTTTTCTAAGAATTCTATTTTCTTTATTATTTTCTAAATTAAGACCAAAGCGTCTATTTAATTTATAACGTCCAACTCTACCAAAGTCATATCTATCAAATCTAAAAAACATAGAATAAATAAGTTGACGAGCATTATCAGTAGCAGCTAAATCTCCCGGGCGTATTCTTTTATATACTTCCTGTAAACCCTCAGCTTCATCTTTAGCTAAATCTTTAGAAATAGTAGCTTCGATATATGAATGCTCTTCATCATCACTTTTTAAATCAACATCTTTAAAAAGATTAATTAATTCCTCATCAGTTTCATAACCAAAAGCACGCAACAATGAAGTTACGGCTACTTTTCTTTTTCTATCTATTCTCACCCAAATTACCTTATTAGCATCAGTCTCAATTTCTAACCAAGCACCACGATTAGGAATAACCTTTGCACCATAGCATTTTTTCTCTTTTATATAATCAGCTGTAAACATTACCCCGGCACTACGTATAAGCTGTGAAACTACTACCCTCTCAATACCGTTAACAATAAAAGTCCCATTTTTAGTCATTAATGGAAAGTCTCCTAAATAAACCTCTTGATTTGTTACCTGATTAGTTCTCTTGTTTAAAAGTCTAGTTTTAACTCTTAGCGGAGCTTCGTAAGTTATATTTTTTTGCCTACTCTCAATTTCATCAAACTTAGCTTCATCTAAGTAATAATCTTCAAAATATAGTTCCAGTTTTTTACCACTAAAATCAACTACTGGAGAGATTTCATCAAAAAGTTCAATTAATCCTTCTTTAAGAAACCATTCGTATGAATTTTTTTGGATCTCAATTAGTTCAGGCATAGGCACAGCCTCAACGAAATCCGTAAAAAATTTTCTAGAACTTGTCTCCGTTTTAACGGAAGTTTTGTTTTCTGCCATATATTTTATCTAATTTATTTATACAAATAAAAATTTCTCAAGCTTACTTGAGGTATCTAAAATATTTGATTGTTAGCTTAATAATTTCACTTTATAAAACCTGCCTTAAAGCATGGGACTAGAGTTTTTTAGAGCATTCGCTTATTTCACGACAGAATTCAGAATTTTTTTCTATAAAAATAACAAAAAAACGGGATTACAGCCAAAAAATCTGGAACTTATTCCGTTTTCTTATGAAAATTTTATCTATATCTAGATAAATATTAATATTATTAATATAAGTATTTAATATAATATTACATAAAAATTTATTTGTCAACTACTTGAGCCAGAATTATTCTATAATATAACATTGAATCAATAAATTGAAAATTATTTTAAATTAGATTGTATCTCTTCTCTAGCCACAGCTCTCTCATCCCACTTAAACTTCTTGCCATTAGCCATACAAATAGCTTGTTCTGAACCTTTACCGGTAAGCAAAACAATATCATTATCTTCAGCTAAGGAAATTGCTTTTCTAATAGCTTCCCTTCTATCTAAAATTTCAAATAAATTATAATTTAATTTTTTACCCACACTAACTGATCCTTTAGCTACTTGTCTAATAATTTCTAGTGGCTCTTCATCATAAGGGTCCTCATTACTAACAATTACATAATCAGCATTTTGCCCAGCAATTCTTCCCAGTTCTGGGCGTCTATCTTTGTCTCTTCCACCACCAGCAGAACCAAGCACATGTATTATTTTACCATTGGTACCGACCTTGGGATAATTTTTTAGTATTTCTACTGTATCATACAATTTTTGCAAAGCTCTAGGTTCATAAGCGTAATCAACTATACACAAAAAGTTTTGCCCTTCTTTAATTTGCTCCAACCTACCTGGAATTCCCTTGATACTTTCTAAACTAGCTTTTATTTTTTCAAAACTAATATTCCTCACTTCTCCCATAGCAACTACATTTAAAACATTAGTAACATTAAACTCTCCCAGCAGTTGTAAATTAATCTCTTTGTTATTTACTTTAAAACTAGTACCTTCACCACTTACTAAAATATTATTATAAGAAATAACTTCTAATTCTTTAGCTAAACTTTTATTTTCCTCTTCTAAAATTTCTAGATATTCATCCTGGCTTTTACGAGTATAGGCAATCTTTGCCTGAGCCCAAAACTTTAAAAAATCAAGTGCATGTTGATCATCACCATTAGCTATAATCGTCTTTTTTACTTTATTAAGTTCTAAACTTTTTAACTTAGACGGCTTAGATATAATCCTATGATTATCATCAGTATATTTTATTTTACAGTCTTTTAGATATTTAAATAACTTTTGTTTAGCTTGTTTATATTTTTCAAAACTACCATGAGATTCAATATGTTCAGGAAATAAACCAGTGAAAATAAGTAAATCATAATTTATACCTACATGTCTAAACTGTCTTATACCTTCTGAAGTAGTTTCTATAATAGCGTAAGTACAATTATTCTTTAACATTTTCTTAAGTAAATGCTGAGTAAAGCTCCTGCCAGGCATAGTCATTTTCTTAGTGTTTAACCAATCACTATTACCATCAGAAAACATAGCAGTTGAACTATAACCAGCTTTAAAACCTGCCTCTCTTAATGTTTTAGCCAACAAGTACACACTACTAGTTTTCCCTGTTGTGCCAGTAACACCAATAACAACCAACTTGTCACTAGGTTTTTTATAGTAATAACTAGAGAGTATTGACCATAAATAATGATAAGCTGGTAATACAAACTTAAATATTTTTTTTAACAATTTTTTTATTTTATGCAGATATTTCATATTTATTTAGAAAAATACATTCCATCATCAAACCACTCATCACCATCCTCCTCCTCTTCTTCTTTTTGATTATTCTTTTCTTTTTTATTTTTATTATTATTTTCTTCTTTTCCTTTGTTTTCATTATCCTCTTTATCCTTACCTTCAATTTTATTTTCTTTATTATCTTCCTCTTTATTTTCCTCCTCTTTATTCTCTTTTTTTTCTTCTTCATCTTCTCTTTCATTATTTTCATCATCTTTTAAATTTTCATCACTTTCCTCTTTTACAAAATTCTCTTCTTTTTCTTCTTCTACTTCTTCTGTACTACTCTCTTCTTCCTTTTCTTGATTATCTATATCATCTTCACTATATTCATCTCCTTCATCACTATCTAAATAATTATCAGGCGCTTCTGACTCTTCTTTACTATGAAGACTAACTCCGCTTGTACCTTGATTAAGTAAAGCTTCATATTGCTCTTTGGAAACTAAAACTTCTCTTGGTTTTGAACCATTACTAGGACCAATAATTCCATTATCTTCTAAATTATCTAAAATACTAGCTGCTCTACCATAGCCAATTCTAAGTCTTCTTTGTAACATACTAGTAGAAGCTTTACCCATATTAATAACCATTTCTTTTGCTTCCTCTAAAAGCTCATCTTCATCACCTTTAGAACCATCTAAACCAACACCGCCCATTCCTTTAACCTGCTGTCTCTCAGTAACATCATCTAAATAATCTGCTTCACCGCTCTTTTCTTTTAGATAATCACAAATATTTTTAATCTCTTTATCACTAACAAAAGCACCTTGAAGTCTCTTTGGTCTACTAGTGTCTGGAGTGCTAATTAACATATCACCTTGTCCTAAAAGTTTTTCTGCCCCGGATGTATCTAGTATAGTTTTAGAATCAATAGCTGAAGTAACAGAAAAAGCAATTCTAGCAGGAATGTTAGCTTTAATAAGACCAGTAATAACATCAACGCTTGGTCTTTGAGTAGCTAAAATTAAATGTATTCCTACAGCTCTAGCCATTTGTGCTAAACGAATAACGCTACCTTCAATATCTTTACTAGCAGCTACCATTAAGTCAGCCAACTCATCAATTATAAAAACAATGTAAGGCATCTTGTCCTTCCCTTTGGCTACCATGAGTTCATTATAGGAAGCAATATTTTTCTTCTTATATTTTTGCAAAGTATCAAAACGTCGATCCATTTCATTTAAACACCACTTTAAAGCGTTAATAGTTTTAGGTACTTCAGTTATCACAGGAGTAAGTAAATGAGGAATACCATTATATATAGGTAACTCTACTCTTTTAGGATCTACCATAATAAAACGTAAATCATCAGGATTATTTTGATACAATAAACTAATAATAATAGAATTTAAGCATACTGATTTTCCTGAGTTAGTAGCTCCAGCTACTAATAAATGAGGCATTTTACTAATATCATAAAACCAAGTGCCTCCAGTTACGTCCTCTCCTAAAGCCATTAAAAGATTAGTATTTCTCTTAGAAAACTCTTCACTTTTAAGCATGGCTTTTAAACCTACCATAGCTTTAGTTTTATTTGGCACTTCTATTCCTACTAAAGATCTACCAGGAATAGGAGCTTCAATCCTTATTGGATGCGCTGCTAAAGACAAAGATAAATCATTACTTAAGGCAGTAACTTTAGAAAGCTTCACACCTTCTGTTGGTTTAAAAGTATATTGGGTAACAGTTGGCCCGACACTAGCTTTACCCATTTCTACAGTAATACCAAAGTTAGCTAAAGTATCTTTGATAATATTATTATTATTATCAATATTTCCTCCAGCAGCTTTTCCTTCTTTATCCTTTAAAAGATTTATAGGTAAATCAATTTTTAAACCTTTGCTCTTCCATTTATTAACTAAATTTTTAGTTTTTGTATTCTTAATAGTTTTATCTATATCAACACTTTCTGAAACAGGCTTTTGTGAAAAAACAACCGCTTCATTTTCATCACCATTTTCATCTTCTTCATTTTCAGGTAAAAACAAGTTTTCATTTTCTTCCTCAATTTCCTCAAACTCAGCTTCACTATAATCTTTATCTTTATGTCTTCTTTTAAAAATAGAAGCAACTAGTCTAACTGGTGCTAAAAGCCAAGTTCCTTTAGGTAAAATATAAGATAATGGACGATTAAAAATAAGTACCCAGGAAACTAAAAATAAAGCAACCAGAACAGCTAAGCCTCCCCAAAAACCAAATAAATTAGAAAAGAAAACTGACAAATATAACCCTAAATATCCCCCGGCTTCTTTAGCGTTGGCTAAACTAATCCATTCTTTTTTATCATAAAAAAAGGTAAAAAGGGATTGATAGGTGATAAATAGGAAAAATAAGCCAATATAGTGAGCTGGTTTAATTTGTTTTTTCTTATTTTGATACCATAATGTTACCCAGACAACAATTAAAATTGGAAACAACCATTTTCCCCAACCAAAAGCAATTCCCAGTCCTTGAGCCATATAAGACCCTATTTGCCCACCTTGGCCAAAAAGACCAAAAGCACTAATAATAGCAACTACTAGTATAAAGATAAGTATTATGCTTTTTTTAACATTTGATTCTAAGCTTAACTTAGGCATAGCAATATACTCTAGGGCTTCCTTTTTCTTTTTCTTTCTTTTTCTGGCCATATTATTTAAGTAAATTTTTATATAATTTCAAATATTTTTTAGCTGAATTATCCCAGGAAAAATCTTTTTTCATAGCTGTAATTTGCATTTTTTTAAATTTCTTAGGTTCTTCATGATATACATCTACTGCTCTTTTAACAGCTAAATAAAAAGCTCTAGCAGAAAACTTCTTAAATATAAAGCCAACTTTTTTATCAACAGTATCTTTTAGACCTCCAGTAGCGCGAACAATTGGTAATGATCCATAGCGCATAGCAATCATTTGTCCTAAGCCACAAGGTTCAAAACGTGAAGGCATTAAAAAGAAATCTGAGCCTGCATATATTCTTTGAGCCATATCTGAACTAAACATAATCTTTACTACTAATTTCTCAGGATATTTCTTAGCTAATTTCTGTAAATAATCTTCATATTTCTTCTCACCAGTGCCTAAAATCACAACTTGCATATCTAAATTGTTTATCAAATTATCTTCAATTAATTCTAATCCTTTTTGCCAAGCTAACCTAGAAACCATAGCCACTAAAGGAATATCTTTATTTACTTCTAAGTCCATTTCTTTTTGCAAAGCTACTTTATTTTTAACTTTATCCTCCAAATTATCTAAATTATATTTTTTAACAATATTTTTATCAGTAGCAGGATTAAAAGCTTCTAAATCTAATCCATTCAAAATTCCACTTAACTTATCTTTATTCATTTTTATCACTCTATGCAAGCCCCCACCTTGTTCTTTTTTAGTAATTTCTTTGGCATAAGTTGGACTAACAGTATTAAGCAAATCTGAGTTAAAGATTCCTTGCACCATTAAATTAATGTCTCCATCTTTAGCATCCTTAGTTAAGCTTTTCATTGATTTACTATTTAAGTTAGCATTTTTTAGCATTTCAGGCTCTGATTTTCCTTGATAATTTAAATTATGAATAGTATAAAGAGTTTTAGCATTTTTTGAATATATATAATCTGAAAGTTTAACTAAGTTATTAAGTAAAGCAGTGTGAAAATCATGAGTATGAATAATATCAGGTTTAAACTCTAACTCTGATA
>DATFJU010000026.1:0-25261 GCA_035269015.1 Patescibacteria group bacterium | reverse complement strand
CTGCAATAGTGCTTGGTGTAGAAGCCGAGGTAGCGCTAAATCCATCCAGTGTCCCCGTATTTGTCACATTACAAGTCGAACCATCACATGTCGTATCACCAATAACAGAAGAATCAACATAACTTTTGGTAGTAGCATGATCACTGTCAGTAGGGGTTGCTACCACTAAAGGGCTAGTAAATCTTCCTGTTCCATTTACATCTAAAGTGTAAGTAGGGCTTATGTTATTAATACCAACATCACCTGAATCTCTCTTTATAACCATTCTTGAGTTATTTCCATAATTATCATCAAAATGTAAAGCATTAGCGTTAGAGTCATATCTTATTCCCATACCATTCCAATAAGGAGAAATACCATTACCATCAATAAATAAAATCTCAGATGATGCTGTATTAGAGTTGGGGCCAAATAAGGAAAACTGCTTTGTTCCTGTTTTATCACCTAACTGTAAAGCAGTTTCCGGATTCGTTGTACCAATCCCCACATTATCTGTTCCTGGATCGAAGATAATGTCTTTAGCTAAAGTCTTAGAAACAGCAAAGAGAGAAACCATTAAAACTGCTACTGCAAAGACTATAATCGTTTTTTTGTACTTTGACATATGTCTTTTATTATTTATATAAATATATTAATTATTTAAATATTCTTGCTAAATACAAAACAATATTACATTAATATGTTAATAATATTATATCATTTAACAAAGCTAACCGCAACAAAATGCACTCTCTTATGTTATAGTTTACACTAGAAGAATACAAATATGTTGAATAAAAACAGTAAAAGTAATTTAATTAACATAAGTAAATAAAAGCATAAATAAGATTAAATTCATATAGGTATTATCTTTCTTTGGAAGATAAAAAGAGATTAAGATGGATGTATATCCTCTATTATGAATAAGGTGGTAATATAACAAAGACAGTTAATAAAATTGGAGTTTCTAGACAATGGTCATCAGGTATAAATTAGAATTTGAGAAAAACAATAAAAATCTTAGAAGTTTGGAGCCAAGATCTAAAGTACAACTAAATACTAAAAATAGAAATAGAATAGATAAAAGTGTAGAAGATAAGATAATAGTAATAAGAAGTGATCATTTCTAGGAAAAAGATAAAATAAAAACTTATTTAAAAGATCACTATAATATTAAAGAAAATCACAACACTGTAATAAATACTTATATATTTATGAAATGATTGACCCTAAAATATCACTTAAAAATACTAAATAAAAAGACTTAAAAAATATTCCTTCACTTAAGAGGTTAAAGGATTTATCTCTAGGAGTGCTGGTAGAAAAAGGCGTGAAATACCTACCTAAACTTGGCAAAAATAGGCTATATTATAAAGAAAGAGATTTTTGGTATCAACAAACTTGTATAGATTCATTTACCAAAATTAGAACCCTAGCTTGAATATAGCTTTAATTTTATTAATTTAAATAATAGCAATAGCTTTTTTTATTCTTTTTAAACTAGTTTCTTTTTTTAGAATTGAGGCTACTTCAAAAGGTCCAGGGCTGTTCTTTTTTCCAGTTAAAGCAACTCTAAGTGGCCACAAATAATTGCCTAGCTTTTTATCGTTTTCTTTTAAATAATTAATTATAGTTTCTTCTAAATACTTTTCATCCCATTTACTATCTTCAATATTATTTAAGAAATCATGTATTTCTTCTAAGCATAATTTAGTTTCTTCCTCAGTACTTTTTTTCCAAATTAAAAGTTCTGCTTCATAGTCTAAGTCATCTTGAAAGAAAAAATCAATTAATTCAGGTAATTCATCTAGCTTTTTTATTCGGGTTTGTTCTAGTACTAATATCTTTTGTAAATATTTAATATCTTTAAGCTGATAATCTTTTAGAAATTCTTTAGCTTTTTCTACTAAGGATTCGGGACTTAATTGTCTTAAGTAATAGGCATTAAAATAATCTAGCTTTTCCCTATCAAATACAGCTGGTGATATTTGCATATCATCAATCTTAAAAATCTCAAAAATCTCTTCTAAACTCATTATTTCGTTATCACCTTTAGGGTGCCAGCCAAGTAGTATAGAAAAGTTTAAGAGTGCAGCTGGTAGATAGCCTTGTTCCTTGTAGTCTTCAACTGCAACATCATTTTGTCTTTTACTTAATTTGCCACCTTCTTTATTTAAAATAAGTGGTAGATGAATAAATTTTGGTATTTCCCAATTAAAGGCTTGGTATAATAAAACATTTTTAGGAAAACTTGGTATCCACTCTTCTCCCCTGCTAACATGACTAATTTCCATTAAATGATCATCAACTACAGAAGCAAATTGATAGGTAGGCATTTGATCAGATTTAATTAGTACTTGATCATCAAGGTCACTGGCTTTAAAGCTAATATCTCCTCTGAGCTCATCTTTTACTTTCACTTCCCCTTCAAGTGGCATCTTTTGTCTAATCACAAAGTTTTCTTTATTTGCTAGTTTATTTTCAATCTCTTCTTCACTTAAATTTCGACAATGTTTATCATATCTAGGAGCTTCTTTATTTTCTTGTTGTTTCTTTCTCATTTCAGTTAATCTTTCGCTACTACAAAAACAACGATAAGCATGACCGGATTTTAATAAGGTATTAGCATATTTTTTATATATTTCTTTTCTTTGGCTTTGGATATAAGGACCAAAGTTCCCCTTTTTATGAGGACCTTCATCAAAGTATATTCCTGACCAATTTAATATATCTAGTAAATGTTCTTTTGCACCTTCAACTTCTCTGCTTTGATCAGTGTCTTCAATCCTAAGTATTAATTTACCATTTTGACTTTTAGCTATTACGTAAGCAAAAAGAGCGGTACGGAGTCCACCTATGTGTAGTGAGCCGGTTGGTGAGGGAGCAAAGCGTAGTCTTGTTTCTTTCATATTTTAAATATTAGTATATTGATTGTTTAGTAGGTTTATTATATCAAAGTATTTCTTTATGCCAAATTTATTTAACAATATTAATTTGTTTGGGTGTTTTTAAATTTACTTAAAAATATTTTACTAGCTTCTTTTCTGTGTTTATGTACTTTATTAATTAATTTATCTTCATCAACCCATTGCCAACTTTTATGATCAAAATAGTTTATTTTAATATCTTCATCATTTCCTAAAAATTTGCAGATAGCTAAACCTTGTTTTTGTCCCTTATATCCTGACATTGCTTTTATTTTTCTGTTAAACTTCTTAGGCCAGTTTTGTACAGTATACTTGTATAATTTTTTGTAAGTAGCAATATTTTTAAATAGTTCCGGTTTTAAGTTTAGTTCTTCCTGGATTTCTCTGCTAGCGGCTATTTTTAAGTTTTGTGCCTCGGTACCTCCTTGTGGTAATTGCCAATGATTTTTTTGATCTTTTCTTTCTACAATTAATATCTTGTTTTTGTTACTATCCTCATCTTTTTTATATAATAAGCAAACAACATTTTTTCTATATTTAAAGGGTTGAATAAATTTCCAGCTAAATACTCTAAAGCTAAAAACAAATACAGCCTTAAATATACGTTTACACCTTTTTCTAGGTTCTTGATATAATCGCCATAGCCACTCAACACCCAAGGCTCTAACAGTTTTAGGCGCTCTTTTTATCTTTCCACTTAAAAAATCAAGAGCTCCACCAATCCCAACAGCTATTTTTAGATTTTTAAATTTATGTTTATTAAGATAAATAAATCTTTCTTGAAAGTAGGCACCAAAATTAACTAAAAGAATTTCAGCTTGCAATTCATTAATTTTCTGCCAGTCAATATTTTTAGTGTTTTCTCTTTCAGTATCAATAATATGAAAGTTTAATTTAGGATAGTTTAATTCAATGGCATTTTTAATGTCATTTTTAGTAGATAGACTCTTTGTCCAATTTAAGATTAAAACTTTTTTCTTTTTTTTCTGAGCTAAACTTAAAAGATCAATACTTAAATCAGCTCCAGTATAACGTTCTATTTTTTTACCCATTAGCTTAGCTGCTATTTTTAAGCCAAAACCATCAGCTAAAGATATATTGGCTCTGTTTAATATATAGAAAAGCTCTTCATTTTCTTGTGCCTCCAGAATTATTTCTGGATTAGGGGTGGTGATAAAGTAAGTTTGGTCAATATTAAAGCAATTAGCTATCTTTTCTTTAGCTACTTCTTTATTAATATTATCTATTTTTACTCCTAAAATTTTAATCATATAATTTAGTATAACACTTTCTTTTTTTAGTATAAAGTCTGTGCTATAATATATTTATAGAAATAATTTAATTATATTATGTCTAAATACCAAAAAATTAGCAATAAAATTGAAAAGATAAGCTTTGATAATCCTAATAATGAAATTGAAAAAGTATCTTGGTATAATATTAGAGATGCTAGCAAAAAAGAACTTGAATATTTAAGAAAAAAGTTTAACTTTAAATTAGAACATTTACAAGCCTCTACTGCTAAAGTAACCTCACAACGTCCAATTACTGAAGTAAATAAGAATTATCTTTTCGTAATTTTACAGTTCCCTACCTATGAAGATAATAAAGTTAAACAAGTAATTGCTAGTGAAATAGATTTCTTTGTCGGACATGGTTATATTATTACTTTACACAATAAAAATATTAAAGCTTTAGATGATTTTTTTAATTTTTGTAAGAAAGATAATAGTTCAACACTTTCATATCAATTGGAATCATCAGCTATTGTTTTATATGAAATACTTAAAAAATTAATGTCAGAGAATTATAAGCTTTTAGATAATAATAGTTTAGAAATAAATAAGGTTGACCAGAAGATTTTTTCTGAATTACCACAAAAACTAAATTCAGAAATCCTTAGTTTAAAAAGAAATATTTTAAACCTTCGTAAGATTATTCAAAGTCACAAAAATATACTTAAAAGATTAATGGCCATGAAAAGCAGTGTGGTACCTAGAAAAGAATTAAAAAAGTATTATACCGAATTGGTAGATAACTCTAAAAGAATTTGGGAAATAACAGATAATCAGAAAGAACATATTGATGCTCTTTATACTACTAATGAATCAATGATGAATTTTAGAATTACAAATATTATGAAAATACTTACTATATTTTCAATTGTAGTTCTGCCTTTAAACTTATTAGCATCTATTTTTGGTATGAATATTACCAATAGCATGCCTTTTATTGGTGTTGAAAGTGGTTTTTGGTTGGTTATTACTTTAATGACTATTGGTTCCCTGGCGATATTTATATACTTTTTTAAGAAACGCTGGATTTAAAGATAGGGATATAAATATTATTATATAAAAAGAGCTTTAAATGAGCTCTTTTTTTGTTACTCACAATAAACTGCTTGACAAAATATGTTTTATTCAGTAAGATAATAGAAAATGTTTTTTAAAACTTAATAACAAAAATGGAGGTAATTATGAAAAAGTTAATGTTTTTATTTGCTATTGTGCTAATCACTTTTTCCTGTGAAGAGTACGAATTTATAGATGAAAATTCAATAGAGGAAAATAACGAAGCTCTGAAAGTTAAGATTTACTTAAAGAGTTCTCAAAATGAATTTGCTAATATGGATACTGCTTATATAGCGGTTGATATACGGGTAATTCTAAAAGCTGTTACTATCAATGGTGAACCAAATGAATGGTATTGGGACCTTGGTGACGGCACCACTAGCGAGGGTCAGCAAGTAGATCATTTGTATGAGGAAACCGGTACTTATAATGTCATTGTTACTGCTATAGATGGAAGTAACGCTGTTAAAAGTGAAATAGTTATAGTTGTTGAATTAGGCGCAAAAGCTGTATTTAACCTTCATTCATCTACAGAGCCTAATAGTGAAGGTCAAATTAAGTATATTGTTAGTGGTTTAAAAGAAAAAGTTCCTAACCCTCCGGTGCCAGAAAATGGACCCTTTGGATATGAAGGATCAAATTCTGAAAGTAGATGGGATGTAGTTAAAATTTTACCAGATACTAGCTCTACTAGAGTTTATTGGGAAGTTTTAACATCTAACGACGTTTATTCTCAAGCTTATGGAGGTTTTAAAAATGTGGATGACTTTGTTTGGGCCACAATGAATGATTCTCGATTTTTTTCTAATGATTATGATCATTTAAGGGTAGGATTTTTAAATGGTCAAATAGTAGAGGAAGAAAATTTTCAGACTGAAGTTTTAGGTGATTCTGGTGATGATGGTGATAATCCTCAAATTAGATTTGAGGTTATTGAGAACGTAGATCAAATAAATGTTTATATAAACATCTTTGATTATTCTTCAGAAATTAATTCGCCTAAAGCAAGGTTTAAAGTAACTAAAGAAGATGCTTGGTCTAGTCAGCGTGAGACTGAATGGATCGGCGGTACTGGTTATGTTAAATATACAATCCCTATTAATAGTGCTGGAGAGTATCGTTTACGTATTGAGCCAGATCAAAACAATTCTGGAACTTATACGAAAATGACCAATTCTAGGTTCTATAATTCTACTGAAAATTGTTTTGTTTGGCAGTTTGTTGAGATTAGTGATTAAAAATAATTAAAAACGCCTTAATTTTAAAAAACTATAAAGTCTTGGAAAAAAATCCAAGACTTTTTTATTATTTGTAGTTCTTTGCTCCCTCTTGACAAAACTTAAAATATATCATATAATATCTTCTTAATATGATAAAATATTATATATGAGAATAGCGATAATAGGACAAAAAGGAATTCCAGCCAAAGGTGGAGGCGTGGAAAAACATGTTGAAAATTTAGCAGTTAATTTAGTTAAAGCTGGTGAAGATGTTTTGGTATATAATAGAATTAATTATAGACCTGAAAAATTAAAAGATTATCAAGGTGTACAAATTATTAATTTACCAACTATTGGTAGTAAACATTTAGATGCTATTGTTCATACTTTTTTATCTATTATTCATTTAAGTACTCAAAAGGTTGATATAATTCATTTACATTCTATTGGCCCTGGTTTATTAGCTTGGCTTGTTAAACTAATTAAACCTAAAACTAAACTTATATTTACTTTTCACTGTCAGGATTATTATCATCAAAAATGGAATGCCGTGGCTAGACATATGTTAAAGTTAGGTGAAAAAATAGGTCACAAATATGCTGATGAAGTAATTGCTGTATCGAAAAGTTTACAAAGTTATAGTTATAGAAGATATAATAGACAAGTAAATTATATACCTAATGCTGTAGAAAAAGCTAAGATAGTTTCTGCTAATATAATTAAAGAAAAATGGGGTTTAGATAAAGATAATTATATAGTTAGTATTTCTAGATTAGTAAAACATAAAGGTATTCATTATTTAATTGAAGCTTATAAAAAATTAAATACTGATAAAAAATTAGTAATTGTTGGCTCTAGTTCACATACAAATGATTATGTACAATATTTACATAACCTAGCTAAAGATAATAAAAATATAATCTTTACTGATTTACAAAGTGGAGATACTCTAAATGAGTTATTTTCTAATGCTTATATTTTTGTACAACCTTCAGAAGAGGAAGGTTTATCTATTAGCTTACTCGAAGCTCTTAGTTACAAACTACCTATTATTGCCTCTGACATACCTGCAAACGCAGAAGTACTTGGTGATACTAATGTTTTATTTAAAAATAAAAATGTAGATAACTTAAAAGAAAAACTTGAAAGCTTAATTAATGATTCGGACTTAGCATTAAAATTAAGTGAGAAAGGTAAAGAAAGAGTAGAAAAGTATTTTAATTGGCCCAAGGTAAGTAAAGATATTATTGATGTATATAAAAAGGTTTTATTATAAACACTTAAAAAAATATAAATATATTTTTTCTCACGCAAGTGAGTTTTTTTATATAAAAAACCCTATCTTTAATAGATAGGGTTATTTTTTTAAGTGATAGTTTTAATTATTGAATAAATTAAAAATATCAACTCCGGCGCTAAGCTCAACATAGCTTTTTTGCTCTATATCGGGGTCATACCTGTAAACAAGGGATAGATCCACAATATTAACAAACCACTTGCTAAATAAGTCAACTCCCAGTCCAATTTCATAGAAATTGTGCCAGGTACTACTTGTGTAACCTAGGATAATCTTAGGAGCTAGGTTTAATTCTTTTCCAACGTAAAAGTTATATACACTTTCTTCAAATTTTATACGTAAATTTTCATTTACGAAACTTGAATCAATGTTATAACTAATATCAATAAATATTTTATGTCGGAAAAAAAACAAAGAATACTCATCCATTAAGTGACTATACATAGTTATGTCAACGAATTTTTTTCTGACATCTGGTAATTCCTCAACACTAGTCCAACTAAGATGTTTAGACTCTCTGTATCCTAAGCTGATGTTATTATATACATCATAACTTAGAAAGTAGTTTGGGATAAAACCAAATGATAGACCAGCACCAAGACTGTTTATCTCTTCCATCCGTTGTCCTCCATAAATACCACGCCAATAATTATATTTGGCATAGGCACCTAAAGCAGTGTTACCCATACTATTTTGTATTGGTTTATAGTCAAAGTATCCATAATAATAATGACCTCTATCATAGTTATTGTTATACATTTGACCAGCACCGCCAATTAACAGTGGTTTGATTTCTTGACTAAATGCGCTAGTAACGCAAAAAAGCATTAATAAACTTATAAGATATTTCATGATTCCTCCATTTTTTTCTTGTAAAGTACAAAATTATTTTATGTACAATAATAACATAGTTAAAAAATAAAGTCAAGGTAAAAACCCTCTCATCTATTGACAAAGATAAAATACTTTGTTATTATTTTATATTAATTAGATATATAATATATAAATATGTTTAGTATGAAAAAAAGAATTATCAGCGCTATTGGTATCCTTTCCCTTTTAGGGGCGATACTTGTAATACAGCCAGCTGAAACTAAAAGTGTAGATTATTATTCAGGTGATGCAATTTATTATAATAATAGCCTTTATATAACTACTGCTGACTCAGGTTCACTTGAGGTTTTTAAGTTATCTAATAATAATTTAGATAGAATTGATAGCGTTAAAGCTATTAATGACCGTTTTAATACTAAAGAAGACTTCAATAGTTCTGCCTTTAAAGTTATTGGTGGCGAACTCTATGCCTACGGTGTTAGCAAATACAGTTTATATCGTTATCAAGTAGGTATTAATAGTCTTAGTTTAGATCGCAAGTTAAAAAACAATATTTGGGAATGGTATAACCGAGTAGATGTTTTTGGTGATTATTTAGTGACTATTAGTCCCAAAGGAGTTAAGGAGTGGAATAATGATATGCAAGTAGTAAATACCTATGATGTTTTAAATAAATATTCATATAATATTGATGGTGCTAGTAGTAAGCATTATATCTTTAATCAAACAGGGTCTAAATTAAAAGTATATGATAAAAATTCTCGATCATATATTGGTGAGATTACTTTAAATTACAAAAAAGATGAAAATAGACAAGTATATTTTAATAGTGTAAATGATAAGATATATGCGATAGATGATTTCTATACTAAGAAGTTTAATTTATCCGGTGATTTAGAAAGTAGTTTTAGTCATTTAGATTATACTGGTTATGATGTTAAATCTACTGCTAATGAATACGTGTACTTCAGTAATGGTTTGGGGGTGGTTAAGTTAAGAGCTGACGACATGTCTTTAGTTAATTCAAGAGTTACTACATATATCGGAGAACAAGGAGGTTGGGCTATGGGTCTTGAACTTGTAAATACAGAAAGTGGCGATAATTTAGTATTATTTAATAACTCTAACATTTTAGTTTTAGATAAAAATTTAAATAAAATAGCCTCAATTAAAGCTGGTACCAATGATAAGCCTGAGATTGTTGAAGATTTGTTTTTGAAATTAGACAGATCTAGTGCTGCTAGTAATTCTGAAATTGAGCTTTCAGGTGGAGGATTCTCAGTTAATGAAGATTTAAAAATAGAATTTAAAAAAGAAGAGTATTTAGTTAAAGCTAATAATTTAGGAAGATTTGAAACTATACTTACAGTTCCTGAAGTTAGAAAATCTCAAAAGACTGATATAAGAGTTGAAGGACAAGAAAGTGGACTTCATTATAGCATTAGTTTTAATATTGAGTAATACAAAATAAATATTTCCTATAAAAAAGAGCACCTTTTAGGTGTTCTTTTTTTATCAATAATGAAGTAAATATTATTTTTTAGTTATTTCTTAATTACTAATTTATTATACAAAAGAGTTAAATCAATAATAGTTTTACTTAGTTTATATTTTTTAGAACTTTCCAAGGCTTTATTGGCCATGTTCATATAATCTATTTTATCTATATTGAGCATTTTTTCTTTTAAATCATCTACGTTCCCTGCTTCAAATATAAAACCATTTTCTTCATGGTTTATAATTTCTGGCATTCCTCCGCTATTTGCGATTATAGCTGGTTTTCCCATAGCAATAGTTTCTAGTAAAGCAAAGGGAAAATTCTCAGGCCAGATAGATGGTATTATTACAGCTTTGGCTTTTTTAATAATTTCTTTTAATTCTTGTTTTTGTTTTTTTCCTAAAAACTCAACTCTATCATTTAATTTTAGTTTAAGAATTAAATCTTCAAGCTCTTTTTTATAGGGACCATCACCAGCTATTTTAAGTTTAGAGTTGTCATCAATCTTATTAAGGGCTGAAATTAAATCCTGTATTCCCTTTTCTACAGCTAGTCTGCCAAAGTATAACCAGTAATCACCTTTAGGTTGAGCCTCATTACTTATTTCATTATCTTGAATATGATTATTTATCACTGCTATTTTTTCTGCTTCAACACTAAACATACTAGCTTTTTCCTTCATAAATAAACTAGGAGCTATAAATACATCTACATTTTTGTTATAAATATTTATTAAATAATGATGAACAAAGTATTCCAAGCTAACTAGAAAGCTTTGTATGTAGGAATTCTTAAAGCATTTATTAAATAAACATCTGTAAAACCTGCCACCGCAATAATCCCAATGATTTTTTCCATGACTGTATATATTATAATTAGGAGAAATTATTTTATAGTCTTGTAAATGCAAAATAACTGGTATATTTTTCTTTTTGGCTACACTTAAAATTGATGGAGATATATGGTGATATATATTGTGAGCATGTATTACATCAGGTTTAAAGTCTTCCACTATTTTTTTAAATTTCCTTTTTGCTTCTAATGAGTATATTATTCTTCCTGGTAGTTTTAGTTTATCTTTATAAGATAAATTATGGAAATCTAATTTAGAAACAAAGTATTTACTCCATTTACTATTAATATTATTTTCATCTTGCATAGCAAAATAAGCAAGTTCATGTCCTTGTTTTTTTAATTCATTTGAAATATCAAGATAGTACTTCTCTGCTCCAGCTCTATAATAATGATATTTGTTAACTTGTAGTATTTTCATATTAAAAATTTACATTATATTTTTGATCTTTATTTAGAGTGTCTGACCATTTAATTATATTATTTTCTTGATCATAGCTAGAGTTAAAACTAGGAAAAAAGGATTTAATGTCTTGATTAGTTTCAATTTTAATATTAGTTCTCCATTCAGTCCCAGGTTGTTTTTGTAGATATAATTTGTAGTCATTTGCATCACTTATCTCATTATTGTAATAAATATCTATTTCTTTTTGAGAATCTAAATTGATAGTAAAATAACCAGCTACTACCATTTTATTTAAATCTTTATCTTTATATATATTTAAACTACCATCAGCAAAACCTTCAGCTCTAATATCTGTAGAATTAATTGGTAAATAAATTCTACTATAACTATGATATTTACTGGTTCGCCAATTAATCTCTTTTCCTTGGTGTCTATAGTTTAAATTTAAATGAGATCTGTAGTCTTCATCTATATTTAAATTATAGTTTAAATCTCTTGATATTAAAGCATCAGTTTTTAAAGCCGCCATATTAGCATCTACTACCATAATATAATCATCAACATTTGTTTGTACCTTTCCGGACCACCCCATGTTTTCTATTATTTCTTGACTATACTGATCTTGTGCATATATTAAGACATTTTTTTTCTCAGCTTCTTCGACGAGCGTATAAAAAACTTCTGGCCAATCTGTCATCTTTAAATTTAAAAGTCTAGTTTCTATTTCTTTTAAAATATAAGATATAGTACTCTTTCTTTCCCATGAAGAAATGCCTTGATCAATATAGTCAATTTCTACTTGTTTTTGTAATTGTGCTTGAAAGTTTTGTGAATTATATATTTTACCCTCAACTTCTATTGCCCCAGTTATTTCTAAAAGTGCCTCAACTAAATCTGGAGTGATACCAATAATATAATCAAAGTTTTCATTAAATGGCATTTCTTTATCTTCAGGCCAAGCTTCTAGTATTTTTTTGTATACATAATCAAGGTTTTGGGCGGATACTTGCCAATCAGGAGACCAGTTAGCATCTCTAAAAAACATCTTTTCAGTTTTTAAATATTTTTTTAAAATTGAATTAGCCTCTGTATCTAAGGTATTTTTAACTGGCATGTCTAAATGATAACTGTCAGCTGTGAGGATAGTTTTAAATTTAGCGTTATCAGCTTGCATAACGGCATATGAACCCACAAAACCTCCGCTAGGTCTTAACTCATCATTATTTTGGAATATAAAAAGATAATTAGTTTTTTCAGGAAAGCCTAATATATCTGGCATGCTAGTAATAAGGGGCATAGCTTTATCAATATAAGTCCATGAAACTAAAAGATCCTCTCTAATAGTATTAAATTTAGACCTGAAGGGACTAAGCCAGCCATTAAACTCTAAACTCTTTATTTTATGTATAGCTAAGCTTAAATTAGCCTGTAGACCGTTAATTTCAGGAATTGCTTGTTGAAGTTTAAAGAATTTTTCCTGCTTGTCTAGATAGTTTGCTCCAGACTGATTTACGTAAACATCTTTAAAAATATCAGAGCTTTTTTTAATACTTTGTGAAACAATCACAGTTACTTCTAACATTTCTTCTAGTTGCTCAAGCTCTTGATATTGATTGTATAAGAAATTTATCTTTCTATCTTTTAAGTTCTTAAATTCTTTTAATGCTTTTTGACTACGTAGTTCAGCTATTATTGCTTTGTCTTTAGCATCATTAAAGTTTTTTATTTTGAAATCATTAACAGCTAATTCTAAATTTTCTTTAGCTTCCCAAGAATCTTGAATTATTGTTTTGGCTTGTACTGCTAGACTTAAAAAGAAAATAACAACAGCAATAAAAAGAAAAACTAAAATATAAAAAAAATATTGCCAAGTTGATTTAGGCTTATTTAAATTATTCATATTTTTTATTTGAGCTGATGTTATTGATTAGAGTAATTTTTTTGGTTTGCATAATATCGTATACAAAAATATCAGTGATTTCTTGTCTATATTGAAATTCTTTCTGATCCATAATAGAGTAATTAATTTCTTTTCCTATTTCTTTTTCAAGATCGGAAATTGTTTTTTCAAACTTTTTTTTGTTAACTCTACCTACAACAAAGATATCAATAGGAAAAGAACGATTAACAAAAATACCAGTTAAGGCTAAATATCTAGGTTGGGATATTTTTTGTAATGATTTGAGAAAATTTTTACCAGCTAAAATTTGTGACTTAGTGATTAAAGCTTTAATTTCATTGTAGAGTATAAAATTTTTGTTCAAATGATAATATTTTTTATCTTGTTTTGAATTCTCTTTTTTGTCTTTCTTTTTTTCTATTAACTTACTTTTTGCCATTCTATTTTCTTCACCTGACTCTGAATTTATGTTATTATTTAATAAGAAATCATTAACTGTATAAGTTGATGGTTCAGCTAAAAGCAAGCCAAATTTTTCTAAATTTTCTAACTCTCTTCTAACTGAATTAACTTGTAATTCTAAATCTCTAGCAATTTGTCTGATATAGTATTTTTCTTCAGTATTAAGTAAGAAAAGTTTTAATATTTTTACTCTCGCTTTAGAACCTAGTAAATAGCTTAACATAATAAATTGTTTATTTATTTACCTTTTTATAGTATAATATACTATAGTAAAAGTCAAAGAATTTTATACGCACTAAGTACTAATTTATGTCTAACAAAATCGCCGGTTTTACATTAAATAATTCACCAAAAACCTTAAATAGTGAGTTTTATATTGCTCAACCTGATGGGGTTAAGGAGAATTTAGGAGGTAAATTGTTTATGTTACTTCAATCTGACGCTAAAAGGAGTGAGTTGATTGAGTTAGCAGATTTTTTAGTATCAGCGCTTGATAAATATTATTATGACGATGAAAAGATTTTACTTAGAGAAAAACTTGATAATTTAAAGGTAGAGAATATATTTGAGGCCATGTTGGCTAAGTTAAACATAGAGCTTAGTAATTTCTTAAAAGATGGTAAAAATAAGGTTGATTTAAAAACCTTAAGTCTAAGCATCGGTGTTACTTATAACAACGAAATATATTTTTCTCAATTAGGAAATAATAAAGCTTTTGTCATTTATAAAAAAGAAGAAAATTATGAAACTCTTAAATTAAGCCAAGATAATGATAGTGATGATGAAGATGTTATTAATAAACCACAATTAGATAAGCTTTTTAATAATGTAATTAGTGGTGAAATTCCTTCTGGATCATTTTTTGTTTTAAGTAATGAAACTTTATCAGAATATATATCTAGTGAAACTTTTAAAGACATTATCACCAACCTTCCTCCTTTGGGCGCAGCTGAACAAATTAAAAATAAGTTAAAAGAAATTAATGCCAGAGTTCCCTTCTCAGGTATTATTATGAAAAATACTTATGGTTTAATAGAGAATGAAACTTATACTAAAGAAGAAATAGAAGCTTCAAATAATTTGAAACACACAGAAGAAAAAACTGCTAAAATACTCTCAACTGCTGGATTAATTAATAAAGATAAATTACAGCAACGTTTTAAAAAAATAAAATCATTTTTAAAACCGAAATTTAAACCAAAAAATGTACATATAGCAAAAAATGAAGAAAAACCTAAAGTAGAAAACATAGAAAGTGAACAAATAGAAAATATTAAAGAAGATTTTAAAACAAAGAATCAAAAGATATTACTGAAAGATAAGATTTTTATGAAGAAAAAACCAGGTATATTAGCTTTCTTTAAAAAAATAAGTACCTTACTTCCATCATTAAACAAGAATTCCTGGCCTTCAGCAAAAAAAATTAATAAATCATCTAAAATACTTAACTTTAAAAAGCGAGAAAAGTTAATAATTAGTGGAATTCTAGTTTTAGTGCTTATCTTAGTGACAAGTATATTAGTAAGTAATTATCAAAATAAATTAAAAGAAGAACGTCTAGCTTATCAAGATAAAGTAAGTACTATTGAAAAAAATCAGAACCAAATTGAATCTTATCTTTTGTATGATAATGAAAATTCTGCTCGAGAGCTTTTATCAGAAACAGATGAATTAATAGAAAATATACCTAAAGAAAGTGAAGCAAGACAAGCAAAGTATCAAGATTTTAAGGATGTTTTAGAAAAACAGTATCAAGAAGTTAGACATGTTGTTAAAATTGACGCAGATAAATTATTAAATTTACCTAATAATGAAAAATCAGAAACTATAGTTTTAGTAGATAATAATTTGTATTTACCAGCTAAAGAAGTTGATAATTTATATCAAATTAATACTGATTCTAATGATGTAAATACTATTGAGCTTGGATATGATAGTGAAAATTTAAAATATCCTGCCTTTGATAATTTTAATAATTTATATTATTTATTTAATGATAAGGTTTTACAAGTTCTACTACCAGAACAAGAAACAAATCTATTAGAATTAGACTTACCTGTAGATGATGCTCAAATTACAGCTCTCGAAGGATATGGTGCCAGATTTTATGTTTTAGATTCTAATAATTCTCAGGTATATAGATATAGTAATAACACTTCAAGTTTGAGTTTTAACACTAATTGGGTTAATGATTCAGATCAATTAATAGAACCAGTTGATTTAGAAATTGATGTTTCTATTTATTTCTTAGAAAAAAGTGGTAATATAACAAAACTTAGCTCCGGTGAAAAAGAAGATTTTTCAATGGATACAGTTAATCCACAAATAAATAATGCAAAAAAACTTATATTTACTGACGAGTTTGTTTATATTATTGAAGAGGATATGAATAGGTTGTTGCAATTTCAATTTGCTGACACCAGTAATGAAAGTTTAAAGTTTAAAAATCAATATTATTTTAACAATATCGATAATATTACTGACATTGTGGTTAATAATAATGACCTTGCTTATATATTACAAGGAAGCAAAATCTATTCAGTTGATCTTAATAGTTTAGAGTAACTTAGATAAACAAATAAATAACATAGAAAATATAAAAAAAGAAGGGGTATATCCCCTTCTCTTTTTATTACTTCTTTTATCTGTTCTTATTTTAGAGTTACTTTTCCACCAGCTTCTTCAATTTGAGCTTTCATATCATCAGCTTCTTCTTTTTTAACAGCTTCTTTAATCACCTTAGGAGCTCCGTCAACTAAATCTTTAGCATCTTTAAGTCCCATTTCAGTGATTGCTCTAACTGCTTTAATAACTGCAATTTTAGTAGAACCAGCATCAGTTAATTCTACATCAAATTCAGTTTTCTCTTCTTTTTCTTCTTCAGCACCTCCAGCAGCTCCACCTTGCATCATCATTTGAGGAGCAGCAGCAGAAACACCAAATTTTTCTTCAAGAATTTTAACAAACTCAGCTAAATCAAGCACAGTCATTTGCTCGATTTCTGAAACTAATTTTTGAAATTTTTCAGGAACTTCAACTTCTTTAGTTTCCTCTTTTTTTTCTTCTGTAGTTTCAGGAGCATCAGCTTGTGTTTGCTCTTCTTTTTTTTCTTCAGCCATAATTTTAAATAATTATGTTTTTAATATTTTATAATAATTAAAAACAATAAATTAGATTAATAATTAATTTTTTGCCTCTTTTACTGCATTTAAGGCATATACTAATTTACGTAAATTACCTGCAAGGACATTAGCAAATCCTGATACAGGAGCATTCAAAGAACCAACCATTTTAGCGTAAAGTTCTTCTCTGCTAGGAATCTTAGCAAGGTTGCTTACTTCTTCGGCACTTAGAAACTTATTTTCTAAAATACCACCCATAAAGTTTAACTTTTCATCGTTATCTTTACGAAAGGTATCTAAGGCCTTAACAGCGCCAACCTCATCATCATAAGAAAAAATAGTGGCTAATTTACCTTCAAATGTTTTAACATCAAGATCTTTAATTTTTTGATCTTTTAATGCTAAATCTATTAAAGTTTTTTTAGCTACATAGTATTCTCCGCCTTCTTCTCTTAGTTTTGCTCTTAGTTCTTGATTATCTTGTACACCTAGAGCATTAAAGCTAGCAAAGACAATAGATTTACTACGACTAATCTTTTCCTCTAATGTTTTTAAGATTTCCTGTTTTTGCTCTTTTGATTTAGCCATAAACAAAAAACTGTGTTTTACCACAGTCACTAAAAAGAATTATCTTAACTCTTTTTACCTTGGCAAGTCTTACATATTGCTTGCTGTCTGCGGCAAAACTTATAAATTAATTTGTATAATTATTATATCACTAAATTTATTTTTGTCAACAAATTGTTATTATTATAAAAATATAGTAAAATAAGACTATAGAATATTAACTTAAAAATATGCATTATAAAAAAAACAAACTTATTGCTATTATTTTAACTTTAGTCTTTGGTGCTTTTGGAATACATAAGTTCTATCTAGGAAGAATAAGAGCCGGGGTTCTTTATCTATTATTTTCTTGGACTTTTGTACCTCTTTTGTTAGCACTATTTGATTTTATTGTTTTATTAACTTATAGCAAACAAAAATTTAATAAAAAATATAATTAAATTGCTTTTAATAACTCATCTACACTTTTATTAATTTTATCCTGATATTTATCATCAAGCTCTTTTTTATTAAGTTTAAATGTTTCTTCAACATTAGAGAAGTATAGGGGATGAGGAATGTATTTCAGTCCTACAGCACTAAGCATTGGTATTAAGGATTCTACAGCTCTAACACCCCCAAAACCTCCTGCGGAAACACCAGTCACAATGACTGGTTTATTTTTATACTCTTTTAAAGCTTGGTCTAGTAATAATTTAAGTTCTCCTGGAAAGCTATGATTATATTCTGGAACAACTAATATAAAAGCTTCACAGTTTTTTACTATAGCTTTAAATTCTTCATTTTCTTTACTTTGAGTCCAGGGTGCTATTGTTTTATTTAAATTAAAATCCTTTACATCAATTTTTTTTATTTCAATATCATCTTTTTTACTTAATAGTTCGTATAAATATTCAAAGGGTTTTATTGATTGTCTACCTTCTCTAGCAGTTCCCAATATGATTGTAATTTTTTTTCTTGTATTTTTCATATATTTAAATGTTAATTATTGATAAACATTCATTTTATTAGTTAGTTTTATATTTATTTAGCTTTCATCATATCTTATCTTTAGCTTATCTAAATCAATAGTATCATTGATTGTGAAGTCACCTACTCTAGTTCTCTCTAAATCGCTTAAATAGGCTCCTACGCTCAAATTTGCACCTAAATCATGGGCTAAGGATCTAATATATACTCCTGAGCCACAATGCACCTTAAGTTTTAAATATGGCCATTTATATTCTAAAATATCTATATCATAAATAGTCACCGTTCTTTCTTTTAAATCAAAGTCCTTTCCTTTCCTGGCTAGTTTATAAGCGCTCTGTCCATTTATTTTTAAAGCACTATATTTAGGAGGCATTTGTTTAATTTTACCTATAAACTTTTTTAACTCATTTTTAATAGTATTTAAATTAAAGTTTTCAGGATTGTTCTCGCATTTTATTTCTTTATCACCCTCTTCATCCATAGTAGTGCTAATTTGTCCAAATTTTATCTCAGCAATATATTCTTTATCTGTTTTAATCAATGTATTTAACTGTTTAGTAGCTTCCCTGCCTATGCCAATAACTAAAACTCCACTAGCTAAAGGGTCTAAGGTTCCAGCATGACCAATCTTTTTAGTGTTTAGTAGTGATCTTATTCTATTTAGATATTGATTAGAGCTCGGCCCTTTTGGTTTATATACTGCTAGAGGTTTTTTCATATAAAATAAGTATATTAAATATATAAATTATGGTCAATTTTTAGTTTTTATTTTTAAATATAGGTTAAAATATTAAATCTTATCTTTATATGTGTTTTAATAAATTATCTATATATTTATTTTTAATTTGTCTATATTTTTTATAATCACCTTGAGCTTCCTTTATAGCTCTTTTTTTTAAATCTTCATATTTTAAAGCTTCTTCTTTATTGGTTAATAAATATTTCTTAAATAACACAGCTTTTTCATAAGCAGGACTATTTTTAAAAGTTAAATGAAGATGAATTCTAATCCTGTCATGATTGTTTTCTTTATCTTTATTAAAAAACTCCCTATCACCAAAAGATAGATTTTTATTATGCTGATAGTTTAATTTAATTAACTGAGTTCTAACTTCTTTTAAGTCATTAATAGGACTGGTTATCATTATATCTATAATTTCTTTACCACCTAAGTCTGAAATAGATGTGCTACCTATATGAATAATATCTACATTAGTATTTAAAGCGCCTTCTAGAACTTTTTTTTCATTAGAGAAAAAATCTGGATATTTATAATTATATTGTTTGTATTCTAGTTTTAACATATATTAATAAGATGATGTTTATGATATTATATTATCATGATTGTAAATAAATATTACAGCAAAAAATATTTAAATGTTTTTTTATTACTAAGCTTTTTGGTTTTAATAATAATATGGATTAGTGTAGTTTATTTAATTGGAGCGCAAGCTATAGTTACAAAAATAGGTTTAAATAATATCTATTTGCCAATCTTTATTATAGCAATATTAAGTGGCTCATCAAGCTTTGTGTCTGCATCTTTTTTTGCTGTGTATATAAGTATAGCTTCAGGAATAGATAATCATCTTCTATTTGTAATTTCAGGCGGTTTAGGCCTTAGTGTTGGAGATAGTATTTTTTATTATTTAGGTAAAAAAGGCAGAAAACTTGAAACCAAGAAATGGCAATCTATTATTGAAAAATTAAGTTCTTGGTTTAAAAAACAATCTTTATATTTAGTTTATCTTATAATATTCATATATAATGCTTTCACACCACTGCCTGGTGATATTTTAAATACCATTTTAGGACTATCTGGTATAAAATATAGAAAAATTATAATAGTAATTATTTTAGGTAATATAACACTACTTTATTTAATAGCTTATTTTATTGGTAAAAATAAAATTATTATTGATTTATTTTATTAATATAATATCATTACCTTAAACAATTTACTAGCTCATTGTTATAGTTATAAGCTTAGAAGGTTTAATTGTTTGACCTTATTTATGTATTGTGATAAGTATAATATATATCTTTAACAACTTAATAATTTAAAAAAAGAGAAGAAATGGAAAAATCTAAAATTAAAGTTATTATTGTAAGCCAAGATAAATTTTTTTGGCAAGAAGTATCATCTTTATTAAAAGATTTTAAAAATGTAGAGTTCTATCCAAAGGATGAAAACGATTTTTTTGATCTAAAATTATTACTTTTTTGGTCTCTCAAAATTTCAACAACAAAAGAGTTAAAAGGCCACTCAGAAAAAAGAATAATGCATATTCTATCTGAAAATGTAGAAAATGAAACTCTTTTTATTATTAACAATCAGTTATTTACTACTCATCATGAAATAACAGCTTATAATTTTTATCAAACCTATCTTATAGATAATTACAATGTACCGATAATTGTAACCTATAATCGAAAAAATGAACGAGGTTTAAATGAATTTAAAAAAATTGATGATTTTGGACATAAAATAGTATCAAGAAATGGTGAATTAGCTGAAAAATTAAATGATTTGTTTAACTTTTAAAAAAAATCAACAAGTGGGTCAAAAAAGCCCACTTTTTTATTACTTAAATTTAATTTAGATAAAGTGTAATATAAGTGCAAGGTTGGTATATTCTATTGACATTTTGTAAAAAGTAAGATAATATATAAATGTTAGTTATCAAACTGACTGCTCTTAAATTAAGAGTAACAAATATAAGCAATGTAGAGATGAAGTCGAATTTCTACAGCTTAATATTTATTAAGTTAAATTTATCTTTACATTTTTATGCAAGGTACAATCAAAAAACTTACTGACAAAAATTTTGGCTTTATTAGCCAAGAAGGCTCTGATGATTTATTTTTTCACGCCAACAACCTAGAAGGTGTTAGTTTTGACGAATTAAGAGAAGGAGACGAAGTTTCTTTCGAAGTTGAAAACACACCTAAAGGAAATGCTGCAGTAAATATTAAAAAAGCGTAATAACTTTTTTACATAATAAAAACGGGCCCTACTGGGGCCTGTTTTTATTTGTGCTATAATAGTCTCTTTATCTTTTTTGTCTTTTTTTTGCTTTCTCTTCCAGCATGACTCTTTTAGCTTCTAGTCTTTTAGCAGTTTTGTGTGACTTACTTTTTTTATTTTTACCCACACCAGTATCCCTTTTAGCCATATTTTAATATTTAGTGATTATATATCTTAAATAGAATATATAATTCAACTTTAATTATTTAAACAATACTTATATTTTCACATATATATTAATATAAGTAAAGATTAATATCAATATTATTAATCAGTATACTATAAAAAATGTAAAGCATTTATATTGAAGGTATAATTATACAACAAAAAAACACCAAATTTGGTGTTTTTTGTTATTCTTTAGTTTATCTAGTAGCTCCTGAATAAGTTATGGCTTGCATAGCATTCCAATCTTCAGTTGATTCAGGTACATGTCCAAAAATGTCTTCAAATATTTTAATACCCTTTCTTTCACTGTTTAAATTTCTGTTTTCAGCTCTCTGCTTTAAACCATAGGCCATAATTTTCATAGCTGACATATCATGAGGGTTGCTTTCTCTAAGTTGTCTTTTATATATTTCTCTAAATCTTTCTTTAGCTTGATTTTCTGCTTTTTCACTCATTCTACCAGGCCATCTACCGTTTGCTATTTTAATAACATCAGTTAATTCTTCTTCAGTTTCTGGTAATTTTTCATAGGCTTCTTCATATGAATATATTACTGCAGCTCTTTCACCTTCTCCTAGCTTTTTACTATTATCGTCTACCCCATATGCCACAAAAGTGTTAATAGATTTTTGAACTGTTTCACTAACCTTCATCATTTTTCTTTCTAATTTCTTTAATTGTTTTTGTTCTACATTTCTTTCTCTGACTTGACTTCTAGTTTCTTTTACTTCTTTTAATACACTCATAATCTGGTTTTTAAATAGAAGGCCAGCATTTTTTCTCATTCTGGCTATGTCATTATCATCCTCATTATTATCCACATTATCATTATCAATACTAATATCACACTCACCTTCCTTCAGTACTTTTACATTGTTTTGATTCTCAGCTACACAACGATTAGAATACGTTTGTCCGTCTTCACCACAAACTGGCATATATTCTAATGTACAAGGCACTGGATCAGTATTATTTTCTTCTTGAGCTTTGGTAACGTCTACCAAAAATATCATACCAACAAACAGTATTGCTAGTATAAATAAATAAGTTAGCTTTTTCATATTAATTTTTGTTTATATTTTTAAATACTTTATATTAGTAATTTAAAGTATTAGCTTAATTATTATATTATTTTATAATAACATATAACCACATTTTTAAAAACTTATTTAGTATTAAATTATAATATAATCAATTACACTTGACATTAAAGTGATAAAGGTGTATCATTAGCTTTCAATAATATTCGGTTTAAATTGTTCATTTTAAAAAAAGGAAAATATGTTTAGCGTACACAGGGGGAATTTTGGTAGTCAATTTTTAAAGAAACAAGAAAAAAGAATTCAGACCAGAATTGAAAAGTATAATGATCCAGAAAGGATTAAGGAAGAGCTTAAAAATGGAGGTTTGTCTGATTACACAAAATATAAGCAAAAAAACTTAGTGCCAAAACTAAGAAAGGCTTTACACAAAATTCATACCAATCAGTATGGATATTGTGAAAAATGTAATCAACCAATTGAAATTAAAAGGCTGGAAATAATTCCAGCAGCTGAACATTGTTTAAAATGTATTAAGGTTAACAATAGTTAACCTTTTTTTATTATTAAAACTCAATTGCCCTAAATATTTGTTTAGGATTTGTTTTAATTTCTTCTTCAGTTAAGTTGTCTTGAGGAAAAAAATCTTTTTGAATTCTAAGTATAATAAACTTTAAATCTTCTTTATTAATATTTCCTGAAAATATCCTTACCGCCTCCCTTTCAATATCACCTACCTTAATCTTAAAGTCTTTAGGCGTTTCTATGCTAGTATTATTAGGGTTTGCCTTTACAGCAGTAAGAGTAACCAATGGTCCAGCCATGCCTCTACCTTCTAAAAAAGCATTTTTAATACCTGCTACAGGATTTTTTCCATAAGGCCAGATTGCACAATTAGCATATTTATCTCCTCTGTCACCTATTACTTTAGGATCAAATTTTAAATCAATATCTTTACCATCAACTAGCTGGGTTACTTTTTCAGGGTCTTCTCTTCTAACTACTAAAGGGTTATTGTAATCACTTTGATATTTTCTATACACATTATTAACATCACTAGAAAACTCACCACCATTATTTATAAAAAAACTACCTAAATCTTTATATACTTGATAAGATAATTCTTTATATTTCTCCTTATCCTGTGAATATAAACTCTTATCTTTTAATTGATTTAATTTCTCATTAATTTCTAAGAGTTCTTGAGAGGGTTCGTGCTCAAAATTTTCTTTAGTTTCTACTTCTATTTTTTGTTTTGGTTCTTTAATTTTTTCTAAGTTAAACATATTTATTTATTATATTAACTTTATTATTGTAACACAAATGGATTTTATATAAAAATAAATAGTTTATTTAAACTTATTTACAATTTTTATGGCCTTACCATTAATTAAAGCATCAGCTATTTTTTTATAAGCTAAATCAATAATTCTTTGATAAGTACTAGTTGAAGTATCCATTTCTTTAGCTGCACTATTTTGATCTAAATTCTTTATATATCTTAAACGGTATGCTTCTATTTCTTCTTTTGATAATTTAACTATTTGGATGTTTCTCATTGGAATCCCTTGAGGTTTAAAATATGTTACTTTAGGATTAAAGCTAACTTTTCTATTTAGTCTTGGTCTAGGCATATATTGAAAATAATAATAATTATTATGTTAATATTTATATAAAGAAGGCTTTCCGACCCCTTTTATTAAAGGGGTCGGTGCACGGCCTTCTTTTATTTTTGAGCTTTTAAGGCATCTTTTTCATTTTTAATAATCTCTAGTTCATCCTTTAGGGCTTGTTCTTCATCTTCTAGTGCTTCTAGCTCATTTTTTGAAGAGACAAATCTTCTTCTGTTAGCTCCAAATCTTTGTCCAAAACCTGAACATTTCCCCATTCTTCTACCTGTTTGTGCTCCTTGGCCTCGAGGGCCTGTTTGATCTAAATTAGGCATATATTTATTCAATTAAGATTTATATTTGGTAAGCGACCTTTAAGTTTCTTACCTGTTATGAGTATATACCCATAATAAGTATTTGTCAAGGAATATCATTTATCAATCTTAATTAAGTATCAATTAATGTATAATAAACTATTTTGATTTTATATTAGCACATTTTTTTTAAATAAAAAATCTCATTTATGTTATAAAATGAGACTTGGGTTTTTTACTTATTTATAATTCAAATCAATTTTGGTAATTTTTTTAATTTTAGCTAAAAGATCATCTATAACAAAGGGTTTTTCAATAACTCCTTTAACAATGCTAAAAGAAATAGAATTTTTTAAAGTAGCTTTATATTCTTCTGATGAAATTGGTAGAGCTGAAGACATAAGTAAAACAGGAACATTTTTTAATTTTAAATTGTTTGTCATTTTTTTGCAAACTTCCATCCCACCAATTTCTGGTATCATTATATCAACTTAAACTAAGTCATAATTAGGATCACGCATCAACTCGTCAAGCCCTTCTTTTCCACTTAAAGCTATCTGAATATTGAAATTTTCTCGATTTGATATTAAAGCTTCAAGAGTTTTAACAGTACTAAGGTCGTTGTCGATAATTAAAATTTTCATATATTTTAATTTTATTTAATTTATTTATAATAACTAATAAATTATCTTTTAAAAATAATCAACTATTTTT
>DATFJU010000025.1:0-60403 GCA_035269015.1 Patescibacteria group bacterium | reverse complement strand
CAAATGCAATACAGGATTAACCTATTCCTGCATTACTACAATTACCAGAAAAGGCACAGAGGATTAGGTATGGATGGAAAAACACCTATGCAGCGATTAGAAGAGTTAGCGAGTGTAAACCCTTCGCTGCAATGCCACATTACTTGACAAATGAGAATAAATATTATATAATAAAATAATTACAAAAAGTTTGTAATTGATCTTTAAAAACAAATAAAAAAATATAGAAATTATGAAAGAAAAAATTAAATTTGAGGAAAAGGCTTCACATGAAAAACTTGTGTGGCTTATGTTTTATCTAGCTATTGCTATAGCAGGTATCACTCTTTGGTCGCTGTTAAACATTGTAATAGCAGTTATTGCTGTTACTATTTTTCTAATTATCTTCTTTGCTGCTTTTTCACGAAGCGGAAAACAAGGGTATGTGGATGTTGTAAGTTACTTTAATAGGTACTATCGACAAACAAACAAAGGATTTTATTTAATAATGGGATTACTTGGTATATACAAAACGATACGTTATTGTGTGGTTTACCATACTATTCAATTACTTAAATATGATCCTAAAAATGAACAGTTATTTTTAGTTGATTTTAAGAACGGGCACGCTTATGCTGATTTAATGTTAGCTTTAATAGTAGTAGATCCTGAAAAAGCATTTTCTAATGTGGATAATGTTTACAAACAAATAATTATCAAATTTAGAAAAATCTTTAGAAATTACGCCGAAGATCAAAAAATTGATGATTTAAAAAGCGAAAAAAAGAACCTAAATCTAGACAATCTCATAGGAAAAAAAGATGAAAATGGAAATGTAATTGAGGGTTCTTATAAGGAGCATCCAGTTTTTATGACAATTCGTGATGATTGGGGTGTAGAAATTCAGGAGATTATCTTGCAAGATTTGATCTTCTCAGAAGAGGATCAATCCGCAAAATCAAAGGTGTATCATGCAGAATTATCTTCTGAAGCTAAATTAATTGATGCTGCTGCCGCTAAAGCCGTAAGGATTAAAGAATCAGAAGGTGAAAGTAAAGCAATGAGAAATCTTGCTCGTGCAGTAAAAGATGCTGAGAGTGATAAAGGGGAGGGCTATAGAATTTTTGTTGAGAAGTTGAAAAGCCAAGGAGTTCCTGAATCAAAGGTTGTACAACTTATCTCTGACTTGAAAAAGTTTGAACAAATGCCTGATAATACTTATTTATTTGAAGGCTCAGGACAAACAGTATCTGATGATGTTATAAAGGCAGCTGTAGTTGCCGCTAATGTAAACGAAAAAAAATAAAAAAATGAAAGCTGAACACGAAAAGTACAATGATATCTCTTTAGAAAATCAAGATAATAAAAAGATAAAGAGCAAAAGAGTCATAAATAAAGTAAAGGAGGTGCTAAGTGGTAAAATAGTTACTAAACTATTTACCATTATAATTGCTGGTATTGCAGTTATAATTCTGGTCAAATATTTGATGACTTATGTTTATGAAACTGAAGGGATCAGGATAACAGCAATTATCTTGATTACGTTTATTACAGCTACAATAGCTGCTAGAGCTTTTAAGGATAGTATGGTAAAGAAAATAATCTATGCTGTGTCAGTGCTTGCAGTTATATTTGTATTTTTATTACCGGAGAAGTTAAGTAGCGCTTTCTACGACGAAGAAGGAACTCCGCTTATGTGGATAAATACCCAAAATGGGTCTACCTACGAAAGAGCTGCCTACGACGTTAAAGTAGATGAGCTGGGAGATTTTTTTATTGATCCTCAAACTGGTGATACTTGTAGAAGAGCTACAAATCACTGGGTTCAGGTGTATAAAGATAAAAATTACACACCTAGTAGCGTCCATGAAAGCGTCTATGTTACTGAATACGATACTTTGATTGACAAGGTTTATTCAGTAAAGGATGCTAATAGTAAAGGGTTTATCCGTACCCATGTATATGGATATGACATTAATAATGTTGAAAATCCGGTAATTGTGATTATCAACCTTAAAGGTAAAGATGAGCGTAGTGTAGTCACCGCTAAGGTTGATGGAGACCAAAAAATTTATGCTAGTTACAAATATCCTGTAGTAAAGCATAGATATTCTGAAAAGATTTGCAAAAATCTAGACTTAAGTATTCCTATAGATATTAAGGGAGACTCAAAGGCTAGGGTTTTGCTTTTGAATGAAAAAAGAGTGAGGCAGGTCCTTGCTCAAAATTAAAACAATAAAAGGGAACTGCTAAAAGCATTCCCTTTTTTTCTTTTTTATGTTAATATAATTATGTATAAAGATATAAATAATCATAGATATGTTAAAAAGTAAATTCATTGCAATTTTATTAATTACACTTAGTGTTATTTTTATATTTAATGTAAATTTAAGTCTAGCTCAAGTGAATAATGCTCAAAGTCCTAGTACTAACTGTACAGGGACGAATTGTGATATTATATCATTAGGTAATCCTTTGGCAAAGGATGGTGAAAATCCAACTGTAAATACCTTAGTAGGTAGAGTTATTACTGCAGTATTGGGAGTAGTTGGTTCCTTAGCTTTACTTATGTTTGTCTATGGTGGTATTACTTGGATGACTAGTTCAGGATCTCCTGAGAAGGTTAAGAAGGGAAAAGATATAATTATTTGGTCAGTAATTGGTTTGGCAATAATATTCTTTTCATACGCACTGGTTAACTTTGTTATTTATGATATTATTGGCGGTTAGATATAAGAAAAAATTATCAATGATTTTTTGTTGATAATTTTTTATTTGACAAGTTACTGTCATTAGTTTATTATAAGCATAAATTAGGGTCGATACCGAAGCGGTCAAACGGGGCAGACTGTAAATCTGCTGGCTTTATGCCTTCGTTGGTTCGAATCCAGCTCGGCCCACAAAAAATCTCTCTTTCTATAGAGAGATTTTATTTTATTCATTTTAAAAAGCATTAAGATATTAGTTAAAAGATAGTTATTTAAAGGCTTTACTTGTTTAATTGCAGGGTTATGGTAAAATATAGTTACAGCAAATATATAAATATATGATTTTAAATCCAGATAAATTAGGTCAAAGTTTTGTAAAAATATTTACAGTAGAATTTATTGTGCTAGTTATTGTTATTGTTTTATTAATTTTTATTTAATATGCCTGAATTGCCAGAGGTTGAGACTATAAGGTCTGATCTTAAGTTAAAAGTTTTAAATAAAAAGATAGAAAAAATAGAGATATTAGATGAAAAAGTAATAGGTAAGGATAGTAAAAAAAGATACTATAATTTAAAAGATTTAAAAATTATTGCTATAGATCGCCAGGGAAAACTACTGGCTTTTCTTTTAAATAATAATAAGTATTTACTTGTTCACTTAAAGATGACTGGCCAGTTGGTGTTTAAAACTAATAAAGATATTATTGCTGGTGGGCATCCTTTTTCTATTAAAGATAAAAGAAAGGCTGTAGGAAATGCTTTACCAAATAAGCATACTAGGTTTGTTATTTATTTCTCTAATAATAAAATTCTTTTTTTTAATGACATGAGAAGGTTTGGCTATGTAAAATTAGTAAGTAAAGATGAGTGGTTAAAGATAAAAAAATCATATGGGCCTGAGCCCTTAAAAAAAGAGTTTGGTTTAGCTAAGTTTCAAAGTATTCTCTTAAAGAGGAAAACTCCTATTAAAGCTGTACTTTTAAATCAAAAACTTGTTTCAGGCTTAGGAAACATTTATGTTGATGAATCATTATTTTTAGCTAATATTGATCCTAGAAGAGATGCGGTCTCTTTAAGTAAACAAGAATCAGAAAAACTTTTTAAAGCAATAGTAAAGATTATTAAGGAAGCCATAAGGTATAGAGGTACCACTTTTAGTGATTACGTAGATAGTGAGGGTAGAATTGGTAATTTTAGTAATAAATTAAAAGTTTATGGTAGACAAGGCCAAAGTTGCTTAAAATGTGATAATATAATAAAGAAAATTAAGGTAGCAGGAAGAGGTACGCATATTTGTGATAATTGTCAAAAATAGCATTTGACTCACAGTATTTATTATTGCTATACTTGTATATATATAAATTAATTAAGCTTAGCTGAAAAGGCTGAGATAGAAAACTATATGTCTCAAGACAACATGATTAAATTTGAATGTACTGTTTGCAAAAAAGTAAACTACTATTCCCGTAAAAACAAGAAGATACTCAAAGAGAGAATGGCTTTAAATAAATATTGCCCAAACTGTAATAAACATACTGAACACAAAGAAACAAAATAATATGAAGAAAGATAATCTTTCTAGGCCTTTTTTAATAACTCTATTAGTGCTAGTTTTTGTAGCTTGTTATTTGGTATTTAAACCTTATTTATCGGAAATACTAATTGCCGCTGTTTTGGTTTCCATTTTTTATGGTTTATATGAAAAACTAGTTAGATTTTTAAGAGGCAAAAGAAATTTAGCAGCTGGCATAATGTGTTTTATATTAGTTTTAGTAATTATTATTCCTATTGTTAATTTAATAATATATTCAGGTCAACAATCTGTACAGGCATATCAAAGTACAGTTCAGTTTTTAAATGAAAACAAGATGGAAACTGTGCTTGAGGATTCATATTTATCTCAGCTTAATGTATTTGGTTTTGATCCTAGTAGTATTGAACAATTTATAATGGATACTTTAAAGAAATCTAGTAATTGGTTAGTTGATGGTGCTACTACTTTAATCGCTGAAACTACTAAATTTATCTTTTCGCTGTTTATGATTATTTTAACTATGTTTTTCTTCTTTGTAGATGGGAAGAATATGTTAAATAAAATAATGTATTGGTCTCCACTTAAAAATAGTTATGACCTGGAAATATTTAAAAAGTTTAGATCTGTTAGTTATACTATATTTGTTACTACTTTTGTAACAGCCGCTGCTCAAGGTCTAGTTGGTGCTATAGGTTTTATTATTATAGGATTACCGGCTTTCTTTGCAGGAATTTTAATGGGATTTCTTTCTTTACTTCCATATATTGGGGCAGCCTTTATATATGTACCTGTAGGTGTTTATCTTTTGTTTATTGGTGAAGTTTGGCAGGGAATATTTTTATTACTTTGGGGATCAATTATACTTGGTAATACTGATAATATTTTAAGAGGTTATATGATTAAAGGAAAAGCGCAGGTTAATCCTATATTCATAATATTTTCAATTTTAGGAGGTATTGTATTGTTTGGTTTCTGGGGTGTAATTATTGGTCCATTAATTATTTCTATTGCAGTAACTGTACTTCATATTTATGAACTAGAATACGCTAACTCTCTAGACAATTCTTAAAATAATTGTTATAAAAGAATATATAAATAAAAACGGGTAATTCCCGTTTTTTATAAGCGGGTGTCGTATAGTGGCAGTACAGGGGTCTCCAAAACCTCTAGCGGGGGTTCGATTCCTCCCACCCGTGCATTTTATGAAAAATATAGCTATTATGTTATATTTTTTTATTTATATTATTTCTTCTCTCTCTTTTATTTTTTCACACCATGAGCAATACTTTCATTGTATCCAGCTGGGCTAATTTCAATAAAGTCTGCTTTTCCTCTTAAATTATCTATCATCTTAGAACCAGTATAGGTCATACCTGAAGCCAAGCCTCCTAAGAATTTATTAATAATTGGAGCAATTGGTCCTTGATATGGAGCTAACATCATTTCTCCTTCAACGTGTACATCTTTATCTATTTTTTTCCCATCCATTTTTAGTCTTTTTATAGTTGCTAAATAACTAGCCATACCTCTATGCTCTTTAAATTTCTTTTTATCTTTAATAATTATTTTACCTGGGCTTTCTTTGGTACCAGAAAGTAGGGACCCTATCATAATAGTGTTAGCGCCAGCTCCAATAGCTTTAACTACATCACCAGGGCATTTAATACCACCATCAGCACAAATAGGTACTCTGTTTTGACTAGCCTCATATACGTCCATTATGGCTGTAATTTGAGGTATACCAGCTCCTGTCATAACTCTAGTGGTACACATTGCCCCAGGGCCAATACCAACTTTAATAGCGTCGGCTTTTTTACTAATAAAGTATTCGGCAGCATCTTTAGTAGCAATATTTCCTACCATTACATCAACTTTAGGATAATGTTCTTTTATATAATCAAGGGTTTTACCAGCTCTTTTAGAGTGTCCATGAGCTACATCTAAGACTAAAATATTTGTTCCTGCTTTTATTAACGCTTTCACTCTTTCTTCAATATCTTTAACGCCTACAGCTGCTGCAGTAATAAGCTTGTGTTTCTTAACCTTTTTTATCTCCGCTACCTGATCTTTAATACTTAGAAATCTATGTATTACACCTAGTCCACCCATTTTTCCAAGAGCTATTGCCATTTCACTTTCACAGATAGTATCCATGTTAGCTGCTATTATTGGTATATCTATACTATAGTTTTTAGTAATTTGTGTTTGAAAATTAACTTCACGTCTGGAAGCAATTTTGTTGTATTTTGGTACAATTAGGACATCATTAAAAGAATATCCTTTAGCTGTTATTCTAGCCATATTAAAATAGTTAATTATTAAAATATTGTGTATCCTATACTATTATACTCCCAGGGCTTAGATTGTAAAGAATAGGTGATGGATGTTATATTAATTATAGATTTTCGCTTGTTACTTTTATAATAAATATAATATTATATAATATAGATATATTAATATTATTAATCTTTATTTATGTCAGATGTTTTTACTAAAAAAGAAAAAATTATTCTAGCTTTAGTTTTAGCTATTTTAGCTTTTTCCTTTTATTGGTTGAGCTATAAACCTCATCAAGCAGCTAAAACTTGCGCTAATGATGCTATAAAAGCTAGTCAGTCTCAGGGAATTACAATAGAGAATTATTATGAGCATTGTATGCTTAGAAAAGGTTATCGCTAAACTCTGGGTGTATTTTTTAAAACAATGTAATGTTTAAATATATTACATTGTTTTTTTATGTAGTAAAGTTTATAATTGTCTGCTACAATTAAATATAGATAAATTAAGATAAAATAAATATATGAATCTAGATAAATTATCAGAAATTATAAAGTCTAGCCCTAGTTTTAGGGTTAAGCAAATTAATAAATTACTATATCAAGATTTAATTTCATCTTGGCAGGAAGCAAGTGTTTTACCTAAGGATCTTAGATCTAAGTTAGAAACAGAGTGTCCTTTGGAGATAAATGCTCAAGAAGTGGCTTTAAAAGATGCTTCTGTTAAGGCTGTAATTACCTTAGAAGATAAACAGAAAGTAGAGGCGGTACTTATTAAAAATTCAGATCAAAGAAATACTGTTTGTGTTTCTAGTCAAATTGGTTGTGCTTTAGGGTGTAAGTTTTGTGCCACTGGGCAAATGGGTTTTATTCGCAACCTCAGCGCTAAAGAAATTGTAGAGCAGGTATTATATTTTGCTAGAAACTTAAAAGAAAAAAATGAGAAAGTAGATAATATTGTTTTTATGGGTATGGGTGAACCATTTTTAAATATTGATAATGTTTTTAGAGCTATAGAAATATTAAACAGTGAGGATAAGTTTAACATTGGTGCTAGAAAAATATCTATCTCCACTGTTGGTATTAAAAAGGGGATTGATAGATTAATAAAGTCTAAGTTGCAAGTTAATTTAGCTATTTCATTGCATGCGCCTAATGACAAATTAAGAAGTCACTTAATGCCTATTAATAAAAAACAAAGTATTAAGGAATTACTGGAAATAATAGATTCATATATTGAGCAGACTGGTCGTCAAGTGATGTTTGAATATGTGATGATAAAAGGGGTAAATGATAATATTAAATTTGCTAGTGAGTTAGCTGATATTTTGCACAAAAAATTATATATGCTTAATTTAATTAGATATAATGACTCTGGAGTTTTTCAGGCTAGTGAAGAAAAGCAAATACAAACTTTTAAAAGAGTTTTAGAGAAAAAGGGAGTAAGAACCACAATTAGAAGTAGTTTTGGCAATGAAGGACAAGCTGCTTGTGGTCAGTTAGCTGTTAAAAAATAATATATGGATTTAGCTAAGTTACTTTTTAAAAGAAGATATAATAAACTGCAAAAAGATTTACAAGATCCTTTTTTATGTCAAAAAAATATTTTTAAGTATTTAATTAATAGAGCCAAAAATACTAAGTGGGGAATTGAATATGGCTATAAAAATATTAATAGTATAAGTGATTTTCAAAAACAAATACCTATCTCTAGGTATGAAGATTTAGAAAAATATATTATAGAAATTTTAGAAGAAGATAAAGAAAATGTTTTATGGCCTGGCAAAATTAATTTGTTTGCCAAGTCTTCAGGTACTAGTAGTTCTAAGAGTAAGTTTATTCCTGTTACTAAGGAAAGCTTAAAGGATAATCATTATAAGATAGGTAGAGATTTAATGGCTACTTATTTTAAGCAAATGAAGTGTTCAAAATTATTGTACGGTAAAAGTTTTGCTTTAGCTGGTAGTAGACAAAATAAAGATATAGGAATAAACAAATATATTTCTGATATTTCAGTTCTTTTAATAAAGTTTTTACCATGGTGGGTTAAGTTAAAAAGAAGTCCTAAGTTTAAAGTTGCTACCATGTCTGATTGGGAATTAAAGCTTCCAAAGATGGCTAATATAATTAGGAAGCAAAATATGGTAAGTTTTTCTGGTGTGCCTTCTTGGAACTTACTTTTAATGAAAAAAGTTTTAGAACTTGAAAATAAAAATGATTTGCATAAGATTTGGCCAAACTTTGAATTATTTATTCATGGAGGTGTTAGTTTTTCTCCTTATAAATCTCAATTTGAAAAACTATTTAAAAATAAAGATATTAATTATTTAGAAGTATATAATGCTTCTGAAGGTTTCTTTGCTTTTCAGGATGATTTAAAAAGAGATGATATGCTTTTATCTCTTAACTCTAGAGTTTTTTATGAGTTCTTAGCTTTAGAAGATATTGATAATGATAACCCTAAAATATATACAATCAATGAAGTGGAGTTAAATAAAAATTATGCTTTAATTATTAGTACCAGCTCTGGGCTTTGGCGTTATATGATTGGTGACACCGTTAAATTTACCAGTTTAAAACCACATAGAATTATTGTTAGTGGAAGAGTTAAAAGTTTTATTAATGCTTTTGGAGAGGAATTAATTGTTGATAATGCAGAGAAAGCTTTAAGTAGGGTTAATGAAAAACATAATACGGAGATTAAGGAGTATACAGTAGCACCAGTTTTTATGTCAGAAAACAATACAGGTAGACATCAATGGTTGATAGAGTTCAATAAAGCACCTAATGATTTAAGTAGTTATATTAAAGATTTAGATCTAGAGCTTAAAAGTTTAAATTCTGATTATGAAGCTAAGCGCTATAATGATATGACATTATCAATGCCTGAGTTAATTATAGCTAGAGAAAATCTTTTTTATGACTGGTTTAAAGCTAATAAACGTTTAGGAGGACAACATAAAGTGCTTAGATTAAAAAATGATAGGCAAATTATAGATGATATATTGAAACTTAATTAAACTTATTTTTGTTTTTTTAAACTTTTATTTTATAGATTATTAAAATTCTAATAATTTTTAGATTGTGTTAAAATAAGAGATATGAAAAAAGTAATTAAAAATATAATATTTGCAACTTTTTTATTTTCTCTTTTAATCCCTGTTAGTGCTAGAGCTCAAGGAGATAATCAAGAATTTCAAGAAAATATTTTTAAAGCTGAAGTTATTGAAATTCTAGAAGAAAAAACAGTTGAGTTTAATGATGAAAACAAACAAACACAGCAGAATTTAAAACTGAAGGGTCTAGAGGCGGATTATAAAGATAAAGAAATGGTTTTTGAAGGGATTGGTAATTTAGAAGTTTTAAATGCACAAACTTATGAGTTGGGAGATAAGGTTTTAGTGGCTCACAATCAGTCACCAAGTGGAGAAGATTTTTATTATATAGTAGAAGCTGTAAGAACTAGTAGTATTTGGTACTTATTGGCCTTGTTTATAGCAATACTGCTCATTGTTGGTAAATGGAAAGGTTTTAGATCACTGGTAGTTTTATCTTTTACTTTCTTCATTATTATATCTTTTATTATCCCTAAAATTTTAGCTGGAGCTAATCCTTTAATGGTAACTATTCTAGGATCACTGTTAATTTTGTTAGTTATTATTTATGTTACTGAAGGAATAAAGATTAAATCTCATTTAGCAGTGGCAAGCATTTTTGCTAGTTTAGTGATTACTATTTTTATTTCTTGGTTATTTGTTAACTTAGCTCAACTAACAGGTGCTGCTAGCGAAGATATTTTGTTCTTATTTAATATAGAAGGAGCCACCATTAATCTAAAAGGACTACTTTTAGCAGGAATTATTATTGGTGCCTTAGGTGTTTTGGACGATGCAGTGATATCACAAATTTCTACAGCTAAGGAAATAGCTAGTAGTAATTTGAGTTATAGATTCAAAGAAATATTTGTAAAGACATATAGAGTAGGGGTATCTCATATTGCTTCTATGACTAATACTTTGTTTCTAGCTTACGCTGGTGTATCTTTACCACTCTTAATTCTTTTTATTTCCGGCGAAAGTCCTTTTAATTCAATTGAACAAATTATTAATACAGAATTAATTGCTACAGAAATTATTAGAACCCTAAGTGGAACTATAGGATTAATATTTTCTGTTCCAGTTGCTACATTTCTAGCAGCTTGGTATTATGGCAAAGAAAATGAAAATAAAGATAAGTAATATGGAAAATGATAATATAATTGAAATAAAAAATTTAACCAAAAAGTTTAAAGATTTAACAGCCGTAGATAATATTAGTTTTAATGTAAAAAAGGGTGAGTTTTTTGCTTTTTTAGGCCCCAATGGAGCAGGGAAAAGTACTACAATAAAAATATTAACTACTCTTTTAAGTCCCACTAGTGGTAGTATTAATGTTAATGGTTATAATATTTTAGAAGAAAAGAATAAGGTCAGAGAATCTTTTGGTATTGTTTTTCAAGATCAAAGTTTGGACGTTGAGTTAACTGCTTATGAGAATATGCATTTTCATGCAGTGCTTTACAGAGTTCCAAAAAAAGAAAGAAAACAAAAAATTAAAGAATTACTGGAAATGGTAGAGCTTTGGGATAAAAGGAATAAACAGGTTAAGAAGTATTCTGGTGGTATGAAAAGAAGATTAGAGATAGCCAGAGGATTATTACATCACCCGAATATATTATTTTTAGATGAACCTACTTTAGGTTTAGACCCTCAAACTCGCAGACATATTTGGTCTTATATTAGTAAATTAAATAAAAGAGAGAATATTACTATTTTCTTTTCTACTCATTATATGGATGAAGTAGAAAAGATCGCTGATAAGGTTGCTATTATTGATAAT
The DNA here is from genome assembly GCA_035269015.1 of Patescibacteria group bacterium. GTDB lineage: Bacteria > Patescibacteriota > Patescibacteriia > Patescibacteriales > UBA12465 > JAIPJO01. The sequence continues at coordinate 49,026 of DATFJU010000025.1, read as the reverse complement.
GGCAAAATTGTTAGTCAGGGGACAGTTGCAGAGATTTTAGAAAAACAACAAAGAGCTAACTTAGAAGAAGCCTTTATCTCTTTAACTGGAAAAAATATTAAAGAAGAATCTGCTGATAATTTAGATGTTATTAAGCAATATATCAGAAAAAAATAATTATATGTTAAATACAATTTACATTTTGTGGCTTAGACAAATAAAAAGATATGCTCGTTCTAAAGCTAGAATATTAGGATCTTTAGGTCAGCCTATACTTTTTTTAGTAGCCTTGGGTTTTGGTTTTGGTCCCATGTATCAAGCTAGCGGACAGGGAGATTTTATTCAATTTTTAGCACCAGGGATTATTGCTATGAGCATAATATTTACAGCTATGTATACTGGTATGGAAGTTATTTGGGATAAGCAATTTGGCTTTTTGAAAGAAACTTTAGTAGCCCCAGCTTCACGATTTAATATAATGCTTGGTAGAACATTTGGGGGAGCTACAGTAGCTTTTTTACAGGGTGTTTTTGTTTTATTAATCTCTACTTTTTTTGGTTTTAGTATTGAATCATATATTTATTTACCCTTAGCCTTTTTGTTTATGTTTTTGATAGCTATATTTTTCACTGCTTTTGGTACGGCCATTGCTTCAGTACTTGAGGATATGCAAGGTTTTCATTTAATTATGAGTTTTATTGTTATGCCCACTTTCTTTTTATCAGGGGCACTATTTCCTTTAGATGGTATTAACAGGACTTTATATTATATTATTAGAGTTAATCCTTTAACATATGGTGTTGATGGCCTGAGGCAGAGTTTAATATTAGAGGGATCTTTTAATTTAGGTTTTGATATTTTAATATTATCTGCTTTAGCACTTTTAGCTATCTTTATTGGTTCCAGATTGTTTAACAGGATACAGATATAATATTTTTAGTTTTGTGTTATAATTAATAATGAATTTATAAATATTTAAAATTAATAATAAAAACATATGGAATTACAAAACAAAGTAGCTATAGTGACAGGCGCAGCTTCTGGTATTGGCAGAGCTATAGCTGATGATTTTAGTTCACAAGGAGCTAAGGTGATCTATAGTGATATTAGTGAGATAAAAGATTTACCAGAAAATGGGAAATATTTTAAAGCTGATGTTTCTAAGTCTGAGGAAGTTAAGAAATTGGTTGAGTTTGCAGTAGCAGAGTTTGGTAGTTTAGAGGTGATGGTAAATAATGCAGGTATTGGTTCTATGGGAGGAATTTTAGAAGAAAATGATGATAACTTTGCTAAAGTTATAGAAATCAATTTGAAAGGCGCTTTCTATGGTACTAGAGAAGCAGCTAAGTATATGGCTGAAAATAATATTAAAGGCTCAATTATCAATATGAGCTCAATTTTGGGAGAAGTTGGCTTTAAAGGAGCTGTTTCATACTGTGTATCTAAAGGTGGAGTATCTCAGTTAACTCAAGCTTCAGCTGTAGATTTGGCTGAAAAGAATATTCGTGTAAACGCTATTGGTCCAGGATTTATTAAAACAGCTATGACTAAAGAACTTCTTAAAAACCCTGATTTTAAAAAACTAGTTACCAGTTCTACACCTCTAGGAAGAGTAGGGGAACCACAAGAGATAGCAGGACTAGCCACTTTTCTAGCTTCAGATAAGGCTAGTTATATTACTGGTCAAGTAATTTTTGCTGATGGTGCTTGGACTAGTAAATAATAGTTTTTAGCGTTAAACTTTAGTTTTAATTAATAAATAAACTAATAATATGTCTCAAGACAATAAAACAAACAATTATGAAAGTGATGCAGATTTTGAAAATGTAGTTGAAGACAATCAAAATGGGGAGGATATTGGTGAGGATAATGCTATAGAGAAAAATATTGAACCAAAGAAAAAGACAAAGAAAAAATCATTTAAGAATAAAGTGATATTAGTAGAAACAATAATTTTAATTATAGTTTTGGCAGCTGTTTATCTCTATTACAACAATCAATCTCAAAAGATAAATCAAATTAATGAATCTAGTGAAAAACTAGATACATTAAATACAGAGTTAGAATATTGTCAGAATTTAATTATTGAAGATCAGGTTAATCCAGATGAATATAATTATTGTAATTTGCTCATAAGAAATTTTAAGTAATATGATAGGAGTATTTGATTCCGGCTTAGGCGGACTAACAGTCTTAAAATATCTTTTTAAGCATTTACCTCAGTATGATTATTTATATTTAGGGGACAATGCTAGAGTTCCTTATGGAAACAAATCTCAAGAACTTATATACAAATACAGTCAAGAAGCTGTAGATTTTTTGTTTTCTCAAGGAGCTGAGATAATTATATTTGCTTGTAATAGCGCTTCTAGTCAGGCATTGAGAAAGATTCAAATAGAGTATTTACCTAAAAAGTATCCAGATAAGAAAGTTTTGGGAGTGATTAGACCACTCGCTGAAGAGGTGGCCAAGAATGAGAAAGTAAAAAAAGTGGGAGTAATTGGAACTAGAGCTACTATCAGCTCTCATGTGTATAAAGAAGAAATAAAAGCTTTAAATCCTAAATTAGAAGTAATTGAGAAAGCTACACCACTGCTTGTACCTTTAATTGAAGAAAATTGGTCTCACAAACCTGAAGCTAGAAAAATATTAAAAAACTACTTACGCGAATTAAAAATAAAAGAAGTGGATGCTTTAATTTTGGCTTGCACTCATTATCCTTATATGCTCAAAGAAATTAGAGAGATTATGCCCAAGAAAACTGTAGTTTCAGATCCTGGTGAAGTGGTAGCCCTAAGTTTAAAAGATTATATTTCAAGACATAAAGATATAAACTTAAAAAGCCCTAAAAAACCTAAAAGATTATTTTTTACTACTGATAACAGTAGTAGTTTAAAAAGTTTAGGAGAAAGGTTTTTAAAAGAAAATATTAAGGATATTAAACAAATTAATATTAATGATAAATAATAAATTCCAACCTTTAGCTAATAGATTGAGGCCAGAGACCTTTTCTGATTTTGTTGGTCAAAAAAATATTGCTAAAGCCAATTCTTTTTTACGATTAAGTTTAAAAAAAGATAAGATACCCTCTTTAATATTTTGGGGACCTCCAGGAAGTGGTAAGACTACTTTAGCTTTTTTAATTGCTAAAGAAAGTAAATCTAACTTTATTGAACTCAGTGCTGTTAGCAGTGGCTTAAAAGATCTTAGGGAGGTGATTACTAGAGCTCAAGAAGATCAAAGACTAGGAACTAAAACTATACTTTTTATTGACGAAATACATCGTTGGAATAAGTCTCAGCAAGATGCACTGCTACCTCATATTGAAAAAGGCACTGTTATTCTTATAGGCGCTACCACTGAAAACCCTAGTTTTGAGATTAATTCTGCTTTACTTTCTAGGGCACAAGTTCTAGTTTTAGAAGCATTGGAAAATAAAGATATTGAGAAAATATTAAACAGAGCTCTTAAAGAGACAAACCTTAAAATTGAAATTAAAGTACTTAAAAAGATAGCTAGCTTAGCTGATGGTGATGCTCGACAGGCTTTAAATATTTTAGAGAAGCTAGATAATAGCTATAAGAAGGTTGGTGAAAAAGAATTGAAAGAGATCTTAGATAAACCTCAACTTTTTCATGATAAAGGAGCAGATAGTCATTATAATTTAATCTCAGCTTTACATAAATCAATACGTGGTTCAGATGCTGACGCCAGCGTTTATTGGCTTGCTAGAATAATTGAAGGTGGGGAAGATCCAATTTATGTGGCTAGGCGATTGCTTAGATTTGCTAGTGAAGATGTAGGGCTAGCCAATAACAGTGCTTTGCTTTTAGCTAATAATGTTTTTGATGCTTGTAAAAAAATAGGTTTACCTGAATGTAAAGTTCATTTAGCTCAATTAGTTATATATCTAGCAAAATCTAAAAAAAACATCACTGCTTATCAAGCTTATAACAAAGCTCAAGCTGAAGTATATAAGTCAGGTAATTTAGCTGTACCTAAGCACATTAGAAATGCTCCTACTGATTTAATGAAAGAACTTGATTATGGTAAGGGTTATAAGTATAGCCCTTTAGAGGATAGCAGTGATCAAGAGTATTTACCTGAAAAAATTAAAGACAAGAAGTTTCTATAACTATAAATTAAGTGCCATTTTATAGCCTCTACCAGCTATAGTATGTATTAGTTTAGTTTTACCAGGAGCTTCTATTTTTTTACGTAAATTTAAAACATGCGATTCTATAGTATTAGAGAAGGGGTCAGCGTTTATATCCCAAACGTTTTCAAGTATTAAAGCTCTAGATAATACTCTATTAATATTATTTAAAAAGTATTCTAATAAGCAAAACTCTTTTCTAGTTAAATATATTTTTCTTTTATCTCTGTATACTTCTTGACTATTTAAATCTACTTTAAGATTATCAAGAGATAGAACCTTGGTGTCTTTTATTGGAGGTCTTCTAGATATTGCTTTAATTCTCAGTAATAATTCTTCAAAAAGAAACGGTTTGCTTAAATAATCATCAGCACCAGCATTAAATAAACTAGACTTATCTTTTAATTCAGACTTAACTGTTAAAGCAATAATATAGCTTTCTACTTTATCTTTACGTATTTCTTTTAGTGTTTCTAAGCCATTTTGTTTGGGCATCATATAATCTAAAATGATTAGGTCATAATGATTAGTTTTAGCCATAAATGAACCTTTTTCTCCATCATAGGCATGATCTACCACATAGAATTCTGCTTCTAAGCTAGGCTTTAAAAATTTGACGATTTCTTTGTCATCATCAATTATTAAGATTTTCATAAATTGAAAGTTAATTATAAGTAAGTTTAATATATAATTATTACTATTAAAAAATTGTAAAGTTATTATTAAATAGTTATTAAGATTTTTATTGAAAAAATAATTTAATTAAGCTACAATAATTATATATGAATAAAGAAATAACTAACAATCCACCAAAAGGGACCAGCGATTGGTTGCCAGAAGAATTTGCTATCCGGCAATATATTTTTGATACCTGGAAAAAAGTTTGTCAGTTGTATGGGTTTGAAGAATATTTAACCCCTCTTTTAGAAAATGCTCAGATATATAAAGCTAAATCAGGTGAAGATGTGGGTAATAAAGAGCTTATGATTATAACTGATAGAGCGGGTAGGGAATTGGCTATTAGACCAGAGATGACACCTAGTGTTACCCGTCTTGTTTCTAAAATATATAATCAAGAAGCAAAACCAATTAAACTATATTCAGTAGCTAATTTTTTTAGAAATGAAAAACCACAACGTGGAAGAAATAGAGAATTTTGGCAATTAAACTGTGATATTTTTGGTAGCGATTCTTTAGAAGCAGATAGAGAGATTATGCAAATGGCCTTAGATATTATGTTAGCTTTTAAAGCACCTAAAAACTCTTTTAAATTATATATGAACAGTAGAGATTTGATTGAGTCAATACTTGATTTAGCAGAAATTAAAGAAAATAATAAGTTGGCTGTGATTAGATTAATGGATAAATGGGATAAGATGAAGAAGGTTGATATAGAAAAAACTTTTAAAGATATTAATGTTACAGGTGATTCTTTTAAACTTATTTCTAAATTCATGAATTCTAAAAACAGTAATGAACTGCTTAAAAAACTACCACAACTTAAAAAGAGCCAAGGCTTAAATGATATTAATATTGTTATGCAAAAACTATCTGCTTTGGGTTATGGTGATTATATTAGCTTTAATCCAGCTGTAATTAGAGGATTGGATTATTATGATGGTTTAGTATTTGAATTGTTTGATTTAAATAAAGATAATAATAGGGCCATGTTTGGTGGTGGTAGATATAATTCTTTAGCTGATATATTTGGGCAGAAGTCTTTTTCAGCTGTTGGTTTTGCGCCCGGGGACGAAACTATTAAATTATTTTTAGAAAGTTGGAACTTGCTTAAAGAAATTAAAAAAGAAGAGAAATACTATTTACCATTACTTGATGAGGGTCTAAGAAAAGAAACCACTTTATTAGCACAAAAACTAAGAGAAAAAAATTATAATGTTGAAGAGGGGTTGGAAGTGAGCAAGATTGGTAAAGCACTGGAGTATGCTAACAAGAAAAATATAGATAAGGTTATTATTTTAGGAGATAAGGAGTATAAAGAAGGGAAGTATAAAATAAAGAATATGTTAAATGGAGAAGAGGTTGAGATAAATATATTAAATAAAGGAGAAGCTGAATTGAATGATAAATTTAAAATATTAGATAATATTTAATTAGTCTATATAGTAAATTAAAAACTTTAAAGTTCTTCTTCAAAGAAGAGCTTTTTTCTTGCTTTGCTATTATCTATCATGCTACTATTTATTATATAATAAATATATAAAGTATTATATGAAAACAATTTATTTATACAATACACTAGATAGAAAAAAAGAAGAATTTAAACCTATAAAAAAAGGAGAACTGGGATTATATACTTGTGGTCCTACTGTATATAATCATGCTCATATTGGTAATCTTCGTACCTATCTTTTTGAAGACTTTTTAAAGAGGATGTTTTTATATAATGATTATAAGGTAAAGCATGTAATGAATATTACTGATGTTGGTCATTTAGTAGGTGACGGAGATATGGGGGAAGATAAGTTGGAACTTGGTGCTAAAAGAGAACAAAAAAGTGCTTGGGAGATAGCAGACTATTATTTTAAAGCATTTGTAGAAGATTTGAAGTATTTAAATATAATTGAACCTAATAAGTGGTATAAAGCTACTGGTACTATTAAAGAGCAAATTAATTTAATTAAAATACTAGAAGAAAAAGGTTATACTTATGAAATTTCTGATGGTATATATTTTGATACCTCTAAAGTAGGTGATTATAATAAATTGAGTAAACAAAAATTAGAAGATTTAAAGGATGGTGCCAGGGTGGAAAAAAACCAAGAAAAAAGAAATATTACAGACTTTGCTTTGTGGAAATTTTCACCTCAAGATAAAAAAAGACAAATGGAGTGGCAGTCACCATGGGGCTTAGGTTTTCCTGGTTGGCATATTGAATGTAGCACTATGAGTTTAAAAGGATTAGGTAAACAATTAGATATTCATTGTGGAGGAATGGATCATATAAACGTACACCATACTAATGAAATTGCTCAATCTGAAGCTGCTACTGGTCATAAGTTTTTTAATTATTGGCTACATGGTGCTTTTATGAATATAGCAGGAGGAAAGAAAATGGCTAAAAGTGAAAATAATTTTCTAACTTTACAAAAAGCTTTACTTGATAAAAATATTAATCCATTAGCTTTTCGTTTAGCTGCTTTGCAAGTGCATTACAGAAAACCTATGGAATACAGTCCTGATATAATAGATAATGCTTATTCAGCGCTTAAAGCTCTATATCAAAGAGTTCAAGATTTAGAATCTGAAATTGGTCGGGTAAGTATAGATTATAAAGACAAGTTTATTACTTATATTAATAATGATTTAAACACTGCTCAAGCTTTAGCTTTAGCTCAAACTTTATTACGTGATAAAGATTTAAGTAAGGCTGATAAGTTAGCAACTATTTTAGATTTTGATAAATTTTTAGGTTTAGATATAAAAAAGCATGTAGATAAAGGAGTTCCTAGAGTAGTAGAAGAACTTGCTAAAAAAAGACAAATAGCTAGAAAAGAAAAAGATTTTGCTGAGGCTGATAATTTACGTAAAGAAATTGTAAAGCTTGGTTATGAAATTAAAGATGGTGATGATGGCTATAAATTGAAAAAGAAATAAATATGGGAAATAATTTTTGGGCTGATTTAAAAAAACCAATATTAGCTTTAGCACCCATGGCTGGTATTAATGATATAGCTTTTAGGGAAATGTGTTCTTTATACGGTGCTGATGTTTTATACAGTGAAATGGCTAGTGCTACCGCTTTAACTAAGAATCCGGAAAAAACATTAGAGATGTTAGCTTTTAAAAAAACACAAAGACCTTATGTAGTACAGCTTTTTGGTTATTATTCTGAACATTTTAAAATAGCAGTAAAAATCATTGAAAAAGAGATTAAACCTGATGGTATTGATATTAATTTTGGTTGTCCGGTAAATAAGGTTTTGCGACAAGGAGCTGGAGCGGTGCTTATGAAAGAAAAAGAACAAGCTAAGAAAATAATTTCAGCTACTTTATCTCAAGCTACAGTGCCAGTATCAATTAAAACTAGAACAAAATCAGGTCAGGTTGAATTACTTGATTTTTTAGACTATATTAGTGACTTAGATATTAAAGCTTTAATGATACATGGTAGAACCTTAATTCAAGGTTTTAGTGGGGAGATAGACTATGGAACAATACTTAAAGCTAGAGAAAAATTTAAAGGAATTATTTTAGCTAATGGTGGAATTAAAGATATAGGTAGCGCTAAAAGAACTTTAGATAAGACTAAAGCAGATGGATTGGGATTAGCTAGAGGAGCTATGGGTAAACCTTGGTTGTTTAAAGAGATTAAAGAAGAAAAGAATTTACATTATAGTAGAGATGAAATTATTAACTTAGCTTTAAAGCATAGTCAGTTAGCATATAAGTATAAAAAAGATTTTGGTTTAAAAGAAATGCGTAAACATCTATCTTGGTATATTAGTTCTTGGCCTGGAGCCAGAGCATTAAGACAAGAATTAGTTAGAATAGAAAGTATAGAAGATATTAAAAAAGCTTTTAAAAAATATGAAACTATACATAGACAGTAGAGACAATAAAAAAATAATTCTTAAAATAAGCGAAAAAGGAAAGGAACTTTATGGTATAGAAAAAGATATTGTTTCCAAGAAACAAGCTAATGAATTATTATTAAGTATTGATAGTTTATTAAAAAGTAATAATATAACTTGGTCGCAAATTAAAGAGATTCTTGTTAATAATGACGGCGGTAGTTTTACTGGATTACGTTTGGGAGTTATTGTTGCCAATACTTTAGCTTATGCAAAAAATATTAAATTGAGCTCTGTTACTAAAAAAAGTATAGAAGTTAATAATATTAAAATAGTAAAACCTGATTACGACAGAGATCCTGATATAGGTATTTCTAAAAAGAAAGTTTAATTTTTTATATAAAATTTTAGATTATACTTTGAGATATACAATAAATAAAGGCTGTGGATAAGTTTCCACAGTTTTTTGTTATTTTGTTATTTTTAAATCAATAAATCTTAATACCTTAATTTTAAGCCCGTATTATAGGTTTTTAAAATAGTTGACGAGTGTGTATTAGTGGTGTATACTAAAATCACGGTGGTGAAAAGTGGTGAATTGAGGTGAATTATTAAAATAGTAAATATATGTTTATTGGAGAATACAATCATAATTTAGATTCCAAAGGCAGGTTAGCTATACCGGCTAAGTTTCGTGCTTCTTTGAAAAAGGGAGCAGTGGTAACTAAGGGTTTAGATAACTGTCTTTTTTTGTATTCTAAAGAGCAGTGGCAGAAAATGGCAGAAAAGCTTGCTAGCTTACCAACTAGTCAAGCTAAAGCTAGAGCTTTTGCTAGACATATGATTGCCGGAGCTATGGATATGGAATTTGATAGTCAAGGTAGAATTACTTTACCTGAGTATTTAAGAAATTTTGCTGATTTAAACAAGAAAACAATTATTGCTGGATTATATAATCATTTAGAGATTTGGGATGAGGAAGCTTGGAATAAATATAAGAAAAAAGCTGAGAAAAATAGTAATGATATAGCAGAAAGCTTAGGTGATTTAGGAGTTTAATATGTCAATGATTCATATACCAGTAATGCTAAAAGAAGTGATAGATAATTTACAAGTTAAAAAAGGTGATTTCTGCATAGATGGGACTTTAGGAGCCATGGGTTATACTAGTCAGTTACTTAAAGAAGTGGGAAAAGAGGGAAAAGTATTAAGTTTAGATCTTGATGAGAAGGCAATAGCTGAGGCCAATAAAATTAAAATAGATAAAAATTTAGATAATCTGATTATTGAACATAGTAATTTTAAAAACATTAAAGAAGTAGTTGAGAAACATTTTTCTTTACAACAAAAATTCAATTGCATAGTAGTTGACTTAGGTTTATCTTCAGATCAATTACGTGATGAAGAAAGAAGTTTTTCTTTTCAAAGCGATGCACCTTTAGATATGGCCTTTAGTAGAGAAGAATTAAATGATACGCAAAGAATTGTTAATAGTTATTCACAAAAAGAATTAGAAAGAATTATTAAAGATTATGGCGAGGAAAGGTTTGCTAAATCTATTTCTAGTAACATAGTTAAAGCAAGAAAAGAAAAAGCAATTAAGACTGGAAAAGATTTACAGAATTTAATAGCTAAAACTGTACCTACAAGATTTTGGCCTAAAAATGTTAATGTAGCTACTAAAACTTTTCAAGCACTAAGAATAGCTACCAATAAAGAACTACAAAATCTTGAAGAGTTTCTACCACAGGCAATTGAATTATTGAAACCACAAGGACGTTTAGCAGTGCTTAGTTTCCATTCTTTAGAGGATGCAATTGTTAAGCATTATTTTAAAAAAGAAGCAAAAGATTGTATCTGCCCGCCTGAAATACCTATCTGTGTTTGTGGACATAAAGCAAAAATACAAATAATTAAACCTAAAGGAATTACAGCTAGTGAAGAAGAATTAAAAATAAATCCTAGAGCTAGAAGTGCTAGGTTAAGAATAGTAGAAAAAATATAATATATATTCCCATGCAAAAGAATTATATACAACAAAAAAGTCGTGTGTCTAAAAAAAACAAAACATTAAGTTGGCTAAATGCTTCCATTGTCGTGTGCCTAGCTTTTAGTCTAATTTATTATGTTGTTGGAGTTAATGATTTAACAGTTAAGGGCTTTGACTTACAGGAAAAACAAACTAAGGTCAGAGCCCTAGCAGTTGAGAATGAAAATTATCAAGATATGGCTATGACTAAGGAGTCACTTTATAGTGTAAAGTCTCGTGTTAATGACTTAGATTTAGTGGCTGTTGAAGATGTAAGCTATATTACTATTACTAACACAACCGTTGCCAAGAAGTAATTATGAGTCTATTATCTCAATTCTTACCACAGATTAATGCTATAAGTGATGTTCTCAGGTATTTCATGATCTCCAGTGATTAGTTATTATGTGGAAACAAAATAATAAACAAAACAAAGAATATAAAAAATATAATAGTCGCTTATACTTTATTATTGCGATTATTTTTTTATTATTAAGCACTTTAATTTTTAAATTATACATAGTGCAGGTAAAGAATCATGACTATTATAGTGTTAAAGCTTTTGGACAACATAATATTAATACAGAGTTAACACCTTCAAGGGGTAATATTTATATAACTGATAGTGCTAATGAGAATGTATTTACTATTGCTACCAATAAAGATTTTGCTTTGCTTTTCTTTATTCCTAAAGATGCTGTTAATAAAGAAAAGTTAGCTGAGAAAGTATATTTAGCTCTTTATCATCAAGAAACAAAAAAAGAAGCAGTAAAACAGATTGAAGAAGATGAAGAAGAAGAATTAAAATCTGAGATATCATATATAAATAGTTTAGATATTTCTGCAAAAGAAAAAGAGAGCAAAATAAATAGCACTAAAATTCATTTTGAAAATTGTATTAACGATCAAGACTTTAAGGAAAAAAGAGATATAGCTCTAAATTTAGAGATTGATAAGAAAAAACAAAAAATAATAGATTCTTTTTTAAAAAAGTTAAGAAAATTTAATGATCCTTATGAGCCAATAATAAATAAATTAAATGAAGACCAAATTTTAACTTTATATAGATATTTAGCTAGTCCTAATGATGAACCTTTAAATAAGGATTTATTTAGTATTAGAAATTTTAAAGTTTATTTAGATGATCCAAATTTTAATAATTTAGATCTTGATTTAGAAATTCAAGAAGATGGTCAAATTATTTATCCTGGTATATCACAACAAGTAGAAAAACATCGTTATTATCCAGAAAAAAATATGACATCACAAATTACAGGCTTTGTTAGACAAGATGAAAATAGACAAATAGGTAATTATGGTTTGGAAGAATTTTTTGATAATGAATTATATGGCTCTTTAGGTACGCTTAGTGGTAAAAAAAGTTCTGCTGATACTTTAGTGATAAACAATAGAGAATATTTGAAAGCTGAAGATGGAGCAGATTTAGTATTAACCATTGATCGTCCGGTGCAATTTAGAGTGTGTGAAGAACTAGAACAAGCTGTAAATGATTATGAGGCTAACGGTGGTACAGTTATTGTTTTAGAACCTAAAACTGGAGCAATTATTGCTATGTGTTCTTATCCTAACTTTAACGCTAATAATTATAATGAAGTTGAAGATATTAGTTTGTTTAATAATCCGGCCGTATTTGAACAATTTGAGCCAGGCTCTACTTTTAAAACTATAACTTTAGCCATTGCTTTAAATGAAGGGAAAATAAATCCTGATACTTCATATCAGGATGAAGGAAAAATAATGATAGAGGGTTGGCATAAGCCTATTAAAAACTCAGACTATTCTAGTCATGGAGCTTACGGCTGGGTTAACATGAATACTGTCCTAGCTAAGTCTTTAAATACAGGTGCTATTTATGCTATGAAACAAGTTGGTGCCGATATTTTTTCAGTTTATTTAAAAGACTTTGGTTTTGGACAAAAAACTGGTATTGAGTTAGGATCTGAAGCTAAAGGTAATATGGACAATTTGTTAAAAGATAATATTAAACAAATAGATGCTGCTACTATTTCTTTTGGTCAAGGTATTTCTGTTTCACCACTTCAACTTGTTATGGCCTACGGAGCTATAGCTAACGATGGTGTCCTGATGAAACCTTATTTGGTTAAAGAGATAAGGTTTAGCGAGGATGTTGTTGAAAAGACACAAGCTAGAATTATTAGAAGGGTAATATCACAAAAAAGTGCTTCTTTAATTTCAGGAATGCTTGTTAATGTTATTGAAGGTGGTCATGCTAACAAAGCTGGTGTAGATGGATATTATATAGGAGGAAAGACTGGTACAGCTCAGGTTGCTGAAGAGGGTGAATATAGTGAAGATAACTTTATTCATAACTTTGTTGGTATATTACCTATTGACAATCCTAAATTTGTAGTTTTAACTAAGTTAAATAACCCTAAAGCAGTAAAATATTCAGCTGATTCAGCAGCTCCTCTTTTTGGTAAAATAAGTGATTTTTTGTTAAAGTATTATAAAATACCGCAAGAAAGATAAATATATGAAAAAAATATTATTTCTAAAACTAAAATGGTTAGCCCGTTTAATCCTAAAAAAATATAAGCCACAGATAATTAGTATTACTGGCTCAGTAGGAAAAACTACTACTAAAGAAGCTTGTGAGGCAGTGTTAAAACCACATTTTAAACTTAGAGCTACCTATAAAAACTTTAATAATGAAATAGGAGTTCCTTTGACTATTATAGGAATAAGAGAAGCTCCAGCTAAGTCAGTTTTTAATTGGCTGTATGTTTTCTTAAAAGCTTTAAAATTATTAATATTTAAAGATAAAAATTACCCTCAAGTTTTGATATTAGAAATGGGCATTGATAGACCAGGAGACATGGATTACCTTATAAGTATTGCAGCTCCTGACATCGCTATAGTAACAGGGGTGAGCTCCTCACATCTACAGTTTTTTAAAAATTTAGAAAATATAAAAGAAGAAAAAGCTAAACTTATTAAAGCCTTAAAAAAAGAAAAAACTGCTATTATAAATTTTGATAATAAATACAGCAGAGAAATGAGAGAGTTTAGTAAGGCTATGACTATGAGTTATGGCTTGGATAAAAACGCTGATTTACATGCAGACGATTTAATATATAATTTTGAACGATATAGAAATGAAAGTATTAGTTTAGAAAAGATTAAAGGTATTAATTTTAAATTAAATTGGTTAGGTTCTACAGTACCAGCTAAAATACCAGAGGCTACTAGTTCTAGCGCCGTTTATGGAGTATTGGCTGCCGTTAGCTGTGCAATTTCTTTAAAGATAAACTTAGTACAAGCTTTAGAAGGTTTAAATAATTTTAAGATGCCCAGAGCTAGAATGAATATTATTTCAGGAATAAAAAATACTTATATAATTGATGACACATACAACTCTTCACCTAGCTCATCTTTGTCAGCCCTAAATTTAATGCAGTCTATGAAGTTTAAAAACTCCAGGAGATTAGTTGTTATGGGTGAAATGTTAGAATTAGGTTCATATACACAAGAAGGACATAAAGAAGTGGGAAGAAAGGTAGCAGAACTTGACCCTGCATTTTTAATTGTAGTAGGAGAAAAAACTAGGGATATTATTAGAGGAGCTAAAGAGTTAGACTTTGACAAAAATAAATGTTTTTATTTTAATAATAGTATAGAAGCTGGTAGATTTTTACAGGAAAAGCTTAAAGAAAATGACTTGGTACTTGTTAAAGGCTCACAGGGTGCTAGAATGGAAAAGGTGGTTAAAGAGATTATGGCTAGACCACTTCAAGCTAAAGATATTTTAATTAGACAAGAAAAAAATTGGTTATGAACATCTTAGTTTTGGGAGCTAAAGGAAATTTGGGAACACAAATACAAAAAGAATTTAGTCCTGAAAATAATTTAATTTCTTTAGATAAAAAAGAATTAGATCTTTTAGACTTTTTTGCTGTAGAAAAAAAGCTCAATTCTTTATCATTGGATTTGATTATTAATTGTGCTGCTTATAATAATGTTGATAAATGTGAGGAAGATAAAGAAAGCTGGAATTTAGCTTTAAAATTAAATGCTGAGTTACCTGAACTTTTAGCAAACATTGCTTTAAAAAATAAAATTAAATTGGTCCATTATTCATCAGATTATGTTTTTGGTAAAGAAAGTAGAAATGATCCTTATTTAGAGCATGAAGTCCCAAACCCAGTTAATAAATATGGTTATAGTAAATATATGGGAGAAAAGGGACTGGAGAAGTTAGAAGCTAGAGGGCTTGATTATTATTTAATTAGAACTTCAAAATTATTTGGTCCCAAAGGTTATAGTCAGGAATCTAAGAGCAGTTTTTTTGATATTATGTTAAAATTATCTGAAAGAGAAGAAATGCTTAAAGTCGTGGATGATGAAATTAGTGCCTTTACTTACACTAAAGACCTAGCTAAACATACTAAACATTTAATAGATAAAAATTACCCTATTGGTATATATCACTTAATTAATAAAGGACAAGCTACTTGGTATCAAGGAGCCTATGAACTCTTTAAAATATTAAAAAAAGATGTTAAGATAGAACCTAGCTTAGCCAGTGATTTTCCTAGACCAGCTAAAAGACCGCATTATAGTGTTTTAGCAAATACTAAAACTAGGCCATTACCATACTGGAAACAAGCATTAAGAAATTATTTATTAGATTAATTTTAAATTTATGAGAGGAATTATATTATCAGGAGGGTCAGGCACACGTCTCCAGCCTTTAACTAAAATTACTAGCAAACAATTACTCCCGGTTTATAATAAACCGATGATTTATTACCCTCTAAATACTTTAATTAAAGCAGGAATTAAGGAAATTTTAATTATAGTGGCTCCAGAAAGAGCGGGTGATTATCTTAATCTTTTAGGTAGTGGTAAACAGTTTGGTGTGAAATTTACCTATGAAATACAGGATAAACCTAAAGGTTTAGCAGAAGCTTTTTTAATAGGGGAAAACTTTATTGATGATCAAGATGTAGCTATGATTTTAGGTGATAATATCTTTGAAGATGATTTTAGTCATGATTTGAGTTCTTTTCAAGGTGGAGCAAAGGTTTTTGCTAAAAAAGTTGATGACCCACATAGATTTGGGGTGGTTAAATTCGAAGAAGATAATAAAGCAGAAAAGATTGTGGAGAAACCTAAAAAATGGATTAGTGATTATGCTGTAACTGGGTTATATGTCTATGACAGTAGAGTGGTTGAGGTTGCAAAAAGCATTAAACCTAGCGATAGAGATGAGTTGGAGATAACAGATATTAATAATTGGTATTTAAATAAAAGCGAATTAGAGGTTGCTAAAGTAAATGGTGAATGGTTAGATGCAGGAACTTATGATAGTTTGTTAGAAGCGCAAAATATTGCTAAAGAAAAGTTAGCTGATAATATGATTATTTAATTATATGAAGATTGCAGCTGGGTTCATAAGTTATGAAAAAGATACTTATAAGTATTTAAATATTTTTTTACCAAGTTTACTTAAAGCTTTAGATAAAGCTGGTGACTATAAGTTATTTTGTGTTGACAATAGTGTTAATGATTTTAGTAATTTAAACTATATACAAAAAAATTATCCTCAGATAGAGATATTAAGCTCAGGTAGAAACCTGGGTTTTTCTAAAGCATATAACATAATTTTAGAAAAAAGTAATAATTATAAGGCTGACTATTTTTTTATTATCAATCCCGATACTTATTTAGAAGAAGACTCTATTTATCATTTACTACAAAATATAGAGGAAGATGCTAATCTAGGAGCTCTTAGTCCAACAATACTACAATGGAATTTTCCTAATTTAAAAAAACCAGAACTAGTTGATAGTTTAGGTATAGTTTTAAAACCAGGTCTTCGTTTTGTTGATAAAGGACAAGGCAATAGTTTAATTAAGGCTTTAAAAGATAAAAATAAATATATTATTGGTATTTCTGGAGCAGCAGGATTATATAGAATGAGTGCTTTAAACAAGGTAAAGGAAGATGATAAGTATTTTGATGAGAATATGTTTATGTATAAAGAAGATGCAGATTTAGCCTATAGGCTATTTCTACAAGGTTATGGCGCTAAAACTGTAGATAAGTCTTTTATATATCATGACAGAACTACAAAAAAACAAAATAATAGGTCACTTAAGAGTAGATTTGCCAGAAAAATGTCTTTTTTAAATCAACATATTATTTATATTAAGTATTTTAGATTACAGAATTTAAATAATAAAATAAAAATATTAATAAGAGTTTTACTAATGTTTTTATATGTTTTACTTAAAGAACAATTTCAGCTTAAAAATTATTTTAAACTTATTAAAAACTTGAAAAATATTGTTAAGTATTAATTAATTTTTAAAAGCAGTTAGGGCTTGACTGTTTATTTTATTTGTGATAAGGTGATATTAAACATTAGAAAAAATAAAGAAAAATTATGTCAAGATATATTGAGAATTTGCTTAAACAGAAAAAACAAGAGGAGTTAGCAAAGCTAGACTCTGTTTTAATTGTGAACAGTATTTTTTCTGGTCTAAAAGATAGAGAAAAGGATGTTTTAAAAAGACGTTATGGCCTTTATGGTAAGAAAAAAGAGACTTTAGAATCCATTGGAGGTCTACATAAGCTTACTCGTGAAAGAGTTAGACAAATAGAAACAGCCAGTTTAGCAAAATTACGCAAATTAGACTTCTTAGATGAATATATAAAAGATATTAAACAAAGTGTTTCGGAACTACTTCGAGAACATGGTGGTCTTATGAAGCAAGATTTTATGTTAGACATTTTAATCATTGCCTTGCAAGAATTAAGAAAAAAGGATTTAAGTGAAAAGGAGAGAAATTTATATAAAGAACATTTTGATTTTATTATCTCTAAGTTATTTCCAGAGAATATTGTTAAGTACCTAAACCATGATAATTATCATGTTTCTTATAGTTTGAAAGATGTGTCAGATAAACACTTTGATGAACTTACAAGTGAAGCGGTCTCAAAGGTCAAATCTATGCGTCAAACGGTGAAAACTCAAGAGTTGTTAGAGATATTGAAAGGCTTAAAAGCATACAAAAAATATAGTGATGAGCTTGATGTTAAAAATGGAGCTGATTTAAGTAAAATATTTAAAGATAATGTTTTTCCTGAAGATTCAAATTTAATTAATAGTAATAAAATTTTGTATAATTTTATACAAACTATTAAACATTTAGATCAAAATAAGTTTGGTGATTGGGGGCTTAGTGATTCTAAAGAAGTAAAACCTAAAACAATTAATGATAAGATTTATTTAGTGTTAAAATATAATAAAGAAAAACCAATGCACTTTACTGAAATTGCAGAGAGAATTAATGAGGTTGCTTTTGATAAGAAAAAAGCTAATGCCGCTACAGTTCACAATGAACTTATTCTAGATGATAGATATAAGTTGGTTGGTAGAGGTTTATATGCTCTGAAAGAGTGGTAAAAAAAGATAAAAAACAGTTTTTATATAATATTTAAAATCCCATTTTTATGGGATTTTATTTTTTACTTAAGTATGGTAAAATATAGTTAAATAGGCTCATATTATATTATGAATATATTAATTGATTTAACACCTATACAAGATTTTTTATCTTTGCCACCAGATCTTATACTTTGGCGTTTTTTTATATATTTTGGCTGGATGATATTGGCTTTATTGTTTCTATACGGAGTTTTGCAGGTGTGGTTGATGAAAAAAAGACAGCAGTGGACATCTACTATAGATTATACATTATTGGCTATTGATATTCCTAGAGGCAATGAGCAAACTCCTAAGGCTGTAGAGAATATATTTACTTATTTAGCAGGAGCTCATGGTTCTATTAATTTTTTTGAAAAATGGTTTGAAGGAAAAGTGCAATTAAGTTTTAGTTTAGAGATTGTTAGTATTGAAGGTTATATTCAATTTATTATTAGAACTCCAGAAAAGTTTCGTAATTTAGTAGAATCAGCAGTGTATTCACAGTATCCTGATGCTGAAATTAGTGAGATTGATGATTATGTTGATGAGGTGCCCCATAAATATCCTGATGATGAATATGATATTTGGGGTTCAGAATATATACATGCTAGTAATCATATGATACCGATTAAAGTCTATTCTAAGTTTGAACATTTAATTGGTCCTAGCGAAACACAATTTAAAGATCCTT
Organism: Patescibacteria group bacterium; assembly: GCA_035269015.1. Lineage (GTDB taxonomy): Bacteria > Patescibacteriota > Patescibacteriia > Patescibacteriales > UBA12465 > JAIPJO01. Next base: position 30,165 of record DATFJU010000025.1, on the reverse strand, counting down.
CTGCTTCGCTTATTGACCTTTGTAGTTCATTGGGTCCAGGAGAACAACTTTGGTATCAAATAATTGTAGTACCAATTGGTTTTGACTGGATGGAAGAGGGTGATGAGATGGTTGATAAAATTCTTCAAAAAAAGAAAAAAGCAAAAAAAGGTTTCTTTATGCAATTTTTAGAATGGGTGGGGGATTTTAGTGAGATTTTTTATTCTATTTGGGGTGATGTAGAAGAAAAGGATGATAAAGCTAAAGAAGATTCTTTATCAATGATTGAATTAACCCCTAAGCAAAAACATCAAGTTGAGGGGGTGCATGATAAGGTATCAAAGCTAGGTTTTAAAGTTAAAATAAGAACTGTGTATGTTTCTAGAAAAGAAGATATGAATAAAGGCAAAGTGGCTAATGGTTTTGTTGGTTACATGAAACAGTTTGCCTCTTTAGATTTAAATAACTTAAAACCTGACGTAAAATATACAATGACTAAATCTGAATACTTTAGAAAAAATGAACGTATTATTCGTAAGAAAAATAATATAATAAATAATTATGTTAATAGAGATGCTGATGCTGGTAGAAATCCTGGTATTATGAATATTGAAGAGCTGGCCACTTTATGGCACTTTCCAGTGGAGGCATCAGTGCAGTCACCATTTCTTCAAAAAGCTCCTGGTAGAAAAGCTGAAGCTCCTTCTAGCTTACCTCAAGAAATTGAAGCTGGTATTGAAGCTAGTTCGGCTGACTTTTTATCTGAAGTACAAGAAAATGATGATAAAAAATATAGCTTAGATGAAGTTTTAGAGAAAAAAGAAATTTCAGATTCTTTAGATAGTAAATCTAAGCCAGGATACAATGAAAGTAATAAAGAATTTGAGAACGGAGAAGCGTTAAGTGAAAGAGATTACAAGCATGAAAGAAAAATTCTGGAAGAAAAGATGTGTAAGGATAAAGATAATGAAGGTAATGAAGCTAAAATTAATAAAAAGAATAATGTAAATTCAAAGAGTTCACCACCTGAGAATTTACCATTTGCTTAAAATCTATGATTGAATCATTAATTATCGGAGCTATACAGGGGATAGCTGAATGGTTGCCAGTTAGCTCTGAAGGTATAATCTTGTTAATAAAAGCTAACTTTTTTACTAGCACGGGAACGCTATCTGAGGTTATTCATTATTCTTTGTTTTTACACTTTGGTACTTTTTTAGCTGCTTTAGTGTATTTCAGGAAAAAGGTGTGGTATTTATTAAAAAAGCTTTTTAAATATAAAAAAGCTAAAGAAGAGGATAAAAAAATACTTAATTTTTTAATTTTAGGTACTTTAGTTAGCGGGGTTTTAGGAATTATTTTCCTAGAAATTATTGAAAAATTTACAGTTAATATTTCAGCTATAGCTCAAGTAATTACAATTATTATTGCAATCATGCTTTTCATTACTGCTTATTTGCAACTAAGAGTTAAAAATAGTGGTTATAAAGAGGAGAAAGATTTACGTTATTTTGATGGTATAATGATTGGTGTGGTTCAGGCCTTTGCGGTTGTTCCAGGTCTTTCAAGATCAGGTTTAACTGTTTCAGCGCTGCTAATGTCTAAGTTCAATAAACAAGGTGCCCTACAACTTAGTTTTTTACTTAGTTTACCTTTAGTTTTAGCTGGTAATATTGTTTTAAATTTAGATAAGTTTAATTTTGATCAAAATTCTTTAATAGCATTATTGGCATCCTTTATTTTTGGTTGGTTAACTATTAAATATTTGTTAAAACTTGCGCAAAAGATTAATTTTGGTTATTTTGTTCTATTTTTTGCAATTATAACTTTGTTAGCAGCTTTAATAATATAGATATAAATAGTGATATAAAATATGAATACAAATAATAAAAAAAGAATAGGTATAGATGCTAGATTTTATGGTCCAGTAGGAAAAGGGTTGGGAAGATATACTAAAGAAATAGTAGATAATATTTTAAGAATGGATTCAGAACATTTTTATGTTATTTTTTTAAGTCCTGAAAATTATGATCTTTTTTCAAGTGAAAATAAAAATGTAAAAAAAGTTCTAGTGAAAAGTCGCTGGTATTCTTGGGCAGAACAAATAATTTTTCCTTGGCAGATACATAAAGAAAACTTAGATTTAATACATTTTACTCATTTTAATGTACCAATTTTGAATAATGTAAAGTTTGTTGTTACTATTCATGACTTAATATTAACACGTTTTTCCACTCAAAGAGCAACCTTACTTCCACCTTTATATTACAGGATTAAATATTTAGCTTATAGGTTTGTGATTTCTAGAGCAATTCATAAATCAGAAAAAATTATTGCTGTATCTCAGTTTACCAAAAAAGATATTGAAAAAAAGTTTAAAGTTAAAAAAGATAAAATTAATGTTATTTATGAAGGAGTATCTGATTTAAGTATATATAATAACGAAGATAACGATAGTGACAAGAAAGTTTTGAAAAGTTATAATATAGGTGATAGAAGATATTTACTCTATGTAGGTAATGCTTATCCACATAAAAATTTAGAGGGTTTACTAGATGTTTTTAAAAAGATAAAAAAAGACTTTTCTAGTTTACTTTTAGTTTTAGTTGGTAAGGATGATTATTTTTATCAACGCTTAAAAAAATATATTCAAAACTTAAATTTATCTAATGAAGATGTAATTTTTACTGATTATGTTTCAGATAAAGATTTAGCTTCTTTGTATAGAAATTCCTTAGCTTATGTTTTCCCCTCATTATATGAAGGTTTTGGATTACCACCGCTTGAAGCTATGGCCTATAATTGCCCAGTAGTGAGCTCTAATCAGACTAGTTTACCTGAAATATTAGGAGACGCTGCGCTTTACTTTGATCCCGATAGCAATATTGATGTATATGAGAAAATAAAAAAAATAATTAAAAATAAACATTTACGCAGAGAATTAGCGGAAAAAGGGAAGATACAAATAAATCAATATAATTGGTTTTCCAGTGCTTATTCTACTTATAAACTATATTTAGAAATACTTAAATAAAGTGTCATGCCAAGAAGAAAAAGAAAACATACATTAAATATAAATAATCAAAATAACGGACAAGACATGTCTGATTTTATTGTTGATATAAAGAAAATTTCAGAAGCTAAACAGAGAAAAAGAGAAAGTGATATTTTATTTAAGAAAAATAGTGAAGCAAAGAAAAAGAAAAAAAAGTTATTCTTAAAATTTAAACTTCCAAAATTTAGAAAGTATTACTTTAAAAATTTATTACTTTGGCCTATAATTTTAACATTTTTAAAGTTAATTAAATTAATTGTCTTTATTTTGAGATTACCATATAAATTATATAAACAGATTATTGAGCTATTAGCTAAAAAAAAGAAAAGAAATTATTTTCATTTTAGGATATATAAAAAAGTAAAAGATGAGATAAAAAAAACTACATCTTTAATTTATAAATTGAAATTAAAAAAGAAAAAAAGAAAAAAAGTAGATGTACGCAATATAGCTAATTGGCCAGATAAAGAGCTAAAAAATCCTTTTTATGTTTATAAAAATAAAAATGAAGATAAAAATGGTAATAATAAAGATATAAATAACCCTCAAGCTAATACTGGTAAACAAATAAGTGGCTCAAGAGCTATTTTCGGTTTTATATTAGTGTTATTAGTGTTAATTTTACCTTTTAAAGTTTTAAGTTATTACAATATCTTTAATTTAAATATTTTAGAAAGCAAATTAAATTTACATTCACAATCAGCTATGGAAAGTTTAATGTTAGCTTCTGATAAAGCTAAAACTCTAGAAATGGATGATGCTAGTAATTATTTTTCTTTGGCTGGGGATGAGTTTTTAGCAGCTCAAGCAGAAATAGAAAATATTGATAAGTTTATTTTTGATTTAGCTGCACTTTCAAAAAAGCCTAAATATCAAATGGCTTCCCAGGGACCTTTGTTTTTAGAGGCTGGTTTGCAGATATCTAAAACGGGTAAAGAATTAGGTTTAGCTTTAGATAGTTTTTTACAGAATAAAGATGATGAAAATGTTAATTTAGTTTCAAGTTTAGAGACTTTTATAGCTCATGGCAAAAAGGCATCTACTTCTGCGCAGTCTTTAAATGAAACTATAAATAAAATTGACCTTAGTTTATTACCTGCTAAATATCAAGCTGAATTTTCTCAAATAAAAGATACTTCAAAAATACTATCCGAAGGTTTAAAAGAGTCTGTATTTTTAGCTGAAACTTTAAAACCTTTTATGGGAATAGAATCTGATAAAAGATATTTATTTATTTTTCAAAACAATAGTGAGCTTAGAGCTAGTGGAGGATTTATGGGTAGTTATGCTTTGATCGATATTAGTAAAGGCAAGATCAAGAATTTAGAAGTACCTAAAGGTGGTACTTATGATACTGAGGCAGGGCTTACTTTAAATATAGAATCACCAAAACCTTTGTGGTTAGTTAGTCCTAGGTGGTATTTTTGGGATTCAAATTGGTGGCCTGATTGGAAAAAATCAGCAAAAAATATAAGTTGGTTCTATGAAAAAAGTGATGGCCCCACTGTTGATGGTATTATTTCCTTTACCCCTAGTGTAATTGAGGATTTATTAGAGATTTTAGGACCAATTGATATGACACAGGAATATGATGTGGTTATTACTAGTGAGAATTTTTGGGAAACAGTGCAACCAATTGTAGAAGAAAAAACAGTACTTACAACTACAGAAGAGGGTGAGGTTATTGAAGAACAAAATACAGAGCCAAAAAAGATAATAGGTGATATGATGAATAAATTATTAAATGAGTTACCTGAAAGAATGACTACGGAAAAATTAATTAAAATAATGGCTAGTATTGAAAATAATCTTCAAGAAAAACATGTTTTGTTATATTTCAATGATGATGAAATGCAAGCTCAAGCTGAGAAAAATTCCTGGGCAGGAAGAATTAAAGATAGTCAATATGATTATTTATCTGTAGTTAATAGTAATATTGCAGGACAAAAGACCGATCGGGCCATAAAGCAGGATATTGTTCATTATAGTCAAATCCAAGATGATGGTTCTATTGTTAATACAGTAAAAATTGTCCGTAGCCATCAAGGTATTAAACGACAGGAATTTACTGGTGTTCGTAATGTTAATTGGATGAGGGTTTATGTTCCTAAAGGTTCAACGCTTATTTCAGCTTCAGGTTTTAAAGCTCCTGATAATAAATATTTTTCTTACCCTCAAGATCATGCTAAAAAGTTAGATAGCTTGGAAGCTGAAAGACAGGCTTTAACTGATCAAGCTACTAACACTAAGATTTATCAAGAATTTAATAAAACTGTATTTGCGAATTGGACTATGGTAGATCCAGGAGAAAGTGTAGAGATTACTCTAAAATATAAGTTACCATTTAATTTTGATAGTATTGAGCCAGAATATCATTGGTTAGATGATATAAAGCATAAAATTTTAGGTGAGGATCCAAATTTAGTACCTTATTCCTTATTAGTACAAAAACAACCTGGTTCAATAAACAATACTCTAGTTTCACACTTAAAGATTCAAAGTGATGATTATAGAGCTTTATGGTCATCTGAAAATATAAATAATTTACAAAATAATACTTGGAATTTTAATTCCAGTTTGGAAACTGATAAATATTTTGGGGCTCTATGGCAACAAATAAATACAGATAAATAATATGACAAATAAAAATCAAGAATTAAATCGAGAAGATAAAAATAATAATGAAAAAAAGATTAAGGTAAGAACGGAAAAGAAGTCTAGTTTGTCTGATTTTATTAAACGTCCTTTGCCTAGTAGTGAAGAGCTTAATAATTTTGAAGATAGCGTAAAAGAAAGCGGAAGAGATGAAGAGATAGAGCAAAATTTAAGTGATATATATAAAGACAAGAAAGGGCAGATGGTTGATGTTAGTAAACTAAAGATTAAGTCTAAGAAGAGTTGGTGGTTTAAACTTTTTCGTTTTATATTCATAATTATTTTTATTTTTGCATTATCTTATTTTGCATATTGGTATTTTTACGAATCAAATCTTGATTCAAAGAATATAGACCTACGTATTAATGGACCCGAATCAGTTATGGTTGGTGAAGAGTTTAACTATACTATTGAAATATTTAATTCTAGTGATACTGAGATTTTAGATATGGAATTAGATATAAATTATGCTGATAATTTTATATTTATTGATAGTTCTAAGGATACTGATGGTGCTAATAATTCTTGGTACCTAGGTGATCTAAAACCTAAAGAGCGAGTCCAGCTTGATATTACAGCTATGATAATTGGTCAATCTGGTACACCTAATCTTAGTCAAGCAATCTTGACTTATATGCCAGGCAATTTTTCTAGTAAGTTTCAAGAAACAATTGATATTAATACTTTAATTGAAAGTCAAGGTTTTAATGTAAATATTGATTATTTAAGTACTGCTTTAGTTGATGAGATTCATGAAGTTTCTTTACTTTTTGCTCAAGAAGATAAAAGTTATATAAATAGTTTTGATTTGAGAATAGAAACTCCTGAAAATATAGAAATTTTATTACCTCAAGAAGAGGATGCTGATGACTCTGATTTGCAAATAGTATCTCAAGAAAGAAATACTTATCATATCAGTGGTTTTGATAAAAATTATAGTGCTCAAGAATTGAAATTCAGATATCGTATAAATGAAAAGATAAATGATGAAGAAAAAATAGAATTTATATTCTTGCAAAATGTTAAAAATAAAGAATATGTTTTCTTAAGAGAAGGTATTGATTTAAAAATAATGAAATCAGATTTAAACTTAAATTTAATTATTAATGGTTCTAAAAATGGTGAGCCTGTAAATTTTGGTGAGAATTTAGATTATACTTTAAATTATCAAAATAAAGGGGAGATAGCTATAAAAGATCTTACTATTATGTTAGTAGTGGACAGCAATTTAGTTGATTTTGCTAATTTAGAAGATGAGAATAATGGAGTTAAAGGAGCTAATACTATTGCTTGGTCAAAAGAACAAATTCCAGATTTAGCTGAAATTAAAACTGAAGAAGAGGGAAATATTGATATTAGTTTACCAGTTAAAGAATTTCAAGAGACATATATTGGGCAAGATTTAGAAATTATAAGTTATGCCCAATTTTCTATGAAAAAAAACAAGGAGTCTGAAGATGGTCAGGATAATCGCAGTAATGAGATTATAAATCAGGTTAATTCTGATTTAAGTTTAGAGGAAAGCATTTTGTATTTTAATGAAGAAAATATTCCTGTAGGTAGTGGGCCTTTAGCTCCTAAAGTAGGTGAAACTAGTGTTTTTAGAATGTATTGGCAAATTAATAATAATTTACATGACCTAGAAGATATTATTGTTGAACTTGAATTACCTGATCATGTTGAATATGAAGGAATTAAAAATATTGATACAGGTAAACTAAATTATGATTCTCAAAGAAAACAAATTGTTTGGGATATCGATAGTCTAAGTGCTAATCAGCATAGTATTACAGCTGAATTTGAAATAAGTATAGAGCCTAAAAAAGAAGATGAAGATAAAATATTAATACTTAGTCCAGGTGCTAGAATTACTGCTACTGATAGAGTTACTGGCGATACATTAAGCATGAAATCAGATGCTACCACTACCAAATTAGAGGAGGATGATATTGCTAACTTAAGTAGCGATGGCAGGATAGTTCCTTAATATTATGAACAAAAAAATTAAAGAAATTAAATATAAAAATAAAAAAATAAAAACCCCTTTTTTTATGCCAGATGCTACAAGGGGTTTTTTGAAGACTTTAAGTAATGATGAAATAATAAAAACAAAAACTAAAGCTATGGTTGTAAATACTTTTCATCTTTATTTACAACCAGGCATGAAAGTTATTAAAAAAGCTGGTGGTATTCATAGGTTTATGAATTATTCTGGTTTTTTGTTGTCTGATAGTGGTGGTTTTCAAGTATTTTCTTTGATACATAAAAATCCAAAGATGGGAAGAATACTTGAAGATAAAGTAATTTTTAGATCTCCTCTTAATGGTTCTTGGCATGAGCTTAGTCCTGAAAAATCAATTCAAATTCAGTTCGATTTAGGTACAGATATGATGGTTTGCTTAGATGACTGTCCACCTTATAGTATGAATAAAACAGATTTAAAAAAGTCTATTAATAGAACTACAGCTTGGGCAAAGAGGTGCAAGCAAGAATATGAGAAACAAATAAAAAAGAGAAAGATTAAAAGTAGTCAAAGACCACTTCTTTTTGCAGTTATTCAGGGTGGTAAATATATGGATTTACGTACTAAATCATACAATGATCTTGAGAAAATTGGTTTTGATGGTTTTGGTTTCGGCGCTAGGCCAGTGGATGAAAAAGGCAGATTTTTAACTAAAGTTTTAAAAGAAACTGCTGAGCTAATTGATGATAAGTATTTAAAGTTTGCCTTAGGAATTGGTACTATTGAACATATTTATTTATGTGAAAAAATGGGGTGGGAAATATTTGATTGTGTTATACCTACTAGAGAAGCTAGGCACGGAAGATTGTTTTTACCTACTAAAAATATTTTAAAGCCTAAAGTAATAAATATCAGCAACTCAAAATATATAAATAATTTTTCAGTTATTAATAAAACTAGTAATATAAAATTACTTCAAGAAAATAGCTTTGCTTATTTACATCATCTTTTTAAATTAAATGAAGCGTTGGGTCAGAAAATGGCTAGCTTAAATAACTTAGAGTATTATCAACGTTTAATGACCTATTTACAAGAAAAAAAGAGAAAAGATAATAATTAATTATTATACATATTTTTAATAGGAGCAAAACTATACCTATGTATCTTACAAGGTCCAAGTTCCTTTATTTTTTTTCTATGATAGGCGGTGCCATAGCCTTTATTTTTTTCAAAATCATAACCAGGGTATTTTTTATTTAATTTAGTCATGAGTTTGTCTCTATAGACCTTAGCAATAATAGAGGCTAAAGCAATTACAGCTACTTTAGCATCTCCTTGAATAATATTTTCTTGGTCAATGTTTAGGTCAGGTATTTTAAACTTACCATCCATTAAAACAATATCTGCTTCATGACTTAAGTTAAGTACTGCCTTTTTAGATGATAACAGGGAAGCTTGTAGTATATTAATTTTATCTATAGTTTTAGGACTACAAACACCAATTCCTACTGACACTGCATTGTCTTGGATCATAGAAAATATTTTTTCTCTATTTTTTAAACTGGTTTTTTTAGAATCATTTAACTCTTTTAAATTATTTATATTTTCTAAAAAATTAATATCAACCAACACGCAAGCAGACACAACTGGTCCAGCCAAAGGCCCTCTACCTACTTCATCCACACCAGCAATATAATGATGTCCCTGCTTAAATAATTTTTTCTCTAGGTTTAATTTATGCATATATTAATATCATATATTAAATTATAATTATTAACAATAAACTTTAATTGTTAATTATAGTTGAAAGAAGGTGATAAATATTATATAATTTAATATGCATTAAAAATTATTAATATTTAATATATGAAAAATAATAATAATTTAAAAATAATAATGACTATTTTGATGATATTGTTAGTTGTTGTTTTAGCTTGGATGTATGTAAAAAGCAATGAACAAGAAAATAATAATGTAATTAATAATACTATTAGTTTAGATAAGACTTTTAATAATGAAGATGTAAATGAAAATGATATAGATGATAAAATGACTTATGAAAATAATGAAGGTTTAAGTCTGAAAAAACCTCAGGAAAATGAAGTAGTGAACAGCCCTGTTAACATTGAAGGTGAAGCTGTTGGTTCTTGGTATTTTGAAGCTAATTTTAGAGTTAAACTAGTAGACAGAGAAAGTGGTGATATTATAGTTCAGTCATATGTTACAGCCTTAGATAATTGGATGACAGAGGAGAGTGTAGTCTTTAACAGTACTTTAGAATATGAAGTAGATGAAGAAACAGAAGCACTACTTATATTTGAATCAGCTAATCCATCTGGATTAGACGAGAATCAAATGACTTACACTGTACCTGTTACTTTAAGTGCAAGTAATTAATATCTGCTAATATAATTATAATATTAAATATTTATTAATTATTAATTAATAATAATCATATGAAATTATTTATTACTTGGCTAATTAGTGCAGTAGCTATTTTCATTAGTGCTTGGCTTATCCCAGGGGTTAGTGTTAGTGGTTTTTGGACAGTTCTTTTAGTGGCCTTAGTTTTAGGGGTTGTTAATGCCGTAGTACGTCCCATTTTATTGATTTTAACTTTGCCCATTAATATTTTAACTTTAGGACTTTTTACTTTAGTTATTAATGCCTTAATGGTGCTTCTAGTATCAGCCATTATTCCGGGCTTTATTATATCTGGTTTTTGGATTGCCTTAATATTTAGTTTGATTCTTTCAGCTATAGTTTGGATTTTAGAGGGGCTTTCACAGGAACAGGATAAATAGTATTATTTTATATAAATACTCTAAGTATAAGAGGGTATTTATTTTGTTTTGACAAAAGAACGAACGTTCTTTATACTAAAGATAGAAATAAATAAAAACTATGAATATAAATACTTATAAATTAGAAAATTTCTATTATCAACATAAGCGATTACCTTCTTATAGTGAATTAGCTAAGCTTTTTAATTATAAGTCAAAAAGTTCGGCTTTTAATTTAGCTAGTACTTTAATTAAAGAAGGGATAATAAAGAAAGATAAAAGTGGTAATTTAATCCCTGGTAACAAATTCTTGTATGATCTTAAAGTCTTAGGTGAGGTAGAGGCTGGTTTTCCTAGTGCTGCTGAACAGGAGAACTTAGAGCAGTTAAGTCTTGATAATTACTTAATTAAAAACAAAGAAGCCAGCTTCATGCTTAAGGTTAGTGGTTATTCCATGAAAGACGCTGGTATTCTACCAGGAGATATGGTTTTAGTGGATAGAAGTATAAAGGCCCAAGAGAATGATATTGTTATTGCTGAAGTTGATAATAATTGGACTATGAAGTATTTAAGAAGGAAAGGATCTAAAGTATATTTGCAAGCAGCTAACAGCAAATATAAAGATATATATCCAGAAAGTGATTTAAAAATTGCTGCTGTGGTTAAAGCGGTGATAAGGAAGTATTAATAAAAGAAATATCGATAAAAATAACAGTAACATGTTTAGCGCTAGCAGTAATATAAATAATAAGGCAATTTTGCATATTGATGGAGATTGTTTTTTTGTTTCTTGCGAGAGAGCTTTAAATCCAGCTTTAAATAATAAAGCAGTAGTTACTGGTAAAGAAAGAAAAATTGCCTCAGCTTTATCATATGAAGCTAAAGCACTAGGTATAAAGAGGGGAATGTCAATAAATGAAATTAAAAGGTTATACCCTCAAACTATAGTTTTAGATTCTAATTATAGTGTTTATAGTGATTTTGCTAAGCGGATGTATGAGATTCTAAGACGCTATAGCGAGGAAGTGGAGCAGTACAGTATTGATGAGTGTTTTGTTGATCTCAGTGGCTTAGATAAGGTTTATAGCTTAAATTACAGAGACTTGGCTTTAAAGATAAAGCAAGAGTTAGAGAAGGAACTAAATTTAAGCTTTTCTGCTGGACTGTCATATAATAAATCATTAGCTAAGGTAGCTTCTAATTGGGATAAACCTGCTGGGTGTGTGAATATTAATAATAGTAATTTAAAATATTATTTAAGCAGATTGAAGGTAGAAGATATTTGGGGAGTAGGTCCTAGCTCAGCTAAAGTTTTTCATAAATATGAAATATATACTGCTTTAGATTTTGTTAATAAAAAGGAGGATTTTATAAAGTATTACTTTAGAAAACCATACTTTGAAATATATCAAGAGTTAAAGACTAAATATATATTTAAATTAAAAACTAGTTCTAAGAAAACTTTTCAAAGTATAGGTAAATCAGAAACCTTCGCTAGAAACTCTAATGATCCTAAATTTATCTTCTCTCAGTTTTCTAAAAATATTGAAAAAGCTTGTGCTAAGGCTAGAAAATATAACTTGGAAGCTACTAGTGTTTCTTTTTTTCTAAAAACAGCTGATTTTAATTACCAGAAAATTAATATTAAATTAGAAAATTATACCAATATTGATATAAAGATATTAAAGCTTTTAGCAGAAAACTTTAAACTCTTGTTTTCGCCTTATTTAAAATATAGAGCCACAGGACTTACTTTAAAAAATCTAAAAGAAGTTAATGGTAAACAATCTGATATTTTTCACAATCATTTACAAATACAAAAATTAAATAGTCTTTTTTCTGCTTGTGATAAGATACATAAGAATTATGGTAATAAATCTATTTATCTTGCTTCTAGTATGAATATTAATTCAAATATTAATATAGATAATAACACGGTAGATAAAGACAAAAAAAATAGCGATATTCCTTATATAGGGGTAGTAGATTAAAGTATCCTTGACTTATTTTAGTATATATGATATATTAATATGAACATTAAAATAAAATAAAAATCAAAAATAGGAGGAATTATGTGTACAGTAAAAGAACATGAAAAGCTAAAAGATTTAGATTTAGAGCTTGTTAAAAGACATGGTGATGCTCAAGTGATTGAGAGTAAATATCACAGATGTATGGGCTCTTCAGCAATTAAAATTACGGCTAAAGTTCCCCCAATAAATGATTGGACTTTACGTGAGATAAAAGAGCTTACTATTTGTAATCTTAGTCGCAAACAAGCTACTTTTGTTAAGGTGCCAAAGCATTTTGTAAAATCATCAAGTGCTTGTGGTGTTAAGGTGATCCAGAATTTCTATATTCCAGTAACCTGCTTAGGCGAAATTATGGAGTTGTTTGCGGACGTTCAAAGAAGAGTTAATCGTAATGGAGAGGTAGCTTATGTAATTAATTATTATGAGGTACCAGCTGAAATGAGAAAAGGTAAAGCCATAAAATTGAAGATTGGGACTCCCAAAAGATATCCGAAAGAAGTTAAGAGGATACCTTTGCCTAATAATATGGCAATAACGTTTGTAGATTTATAAAAAAGTCCGCAAAAAATAAAGACTGCTTTAAATAAAGCAGTCTTTTTTCTTTTTATTATAAAAAATAATTTAGAATATAGACAATTTATAGTTTTTTTGCTATAATATAAAACCATAATTAAGTATTAACAATAAAATATATGCCATTTACACTACCTAAGCTAAATTACACATATGATGCTTTAGAGCCTCATATATCAGCTAAAACCATGGAGATTCATCATGATAAACATCATCAAGGGTATATTGATAAAGTTAACAAGTTTATCAATAACACTGATACAGGGCACAAAGGTAAGAACTTAGAGCAAATATTAGTTGATACAGTTCATAATCCTAACGAAACAAGCCTTTTTAATAATGCTGGGCAAGTATGGAATCATAATTTCTTTTGGAAAAGCTTAAGTCCTAAGGGTGGAGGTGATCCTGATAGTGAAGTTATGAAATATATTGAAGCAGCTTTTAATAACTTAGATAATTTTAAAGAGGAGTTTATTGAGAGAGCTATGAGTCATTTCGGTAGTGGCTGGGTGTTTTTAATTTTAGAAGATGAAAAGATAAAGATAACTACTAAGTCTAATGGAGATAATCCTATAGCCCACAATCAAAAACCACTTCTTAGCTTTGATGTTTGGGAACACGCCTATTACCTAGATTATCAAAATAGAAAAAAGGAATACTTTCAATCTTTCTTAGATAATTTAATAAATTGGGACTTTGTTAAAGAAAATATTGATAAGTAAAAAACATAAGAAATTTCTAATAACTATTAATTAGACAAAAATAGAGTTGTCTTAGGTGTTATTTTTATTGACAGCAGAAGTATAATATTATAATATAGCTACAGAGGGAAACCTCATTTTTTAATTAAATTATTAATAATTATCACGCACACCTTCTTTAATATTTCTTGCTTAAAAACTTTAAGCTTTGAGGGTGGAGGGTAAAAAAGAAAATTATGACAAAATTACCATCATTAGAAGAGATGCTCAAGGCTGGTATGCACTTTGGGCACAGAACAAGCCGTTGGCATCCAAAAATGGAGCCGTTTATTTTTGGCAAAAGAAATAATATTTATATTATTGATCTAGAAAAGAGCCAAGAACAGCTTAAAAATGCAATTGAATTCATGCAAAATTTAGTGCAAGAAAATAAGTCAATATTATTTGTCGGTACTAAAAAACAAGTACAAAATCCGATGAAAGAAGTTGCTCAAGAAATTAACATGCCTTATGTTGTAGAAAAATGGTTAGGAGGCTTTTTAACTAATTTTCCAGTAGTGAAGAAATCAATTAAAAGATTTTTAGATCTTAAAGAACAACAAGAATCTGGTAAGTTAGATAAATATACTAAGAAAGAAAGACTTGATTTTGAAAGAGAGATCGCAAAGATGGAAAGCAAACTCGGAGGACTTAGTTCATTAAGGAAATTACCTGACGCATTATTTGTTTGGGATATTAGGGAAGAAGAGACAGCTGTTACTGAAGCTAGAAAGAAAAATATTCCTATTATTGCAATTTGTGACACTAATGTTAATCCTGAGTTAGTAAATTATCCTATAGCTTGTAATGATGATGCTACTAAAGCTGTTAAATTAATATTAGAGACTATTAAGGAAAATTTAAAAGATGTAAATAAAAAATAATTAAGCTTATACATATGGAAACTTTAAAAAAATTACGTGAACAAACCGGCGCAGGTATTGTTGATTGTCAAAAAGCCTTGAAAGAGGCTGAGGGTGATTTAGGTAAAGCTGTGGAGATTCTTAGAAAAAAAGGCATATCAAAAGCTTCTAAAAGAATGGACAGGGAAGCTTTAGAAGGAATAATTAAAGCGGGTATTAGTGAAGATAAAAAGACTGCTTATATTCTAGAGTTAAATTCTGAAACTGATTTTGTGGCTAGAAATGAACAGTTTCAAGAATTTGCTGATAAGTTAATGAATTTAGCACAAGAAAAAAAGGTAGATACTAAAGAAGAATTATTAGCATTAGACTTTGAAGAAACTAATGTAAATGAAGCTATTGATGCTTTAAGTGGTGTTATTGGAGAAAAGATTGTTTTAGGTAGATATGATAAGCTAAGTGGTGAAACTGTTTCTGCTTATATTCACATGGGTGGAAAAATGGGTATTATTTTATCTTTAGATAAAGAAGGTATGGAAGAAGTAGCTTCTGATATTGCTATGCATATCACTGCTTTAAACCCTAAATATATTAAACCTGAAGATGTGCCAGAAGAAGAGATAAGTAAAGAAAAGGAAATATATAAAGAGCAACTTCTTAAAGAAGGCAAACCGGAAAATATTATTGATAAGATTTTAGAAGGAAAAATTAATAAGTATTATTCTGAAGTTTGTTTGGTAAAACAAGAGTTTATTAAAGACGAAAATAAAAAAGTAGAAGATATTTTAGGTGATGCTAAAGTTACCAACTTTATTCGTTACAGCTTATCATAATAAAATACCTTATTTTACTGAGTAATCAATATCTTGGTTCGAGATAATTTTAAATATGTCAAAAATTGTTAAAATAAAATTTGCTTCTTGGGAGAAAGATTATGATTTCTTAGACAATGATTTAGATTTAAAAGTTGGTGATCATGTGATTGTTGATACTGAATTAGGTAGAGATATAGGTGTTGTTCATGAACTTCTAAAAGATAGTTTTAAACCTGAATCAAGTGAAGAAGACAATAAGGAGAGTGACAAAGATAATGAAGATAGAACTATTAAATCAGTTCTTAGATTAGCCACTAATGATGATTATGATAAATTGCCTGACAGAGAAGAGAAATTAAAAGCTTTAAAGTATTGTAAAGAGAGAATTGATAAACATAAGTTACCAATGAAGTTAGTTGATGTACATTTTTCTTTAACTGGTAAACGTTTAAATTTTGCTTTTATATCTGAAGGTAGGGTTGATTTTAGAGATTTGGTTAGAGATTTAACAGCTTATTTTAATGGTAACATTAGATTAACTCAAATTGGAACTAGAGATGAGGCTAGAGTAAGTGGAGATTTTGGTCCTTGTGGTTTACCTCTTTGTTGTAAACGCTTTATTGATAAATTTTCATCAATTACTTCAGATATGGCTGAATGTCAGCAAGTAGCACATAGAGGTAGTGATAGATTATCGGGTATGTGTAATCGTTTGATGTGTTGTCTTTCTTATGAACAAGATTGTTATAAGAGTCTAGCTAAAAAAATGCCAGCTATTGGTACTAGAGTTACTGTAGATGGACAAAAGGGGACAGTAATAGGTCAACATATATTAAAACAAAGCGTTGACGTGGAATTTAAGGTAAAAAATAATGGTAACGGCTACGAGAGAACAATTACTGAGGTTGATTTAAATAGAAATAAAAAGAAAAAAGAAGAATAAAGAAAAAAAGAAAAAATAGACTGTAATAAGAAGTATAAATAATAAAAAAACCGATTTTATCGGTTTTTTTGTTTTATAAAACAGCAAGAACATCAAGTAATGTTATTTTTCTAAATAGTAAAAATATGTTATTATTAAAATATAAAAACTTAACTTTTTACTCGTATGTCTAAAAAAACTAAAATAGCCATTAATGGTTTTGGCAGAATTGGTAGAGCTGCCTTCAAAATAATTTTAAATGATTATCCTAATTTAGAAGTAGTAGCAATTAATGATTTAACTGATATTAAAACTTTAGCTTACCTTTTGAAATATGATAGTGCTTATGGTAAATACAACAAGGAAATAAAAGAATTAGCTGGTAGTCTTAAGGTTGCAGGTAAAAAATATAAAATATTTAATGAAACAGATCCTGAAAATCTTCCTTGGAAAGATTTAAAAGTAGATATAGTTTTAGAATGCACTGGTATATTTAAAGATAAAAAGAGTGCTGGTAAGCACTTAAGTGCTGGAGCTAAAAAGGTAATAATTTCTGCACCTACAAAAGACATTAAAGCTATAAAGACTGTTGTTTTGGGTGTTAATGATAAAGATATAACTAAATCTGATGATATATTGTCATGCGCTTCTTGCACTACTAATTGCTTAGCGCCAATGGCGGAAGTTGTTCGTTCTAAATTTGGTGTTAAGAAAAGCTTAATGACTACAATTCATGCTTATACAGCTAGTCAATCTTTAGTCGATGGTCCTCATAAAGACTTAAGAAGAGGTAGGGCTGGAGCTATTAACATTGTTCCTACTAGCACAGGTGCAGCCAAGGCTACCGGTTTAGTAATTAAATCTTTAAATAATAAGTTAGATGGTATGGCTATGAGGGTACCAATTCTTGTTGGTTCAATTGTAGATGCTACTTTTGTCTTAAAGAAAAAAACAGATATTGAAAAAGTAAAAAAAGCTTTTATTTCAGCATCAAAATTAAAGAAATTCAAAGGTATTTTGCAAGCTAGTACGGACCCAATTGTTTCTAGTGATATTGTTGGTAGTTCATACAGTTCTATAGTTGATCTAGAATTTATTTCCTTAATGGATGGTGATTTGTTAAAAGTTGTAGCTTGGTATGATAATGAGTGGGGTTATAGTAATCGCTTGGTTGATCTTAGTGCTCTTATTTCAAGAAAATATCTTTAAAGTATGGACTTACTTGAAAAAATAAAAAAACATGATTTAAAAGGTAGAGGAGGTGCTGGTTTTTCTGTGTATAATAAATGGAAATTAGTTTTAAAAGAAAAAGGGAAGGAGAAGTATTTAATTATTAATGGTGCTGAAGGAGAGCCGGGTGTAAAAAAAGATGAGTATATTATAAAACACCATACTAAAGAGTTAGTTGCTGGTATAGAGCTTGTTTTAAATTATATTAAAGCAAAAAAATGTATATTATTTTTAAATCATGATTACAAAAAGTATGGTGAAAAAATAAAAAAATATATATATAATACTAATATAGAAATTGTATACAAGTCTAAAAATGCCGGTTATGTAGCTGGAGAAGAGAGCACAATGTTAAATATATTAGAAAATAAGCGTAGTGAACCTAGAATTAGACCACCTTTTCCTACAGAGAGTGGATATAAGGAAAGTCCAACTTTAATACATAATATAGAAACTATTTATAATATTTATTTAGTTTATCATGGTAAATTTAAAGGAAATAGATTCTATACTATAAATGGAGAAGTTAAAAACCCAGGTGTATATAATTTACCAGCTAATTATACTATTGCTAGAATATTAGAAGAAACTAATAATTTCCCATTGTTCAAATTTTTTGTTCAGCATGGCGGACAAGCTAGTGGAGAAATAATAAATTCATCACAGTTAAAAAAACAAGCTTCAGGTTGTGGTGCTATTACTATTTATAGTTACAAAAATAACTCTGATTTTAAATTAATAAAAAATTTAATTTATTTCTATTTTAATAACTCGTGTGGTAAGTGTACTCCGTGCAGGGAGGGTACTTATAGGTTAAAAGAAATGTTTAGTGGTGAAAAAATGAATTGGTCTCACTTTTTAGAATTAATTGATAACTTAGAAGACAGTTCATTTTGTGCACTGGGGTCATCATTAGCAACACCTGTTAAATCATATATTAAAAATGTTAACCCTGATTTTAAACCAAAACTTTAAATATGAAGAAATTTTATATCAAAATTAATAATAAAAAGATTTTAACAAATGGGGAAGAGTCAATTTTAAATATAGCAAGAAAAAACAAGATTGATATCCCTTCTTTATGTTATCACCCTGACTTACCGGTTAAAGGTAATTGTGGTTTATGTTTAGTTGAAATTAAAGGTTTTAAGAAATTAGTTAGAGCTTGTTCTGTTAAAGCAAGGCCAGATATGGAAATTAAAACTAACACTGCTAGGGTAGCTAAGTCAAGAAATTTAAACCTTGAGTTATTGTATGCTGAACATGTAAATAAATGTAATACTTGTGTAAATAGTATTGATTGTCAGCTACTTAAGTTAGTTAAGAAATATAAAATAGATGTAACTGAATTTCCTAAAAGAAAAACAGAGCGTAAAACATATAAGTTCGGTAATGCAGTGGAGATAGATGGTAGTCAATGTATTGATTGCAGATCCTGTCTAGATGCTTGTCAGTTACTTAGTGGTATTAAACATCTGGAGTTAAAAGGAAGAGGTATAAATCAGGAAATTGTTCCAAAAACTGAAGATAAATTAAGTGGTTTAGCTGCTAAGAAAAAAGGTTTCGTCTGTATATATTGTGGTCAATGTGCACTTCATTGTCCTGTGGGTGCAGCCCAAGAACAAGATCAGATAAATGAATTAGAGTTAGCTTTAAAAAATAAAAGCAAAGATGAAATTTTAGTAGCTCAAATTGCTCCTTCAGTTAGGGTAAGCATTGGTGAGGAGTTTGGTCTCAAACCAGGTACTGTAGTTACAGGTAAACTGGTTACAGCTTTAAAAAAATTAGGTTTTGACGCAGTAATAGATGTTAATTTTGGCGCTGATATCACTACCATTGTAGAGGCACAAGAATTAATTGATAGAATTAAAAATAAAAAACCATTACCGCTGTTAACTTCTTGTTGTCCAGCTTGGGTTAGGTATGTAGAATATTATCAACCTGAATTAATTAAGAATTTAACTTCTTCACGTTCTCCACAGATGCATACGGCAGGACTCGTAAAAACATATTTTGCAAAAAGAAATAATATTTCAGCAGATAAAATAAAAGTTGTTTCAATTATGCCTTGTACAGCTAAAAAATATGAGGCCACTAGAAAAGAGTTAAGGTATAAAGATAAAGATTTAATTGATTTTGTTTTAACAACTAGAGAGACAGCTTTTTTAATTGCTAAAAATAAGATTAAGTTTAATGCTCTTAAAAATTCAAAAATGAACAATATGTTATCTGAGCACTCAGGTGCGGGTGCTATTTATGGAGCTAGTGGTGGTGTGATGGAATCAGCTATTCGTACAGCCTTACATATACTGGAAAACAAGAAATTACCTAAAATTGATTTTAAAGAATATCGTGGTATGGAGGGCTTAAAAGAAGCTAGTATAAAGATAAAAAACAGAAAATTAAATGTTGCTATTGTTAATGGGTTAGCTAATTTTCAAAAAATAGTTGACCAGATAGATAAATATGATTATATTGAAGTAATGACTTGTCCGGGTGGATGTATTGGTGGTGGAGGCCAACCTATTCCCACAAATTCAGATATTAGACTTGCTAGAATGAAAGCTTTATATAGTATAGATTCAAAAAAGAAACTTAGAAAAGCTCACGAGAATACATACGCCTTAAAAGCCCTTCATTATTTAGAAAGTCAAAAAATAGATAAACAGATATTGCATACTACTTATAGTAAAAAAAATAAATAAAATTATGTTTCCCTTATATATAAAAACAACCTTAGAAAAATTAAATAATGCTAATTTTGAAGCTTATGTAGTTGGTGGTTGTGTGCGTGATATATTGATGAAAAAGATTCCCAA
The DNA here is from genome assembly GCA_035269015.1 of Patescibacteria group bacterium. Classification (GTDB taxonomy): domain Bacteria; phylum Patescibacteriota; class Patescibacteriia; order Patescibacteriales; family UBA12465; genus JAIPJO01. The sequence continues at coordinate 9,735 of DATFJU010000025.1, read as the reverse complement.
TGATTGGGATATTACGACCAGTGCTACCCCTGAAGAAATAATGAAAGTGTTTGATGATGCTAAATATGAAAATGATTTTGGTACTGTTTTAGTACCAATTAAAGAAAAGGAAGAATTAATTGATGTTTTAGAAATTACTACTTATCGTAGTGAACAAGGTTATAGTGATAATCGCAGACCTGATGAAGTTAAGTTTGAAAATGATCTAGAAAAAGATTTAGAGCGCAGAGACTTTACCATTAACGCCCTAGCTATGGATAGAGAAGAAGAGATAATTGATCTATTTGGAGGTTTAAAGGATATTAATAAGGAGATAATAAGAGCCGTAGGAGAGCCAATAGAGCGCTTTAAAGAAGATGCTTTGAGATTACTTAGAGCTATTAGATTGTCAGCTCAACTTGATTTTGGTATTGAGAATAAAACTGAAAGAGCTATTCTTAAAATGGCAGGTTCAGTTAAATTTGTTTCTCAAGAAAGGATTAGAGATGAGTTAATTAAAATGTTAAAAACAGACAATGGTCATTTAGCTATTAAAAGATTGCATGATAATAAAATATTGCAGTATATTTTACCTGAATTGGAAGCTGGAGTAAATGTTAGTCAAAACCATCATCATATTTATACTGTTTTTGAGCATAGCTGGAGAGCTTTAGCTACTTGCCCTAGTCTTGATTGGAGGGTTAAATTAGCAGCCTTACTTCATGATATAGGTAAACCAAAATCTAAAAGGATTATTAAAGGTGAAGCAACTTTTTATAATCATGAATATATTGGAGCTAAAATGACAGATAAAATTTTAAAACGCTTAAAATTTAAAAATGAAGATAGGGAGAAGATTGTTAATTTGGTAAAAAACCACATGTTTTATTATAATGTAGGTGAGGTTACTGCTAGCTCTGTTAGAAGATTAATAAAAAAAGTTGGTAAAGAAAATATTAAAGATTTAATTGATTTACGAATAGCAGATAGACTGGGTTCAGGCACTCCTAAAGCTAAGCCATATAAACTTAGACATTTGGAATATATGATGGAAAAGGTTCAACATGATCCTGTGTCAGTAAAAAGTCTAAATATAAATGGTAATGATTTAATTAAAGAATTAAAAATAGAGCCAAGTCCTAAAATAGGAGCAATACTTGAGGTTCTATTAGCAGAAGTAATTGAAGATCCTAAACTAAATGAACATGAGTTATTATTAAAAAGAGCTAAAGAATTACAAAAAGATAATTTACAAGATTTAAGAAAACAAGCTAAGGACTCAATTGAACAAGAAAATATAAAAGAAGATAAAAAAATTAAAAAGCAATATTATGTTTAAAAAAATCAATTTTAGCGGTAAAATATTAATAGTTTTAACACTTACCTTAGTGTTAAGCGCTTGTTCTAATTCTGATTCGCTTAATAAGCAAACTAACACTAATCAAACTAATACTAATCAAAGCACTAATAATCAAAATAATAATATGGACAACAATGATAAAAGTACTAGAACAGTACATGATCAAAAAGATTTAGCTCAAGAATATCAATATGTAGTTTTAAATACTAATTATGGAGATATTAAGATTAAGCTATACACTGAAAAAACTCCTATCACAGCAAATAATTTCTTAAACTTAGTTCAAGATGGTTTTTATAATAAAACTAAGTTTCATAGAGTTATAGAGGGTTTCATGATTCAAGGTGGTGATCCTTTAAGTAAAGATGATGATAAAAAAGAACGTTGGGGAACAGGTTCTCCAGGTTATGTGATTCCTAATGAGGACGTGGAAAGTGTGTCTAATTTAGAGGGTACTATTTCTATGGCAAATGCTGGACCTGATACAGGTAGTTCTCAGTTTTTCATTAATACTGCAGATAACCAGTCTCTAGATTTTAATAAACAGCCATTACAAAGCCAGCACAGCGTTTTTGGAGAGGTAGTAGAGGGAATGGATGTGGTTAAAGAAATTGAGTCATTAGAAACAGATAATAGAGATAGACCACTTGAAGATGCTGTAATTACAGAAGTGACTTTAGTTAAATAGTAAATTGAAAATTACAATTAAACATTTAATATATGCAAGTATATTTAGATAATGCTGCTACTACTAAAATGGATAAAACAGTAGCAGATATTATGCAAACCTATTTTTTAGATAAGTTTGCTAACCCTTCTTCTATACATCATCAAGGTGAAGAGGTGTATAATGATGTTGAAGAAGATAAAGATAAGGTGGCTAAGATTTTAAATGCTAACCCTAAAAATCTTATCTTTACCGGTAGTGCTAGTGAAGCTAATAACTTTATTATTAAAGGTATAGCTAGAGCTAATAAAGATAAGGGTAAGCATATTATTGTTTCTGAAATTGAGCATCCCTGTGTTTTGGGTCCTGCTAAAGAGTTAGTTAAAGAAGGTTTTAAAATATCATATGCTCCGGTTGATAAAAAAGGAAGAATAAAGATGTCAGAATTAGAAAAGATGATTTCAGATGATACTCTTTTAGTTTCAATTATGACTGCTAATAATGAAGTTGGAACAATACAAGATATTAAAAAGATTGCTAGACTGGTAAAAAAAAGTGGAGCTTATTTTCATACCGATGCAGTGCAAGCTGTGCCATATTTAGAAATAGATATTAAAGATTTAGGTGTTGATTTTCTAACGCTTTCATCTCATAAGTTTCATGGCCCTAAAGGTGTTGGTATGGCATATATTGATAGAAGCGTTAAAATTAACCCTCTAATTAGCGGAGGTGAGCAAAATGATGGTCTTAGGGCTGGAACGCTTGATGTAGCTGGAATTATTGGTTTTAGTAAAGCTCTTGAATTAGCTTATAGAAATAGAGATAAAAAAATAGCAAAAATTAAAGAACTAAGAGATTATTTTTTAAATGAGATAAATAAAAATATTAAAGATGTACATTTAAATGGTCATGAGAAATTTAGATTAGAGAATAATATCAACCTTAGATTTAATGGAGTAGAAGGGGAGGCAATACTTATGGATTTATCTAATCAAGGAATTTGTGTATCTACAGGTTCTGCCTGTAGCGCTAAAAATCTAAGAACTTCATATGTATTGCAAGCTCTAAAGATTGATTCTAAATATTTAAATAGCAATGTTAGATTTTCACTTAGTAAAAATACCACTAAAGCAGAGTTAGATTATACAGTAAAGAGATTAACAGAAACAGTTAAAAGATTAAGAAGCTTTAGTCCAATTAAGTAATTAAAATTAATGTCAAATATATGGCACTTAACTATACTAAAAAAACACTAAATCATTTTTTAAAGCCAAAAAACATTGGTGAGATAAAAAATGCTGACGCTTATGCTGAAATAGGTAATATGGTTTGTGGAGACCAATTAAACTTCACAATAAAAGTTGAAAAAGGAAAGATAAAAGATATAAAATTTCTTTCATTTGGCTGCGCTTCTAATATTGCCACAGCTTCAATTATGACAGAAAAAGTGAAGGGTATGAGTTTAGAAGAAGCTAGGAATTATGATTGGAATAAAATAGTTTCTGATTTAGGTGGTTTACCACAACAAAAAGTTCATTGTTCTATCATGGCTGTAGATGGTTTAAAGAAAGTTATTAATAACTATGAAGATAAGAAGGGGGCTAAAAAAGAGCTTAAAAAAGATGTAAAAAAGAAAAATATTAAATAGAAATATTAGTAAAATAATATTTATTATACTTATAACAATAAAACTGCCTTAGTAGGCAGTTTTATTTATATATAATCTATATTGTCTTTTAAGTAGGTGTAATTCAGTTATTCAGCAGAGATGTTTACTTTAACTCCAGGTCCCATACTTGAGCATAAAACAATGTTTTTAAAGTATTGTCCTTTGGCTTTAGCAGGTTTAGCTTTTTGAACTGCGTCAAATATAGTTTTAAAGTTTTCTAGAAGCTTATTATCATCAAAGCTTATCTTTCCAATTACGGTGTGAATATTAGAAGTAGCATCATTTTTGAGGTTCACCTTACCTTTTTTAAGCTCTTTTACAGCTTTAACAGGGTCATCAGTTACAGTTTCATTTTTAGGTGAGGGCATAAGACCTCTGGTTCCTAATATTTTAGCAATTTTACCTAAATTTTTCATCATTGCAGGTTCAGCTACAGCTACTTCAAAATCAGTTTTTTCAGTCTTTTTAATTTCTTCAATTAATTCTTCACCACCAATTATATCAGCACCTGCTTCTTTTACTGCTTTTTCATTAGCGCTAGATACAAAGGCAGCTATTTTAACATTTTTACCCGTACCATGAGGAAGACTAACGGCTGTTCTAATTTGTTGGTCTCCTTTTTTAGGATCAATTCCTAGTCTAAAGTGAAGCTCAATAGAAGCATCAAATTTAGCTGTGTGTAGTTTTTTTACTAACTCAAGTGCTGCTTCTGGTTTATATGTTTGAGCTTTATCAAATTCAATATTTTCAATATTGTTTTGATCTTCAGATTTTACTTCTGTATTTTTTGTTTCATTGTTTTTTTTGTCTGTCATATTGTTTTTTGTGGTTTTGGCGCTATAAAATAGCTCCCACTATTAATTATATATAATTATATAAATTATTTTATAATATTTATTTAACTTGCACACCCATTTGCTTAGCTGTACCAGCAATAATTTTCTTAGCAGCTTCAATGTCATTAGCATTTAAGTCTTCCATTTTAATTTCAGCAATCTCTTTTACTTGAGCTTGAGTAATTGTGCCAACTTTTTCAGTTAAAGCATTGGCTGCTCCTTTTTTGATGTTAGCGTATTTCTTGATTAACTCAGAAGCAGGTGGGCTTTTCATGATAAAGTCAAAAGTTCTGTCTTCGTATACAGAGATTTCAACAGGTACAATATCTCCCATTTTATCTTTAGAAGCATCGTTAAATTTTGTACAGAATTCCTGAATATTTAAACCATGTTGACCTAAAGCAGGACCAACCGGAGGAGCTGGATTAGCTTGACCAGCTGGAATTTGTAATTTAATAGTTGTTAATAATTTTTTTGCCATATGATTATATTCTAACAATTTCTAAATTGTATTATTATTTTTTCAATTATATTTTTTTAATTTGTAAAAAGTCTAGTTCTACAGGTGTTTCACGGCCAAACATAGAAACAGAAACTTTCACTTTTCCTTTAGCTTCATCAATAGCTGTTATTTTTCCTTCCATGTTCTTAAAAGGGCCCTCATTGATACGTACCGCAGATCCTTCTGTGACATCAATTTTGTATTTAGGTTCTTCAACGCCCATTCTTTTTTGTAATGATTTTATTTCTTCTTCACTAACTGGGGTAGGTGTAGTACCTGTACCAATAAAGCCAGTAACGTTTGGTGTATTTCTAACTATATACCAAGACTCATCGGTTACTTCCATTTCAATCATTACATAGCCAGGAAAGATTTTTTCCTCAACTATTTTTCGTTTTCCATTTTTAATTTTAATTTTTTTCTCAATAGGAACCAAGACATTGAAAATTTTGTCTTCCATATCTAAAGTTTCAATTCTTTGTCGTAAATTTTGCGCAACGTTCTCTTCGTATCCAGAATAAGTGTGTAGAACGTACCAACGTCGGCCTTGGTGTAGGTTTTGCTTAGCCATAAATATTTTAATTAAATAATAAAGCCTAAAGCGTAATTAAAGACGAAGTCTAAAAGACCTAAGAAAGCAGCAATAAAAAGACTGAGTCCAATAACTAGCCAGGTGTAACGTATAGTTTCTTTTTTAGTAGGCCAAGTGACTTTTTTCATTTCTTCAATTGACGCTTTAATGTAGTTTGCTAATTTTGTCATACATTTATTTATTGTATTTAAAAACAGCCTCCACGGCCATTTTTTTTAACTATATATAGTTTATATAATCAAGTTAATTATGTCAAGAAAATTTACCTTAATTACAAAAAACTAGCTTGACTTATGTTGGCATTTAAGTGAAAATAGGTTAAGATATAGATAAGAATATATGGTAGGACCAAAACTTAAAAAAAGAGAGGATAAACAGTATACTATAACTTCTAGAGCTAAAAGACTTTTTCAGGCAGTGTATTTTAAGCAGAAAAAAGCTGAGGAGGGGGGAAAAGATGAAATAAATCATATTAAAGTATCAGCCTTAATATCTAAGGTTGCTTTTGTTTATGAAAAAATAAGAAATGCGGTTGATTATGATGAAGAGCACCTGCTTAGAAAAAATGCTATTGAAAGAATACTTAAAAGACAAATTGTTATTGAGGGAGTACTTAAGGCCTCTAAAAGTGAGGAAATATCATTACATCTACTAACTGAATTAATTAGGGCAGGTTATTTGGGAAATGATATGGTACCGGAAACTAAAATTAAAAAAATAGCTGATCTTTTGGAAAAATACATTAAATTAAAAAATTATGCCTTAGAAAAAGTAAGCACCTTTTCTGATATAAACAATGATACTAAGGTGATAAAGAACAAGGTTAAAGAAAGGAATAAATTGGTTAATTGGTTAATTTCTATAGCAGCTACTGAAATTGAGGAAAATTTAGGTAAGGACTTGGTGCAAGAAATAGTTATTGAAAACATGTATGAAGATTTAGAAAATAATATTCAAGCTAGTAGTGATTTAAATGAAAAATTAGAAAAAGATTTAAAAATACAAATTTATTTAAGTATATATAGGAATTATGTAAAATATAATGATTCCATGTTGTCTTTAATTTTGTTTAGATATTATAATCGTGAATGGACTCAAAATGATATAGAAGATGAAAAAATCATGGAGATTGCTCATAAAATACAAACTATAAAAGAGGCTATTGATAGGCAACTTAAGCATCCATTGATAAAGCAAATTGATAAGATAACTCGTAAGTATTCAGTTTTTTACTCTATTATGACAGAAGTTGTCACTTTAGAGCCAGTAAAATTGTTTTACGAATTAAAGAATAATTCTTCAGCTTACTATAAGCAAATTAAAAACACCTATACTAAACGTTATAAAAGAGCTAAAACAAAACTTTGGAGTAGTGCTTGGCGTAGTATTATTTATATCTTCCTTACTAAATCAGTATTTGTTATTTTAATTGAAATTCCAGCTATAAAATGGTTTGGTGAAGAATTAAATTATGTTTCTTTGTTTATAAACATAATTTTTCCAGCTGTGCTACTTTTCCTTATGGTGTTAACTACTAGAAAACCAAGCTCTAAAAACTTAGATAAAGTTGTTGAGGGTGTGCAAGAGATAAGTTATGAGGAATTTGAGAGACACAAATCTTTTAAGATTAAAAAGCCGGCAAAAAGAAAACCAGTTCCCAATTTTATTTTTAACTTTATTTATTTTGTTACTTTCTTATTTTCAGTTTATATTATTATAGAAATTTTAACTTTAATTAATTTTAATTGGGTAAGTATTATTATCTTTTTATTCTTCTTAGCTTTTGTTAGTTTCTTTAGTGTACGTATTAAGAAAAATATTAAGGAATTAATAGTAGCTGAAAGAAGGGATAATTTAGCTGATTTTTTGTTTGATTTCTTTTATATGCCTATAGTCGCTGCTGGTCGTTGGTTGTCAGGTAAGGCATCTAAAGTTAATATCTTTATATTTATTATGGACTTTATTATTGAAGCTCCATTTAAGGTATTTGTAGAAATTGCTGAAGATTGGACTAAGTATGTAAAAGAAAAGAAAGAAGAAATAATGTAATTTATATGGGATCATTATATGTAGTAGCCACTCCAATTGGTAATTTAGAAGATATTAGCTTTAGAGCTGTTAAAGTTTTAGGTGAGGTTGATTTGATTTTAGCGGAGAATACTCATACTGCTAAAAAATTATTAACCACTTATGACATTAAGACAGATCTTTGGCAATATAATCAAAAATCATCTGAAAAACAGTTTTTAAACATTTTTGATAAGTTAAAAGCAGGGAAGTCATTAGCCCTTATTTCAGAAGCTGGTACACCTGGTATCTCTGACCCAGGTTCAATGCTTGTATCTAGAATACTAGAAGATTTACCAAATATAAAAGTTATACCAATTACTGGTGCTTCAGCTCTTAGTGCTATTGTTTCAGTGGCAGGGCTAAAAATGGATAGGTTTTGTTTTTTAGGTTTTTTACCTCACAGAAAAGGTAGGCAAAAAATGATAAAAGAGATAAAAGATAATCAATATAGTGTGGTTTTGTATGAATCAAAACATAGGCTACTTAAATTATTAGATGAGTTATCTGAACATGATTTAGGTGATAGAGATTTAATTATTGGCAGAGAACTCACAAAAATATATGAACACATCTATAGAGGGAAAGCTCAAGAATTAAAAGAGTATTTTTTAAAAAATGAATTAGAGAAAAAAGGTGAGTTTGTGGTAGTAATAAAAAAGCAATTATAAAATAGAAAATATTATGTCAAATAAATATTATATTACAACTACATTACCATATATTAATTCAGAACCACACGTAGGTTTTGCTGCGGAAATAATCAAAGCAGATGTGATAGCGCGTTGGCAAAGACTTTTAGGTAAAGAAGTTATTTTTAATACAGGTACAGATGAACATGGTTTAAAGATATACAGAAAGGCCAAAAAATTAGATATGGATGTCATAGATTACTGTGATCAAAGCTCAAAGAAGTTTGCTGAATTAAAAGAACATTTAAACCTAAGTTATGACCGCTTTATCCGTACTACTGATGATTATCATATAAAAGCTGCGCAAGAGTTTTGGAAGAGATGTGAAAAAAATGGAGATATATACAAAAAGAACTATAAGGTAAAATATTGTGTAGGTTGTGAATTGGAAAAAACTGAGTCAGAGTTGGTTGATGGTAAATGTCCTTGGCATCCCAATCAAGAATTAGATAATATTAATGAAGAAAATTATTTCTTTAGATTCAGTAAATATCAAGATAAATTATTGCAATTGTATGAAAATAATCCAGATTTTGTTAAACCAAAGCATAGATTAGAGGAGATAAAAAGTTTTATAAAAAGAGAAGTTAATGATTTCAGCATTTCTCGTTTAAAAGAAAAAATGCCTTGGGGTGTGCCGGTACCGGGAGATGATACTCAAGTAATGTATGTTTGGTTTGATGCTTTAGTTAATTATATTTCAACTTTATCTTGGCCAAACAAGGAAGGTGACTTTAGTAGTTATTGGCCTGGAGTGCAGGTAGCAGGTAAAGATAATCTAAGACAGCAAGCAGCTATGTGGCAAGCCATGCTTATGTCTGCCGGTATAGCCAATTCAGAGAAAGTTTTAGTTTTCGGTTTTTTAACCAGTGAAGGACAAAAGATAAGTAAATCTTTAGGTAATAATATTAATCCAATTGAATATTGTGAAAAATATGGAGAAGATGCTTTACGCTATTATTTATTAGAACAAATACCAACCTATGGTGATGGCGACTTTTCAGTATCTAATTTTGAATCTTTATATAATTCACATTTAGCTAATGAGTTGGGAAACTTAGCTAGTAGGTTAAGTAATTTAATAGCTAAAGAAGAGTTTAATCCTACTATTAAAAAAAATTCAGATCAAAAATTTAATGATAATATAAAGGAGCTAATGTCTAAATATGAGTTACAGTTTGCTCTACATGCAGTTTGGAGCAAAATAAGACAAACTAATGAATATTTAACCAAGGAAGCTCCTTGGAAGATAGAGGATAAAGCTAAGAAAGAAAAGGTTTTAGAGTTTAGTCTACAAAGTCTCTATGATGCTTGTTTGAAATTGCAAGTATTTTTACCAGCAACTTGTGAGAAAATATTAAATCATTTTGA
>DATFJU010000024.1:0-16580 GCA_035269015.1 Patescibacteria group bacterium | reverse complement strand
CTGCAATAGTGCTTGGTGTAGAAGCCGAGGTAGCGCTAAATCCATCCAGTGTCCCCGTATTTGTCACATTACAAGTCGAACCATCACATGTCGTATCACCAATAACAGAAGAATCAACATAACTTTTGGTAGTAGCATGATTACTGTCAGTAGGAGTTGCTACTATTAAAGGGCTAGTAAATCTTCCTGTTCCATTTACATCTAATCTATAAACTGGATCATTATTATTTATACCAACGCTTCCTGTTCCTCCCTCAAAAGTCATAATATCTATTCCTGCGGTATCATCTCTAAATCTTAAATCTCCTCCATTAATTGGCCAAAAATGCCACTCTCTTGGAATAGTTGTATTAATTAATGAAATTGTCGGATAACCACCAATAGTACTCTCCCCAGAAATTGTTAATTTTTCAAAAGGACTAGCCGTCCCAATCCCCACATTATCTGTTCCTGGATCGAAAATAATATCTTTAGCTAAAGCCTTAGAGACAGCAAAGAAAGAAACCATTAAGACTGCTATTGAAAAAACTATAATTATTTTTTTATACCTTGACATACGTCTTTTATTATTTATACAAATATATACTAATTATTTAAATATTCTTGTTAAATATAAAAAATTATTACATTACTATCTTAATAATATTATATCACTTAATAAAAATAACTGCAACAAAATAACTATTTTTTCAATATCAGATAATTCAAACGATTGAGATGAAACAGCCAAGGAGAAAAATTATTATCCCTACTCTTTAAATCTAAGCGCCAATACAAATCACTAACAGGCTTTTTAAGTCTAAAAAACTTAGCAAACTCAATACTATTCCAATTAAAATTATCAAATGATAAATACAGGGTGCCATAATCATCTATATTATTAGCGTACCCTTTTTCAAACACAGACAAACCCATATCTTTTACAATAGCATTTTTAGCTACATAGTCATCTTTATTTAAAATATCAACAGAGACCACAGAATAATTATGACTATTATCAAAACCATTATCTTGAAACTGCCAGATATCTAAAGAGTTGTTAATATTATTATCAAAAGTTAAATATACTTTATCACTATCATTTGCAGCTAGATAGCAATGATTAAAATTGTTATACAAATTACTGTTACTATAGATATCATAAGTAAAATCAAGCGAACCCTGGATATACTTAGAGCCATTTTGCCATAGTTTAATAAACTTAGGTTTTCCCTTATCTAAACCACATATATACCAAGTACTATCACTACCGCTACCGCTTTGAAGTATTTGAGGCATGAAACCCTTGTTGGCAACTCTTAAACCAAACATATCTGAGATATCTATTATCTCATCAGCAAGTACTTGAAAAGCTTGTCCGTTATAGCCTGCATAAAGGATAAGGAAATTATCATCACTACCACCAAAACCAATTCTTCCTCCCTGTCTTTGATATTTAGAATTAATTTTAAACTTTGAAGTTTGAGAAATAATACTTTCAAAATCACTACCATTAAAAGAATAAACTAAACCATATTCATCCTCACCTTGAGGCAATACTACCCCTAACAAAAACTTGCTATCTAGCGCCCCTACTGTTAGTGATAGAATCTTTTCATTTCTTATTTCAGCCGGAAGCTCTATCTCTCTATTATTATAATAAAGACTTTCATTTATTACCTTCAAACAATTATTAGTATCATCTATACAAGCTTCCATGCCATAATCTAAAATACGAACATCTTTTTTAAAATTACAGTCTTCCCCGCTTTTACCGCAAGAACCTAACTTAGAAAAATCATATAAAGGTTTGAAAGTTAAAGCTGTACTAATATCATCTAAATACATATTAGTTTTTTCTAGATTTAAATAAACATCACTAGAAAAACCATCACCAAAACTATTTACAAAAGCACTGCTAAAATCAATACTTTCTTCTTGAGTTTCTTCGTTGCTAACATCATTATTATGCTCAACAATAACATCTTCTTTATTAATATTATCACTTTCATCATCTTCCTCTTCACTATAATATTCATTGTCATCAACTTTATCCTTTTCATTCTTTGAGAGAAAATTGTCTATACTTTGTCCTGTATTATTATCACTGCTAGAACTACTGCCATTTGAAATAGATCCTTTGTTAACATCTTGAACTATGTGTGAACCTGAATATAACATTATAATTAAAAGAATAATAAGCACGGCCAAAATAGATAGAAAAATCTCCAGTTTATAATTATATATATATTTCTTTAGAAAACTTAATTTTTTCATAATATATCTTTTAAAATATTATTCTCTTACAAATTCTTTTTTCTCTTTATTTATATTAAAATAGATTCTAGACTAACCTATTAATAGTATTTTTTTAAAATATATTAATTAATTCTTTTATATTATATCATTTGAGTTAAAATAATGCCATTATTTTAAACGGTCTTCTTTTAACAAAATTTTGAGAATTCGCTTTAAAATATGGTGTAAGTGTGCAAAGAAAATTAGGTTTTATTTTAGATAAAATTCATATTGATTCAGCTAAACTATATAAGAGCGTAAAAAAGCACCAGGGTTATTCACGCTTTACTAAAGAGTCAAAGAAATTTAACGCCAAATGACGTCTTTATTATGATCATAGAATTATTAAGTAAAGCAGAGTTAATATTATATAATAAAAGATTAAAATATCCTTTAGCTATAGCAGAGAAGGATTATTTTTTAGCATTAGTTTAAAGATAATCTTTAATTCTAAATTAAGTAATAAATTAATTTTTAAAGGAGGAACAGCTCTACATCATGTTTACCTTCCCCAATTAAGATTTTCTGAAGATTTAGATTTTTTTAAGTATATTATCTAACTTAAAATTACCCTTTTTATTTACTGTATATTTTTTTATACTTATACTATAATATAAATAGGATAGTTGGTTTTTAATCTAGTCCACCTCTCGACGATGTGGATATCCACAAGGAGATTGTCCCCAAAAAAACTTCATTTACTAAAATGGAGTTTTTTTGTTAGTTAAACCATTAACCTCTAATATAATAATTATATAAAAAAACAGACGCATATTATATTTATGCGCCTGTTTTAAACTATCTGTATCTTACTCAACTATTAACTATGCATGCTATTCAACAATCATTGTACCAACTTCCCCTCTACCTTCGTGTCCAGGAACATCACAGTAGAATTCATATTCTCCTGGTCCTGGAGTTTGGAAAGTAATAGCTCTAGTTTCCATTGGAGCAATACCTACGGCTACAGAACTTAAAGCGTCATCTTTAAACTTAAAGATATGAGTATTGTCATCAGTTGAAGTTACTGACATAGTAACAGCACTGTTAGCAGGCATTCTTACCTCAGCTGGACTGAAACCTGCAGCACTTATACCAAGTTTAACAGTTTCCTCAGGAAGAGATTCTTCTTCAACTGGCGCTGTTTGTTGTGGAGCATCAGGTGATCCTGGTTCTACATCGTTTCTAGCATCTTCTCCTTCTGGAGTAATAACTCTGTTATCTTCGGTAACTAGATTACCACCTTCAACTTGCGGTCTAGCATTTTCAATCTCTTCAGCAATTTCTTCACGATCAGCTATTTCTTGTTCCGTAGCTTCTTCATCTAAAATAGGTTCATCTATATCACCAGTCTCATTGGCTGGAGCATTTTTCTCACTATCAGGAGTATTAGTATCTTCTTTTTGTGTTAAAGCCAAAACAGCTAAAATGATTATCAAGATTGCAATAATAGCAATGATAATTACTGTTAGGGCTTTATTCTTGCCTTTCGGCTGCATGTCATTAGCCATAATTTTTAATTATTTAAGTTCTTAAATTGTTTAGTTTCAATTTTAAGAACTTAAAACTTATTAATATGTAAATTATTTAATTATTAAACCAGCTTCTTGACTTTGATCTTCAGCTATAGTTGGCCAAGACTTCCAGTCAAAACGTTTACCAATTAACCTATAGGAAACAGCTACCTTCTTATCACTCCTTAACACTATACTATCATTAATAATCTCATAGTATACATCAGCTAAGGAACCATATGGTGTCATAAAGACATCTACATTATCTTCATTGAAATCAACTGTCTTATACCACAACCATAACTCTGTTCCTTCCTTTTGTTTTTTAAAGTCAATCACCTTCTCATATTCACCTTTGCTACTATTATAGCTGTTTATCTTAGTTTTGCCAATATATTCCTCTTTAACACCACCAACCACCGAAGCAGCATATGATGAATACAAGATATTATTAATATCATACAATGGGTCAATAGTATTAACGGTTAATTTATTTACCGCCAATATATTATTACCACCCATATTAAGATCTCCAGTAATTTCAGGATTGTTTAATACTGAGTCTACATAACTCTTAGTGGTGGCATGAGTATCAGCTGTAGGTGTTCCTACTATCAGAGTGTTAGTAAATCTACCTGTGCCATCTACGTCTAGTTTATATGCTGGCGCATTGGTAGCTATACCGACGTTGCCGCCTGATTTCAAAGTCATTCTAGATATATACGAACCCGCAAGTGAAGGACCTTCATAAAAATCCAGTAATCCACTAGTTTGTCCTCTATCTGATATAGTCCAGCGAACATTACTATCACTTCGTGAATCATATCCAAACATAATCTCGCTTGGAGTATTAGCACCAGAGGCGTGAAGATGAATTTCTGCTCTGCTAGAAGTCCTTATCCCATGGCCCACACTAATAATCCCAGATCCTGTTCCATTAATCAAAAGATTACCTCCACTGCCAATATTTAACTTTGCTCCTGGCACAGTCGTCCCAATCCCCACATTACCACTAGTATCAATAGTCATTCTGGTGGTACTGCTAGTTATGAAGTCTAGATTATAGGCATCATTGGTACCTAGTGTAGCAGTAGCGCCAAAAGAATTACCTCCTTGGAGAAAAGTAGATCCTGATCCACCAGTGATAGGAGCAAAGTTTTCATTCACATACTTCAGAGGCACTAGCTCTGTATCTGCCGTAGGTACTTTATATGAACCATCTAAATTGCTCATCTTAACTCCGCCAATAACATGTAGTTTAGATTGGGGAGTAGAAGTAGAGATACCAACATTGCTAGTTGGATTAATATAAAAGATTGGACTAGTGCTTTGTTTAACATTACCATCTGAAGCTACAGAATCATTGGCTAGTTTTAAAGATACTCCTTCACAAATACCACCTTCTAAACTAAAACCATCTTCACATTGAGTACAAGTATCAGTACATTGATTATAAGAAGTACAGTTAGCTGGTAGAGGATCGTTGGCTACACAAGAAGTACCACACGCAGTGTAACCTGAAATACAATTTAAATTCCAAGTACATGAACTACAACTAAAATCATAAGTACCGTTTGAAGGGTCTGGGTCTTTAGTTGGGGTAGCACTCCAAAGCGTACAAGCATTAGCATTATCACCACACCAATGCTTACTTTCATACTCCATACAATAAGTTCCTTCTTTTTGAGTGTCCATTTCACAACCCCAAGGATCTGAATATTGAACAGCCATAACTGCAGTACCAACAAAAAACTTAACCACTAAACCAATTACCACAAAAAATATTATTAAACGTAGTGTTTTTTTATTATACATACACTTTACTTAGTTTTTAAATACACTTATTCTTAGTTAAAAATCAAACTTATTATAACTATCTTTTATTAAATAATAACATACTTAAAAGATATCGTCTATAAAATATAAATTTAAAATATAAAAAAATATAAAAAAATTAATTACTTACCCTGAAACATAAACACACCTTCCTTCATGTTCAATATAATTTTCTGGACAAGATAAATTCCATTGACAACTATTGCAATCAAAAATATAGGTACCTATTTCAGGTGTAAAAGGTTTAGCTGGTGCAGTATACCAAGGTACACAATTATTACCATTATTACCACACCAATGTTTTTTTTCAAAAGCCATACAATGAATTCCATTTCTTTGAAGATTTGTTGCACAACCCAAAGGAGACGTCTTAATCATAACTTCTTCATCTTCTCTATTTTCTTCCACTCTATCTTCTTGTTCCTCTTTAATGATTCCATCTTTTTCCTTATCTTTAATTTCTTCTATAATTTCTTCTATAATTTTTTCCCTAAATTCAACTATTTCTTTATCATCACTTTTATTTAAACTTTCTCCTTGATTTTCATTTTTTTCTATAATCTTTAATTCACCATCAGCACTCATACAAAGCAAATCATTCTCTTGAAAAGACATTTTGTTAAAGTATTCAATCTTTCCTGTTACTTCTGTATCATTTTTAAATTCATCATTTTTTTTACAAATAAATTGTACATTAATATTTATATAATACAAAAAAATTAAATTGATAATAAAAAAAAGAATAAAAATAATAATCATCAACTTAAAGATAATACTATTTTTATTTTTTGAAATTATATCTCTTAAATTATTAAAAAAAGATTTATTTTTTACTTGTTTTTTCGACATATATAAAATTAAAACAATACAAATAAATTAAATAAGCAATAAAACAATAAACATTTATAATCACTTTCATAATCTACTTAAATAATTATTTTTTGCTTCCATTTACCACTTCCCTAAATTAAGAAGATGAACAACAAGCAAAAGCTCTAGTTTCAAAACACTCGTCTATACCACTAGAAAAAGTAGTACCAGAAATCACCCAAACTGCTCCATAAAAACCAGCACTAGAACTTTTCCAACCAGTACAGTCATTAACATTAGCTTTATAACCTGGAGGACCTGAGTTAAGCCAAAAAGTTACAGGCCCAGCTGGAAAAGAGCTTATCAAACCTAAATTTATAGTATTATATATTTCCTGAGTACTACAAACATGACTATCCGCATATTCATTACTACATAAAGTATTAGCCGATTCATAACCACCTTGATTTCCATTGTATGTACTAGGTGTTAATCCTACAAAAGTAGCAGAACTACCACCTGCAGTAGAAACAAAATTCTCATCTACATAATATTTAGGTACTAATTCTGTATCTGCAATAGGTACTCTATATGAACCATCTAGATTACTCATCTTAGCTGCACCGATAACGTGTAATTTAGATTGTGGGGTGGTGGTGGCTATACCGACGTTGCCAGTAGAAACTATTCCACCCGAAGATAAGTCAGTTCCATATATTAAGTTTCCTATTGATAATTGATTATCTCCACTAGGAACTGGTAATTCTAATTGTTTTCCTATTAATATGTTATTACTTGCACCAGTTGCTGTATTTTGACCAACCCCATGACCAATATATGTATTATAGTCAGCATTGGTTATTTTTAAAGGAACACTACCTGTATAAGCTCCTATAAGGTTATTATAGTTTCCACCAAATTGTTTTCCTGCCTCATAACCAAAAGCATTTGAATAAAATATATCAACGTCTACTGAATTTAAAGTATCTGTACCAATAGCATTGGAATAATCTAGCCTACTTCCACTAGTCTGTCTCGCAGCATTTGAGCCTATTACTATATTATCATTTGAAGCACCACTTGCATTAAATAATGTAGCATATCCTATAGCTATATTACTACTACCTGTATTTAAAGTAACACCGGCACTATACCCAATACCTACGTTATCACTACCAGAAGTAACATCTCTCAAAGCAGAAGGACCAAAAGCTACAGTAGAATGACCTGAAATAAGACTACTTAAAGCCCTTGAACCAAAAGAAGTTCTATACAAACCAGAATACATCATCAAAACATTATCTTTATAAAAAGAAGCAGCAGTATCATCTCTCTTACGATATATTATGTTATCGTCATCTTGAAAATAACCTGTATCTGTAAAAGTTGTATCAACATTATTAGAGAGCCTGTAAATTTCTTTACAATCAGTGTGATAATTAGAACCTCTAAATATCACTCTACCTATAACATTAGGATTGTCAGATGTTGGAATATTACTTAAATTAACTGCATTTTCACCTGCAGCTAAAGTAATATTTAAGTAATCTGCATAATCACCAAAAATTGTGTCTCCTTCTGCTGTATAATAAACTACATTATAATAATAAGTATCTCCAGATATTAGAGTTCCACCAGTGGTTCCAGTTAATGTTATATTTTGTAATTCTGTTGTTGTTGGTGGTTTAACAGATTCAAAATTTATATTACCTGCAATATTAACAGTCTTTTCTTGATTACCACCTGTTTTACCTAACTGAACATTACCATAAACATCTAGTGCCCTTACTGGACTAGTCGTCCCAATCCCCACATTACCACTAGTATCAATAGTCATTCTAGTAGTACTACTAGTTATGAAGTCTAGATTATAAGCATCCTTAGTACCCAGTGTAGCTATGGTGCCAAAAGAGTTACCTCCTTGGAGAAAAGCAGAACCAGAGCCTCCAGTAATAGGAGCAAAGTTTTCATTCACATACTTCAAAGGCACTAGCTCTGTATCTGCCGTAGGCACTCTATATGAACCATCTAAATTACTCATCTTGACTCCACCAATAACATGTAGTTTAGATTGTGGGGTGGAGGTAGAGATACCAACATTGCCAATTGGATTAATATAGAAAATTGGATTACTGCTTTGTATAATATTACCACCTGAGGCTACTGAATCATTAGCTAGCTTTAAAGACACTCCTTCACAAACTCCACTTACTAATGTATACCCAGCTGTACAGCTAGTACAAGTATCAGTACATTGATCATAAGAAGTACAGTTGGCTGGTAGAGGATCATTGGCTACACAAGAAGTACCACACTTAGTATAACCACTAGCACAGCTTAAGACACAATCATTTGTATTACAGCTAAAAGAATAAGTACCATTAGCTGGATCTGTAGGGCAAGCGGTTGTAGACTCTACCACACAATCATTTGTATTGCTATCTGCCCAAGATTTTGAGTCAGCCCAATTACAAAACAAACCATCTTTCATACAGTTTGTTTTACAACCTCTAGCTGAAGTATCCCAAGAATCATCACAACTTTGAGCATTAGCTTTAGAATCTGTTATTAGAAAACTAATTAGCAATAGAAATAGTACGCTAAATATTTTTAATGTTTTGGAAATTTTAAACATTTTATTTTTTATATAAATTTATATTTTTATTATAACATTACTTGCAACACATAAAAGGAGCAGCTACATCACACCAAGATAAAGCACCAAAACCATCATCACCAGCTGCCAATTTTATCCATACCTTACCATAATCTCCATGAGAAAGACTCTCCCAACCCTGACAATCATTAGCGTTAGCAGTGTAACCTGGGGCTCCTCCAGACATCCAAGCTGTAGTAACAGGAATAGATGGACTACTACCACTATTTACAGTATACAAAACCTCTTGAGTTGTACAAATATGTGAATCAGCATATTCATTTGAACAAATAGTATTAGCAGTAGTATAACCACCTTGATTTCCATTGTATGAATTAGGTGTTAATCCTACGAAAGTAGCTGAAGCACCACCTATAATAGAAGCAAAGTTATCATCAACATACTTTCTAGGTACTAACTCTGTATCACCCACAGGCACCCTATATGAACCATCTAGATTACTCATCTTAGCTGCACCAATAACATGTAGTTTAGATTGTGGGGTGGTAGTGGCTATACCAACATTATTATTATGAATTGTTAACGCTTCTGCTCCATTTTCTAAAATACTAACTCTACCATCTGAAGCAGCCCTAGCAAGTCCTTCATTTGTATTATTTAAGTATAATGTTGCTCCTGTTTGGTCTATTAAAATATTGCCTCCTTCTACTTCTAATTTCTCACTTGGACTAGTAGTTCCAATACCGACCTTGCCTGCATGCTGTACATACAAAGAGCTAAAATTGTTACCTATTCCAATATCTCCTGAACCACTATACCACTTCATAAACCAATTACTCCCTACCCAATCATAAAACTTTAAATCTTCAGTTCCATCATTATCTTGACCCATATTCCATTTATTAACTCCATTTGTTTGCCAATTAAAAGAACTCTGAACATTTGTTCCAGTTCTATCAAAATTGATTGAATAAGCACCGTTACTGATGTTAGCCATTTTTAAATGCAAACCTGTTGTGTCTGTGGAAGAAGTAATTATATCCAACTTCGCCCCTGGACTTGCCGTCCCAATACCAACTTTACCACTAGCATCAATAGTCATTCTGGTAGTACTGCTAGTTATGAAGTCTAGATTATAAGCATCATTGGTACCTAGTGTAGCTGTAGTGCCAAAAAAGTTACCTCCTTGCAGAAAAGCAGAACCAGAGCCTCCAGTAATAGGAGCAAAGTTATCATCAACATACTTCCTAGGTACTAATTCTGTATCTGCAACTGGTACTCTATATGAGCCATCCAAATTACTCATCTTGACTCCACCAATAACATGAAGTTTAGATTGTGGGGTGGAGGTAGAGATACCAACATTACCAATTGGATTAATATAGAAAATTGGATTAGTGCTTTGTATAATATTACCACCTGAGCCCACTGAATCATTAGCTAGTTTTAAAGACACTCCTTCACAAACTCCACTTACAATCGTATATCCAGCTACACAGCTAGTACAAGTATCAGTACATTGGTCATAAGAAGTACAGTTGGCTGGTAAAGGATCATTGGCTACACAAGAGGTGCCACACTTAGTGTAACCGGTACTACAAGTTAAAACACAATCATTTGTATTACAGCTAAAAGCATAAGAACCATTACTTGGATCACTAGGACAAGGAGTTGTAGACTCTACCACACAGCTGTTTGTACTGCTATCTGCCCAAGACTTCCCTTCATCCCAAAAACAAAACAAACCATCTTTCATACAATCCGTCTTACAACCCCTGGTTGAAATAGTCCAAGAATCATCACAACTTTGAGCATTAGCTTTAGAGTCTGTTATTAGAAAACTAAGTAGCAATAAAAGTAGTACACCGGATAATTTAAATATTTTAGAAATTTTAAACATTTTATTTTTTATATAAACTTATCTTTTTATTATAACATTACATGCAACACATGAAAGGGACTGCATCACCACATTCATACAAAGATCCAAAACTATTATTAGTACCTAACTTTACCCAAACTTTTCCATAATCACCACTAGCTGTACTGTTCCAACCCTGACAATCGTTAGCATTAGCAGTGTATCCCGGAGGACCTGCGGATATCCAGGCCTTAGTACTTGTAGCTATAGCATCATCTCCTCCATTATTTATAGTGTATAATATCTCTTGAATTGTACAAATATGAGAATCAGTATATTCGCTGGCACAAATGTTATTAGCAATAATATAACCACCTTGATCTCCATTATATGAAGCAGCTGTTAATCCTACAAAAGAAGAGGAACCTTCAGAAACAATATCTGTCCAAGTAGCCTTACAGTCTTCTCCAATACAAATTCTATTTCCCTTTATGTCTCCTTCAACAGCTAAACTGGCTGTATAATTAGTGCCATAAGAAAAACCTGCACCATCAGCATAATTACCAATAAGTAGATTAGTGTTAGTAGTAGCGTCTTCTATCTTAATTGATTTATTATTTGTCATCTCAAAATCTCCATCTTCTAAAGTTAGTTTAGAGGAAGGTAAAGCAGTGCCAATACCCACTGCTTCATTTTGTATACCTCCACTACCATCAGCTTCAGAGTATATTGAAAGAATATTATTACCATCTAATTTCATGGTATAACCTTCAATTGTTCCGGCTGTTGGTGTAGCGGTAACTGCCATGTCAACAAAAGTACTAAAACCACTATCAGGAGCAAACTCAAAGTTACCAGCATTAATAGCAGTACCAAGCTCTAATTGATTATTAGTGTTGACCTTAAACATATTTACATATCCAGTACCACTACTATTCACTGCTGAGACCCAATTATCATTAGAGATAGTTAAAAGTGAACCCGGTGTATTTGTGCCAATACCAATATTACCAGTATTAGTTATAGTCATTCTTTCTAGGTCATTAGTTTTAAAGCCAACACCAAAGTCAGAAGTAGAACCAAAATATTCTTTAGCTGTAAGCACATTACCACCTAGCTCCCAATAGCCTGCACCTGAAGCAGGAGCAAAGTTATCATCAACATACTTTCTGGGTACCAGCTCTGTATCTGCCACTGGCACTCTATATGAACCATCTAAATTACTCATCTTAATTGCACCAATAACATGTAGCTTAGCTTGTGGAGTAGTAGTAGCAATACCAACATTACCGGTTGAGTGCTCTAAAAAGAGCCTAGTATTTCTAAGTGAGCCATCATCATTTTCTGATCTAAAAGCCAACCCATTATCAGAGCCTTGATTATACATACTCCACGCTTTATTGGCGCTAGTATTATCAATAAACCAAAGAGCTGGATCTGGAGCCTTAAGCTCCATACCTTGATTAGCTGTACCAGAAACAATAGAAAAGAGTCTGCTAGGATTATCAGTTCCAATACCAAATCTACCAGAATCAGTAAAGATAAAGAGATCACTAATATTCCAAAATCTTAAATCATTAGAAGTTCTATCATGATATAAACCCCAATGACTTCCAGAAACACTTTCTAATTGTAGTTCTGCGTTATCACCCGTATCTTTAAATATATTTAAAATACCAGTCATGGTGTCACCATCTGCATCTACAAAATCATCATCCAATAAATTCCACTCACTAGTACTTAAAGTATTATTATCAAGATCTTTATTATAATCCCCCGTTACAGCTAAAGCAGTATTACTTGAAACCAAAAATATAGCTATATTTAAAACTATAATTAAGGCAAAAAATAAAAAAAGCTTAAAGGATTTAATTCCTCCAGCTTTTGTATATAATAAAAACTTGGTTAATACTTGTAAAGCAGGTTTGCGCATAATAAATACGTAATTATTCTTATCTTTATTTTAGCACTTTTTTACTTTACATACAACAATTGTAACATTTACATACAACAATTAATATTTCTAAACTAATAATTAAGAAGCCATTTCCAAACAGCTTGTATTTTAATTTTTAAATCATCTACAATTATATCTTCCTCACTATCACTAGTTAAAAGAATACCTTCTTTAAGTTTAAAAGATTTTAGAGCCTGAATTAATCCCTGAATTTCTCTTTCTTTGTTTTCATGGTTTAGCTCATCAGAAACTTGTATAGCTTGAGTTATTTTTAAACCATCAAAAACAATAAAATTACATTCATGCTTTTTTTAAAATTAATTACATTTCTAATTATTTTAATATTATAATAGAATTACATCACGGCATTAATAGAAAAACAATAGAAAACTATCAATCTGATGTTTAAATACCTTAATTTAATCTTTTTTATTGTTAAATAGTGTAGTAAATCAAACAATTAATATATTTTATTAAGCAAATATAACATCTCTATAAATAATTGATAAAAAATAATTTATTCTTGACTAATATATTTAAATAATGTACACTGGAAGTATGAAATATTCGTACTTCAAGATAATATAATTATATGGATAATTTAACTGCTAAGCTATATAAATCAACTAAAACGGTTCTAAGCAACAAGGACTTAGCTTTGATTTGGGAAGAAAATAATAAAGATAAATTAAAAAATAAAATATCATATTACGTAAAAAAAGGGTTGTTAATTAGATTAACAAGAAATATATTTGCTAAAAATGATAAATTTGATATTAATGAATTAGCAACTAGTCTTTACTCTCCCTCATATATTAGTTTTGAAACTGTGCTTAGAGAAAATGGTGTAATTTTTCAATATTATGAAACAATTTTTGTGGCTTCTAAAATACCAAAGGCTGTAATAATAAAAAACCATAAAATTATCTTTAGAAAACTAAAAGATATTATTCTTTTTAATCCTACAGGTGTTTTAAATAAAGAAAATTATAGTATAGCAACACTTGAAAGAGCTTTTCTAGATATGATATACCTATTCCCTAATTACTATTTTGATAATCTCGAACCAATTAATTGGCAAAAATGCGAAGACTTAGTAGAAATATATAATAATAATCAATTAAAAAAAAGATTACAAAAATATCGCAAATATTATGATAAATAAAGAAAAACATCAACTAATAATGGGTCAGATTTTAAAAGACATATATTCTGATACCTCAATTAATTCACTTCTTGGATTTAAAGGTGGTACTTGCGCCTACTTTTTTTATAATCTCTCTAGATTTTCAGTTGACCTTGATTTTGACCTATTAAACATAAGCGAAGAGAATAAAAATTTAGTGCAAAACAAAATAACAACTATTTTAAATAAATATGGAACTATTAAAGATAAAAGAATTAAGAGATATACCATATTTGCCCTTCTCTCCTATGAGTCTCAAGATCATAATATTAAAATTGAAATTAATCTTAGAAACATTGTAAATAATATAAAAGAGCAATACGAATTAAAAGAACATCTTGGTATTTCAATGCTTGTGGCTAAACAAGAGTATCTTTTTGCGGGAAAATTATCCGCCCTAACTCTTAGAAATGAAACAGCTATGCGCGATATATTTGATATATATTATTTTTCTAAAAATCATTGGGATATAAACGCCGAAGTTGTTAAAAACCTAACAGGAAAAAATTTAAAAGACTACCTAAATACCTGCATTTCATTTATAGAAAATATAAACAATAGTCACACACTACAAGGTTTAGGAGAACTTATTTCAAGTGAAAAAGAAAAAGACTGGATTAAAAAACATCTCAAATCAGAAACAATATTCATGTTAAAAAATTACATCTCTATTTTATAATAAACACTTCTAAACAATTCAAGTAAATAATTAAAGCAAGTTCTTTTAAGAATATTTTTGTTAAGTATATTTTTTATACATTACCAATATATATTATTAGCCTTTTTTATACATTAGCAATGTATATCATTTGAAATAGATCGACTATAAAAAAGTAATATATAACCTAGCTTTAAAAAGACACCTCTACACTACGTTTAGTAGATTTAAACGAGCCCACACTAATTATCTTTAAAGGATTATATTGCTCCACAAAAACAGTATAATCAGCTCCATTATTTAAAATATTAGTACCACTAAAAAGACTAGGATTACCCTCATCAATAACTAAATCTCCCTGCCTAATACCATACAAGACTCTCTCTACTCCAGCCTCAGAGCTGTAATAAGCCATAACTGATTGTGCTTGTACTCCTCCTGTCTCAATAGCGGTCATAACCATACGGCTAACACTAAAAGAGATTGCAATAATACTACTTAAAATAAGGATGGCCATAAGTAAAGCACTACCCTGTTTGTTTTTTTCAAACTTAATATTAAAAATATTATTTTTACTATTATTTTTTATATTATAATCTTTATTCATAATACCTTGACGTTATAGTTGTTTGTAGAATCATCTGCGATTTATCTAACTCTGGAGCTACCGCTTCTGCTTCTAAATTCACTGTTACACTTGCTTGCTCAGCTTGAGTTCCAGTATCAACACTAGATTTAACATCAAACTTTAAACTATTAATATTAATGTTTGAAGTAGTGATATAACCATTATTAAGTCCTCTTTCAATCTTAAACCTATTAACACCGTTATCATTGGCAATAAAGTAATGGACGCACTGACCGTCATAGTTTTTAAAATATAAATTATTAGTTTCAACTGTATACAATTGATCTACAGCAGTAGTTGGATAACAATCACCAGCTGTATCCATCTTAGCCATTCTCACTTCTTTACTCATAACCTCAAAAAAGTATTTCAAGTTTTCTTGAACATGATAAGCAGCAATAGCTTGTCTTTGTCCTTGCACCACTAGCTGAAAAATTCTAGTAGCTGAAAGTATGATAATAACAAAAATAGTGATAGCTAAAAGCATCTCCATTAAGCTAAAACCTTTTTTTTTGTAATTATATTTTCTCATATTTTTTAACACCACTCTATCTAATATTAATTTAAATAAACAATTTTATTTCCAATTAAATAGCACCGTTTCAGCACTATAGGAATACATCTCAGCTCTCTCTTGCCAGTTAACAGTAACGGTTACATATACAGAATACTCATTTATGGAGGTAATTTCTATCATTCTATAGAAAGGAGTTTCTTGCGGACTATAATCATGCACATACATATTATCAACATTTTTATACAAACTAGTGTCTTCAATGCTGGTAACTATCTCCGGGTAAGTATCATTAAAATCTACTTTATAACTAAAGCCTGGTTCAATATTTGATAACCAACAATCTGGAGCTGGTGAGGTAATTTTACTACAATCAATCCAATTAGTATCTCTTTGTTTTCTAACCAGCTCAACACCTTCTTGAGCTAGTTGATGAGCGATTATTCTATTAGTATTAATATCTTTCACTTGAATATTCTGTAGCACCAAAGACATAACTCCCACCATACCAACCATAACAATAAAAAGCACACCCATAACTTCCATTAAAGAAAAACCTTTTTTATTTAAAAGATTAATTAATTCTAAATCTTTAATATCTTTTCTGTTTATATTTTTCATTTAAATTTAATAAATAAATTAAACAAATAACTTAATCCAACATATCAACTAAGCCTAAAAAGTTAACTTCAACTGCTCTAGTATTACCAGTTTCTGAGTTA
>DATFJU010000023.1:0-47938 GCA_035269015.1 Patescibacteria group bacterium | reverse complement strand
GCGATAATAAATTCAATACCAAACATTACATTTCTAGCAAATTTTATCCTAATATAATCTTTACTAAAACCAGCAAAAAATAACATATATAAAGCTGAAATTACCGCCGCCACTACCACAAAAATACCAATATACTCAATTACCAGCCCTGTATTATAAACTATTATTGATAAAGCATCGAATATCATAAATATAAGTTAATTATAATTAATTAAGATGATAAAACGTTAAAAAAATTCTAATATTATTATACACTGCTTTAGATGATTAGTAAAACTAATAAGGTATGTTTATACTATATGTTTTACCCTGAGAATTTTGCCAACCTAGCTCTAAAGTATTCTCCTTTTTAAAAGCATAGAAGCCTTTTTTTGATAGCCAATTATTAGAATTTTTATACCATTCTTTTTCTTTAATACTTTTTTCTTCAATAATATCATTAACACTCTTTGTAGTCGCCTCCTGTTCTTCACTTTTATTTTCGTTTTTTATTTCTTCATTTATTTCCAAAGTGCTAGCAAGCTTCGCTCCCTTTTCTATAGGATTATCAAGCATATCAATATCTTTATAATCATTTTGATTATTTGAATTATCACCAATTATATCCAAGAAACTTAATATAGCATTAAACTTATGCCAAACATTAACACTACTTTCAAGTATAGCATTTCCCTTAGCGCTGTGAGTGTTGGTATAATTATCAACATTATTAAACCAATAAAAAGAAAGAGCGCTTAAAGTTAAAAAAACAGCTACTAGAAATAAATAAAATATGTTGCTTTTTATCATATTATAATAATTTAGTTAATTTTTTCTTTTCTTTATCAGAAAAAATCCTTATCTCACCATATTTACCATCAAAACCTGGTTTAATTATTAAATTTCCTTTTCTCACTCTATTTACTGCTAAAGCAATATTATCGCCAAATTCTTTTTTGATTTTATTTATTTTAATTTCTAAAAGTATATCTAATTCTGAGCCTAAAGACTCAATCATTTTTTTATATATAGTTTGAACCTTAATTGACTTCCTACTTTTTATATTTAAAACCTCGGCAATTATTTTATCAAGTTCAATTAATTTCTTATAACCCTGACTATTTTGGGGTCTATAGCCTTTATCTCTATCAGCTAAGTTTTCTACTCTATATAATACTCCCAAAACTAAAGGTTTTTTACACTTAGGACATATTCCTTTTAACTTTTTAGTTTCTTGAGGCATAGCACTAAAATTGCAATTTCTATGTCCATCAAAATAATACATACCTTCTTCAGGGTAGAATTCAATAGTATATTTTAATTTACTTAAATCCTTATTTTTTATCGCTTCATATATTTCATTATATGTAACTTCATTTAAATCCATGACATTAGCTTCTCTACCAATATTTGGCAAACTGTGGGCGTCAGAGCTTGATAATATACTTAAATTATCTAAAGATGATACACGCCAATTCATTTCTGGGTCAGAAGATAATCCAGTTTCATAAGCATAAATATGCTTAGTTTGGTCTTTAAAACACTGCTTTATACTGTCAAAACCAGACTTAGAACCAAATACGGCGTACCAAGGAGTCCAAATATGAGCTGGATATATAAGAAACCTAGGATGAATATTAAGACATAGTTTTACTAAATCTACTGCACTCATACCAAGAATTGGTCTACCATCAGAACGAATATTATATCTTTTATCTAAATATTCATTCAATTCTTTCACTGCCTCCAAATTAGGAGCTTGCACCATTATATGAATTCTTCTAGTCTTTCCTTCATCTTTATATACCAATGATAGCTCTGTAGCTAATATAAACAATGTTTTTATATTCTTACTTTTTCTTAGTCTATACAAACCTGAATTATTTACTTCTTCTAACTCTGCCTGTATATGCTTATACCACTGCGGATAGGTAAAATCTCCTGTAGCAACTATATTCACCCCTTTTTTTTGAGCAACACTAGCAATATTTGGCAAAGTTAATTCAGGTGAGCAAGCTCTTGAATAGCGAGAGTGAATATGTAAGTCTAAGACTTTTCTCATAACTATAATTTATTAAAATTATTGCCTTTAACAAAAGCTTTGATATTTTCACTAGTTTGCTTTAATATTCTAAGCAGTGCTTCATGACTATAAAAAGCAATGTGAGGGGTAAAGATAACTTTTTCATTATCAAATAGTATATGATCCTTTGCTAAAGTTAAAGCGGACTCTGCTTTTTCAGAATCATACAATAATTGCTTTTCTTCTTTAATAAATTCCTCACCTTCAATAACATCTAACCCTGCTCCAGCTATTATATTTTTGTCTAAACCCATTATAAGAGCATCAAGGTCAATTAAACCACCTCTGGAAGTATTAATTATAAAACTACCCCTTTTCATTAATTTAACAGTATCTTTATTTATCATATGATGAGTTTTTTCATTATGAGGAGCATGTAAAGAAACTATATCTGATTTTTTTAGTAATTCTTTAAAACCAACATATTTAAAATCTAAAACCTCAGAAATAAAGTTATCTTCATTAACATCAAAAGCTACCACATTCATACCAAAACTTTTAGCTATTCTAATTACATGTAAACCTATTTTACCGGCGCCTACGACTCCTAAAGTTTTATTTTTTAAATCAAAACCCATTAAACCTTCTAAAGAAAAATCATTTCTTAGTATTTTTACATAAGACTTATGAATATTTCTAGATAATGCCAATATTAAAGCAAAGGTGTGCTCAGCTACAGTATTCTCTCCATAAGAAGGAATATTACAAACACGAACGTTATTTTTTTTAGCAATACCAATACTTATATGGTCATAGCCTGTTGATCTAGTACAAATTAACTTTAGATTTTTAAGACTATTTAAAACTTTTTTGTTTATTTTAGAATAAATAAATACAGAAATAATATCTGCATCTTTAGCTAGTGATATATTATTCTCAGTTAATGGTTCTTTATAAAAAAATAAGTCATGCTCTTTTAAAGAAGCCTGTAAGTGTTTTTTCTCCCATCCTTTTATTTCAAAAAACTTTATCTTCATATTTTATCAATTTAAGTATCTAAAATTAATTTTTCAGCTATTTCTAACTCTTCTAAACTGTTGATTCCTATTGCTTCTTTAGCGTCTATTTGAATGGTTTTTATCTCAGTACCTTGTTTAAAGGCTGAAGACACTAAATCAGTGAGATAGTATTCTTCCTGTTTATTTTTATTATCTAAATTACTAATATTTTCCCAAAGCCATGAAGAATTAAAAATAAACATGGCTGGATTAACTTCCGTTATTTCTTTTTCTGATTCACTAGCATCTTTAAATTCTACAATTTTTTCTAACTTATTATTTTCATCTCTAAATAAACGTCCCCAATGATAAAAAGCCTTTTTCCAAGCACTAAAATCATCTACTTTTACTGACATTAAATTAAGTGCTTCGACGTCTTTACTCACAAAATTATTAATAGATTCAGAACTAAGAAAGGGATGATCTCCATATAGTACCAAAGTTTTATCTGCTGAACTCTCATCTTTAGCACTAAATACTGCATGTCCAGTGCCTAGTTGTCTGTCCTGCACTACAAATCTAACGTCATATTCTTTTAATGCTTCTTGCATTTGCTCATGATTATCAGGAGAAACCACAATAATTGGTTTAGTATTTATATTACTTTTTACAATTGAATCCAATAAATAATGAATCATTGGCCTTTCCTGTAATGGTACAAGTACCTTAGGTAAATTACTATTCATTCTTGTGCCTTTGCCTGCTGCTAAGATAATAATATCAGTCATATAAAATGTTATTAATTTCTTATTTTACTTTTTATATTAATTATTTTTCAATTATATTTAATACTTTTCTATATAAATCATTACACATCTTTTTTGTTTTTCCTTCAATATATAGTCTAATAATTGGTTCAGTGTTTGAAGCCCTTAAATGGACCCAGGAATTTTCAAAATCCAATTTCAAGCCATCTACTTGATTAACTTTAGTTTCACTAAAATAAGCCTTTACTTTTTCAAAAACATTTTCAATCTTGTCACCTTCTTTCAATTCTACTTTATACTTCATTAAATAATACTTAGGCAAATAGTCTTTAAAAAATGAACATGGTTTATCTAATATAGCTAAATAATTTAGAAACAAAGCCACTCCCACTAAAGCATCTCTACCATAATGCAGCGCTGGATATATAACGCCACCATTACCCTCACCACCAATAACAGCCCCTTCTTCTTTCATCTTTTCAACTACATTTATCTCTCCAACTTTTGCTGAAAAATGTTGACCATTATATTTATTAGTAACATCTGCTAAAGCGCGAGAAGAAGATAAATTAGAAACTGTATTGCCAGAACCAAATTGAGATAAAATATAGTCTGCTACCGCTACTAAAGTATATTCCTCACCTAAAAAACTACCATCCTGACAAACAATAGCTAACCTGTCACCATCAGGGTCGACAGCTAAACCTATATCAGCTTTTTCATTTTTTACCACCAAAGCTAACTCTGATAAATTCTCCGCTAAAGGCTCAGGACTATGATTAAAATCACCACTATTATCACAATTCAATTTAACAATATTATTTACACCTAAAGCTTTAAGCAGTTGAACTACTGCTGGACCACCAACTGAATTAATACCATCAACCACTACTTTAAAATTTGCTTTTTTTATAGTTTCTTTAGAGACTGCTTTTAGTTCTAATATTTTCTTAATGTTAATACTATTAAAATCAACTATTACTTTATTTAATACTTCTTTATTTTCTCCTTTATGAAATTTCTTGCTTGTAAATATTTCTAAAACATCATTCATGCTGTCAGAATTTAAAAACTCTCCTTTTTCGTTTAATAATTTAAGAGCATTCCAGTTACTAGGATTATGGCTAGCGGTAATGATTATAGATCCCTGAGCTTTAAACTCTAATACAGCTATTTCAGCAGTAGGAGTGCTAACAAGACCTAAATCAATTACTTTAATACCTAAATAATTTAAGGTTCCTTTTACAATATTATTAATTAATTCTCCTGATGGTCTAGAATCTCTTGCTAAAATTACTGTTAAATTATAATCAAAATTATTTAAAAGCCAAGTGCCATAGGCTAATACATATTGACTTATTACATCGGGTCTAAGGCCATCATTATCATCAATGGTTCCTCTTATTCCTGATATGGATGCTTTAATAGGCATAATAAACATTACTTATATATTATACATATTAACATTTTTGAAGATAAAAATAAACTATTATTATTAATCTAAAAATATTTTTTGGGTACAAAAAAACGCCATTGTTCTGGCGGCGGCCTACTTTCCCAAGGTACAAAACCCAAGTATCATCGGCGCTGAAGGGCTTAACTTCTGAGTTCGGGATGGAAGTCAGGTGTAACCCCTTCGCTAGAACCACCAGAACGATGGCGTCTTTTTCTATATGCTGAAAAACAATTAACAAGTTCAATAAAATTTTCTCTTCAACACAAAAGTGTGGGAAAATCAAACGGTTTATTAGTACTCCTCGGCTGAGTGTATTACTACACTTACACCTAGAGCCTATCAAAGTCATATTCTCTGACCAACCTATGAAACCTAATCTTGGAGACGGCTTCGCGCTTATATGCTTTCAGCGCTTATCCTAACCGAAGGTAGCTACCCAGCAATGCCCCTGGTGGAACAGCTGGTACACTAGAGCTTCGTCCTTCCCGGTCCTCTCGTACTAGGGAAGGGACTCCTCAAGTTTCCGCGATCATAGTGGATAGGAGACCGACCTGTCTTACGACGGTCTGAACCCAGCTCGCGTGCCGCTTTAATGGGCGAACAGCCCAACCCTTGGGAGCTTCTTCACCCCCAGGATGCGACGAGCCGACATCGAGGTGCCGAACCCCGCCGTCGCTGTGGACGCTTGGGCGGGACTAGCCTGTTCGTATGTATTGCTCTTTCTTTTTGCAATATAATCCTAAATTGCTTTAGGCACTGACTATATCTTCATCCTGAAATTATATTTCAGGAGCACGGCATATAATATTAGCGCTAACACTAATATTTCGAGCTCAATAATCTGAATTATTTCTCGCTCTCAGTCGATACGGGGTTAAAAGGTAGTTTGTAATTAAATCCTTTTAATATATAAGGTTTAATTAAACTAAATAAATTATCTTTGTTTTCTCCTCTTAAATTTAATTGACAGGCTTTACGATCTGGACAACAATATATTTTGCCTTCCAAACCATAGTTATCCTTTAAACATTTAAGGAGATTTTTTTGACTCTTGCTATCTACTAAAGGTAAATAGAAATGAGCAGATTTGTCTTTACTGTAATAAAAACCATCATCCATATACCAGACAGCTAATGTTAAATTAGTTTGTAGATATTTGGAAATATTATCAGGTATATATTTTTCTTTAGACTCATAGAAAGCCCTTTGAAGTTTTCCAAAAACAGGTGAAGAATTACTCTGTAATCTGTAATAATCATAATATCTTTTAGTTTTTGGGTGTTTCCTAACAATATATTTTGGTTCATTAGTAAAAACGTTATTTAAGTGATCATATATCCAATCGATATAATGTTTTTGTTTTGCAGAATGTTCGACGCGAAGTCTAGCATTCTTTTGGCCTGTAGCCTGCAAATAGCCATCACCCAGGATAATTCCATAAATAATATGCTTTTGCCTTTTACTTAACATCATAAGTTTTATGATTATGACCTTTTAACTTCCCACGGTATTGCCCTTCATCTTACCTCTACACTTACTCCTAAGTGCAGACAAAGGGTTTCACCGTTATTAGCCGAGTACTATATCTATTATTACTAATAGATAGGGACACAGACGTATCCCCAGAGTAGCTTTTATCCGATGAGCTTCCGCCGTCCTATATCGAACGGTCGGATCACTAAGTTCTGCTTTCGCAACTGCTCGACTAGTAAGTCTCGCAGTAAAGCTGGCTTGTGCCTTTACGCTATCTCCCGGGTTTCCATTCCGGGATAGCCAACCTTTGTAAACGCCTCAGTTACTTTTTATGAGGCATCCGCCCCAGACAAACTACCCGCCAGACACTGTCCTCGCAATTAAGCAAGTCAGAGCTAAGAGCACGCAAGGGTGGTCTCTCATTGGTGACGTGAGTCTCCCACCTATTACTGAACATGCGTACCCCTAACTCAATATCAAGTTGTAGTAAAGCTTCATGGGGTCTTTTCGTCCGACTATGATTAACGAGCATCTTTACTCGTCATGCAATTTCGCCGAGTCCTTCGTTGAGACAGTGCTCAAGTTGTTGCGCCATTCATGCACGTCGGAACTTACCCGACAAGGAATTTCGCTCTATACCCTCTTAATATTTCTATTAAGTATGGACTTTATCTTGTCTTAATAATATTTTTTTGCTTTAAACAGATTATCATTAGTATGTTAAGACCTCAGTGTTAAGTCTCTGAGGATTATTGGTTAATAATCCTGCGCATTGCCTCCATGTATATTAAGATTTTTACTGACTATTTTATAAATAATCTAGTACTTAATATCTTTTGAAGATTTCTACGCATTTTACTGAGTATTTTAAGGCAACTATAAATAAATATAGCTAGGCAACGAATTTTATACTAATCGTCCTAGCCTTCCACAGTCTAAATTTTTTAAACTGCAGAACCTTAGGACGATTATAGTTATCGCCGGCGTTCATCCGCGCTTGAATTCAGGGCTTCGCCGAAGCTAACCCTTCCTCTTAACGTTCGGACACTGGCCAGGCGTCACCCCCTATACATCCTCTTTCGAGTTAGCAGGGAGCTGTGTTTTTGGTAAACAGTCACTCGAGCTCTTTAGCTGCGGCCCTGATTGCTCAGGGCAGGCCTTATCTCGAAATTACGGCCGCTATTTTGCCGAGTTCCTTAACGAAGGTTCTCTCGTACACCTGAGGCTTCTCGCCTCACCTACCTGTGTCGGTTTGCGGTACGGTTACTGTTGAATTAACCCTAGAGGTTTTTCTTGACAGCTCCTATGCTCAAATCAGTTCCACCAAAGGCTTCACCTCTTGCCGACCTCTAAAAGCTATTGATCCGGATTTACCTAGATCGCTTCTTGAAGTAAGCAACGCACATACCATTAAATGCGCTTGAACTTTGAAACCGTGTCCCCCCATCGGAAAACAATAGTAGTGCTGGAATATTAACCAGCTCTTCCATCGGCTGCGCCTGCACTACACAGGCATGACCTTAGGACCGACTAACCCTGGGACGATTTGCGTTGCCCAGGAAACCTTAGGTTTTCGGTGGGCAGGGTTTTAACCTGCCTTTTTGCTACTCATGCCAACATTCTCGCTTCTGTTTGCTCCACTGCGCCTCACGACACAACTTCAACGCTAAACAGAACGCTCCTCTACCACTCTAGAACATAGTTCTAGAATCCGCAGCTTCGGTAATATGCTTTAGCCCCGATAAATTTTCGGCGCGAAACAACTTAGTTAGTGAGCTGTTACGCTTTCTTTAAAGGATGGCTGCTTCTAAGCCAACCTCCTAACTGTCGTAGTCACAACACCACCTTTGACACTTAGCATATATTTAGGGACCTTAGATTGCGGTTAGGGCTGTTTCCCTTTCGACTGATGGAGCTTAGCCCCCATAGTCTAACTCCCGGATTATACCTACTGGCATTCGGAGTTTGATTAAAGACGGTATCCGAAGACCCGCCCTCATTCAGTGCTCTACCTCCAGTAGTCAACATCCGAGGCTAGCCCAAAAGCTATTTCGAGGAGAACCAGCTATCGCCGAGTTCGATTGGAATTTCACCGCTAACCACAGCTCATCACCTAGTGTTGCACGACTAGTGTGTTCGGTCCTCCCTTTAGCTTTCGCTAAAGTTCAACCTGGCCATGGCTAGATCACCCGGCTTCGGGTCTTGTCCATGCGACTCTGATTTCACTTCCACTTAACACTAACATTGGCGTTAAATGGAAGTGAAATATACGGGCAGTTAACCCTCGCTTTCACTGTACATATTTCCTAAAAGGACTTATGTAGCCACATAGAACAAACTCGTTGGCTCATTCTTCAATAGGCACGCCGTCACCCATAAATGGGCTCCGACTCCTTGTAAGTATATGGTTTCAGGTACTATTTCACCTCCCTTACCGGGATGCTTTTCACCTTTCCCTCACGGTACTAGTTCACTATTGATCATAAAAAGTATTTAGCCTTGGATCATAGTCGACCCAGATTCATACGGAATTTCACGTGTTCCGCACTACTTAAGAAAAATTGCAGTAAAGAAACTATTCTTTTCACTTACAGGGCTATCACCTTCTCTGGCTGAGCTTTCCAGCTCATTTAGTTAAAAATAGTTTTTTGTAACTTTACCTTATCTGTTTGGGAGATAAACACAATTTTCTTACAACCCTCTATAGACATGTGGACCCAAATCCTTCTGCTTAACTTCACTACCTACCGAAGTAGGTAGATCCACTAAGCTCGGTCTATAAAGTTTAGGCTTTTCCCCTTTCGCTCGCCACTACTAAGGGAATAAACGTTTGTTTTCTTTTCCTCCGGCTACTAAGATGTTTCAATTCACCGGGTCTTCCTGCCTTGATTTGACTCAAGGCATGCCCTATCTTCAATAGGGCGGGTTTCCCCATTCGGATATCTTCGGGTCAAAGGTTGCTTGCCACCTCACCGAAGCTTTTCGCAGGCTGCTACGTCCTTCATCGTCTTTTTATGTCGAGGCATCCACCGTATACTCTTATTGAGATTTTCCCACGCTCTTATCTTGAACGAAAAAACTTTATTTTTACTTAATTAATTGGTTCTATTATTCAAATGTCAAAGTGCATTTAAAATTTAAATTCTGTCTATCTTATAATTAAGAAAGACAAGAGTTAAACTTTAAATTTTAAGAAACAAAAAACCGCTATCTTAGCGGCTTAAATACAGTCATCAAAAAGACGGTACCTATCCGCTTAATTTATTTAATATTGAGCTTAAACTTATCATAGTTTATGATGTTTTTTAATCTGCTTATAATTATAGCTGAAAAAATAATAATGTCAAGGGCTTTAAAAGATTGAAAACAAAGGATATGATTGCATGCTAGTTATTATTTTAACTTAACAACTTATATAAGTACGGCAGGATCATCCATCTGCGCTTGAGCTACTTCTTCACTAATATAATCATGATGATATAAAGATTTAATAGCTCTACTAAAACTTATCATTCCTTGGGCAGAACTAGTTTCAATAACATTTTTAATTTGTCTAATTTTATTATCTTTAATTAAATTACTAACAGCATTATTTCTAATTAAAACTTCCCTAACAGCAATTCTACCTCCACCAACTTTAGGTAATAGTTTTTGAGAAATCACCGCTCTAAGTATCATTGATAATTGAGACTTTATTTGTGCTTGTTGATGTGGCGGAAAAATATCAATTATCCTATCAATAGTTTGTACTGCACTATAAGTGTGTAAGGTAGCTATAATCAAATGTCCTGTTTCAGCTAAAGTAATAGCGGCGGCAATAGTTTCTAAGTCCCTCATTTCTCCCACCATTATTACATCTGGATCTTGACGAAGAACATGTTTTAAACCAGATTCATAAGTTGGCATATCAACCCCTAATTCTCTTTGGGTGATAATACTTTTATATGGTTCAAAAAGAAATTCAATTGGATCTTCTAAAGTAATTATATTAGCGCGTCTATTCTTATTTATATAATCAACCATCGCAGCTAACGTGGTAGACTTACCAGAACCTGTTGGGCCAGTTACTAAAACCAAACCTTGTTTGTGATTTAATATATCTGTAGTAATTTCTGGCATATTAATATCTTCTAGAGTAGGGGTTTCATTACTAATAATTCTAGCTACCAACTTAGGATTATTTTTCTCATAAGATAAATTTACTCTAAACCTACCATTGTCACTAGACATGCTAAAATCTAAATCTTTATTTTTTTTAAATTTTTCTTTTTGCTTATCATTTAAAACAACATTAACAATTTTCTCCAAAGTTTCTTTATCTATTTTAGGATATTTAGCATCAACATCACTCTGGGTATTAAAACTATAGTCTTCATTAAAATTTTTAGAGACAACTGAATTAATATCTTTAATTGTTCCGTGTATTCTAAGTATAGGAGCTAAACCTGTAACCAAGTGCAAATCAGAGGCTTTATATCTCACAGCCACATTAAATAATTGTTCTAATGTTATTTCTTTTACCATTTTTTTATTTTTAAAGCTTTTTTAGCGGCGTTAACCTCTGCTTCATGTTTAGAGGATCCCTGACCCTTAGCAATTAAACTATCTTCAAAATAAACTCCTATAGTAAATGTCTTCTCGTGATCTGGCCCTTCTTCTTTTAATAAATCATAGTGAGGGGTAATACTTTCTTTATCTTGGGCTAACTCTTGTAATCTTGATTTAGGATCTAAATATAATTCATTAGTAATAATATGATGAAGTTTTGACACAATAAATTCATTAACAAAAACTTCAGTCTTATCTATACCCTGATCTAAATACATAGCACCAATAATTCCCTCTACAGCATCAGCCATTATAAATTGTCTACTTTTAGAAGTGCCTTCTTTAGCTTCGCCCTTAGAAAGATACAAATAATTATCTAACTTTAATTCTGAAGCTACTTGATATAACATTTTAGAATTAACCAAAGAAGCTCTCCAATTTGTTAAAATTCCTTCTGGTTTTTCAGGATAATGATTAAATAAATATTTAGTTATAATTAGTTCTAGCACTGCATCTCCTAAAAATTCTAGTCTTTCATTATGGCCTAATAAAAAATCCGGATGTTCATTTATATAAGAACGATGCACTAAAGCTTGCTTTAGTTTATCAAAATCTTTAAATTTAAACTCTAGCTTTTTTTCTAATTTCTTGAGATCTGGCATAATAATATATACACCTCTAGTTTTGGATAAATTACTTAAGATAGCTAATCCAAAATTACAACTGTATAGTTATTAAATTATAAATATAATTTACTTTAAACAATTACTACTATTTACTTATTTTAGCTTTATTTTCTTCATCTTCTTCTTTATTCTTTTTTGCAGCTTCTTGCTCCTCTTTTTCTTCTTGCTGCTTTTTTTCTTTTTCAGCTTTATGATCGCTTTCCCTTACTTTCTCAGGTAAATCATTATATATAGCTCCTAAAACTCCATTAACAAATTTACCTGAAGACTCACCTCCATAATTTTTAGCAATTTCAATAGCTTCATTAATTGCCACTCTGGGAGGAATAGATTCATCTAAAATTATTTCATAAACACCAATACGTAAAATATTCCTATCAATTATTGTAATTTGATCTAAAGGCCACTCAGTCGCATATTTAACAATGTAAGCATTAATTTCTTTTATATTATTTACAACACCATAAACAGTATTTTCAACAAAACCATTATCATCAAAATCAGGAGCAAAATTAGCAAAATTCTCAGCAATAATTTCTTTTAAATTATCACTAGCTTCAACATTAAAATCCCAAGCAAACAAAGTTTGCATAGCAAGTGTTCTAGCTAAATGACGATTAGACATAATTATTTCTTTTTAACTTTATTTTCTTTTTTTGTTTTAATAACTTCTTTGCCCTTATAGTATCCACAAAAACTACAAGCTTGATGTGGTCTTACAGCTTTTTTGCATTGAGGACAAATATTAATGGTAGCAGATTTTAAACCATGATGTGATCTACGCTTACCTGCTGATCCTGAAGTTCTTCTCTTCTTTGGTACTGACATATTTTTTTATATTTACGTTTTTAACGTAAGTGATTATTTAATGTTTATTTAGTATAACTTAGAGCTTGTATTAGTCAAGTTAATTTAAGTTATTTATTATTTTGATGACCAACAATATTTTTATCTTCATCAACTTTTTTATCTTCTTTGTCTTTTTCTTCAGTATCTTTATTTTCTTGATTTTCTTTTTGTTTTACACCAACAATTTCTTCAAATTCTTTTTTATTTAGAGTCTCTTTTTCTATTAACTTATTAGCTACCTCATCTAAATAACTCCTTTTGTCTCTGAGAATTTCTAAAGTTTTTTCTTGAGCTGAGTTGATAAAATTAATAATTTCTTCGTCTATTTTTTCTGCAACTTTTTCACTATAATCTCTTTGCTCATGAATCTCTTTACCTAAAAATATCATATCTCCTTTTTCACCAAAAGTTCTAAGTCCTAATTTTTCAGACATTCCATAATCAACTACTAAACTTCTAGAAATCATAGTGGCTCTATGTAAATCAGAGGTTGCTCCTGTAGTTACTTCATCAAACACTTCTTTCTCAGCTAGGTATCCAGCTAAAAGAACTGATAGTTCATCAAGGAAATCTGATTTAGGGTGCATATGTTTATCCTCAGTTGGAACTTTTAAAGTATAGCCTCCGGCCTTGCCTCTGGCAATAATAGATATTTTTTGCACTGGATCAGCGTTAGGTAAAAAATGAGCAACTAAAGCATGTCCGGCTTCATGATAAGCAGTAATCTTTTTTTCCTTATCAGATAAAACTCTACTTTTTCTCTCTGGACCAATCATTACTTTTTCTACAGCTTCAAATAAGTCCTCTTTAGATATAGTCTTTTTATCTTGTCGGGCAGCTAAAATAGCGCCTTCATTTAAAAGATTAGCTAAATCCGCCCCTGAAAAACCTGGAGTCCTTTCAGCTATATCCCTTAGTTTTACATCTTTATCTAAGGGTTTCTTTTTAACATGAACTTTTAATATTTCTTCTCTAGCATTTAAATCTGGTTCATCAACAATAATGCGTCTATCAAAACGACCAGGTCTAAGTAAAGCTGAATCAAGCACGTCAGGGCGATTAGTAGCGGCGATAACAATAACATTGTCGTTAGGATCAAAGCCATCTAATTCAACTAAGATTTGATTTAAAGTTTGCTCTCTTTCATCATGTGAGCCTCCTAGGCCTGATCCTCTTTTTCTTCCTACAGCATCAATCTCATCAATAAATATTATACAAGGTGCACTTTTTTTAGCTTTTTGAAAGAGTGAACGAACCCTAGAAGCTCCCACACCAACAAACATTTCTACAAACTCAGAACCAGAAATATGGAAAAAGGGCACTTTAGCCTCTCCAGAAACCGATCTAGCAAGTAGCGTCTTTCCTGTGCCAGGACCACCGAGCAATAAAACACCTTTAGGAGTTCTAGCTCCTAAGTCATGGAATTTTTTAGGAAATTT
Organism: Patescibacteria group bacterium; assembly: GCA_035269015.1. GTDB lineage: Bacteria > Patescibacteriota > Patescibacteriia > Patescibacteriales > UBA12465 > JAIPJO01. The sequence continues at coordinate 33,720 of DATFJU010000023.1, read as the reverse complement.
TAAAAACTCAACGACCTCTTTTAATTCTTCTTTAGCCTCTGCAACTCCAGCCACATCTTTAAAGGTTACTTTGGTTTTAGAATCTTTTTCCGCTTCTTTAGGTTGAGTTTGACCAAAGCTCATAGCTTTGGAGTTAGCTCCTTGCATACCCCTCATCATGAAGTATATAAAACCTGCAATTAACAAAAAGGGTATTAAAAATGGTAAGATGTTAGCAATAATATAATCAAAACCACTAGGTTCTTGTATTTGAATATCAACCTTTTCAATTTTTTCTTTACTCACACCTAAATTTACCAACAACTCTGAAAGAGATTGATTACCTTCTTTTTTAACTATTTTTTCCTCACCATCTTTAGTGGTTAGCAAAATCTTATTTTCTTCAACCTCAATTTTAGAAATCTCCTCACTTTCAATTGAGCTGATTAAATAATTAAGACCTTTATTTTCAGGTTTGTCTCCATTTATACTATAAGAACTAAAAACAGCAGCTAAAACCAGAAAGATTATAAAAAATATTAGAAAATTCTTAATTAATTTCTTCATAATAATTTTTAATACACTTAAATTCAATTAATTTTAGTATATAATGACTTAGGTTTTTTAGCAAATACAATAACAGCTTAAACCTATTGTTTATATAAGAAAATTTCTTTATTTATCGTCTGTATCTTTAATATTTTCTTTTTTAGCTTTAGTTTCTTTATCAGCTTCTTTTTTATCTTTTTTTACGTCCTCTTTCTTTTCTACCTTTTTTTTACTTTCTTTCTCATCCTTGTCCTCAGACTTATCTTCTTTTATTTCTTCAATATCTTTTTTTGTATCTTTTTTTACATTTTTTTCTGATGTTTCTTCTTGATCTTTTTTACTCTTTTTATCTTTCTTATCTTCTAATTTAAGGCCTAAGCGATGTTCTTCTGGTGAAATATTAATAATCTCAAACTTTCTTTTTTCTCCAGCACTAAAAATTTCATTAATTTTCTCTTTAGGCTTTAATCCTAATTCGCTAATATGAGCTAAGCCATGAATTTCCTCATCTAACTTAACAAAAAGACCAAAAGGGTTAACCTTTAAAATCTCACCTTCCACCACAGTACCTTCCTTATATTTCTTAGTAGCTTCATGCCATGGATCTTTCATTAACTTTTTAGCACTTAAAAATATCTTAGAACCTTCTAATTTAACAACTTCAGCTTTAATAGTGTCTCCTACTTTTACTAAATCATGAGGAGAATCAATCCTTTGCCAAGCTAATTCAGAAATATGGATTAAACCTTCCATGTTCTCACCAAAGCTTACAAAAACACCAAAGTTTGTAATAGCGGTGATAGTACCTTCGACAACCATACCTTCTTTATATTGAGAAATAACATCTTTTTTACGTTTATTCCATAATTCTTTTTCACTAAATATAATCTTATCATCTCCTTCTTCTAAGGTAATAACATTCACTTCCATTTTTTCTCCTACAAATTTCTTTAATTTATCTAAAATTTTACTCTTATCACCACCACTTACACGCGGATAATGTTCAGGAGCTAATTGTGAAACAGGTAAAAAGCCTTTGATTTGTCTAAATCTGGCCATTAAACCACCTTTATTAGCATCAACTATTTTAATAGTAACTGGTTCTTTGTCTTGATATGCTTCTTCTAACATATTCCAAGCCTTTTCTTGCCCAACTCTCTTAAATGATAGTTCTAATTCTCCGTTTTCATTTTCATTTTCTACAACCATAGCTTCAGCTTCATCCCCTGGTTTTAATTTACCATATTCATCATCTTCTAAATAAAGCTCTGGACCTCTAACTACTCCTACCATAACACCATTAACATCTAGTCTTACCTCTGACTTAGAGGCTGCTACTACTGTACCCTTAATAACATCACCTTCTTGAGGGATGCTAAATTCCTGCTTATCTAAAAGCTTAGAAAAATCTATTTTTTTTGTTTCATCTGACATAATTTTATTTAATTTTATATTGCTTTTTAGGCAATAAAAAAATTAACTTAACCCTCCTTTACAGGAAAGCCTTTTGGCCACCTTCTACCAAAAGTGATTCTTATAGGTGATTTATTATATTATTTATTTATTCTATACTAAGATTACAAAAAATGCAAGTGTCTTTTCTCTAATTTAAATATATTTTTATATTTAAAAGTTAAACTAAAAAAGAAAAAGAGCCTCCAAGGCTCTTTTTTTCTCTTATCTTAACTACAAAATTATTAATCAGTTACACTATTGTTAATTTTTTCTTCTGAGTCTGTATTTATAATATTACTTTCTTTTTCTTGGCTCTTTTGTAATTTCTTCTTTTTAACTACCTTTCTATTTTTAATAAACAATATTACTAAAACAATAAGCAGAATAAAAAATACTATTTCTTTGTAATAAAGAAAAATAAGTTCTTGTTGTTTAGCAAAATAATAACCAGTTAAAGCTAAGATTATTATCCAAACACTAGAACCTAAAAAAGTGTATAAACAAAATTTAAATATATTCATTTTAGCTAAACCAGCAGGAATAGAAATAAGTTGTCTAATAACAGGCACTAGTCTGCCAAAGAAGGTGGACCTTTCACCGTGCTTTAAAAAATACGCTTCTGATTTTTCTAACTTAGCCTCAGTAATTAACATAGATTTAGCTATTTTTGTTTTAACTAAATTATATAAAATTTTTCTACCCAAAGTTAAAGCCAAAATATAATTAATTAAAGCTCCCAAAAGGCTACCTAAAACTCCAAATATAACTACTAAAATAATACTTAATTGACCTTGCTGAGCAAGGTAAGCGGCCGGAGGTATAACAAGCTCTGAAGGAAAAGGAACAAAAGAACTCTCAATAGTCATAAGTAGAGCTATATTCCAATAATCTAATTGTTCTACCAAAAGCATTATCCAATCAATAAAGCTATTTAACATATTTAAACCTTAATAACTACAGGCAAAACCATTGGTCTGCGCTTAGTTTTGTTAAATAAAAATTGTCCTATATCGTTTCTAATTTTATTCTTTAAGAAGTCATCATCAGTTGGAGTAGTGCTAGGCTTATCTTTAACCATTTTCTTAACCTTCATTCTAGTACTCTCAATTAAATCTCTATTTTCTTTCATATAAATAAAACCTCTAGAAATTAAATCTGGATTACCAATAATGTCACCTGTTTTAGAGTCAATAGTAGCAATAACCACAATCATACCATCAGCAGCCATCATGCGTCTATCTCTTAAAACAATACTTGAAACATCACCAACCCCAAGGCCATCTACCATCACATAGTCTGTTGGAATCATTTCTTTTGTTAAAACTCCTTCTACCTTTTCATTTTCTTTTTTCAACTCAACCACTTGACCATTGTCAGCTACAAAGATTTTATTTCTATCCACGCCAACCTTAGTAGCTAACTCTGCATGAGCCTTTAACATAAAATGGTGAGCTTCGATAGGCATAAAAAATTCTGGTTTCATTAATCTAATCATTAGCTTTAAATCTTCTTGTTTAGCATGACCACCAGCATGAATGTCTAACATTTTATAATTAATAGTCTTAGCTCCTTGTCTAACAATTGCGTCCATTAAATGCTGTATACTTCTTTCGTTACCAGGTATTGCTGAAGATGAAAATATTACAGTATCACCAGCCTTTAAACTAACAGTTCTGTGATCTCCATTAACCACTTTAGATAAAAAAGCATTAGTTTCACCTTGAGCACCTGTACCTATAATTACTAATTGATTATCTGGAACCCTTTTAAACTCTTCGTCTGTAAGTAAAAGTTTAGGATTAAACTTTAAATAACCAATTTCATGAGCTACTTCAACATTACTAATCATACTTCTACCTTGTAGATAAATACGCTTATTATATTTAGCAGCTAAATCAAATAATTTTTGTACACGAGCTAACTGAGAAGCAAAGGTACCAATAATAATTCTACCTTCAATCTCTTCAAATAATTTTCCCATTTCTTCACCAATGGTAGATTCTGACATTTGATAACCTGGACTAATAGCATCAGTAGAATCAGACATTAATAAAGTAACGCCTTGATCACCAATCTGAGCTATGCGATTTAAATCAGCTGGTTTATCATTTACAGGTGAAAAATCTATCTTAAAGTCTCCAGTATGAACAATTGTTCCTACTGGTGTGTGGACTATAACAGCAAAACAATCTGGTATAGAATGATTAACTCTTAGAAATTCAACTTTGAAATTTCTACCTAAGCTTATCTTATTATGTTCATCAATTTCTTGAATCATTAAATTAGAGCTGTTTTTATATTCTTTCTGCCTTCTTCTTACTAAACCAGCAGTCATTTTACCCATAAACATAGGAGGATTGCCAATTTTTGGCATAATATGTGGAATAGCTCCAATGTGATCATAATGACCATGAGTAATAACAACACCCTTAATCCAATCTTTTTTATTTTCTAAATACTCAGTGTTAGGAATAATATAATCAATGCCAGGCATATCTTCATCTGGGAACATTAATCCCATATCAATAATAATGATTTCTTTCTCATACTCAATTAACACCATATTTCTACCAACCTCTTCTAATCCACCTAAAGCCATAACTCTAAGCTTACCTTTAGCAAAGGTTTGTGTACTTTTAATCTTGCTTTTATTAACTTTGTTTGGAGCTTTATTAAAAGAATTTTGTCTTTTAGGATTTCTTTGCTTATTTGTTCTCACATTTTTATTAATGTTCTTATTTATATTTTTATTATTTTTGTTTGGTGCACTTTGTCGTGCATCACTTGTCTGTGATTTGTATGTTTTATACATATTTTTTATAAGTATAAATAATATTTTTTAAATAATTATTTATCCTTTTTCTAATTAATTTTTAATTTATTATAGAGAGATATTTTTTATTTAAACATTGCTTTTTGCTTATGCTCTAAACTCATCTTCTCAATTGCGTATCTAAGAGCTGTACGCGGTAACTTATCTTTATGTTTGTATATAAAATCAAATACTAAATCTTCATTTATATTACTAGCTTCTTTAGCGCTCCAGCCATAACCCTTTTGTACTAAATCATCACTATCATTTATTTGTTTAAGTATTACCTTTTTAAGTCTTGAAAAAAATAACTTAAATTCTGACTTATTTTTATGATATTTAAAAGAATATATTAATATAATAGAGGCAGATCTTTTAAGCCATCTATTATTACTATTTATCCAAGAGTCTGTTTTTTCTATGAGCTCGGGATAATAATATATTAAATATCCTAAACTATGAGTTAAGAAACTATCACAATGTGCCCAATTATTTATATATCTTTTAAGCCATTTCTCAAAGACTTTAAAATCTGCTTTTGTGAAATCTTTTCTCTTTTTATATAACCATTTAAAAGCTAAGGTTTTTATTTCATGTTCTTTTTCTTGCAGTAAAGAGTTAACAATATTAAAAAAATCTTTTTTATTTAAAGATCTTAAATCTTTAAAATATTGTTTTTCTACTTTTTCTAAATCTTTTGCTCTAACTCCTATAGGAAATACTTCTTCCTTAAAAAACCTTTGAACTTTATTTTTATATTCTAAGTCGATTAAAGATGAAATGTCATCTTTAAGGGAAGAAATAAACTTCTTCTCATCCATAATATTTTATCTATTTACAATACAAACTTATTTTTTACTTTAATATACCAATTATTTATATTAGAAAACCTATGTTCAGGTTTTAAAATACTTTCAGTATTAAAACCTTTAACTTTTTTGTTTTGAGGATAAATATATAAAGGTGAATATAAGAAAATTGCAGGAATTTCTTCATGAATTATCTCTTGAAATTCTAAATATCTTTCAGTTCTTTCTTCTTTATTTAAGATTACTCTAGCTTCTTCAAGTAAAGAATCTACTTTATCATTATTATAATTAATGATATTTAATTCTTGTCCTGAGTGCCAGTAAGCATAAGGATCAGGGTCAAAACTTAAAGCTTGACCATAAATTAAAACTTCAAACTCCTTAGGTTTAATAACTTGAGACTGAATATTTTCACTACTAATTACATTTATTATAGTTCTAAGTCCCACCTTTTCCCAAGCTTCAGACAATTTATTAGCTAGTTCTTTATTAGCTTGATTATCAACTACAGTAATACTTAATATTTGATAATCCCTCTCACCATCATTGTTTTCCTTATACAACCATTTACCAGCTAAACTTAAATCCGCTGATTCACTCAAAGCTTTTAATTTATCATACCCCTCTATTTCAACTTCTTGTTCTTGTTTATTTTCATCGTCAACATCTTTATTATTTTCACTCTCATTATTTGTATCACCATTCTCTCCATTCTCTTCATTCTCTTCATTTTCTTCCTGTCTTAAAGCTTCTTCTTCTTGTTTTTTTATTTTATCAACGTCTTTTTGATTTATTTCTTGTATAAATAGATCTTCTTCTTCTAAAAGTTTTTTAGCTTCATCTATATTATATGCATAAGCCTCTACATTATTATTATAAGCAAAACTTTCAGGAAGTATTGGCGTATCTATCTGTCTTATGGCATCACCAAAAACAGTATCTAATATATCATTTTTATCCATTGATAAAGCTAAAGCTTTTCTAAAATTTTGAGACTTTAAAATATCATTATTGTCTTGATTGAAAAAGATAGAAGTAATTTGTGGTATAAATAGATCATGAAAATTAATTGAATTTTGAGCTATAACATCCTTTTTGTTAGTATTAGAAATATAACTTATACCATCCACTTCATCATTATTTAAAGCAGCGTTTAAGCTGTAAAAATCTGGATAAAATTTAAAGTTTAACTCCTCTATATAAGGAGTATTATTATAATAATCTTTATTAGCAAGTAAGTGATATTCCTTAATATTTCCTTCTTTGTTTTTTGATAAAGCATCAAATTTATAAGGACCAGACCCAACAGGCATTATATTTTGTTCAGCTAAGTTAGCATTTTCAGGATTAATATTAAGCCAAATTCTTTCTGATAAGATACCAAAAGTTAACAATTCTTCAAAGCCAGCATATGCTTCAGCTAAACTTAACTTTACAGTGTACTCTCCTTGCCTTTCAACACCTACACCGCTAAAAACACCTCTGAGCGGAGATCTAAAATCAGGATTTTTAATAGCGTTAATAGTAAATACAACATCATTGGCTGTTAATTTTTGTCCATCATGAAAATAAACATCATCCCTTAATTGTAATATATAGCTCTTTCCGCTTTCTTTAATCTCATAATCTGTAATCAAATCATATTCCAAATCACCATTACCATTGTATTTAAATAAACTAGAATAGATTAAAAAACTTAAATCACTATCTACATCAGAAAAGGCATATAAAGGGTTAATATATTTTGGAGCACCTACTAAACCTTCATTATAGTCACCACCAAAACTAGGAACTGTTTCTAGGTTATTTTGATAAAAACCCCAACCTAATAAAGATACACCAATAATTATTAAAAGTATTAATATATTAATCCATCTTTTTTCTTTAGAACTTAAAAACTTTTTTACATGCTTCAATTGTCTAAAAGATGGAATCTTAGAAGGAGCTAAGTTATAAATAAGTTTTTTGTTAATTTGTTTATGATCAAGTTCTTTATTTGCTTTTTGTTTATTAAAAATATTGTTTTTAAGAAAAAACTTTTTTAATTTTATTTTCAAATTTAAATAAAAACTAACCCAATTTGACTGAGTTTTATCTTTTATCTCTAATTTTCTATCTTGATCTTCGTTCACTTATAAATAATTAAATGCAGTAAAATTAAATAATAACAACAGCCAGAGATACTGCAAAAAAGAGTATTGCTAAAACAATAGTAATATTATATAGTTTTTTTTCTAAGCCTCTTTTAGTGGTAAATACCGCATTAGAGCCACCAAAAGCACTGCCCATTCCTGAGCCTCTATTTTGTAGTAAAATAACTACAACTAGTAGTACAGCGATTATAATTTGAGCAATTTTAAGTGCAAACATCATATTATTTATTTACTTTTTCTAAAACACCTTTTAAAACTTTTTTATTGTTTTCAGCTAAATCAGCTAGAATTTTCCTATCTAAACCAACCTTTTTCTTGCGAAAAAGATCCATTAAACGAGAATATGATAAAGAATTTTCTTTAGCAAAAGCACTTATCTTAATCTGCCATAAAGCTCTCATATCTCTTTTCTTTCTACGTCTATCTTTAAAGGCATGAGCGCCAGCTTTTGTTTGAGCAGTAGACGCTAATCTAATTTGATTCTTGCGTCCCCATTTGTATCCTTTAACACTTTTTAAAAGTTTTTTTCTTCTTTTTGAATGAGTTGTTCCTCTTTTTACTCTGGACATAAGTTTAAAATAGCCTAATATTGGCTTTATTATGAATACGGTGTTAATTGCTTAACAGTTTTGGTTAAACCTTTGTAGACATCCTTATCTCTTCTTTTTTGTCTAGTAGTTTTTCCTGTTTCTTTAGAATTAAAGTGATCTTGACCACCTTTTCTTTGTTTTATTTTGCCAGTACCGGTAACTTTAAATCGTTTAGCTGTGGCTTTATGTGTCTTTATTTTCGGCATATATTTATTTTTTTAGAATAAAAAACAGGCGTAAACCTGATATAAAAAGTCTTAGCTTTTATTTGCTAGTATAATAATAAACCTTCCACCTTGTTTTGTCAAGGCCTGCTCCTCAATTACCTCTAAACCTTCTGTATCCTTCACTAAATCAACAAATTTTCTAATTACCTCTTTAGCCTGCTCTGGATGTTGTTTCTCTCTCCCTCTCATATTTATCTCTAATTTTAATTTATTCCCCTGTTTTATAAACTTCTGAGCTTGCTTTAATCTAAAATTAAAATCATGAGAACTAATTCTAACTGAAAGTCTAATAGCTTTAATTTCTACTTTCTTTTGTTGCATTTTTTGTTTATGAGCTTTTTTCTCTTTTTCATACTTCATTTGACCTAAATCAACTATTTTAGCTACTGGAGGATCAGCCTTAGGGTTAACTAAAACTAAGTCTAACTCAGAATCTTCTGCTCTTTGCAATGCATCATATGTATCAATTTCCCCCACTCTTTCATTATTTTCATCAATTAAAAACACTTTCTCCGATTTAATATTATTATTGGAGGTAAAATATGGTTTAACTTGTTTTGGTTTGGCTTTACGCCATTTAATTCTCATATCTATTTTCTAACACTAAAAGGATGCAAATGCATCTGCTCTCCTAGCTTATCTATTTCTTAACTACTTTAAGTATATAGTTTTTGTATTATTAGTCAAGGAAAACTATATTAAACTTTAAGATATAAAACGTTGTGGCTAATAAGCACAATTTAAGCAAAGAAGTGTGTAAAGCTTTGTAGATTCTTATTTATTGTTATACCCTAAAGAGTAAAATTCCAGAAAACATCCTAAAAGAAAACTTTAAAATCAAGAAATGACTACTCATAATCCATAGAATAATTTAATACAAGCATCTAAATCCTGTATCAAAGGCGTATTCAAAGCTTTTTTTGGAGAAATCCACCTAAAATCTTTATGTTCTGCCTGGTTTATAACTACTTTATTTCTCTGCTTTAGTTTTGTATGATAAATATGATAAACAAAATCATAATCAGTGTATTTTACAAAAACTTTTCCAAAATAAGAAAATTGCGAAGAAGGCAACACAAATCCTGTTTCTTCATTCATTTCTCTAAGCATCGTTTTCAAAATAGTTTCTCCTTTATCAACTTTTCCAGCTGGAACGCCCCATGTATTACCTTCCGGCTTATGATTTTGTCTATGAAGTAAAAGAATTTCTTCATTATATTCTACGAAACAACTAGTTACATCAAATCTTGAATTAAAATTTTGTGGCTTCTCTTTATAAATCATACTTATAAAAACATTTTAGATTATAAAAAATTATCATAAGGTGAACTGCATAATTGAATATAACTTATATTTATTTGTAACTAATTATTATATTCAGGCACACTTTCTTTAGCTTCATATATATCATTAGCTAATCTGGCTAAAACATAGAGTAAGCTAGATAAACGATTTAAATATATAAAGACTATTTCATCAATTTCTTTCTTATCCTCATCACTTAATTTCAAAGCTTGCCTCTCCGCTCTTCTGGCTAAAGTTCTAGCCACATCTAAACTAGCACTCAGCTTAGATCCTCCGCTTAAAACAAAACTAGTTCTAGGTTTAATCTTGTTAGATATCTGCGCTATCTTTTCCTCCAAACTACTAACAAAATCTTTAGGAATTTTCACCTCTGAGCGAGCAAAGTATGCTTGACAAGTAAAGAGATCATTTTGTGTCTTTCTTATTATCTCTAATATTTCTAAACCATCTTCAGCTTCAACAAAAGTTAAACCTAGCCAAGAGTTCAGCTCATCTAAAGAACCTAGCACTTCAAATATCTGCTCTCCCTTATCAACCCTATCTTTAGAGTTGAAAAGCTTGGTTGTGCCTTTGTCGCCTTTACCGGTGTAGTACATAAATTTATATAAATACTCTTTATGTATTAATTAACTTCACAAGAATTTTTCCCAGCACAAGCTAATTCTTTTTTAACTTCAGTTTCATCCTTTCTTTCATAGCTTACAATTTGCGCAAAGTCCATATACTTAAACTTACTAATTAGCTCTTCATATTTTTCTTTATTTATTTCTTCGTAAGGAGCTAACTCATAGACGTGGTTGCTTCTAGGTAAAAATGATAGTCCACCAATTATTTCCCAATTTTCATAAACCCAATCTGCTACCTCTATCCATTCATTTTCTGCTACAGATATAGTTACTGATGGATTGTGTTCGGTATAAGCTACCTTCACCTTTTTCCAGTGTTCAAGCTGTTCTAGAGCGCTAAGATCATTACTATAAATAGAGCCTTTAGGGGCCTTAACTGGGAATTCAAAGACATAAGTGCTAGCTTCACCATATATTTGTCCTACTTCAGCCTTATGAGGCACTCCTTGATCGCGAAGCATTTTAAATAATGAATCTGTAGCAGATATTCTTACCCTTCTAATATAATATGGGGAAAATCTAGCATGCATCCCTGAAGAACAGTCCACTAACTGTGAGACTGTTCCAGAAGGTTTTACACATGTTACAGAAGTAGATTGCTCAATACCAAACTGCTTACTATATTCTTTATTTACTTTAACTGCCTCCTCCTTTAATCTCTTCAAAGTACTCTCCTCTCTGCTAGCTTTAGAATCCCATTGGCCAGTAACTGAAACACCTAATAATCTTTCACTTTCACAGCTAGTTTTCCAAGCTTTAGAAAGATAAGGGAAATTAGTTAAACTAGCTTGATAAGTTCCTAAGATTGCAGCTAACCTTATTTTCCTCATTAAACTTTTTTCATCATCATTACTTCTAGCTACTACCTCAGATAAATTACAAAATTGTTTAGATTGTAAAATAATTTCTCCACAAGGATTGGTTCCCATTTGTCCAATAATGAAGTTACCAGTAATATCAAAATAACCTTTCTTTTCTTTAAGTAAATCAATTCTTCTTTTAGGCATAGTTTTGGCTAATGAACCACGATTAAATATTCCTCTCTCACCTGAACCAGATTTTACCAGTGCTAACCATTCATTCAAGAATTCTTCACTGCTTGGTTTCTTAATATAAGTAGCGCTGTTATTAGCTAAGCTTCTTTGCGGTTCATTAACATAAAATTGTCCTTTTTTAGCATCCCTAATATCTCTATCATCTAAATCAGATAATGAGATCATAGCGCTTCTTCTAACGCCACCAGAGACAACACAATAACCAATCATGCAAATAATATCATGCAAATCAATATTTCTTAACCTCTTACCTTGTCTGTTTAGCATCTTCATACGAGTGAAATCTATGAGTTGTTTCAAAGGATCTGGACCTGAACTTTTTCCACCCATAGTTTTAAGTCTTGCTCCCGCAGGTCTAAGCTGAGAATAGTCAAATTCAATATCTTCACCGTTAGCCCAAGTTTTCATACCAAGTGCTAGTGCGTCCGCCCAACCTTCTTTACTGTCATCCACAACATGTGTCTCTTTTTTATTGCCACCTTGCATTTGAATTTGGGGAAATTTACCAACATTTTGACTCTCCACAGCCCAACCTACACCTGTACCGCACATAGAAACATACATGATTTCGGCAATATCTTGAAAATTCTCTGGAGCAGTGTAGGAGCAGTTATAGGCACAGACATTAGTTTTTTCTACTGCTTTACCTGAAAACTGCATCAACCTCATTGAAGGCATTATTTCTTGTTTCAATATTCCTTCTCTAATATCATTATAATCTTTATCATTTATCTTCTCTTTTAACTGCTTTTTCATATACTGCATGTATCTATCTACAGTTTCAATCCAAGTTTCTCTTCTTTCTTCATCTTCAATCCAACGGGCATAGGTGCGATAGAAAATAAATTCAGATAATGGATTTCTAAAATACTTTTTACTCTCATCAGTTAATTTGCGTACATGTTCAGGTACTTCTTGTTTTTTCTCTCTTTGTTTAGATCTTTGTTCTCTATATAAAATATAAGCCTTAGCCACTTTAGTGAAATCATTTTTCATTAATTCTTCTTCTACTAAGTCTTGAATAATCTCTACTGTTGGCACAAAAGTTTTTTCAGTTGATACTTTTTGCAACTTCTTTAAGTCAGCTTCAACTTGTTTAGCTATTTTTTTAGCAAAGCCATTGCTTTCAACTTCAGTTTCCAAAAAAGCTTTCTTTACCGCTTCCTCTATTCTTTCTGTATTAAAATTCACTAAACGACCGTCTCTTTTTTTAATTTTGTTAATCCCTTTGGGTATATTAGAGTTAGGCATATTTTTAATTAATTATTATATATTTTTATTATAAATACTATTATATTTTAGCAGGTGTTAATTTTTGCTTTAAATAAGAAAATTTTAATTTAGGGTTAGTAGCCATAAACTTATATATTGCCGGGGAGAAAAGTAAAGCTAGTGAAACATTACCGAGTAAGTGATAAGCAGTAAAAGGAATTTGACCAATTAGAGTAGCGTAAAAACTTTGACCAAAAAATAAAGGACCAATAGTTAGTCCAGTTAAAGCGTCATATATTAAAGTGGCATAAATGGCGTGAATAGCATAATGGCGAGCTTTGTTCTTGCGGTTTTTAAAATACCAAGCTGAAAACAGTGCTAAAAGACCGTAAACGGTAGCAGTAATAATTGTCCAAAGTCCAGTTCTTCCAGTTATTACATCAAAGATTACAATATTAAAAAAGGCAAACATAAAACCAAATATAAAACCGAACTTTTTAGTAAAAGGCATTTGCACAGCTAATATTGGTTCAATGTTTGGTGGGCGAAAAGGCACTAAGCGCAGGCCAAAACTGAGGACCCAAGCACTGATCATTTTAAGTAGATCAAAGGAACTTTTTTTTGCTTTCTTTTCCATACGATAAATAATTAAAAGTTAATATAATACTATATATAGTGGTATTATAATAAATAAAACTACTATATATAGATATAGTAGCAAATTTAGAAATCATAGTCAAACTCTAATTTTTGTCTTTAATATTAGGAAAAAATAATGAATTATAATAATTATCAACAAGTAATTTTAAAAATTAAACTGCTTTTTCTTTCAAATTTGTTCTGGAAATCCAAAACAAAATAGCATTTAAAAATACTACCACTCCCAAAATAAATATAGCTGTTGAAGCGCTATATATATCTGCACTGTAACCAATTACAGGTAAAAGTATAAGCTGTGCTAAGGATTTAAATAACTGCAATATTGAACCCATAGTTGAACGATTATCAGAATTTACATTTTGATGAAACAATGTGTTTGCTATTGGAGATCTAACATTTTCTACCATCATAACAAAAAAGAATAGAGCCACTCCCCAAATAGCGCTAATACCAGTGCCTAAAAATATTAAAGGTAAAAAAGCAATAAAAGTGAGATAGTTCATAAGTCTAACTCCTCCATATTTATCTTCCAACTTATATGAATATCTCACTAAAAAAGCAGTAAGAATTAAAAAAACAGAATATATTAAACCAAAATACTGGATATCAATACCAACCTCTTTCATATAAGGTTGAATGAATTTATCTGCTGCTACAAACACAGCTGTAAAAATTGCAATATTTGCCACTACTTTTCTAATAGCTGGTGACTTAAACACCTCTTTAATGGAATCTGTAGCAAACAAAGCATTCTTTTTCCAACTAAATTTGCCCTTGTGCAAATTCTCTTTAATCTTTTCCCAAGTTAATGTTTGCCAGAAATTAATAAAAGCTGGGATAGCAGCAATAAAGAAAACAAAGCTAAAGCCAAATTGATAGGCTAAAAAACCACCCAGGGCAGTACCAATACTTTCTGAAATTCTAGCATAGAACTTTTGATTAGATTTTACTTTAGTATAGCTTGGTCTATTTTTGTCTTCCAATAAATAATTATAAACAAAGGCTGTTTCTGTGCCTGAACGAAAACTTTTTCCAAGTTCATATACTAAATTAGCTAACAAAAGTCCCCAAAAATTTCTAGCTATAGCAAAAGCTATGAAAGCTAAAAATATTATAAACTTTGACCAAATAATACTAGTTCTTTTCCCATAGAGATCAGCTAGTATGCCTGTGGGAATTTCTATGATAAAAGCAAAGATAGAACCAGCCGTGAATATCCAAAAGATTTGAGCATAATCAAGACCTAAGTCTTGAAAGAACAAAATTATAATGGGAACAAAGTATGTTTGATTCTTTAAAAAGGAAGCTAAATAAAACTTGTTAATCTGCCTCATATATAAAATAACTTAAAACAATAATTATGTGCTTATATAATATAATCTATAAACTTTAACTACAAAAATATAATACTTTTTATTAACTAATACTATTTATCTTAAAAGCTGACGATAAAGTCTAAGGTGATCAAAAACTAAACGAGTAAATAAAAAATTCTTTAAAACGCTTTTTTTAGCTTTTTTTCTTAAATCTCTTTTTAAAGACTTATCATTCAAAATTAGCTCCATCTTTTTAGCTAATTCATCAGAGTCTTTAGCAATTAAACCATTTTTTCCGTTTTTGATCTGCCGACGAATTCCCGAAGCAGGACCCCCAATCACCACTTTACCTTTCCACATAGCTTCAGCAACTGTTAAACCAAATCCCTCTCGAATAGAATTTTGCACTAGAATATCACCGGCATTTTGAGCCATCATAGTAAATTCAGTTATCTTTTTTCCTTGAGGCTCAAAGAATAAATAAATATCTTTATTATTTTTAGTAAGCTCTTTTACCTCTTCATAAACAGCTTTAGCTGCTGGATTATCTTTAGCCTGATTAAAGCCAACTAAAGCTAACTTAGCATTTTTATTCTTTTCTTTAAATTTTAAGAAAGCTTCAACTAATCCGGTCGGGTTTTTCCAGGGGTCAAAACGTGACACCTGAACAATTAAAGGCCCAGAGGCTGGAATACCGCCATTTTTTTCTAAATATAAACGCGCTTTCTTCTGACTAACAATTTTTTGTTTAAGAGCCAAGGGGTCAATTGCTGGTGCAAAAACTTTTGTTACACCTTTTAAGCGTTTATCCTCAACAATAAAGTCTTTGTGTGAGAAAATAATTTTCTGATAACCTTCAAGCCAAGGAAAAATTTTATTCCAAAAAGTCTTATTAATTGATGAGGTATCAGTATGATTATAATATACCTTTTTTTCAAAACGTTTAGATAAATAGCCAGCTAAAAGTGGTTGAGTATCATTTACAACTAAAATATCTCCATTAATTTTTTCAATTTCTTTTAATATTTTCTTACTGATCTTTTTATAACTATCCCATTCTTGTGAACTAATTTTAATTGAAGCCCCTTGAGACAAGTGAAAAAACTTATTACCAATTTCAAAAAACTTATTACCAATATCAGGACTAATAGCATACCACTCACCTTTAATTCCTAAAGATTTAAAATATGGTATTAAACTAATTAAAAGTTCAGCTACTCCACCCCCTTTAGCGGTCGCATTAATGTGAACTATTTTTTTTCCTTGTAAGTGATTAGCTTCTTTTAATAGTTTATCTTTCTCGTCTTTACTTAAAAACTTTAAATAATCTTCTTTATTTATCTTCCTGTTAGTATTTACTTTTCTTAATATTTTCTGATTAATTTTAACCATTTTCATTTTCTAAAAAAGTCATTGCCCCATAAAAAGCCACTTCATCTTTCAGCTGTGCTTTTTTAATTAAGGGTGTCTTAAATATATTTAAATTTTTATTAATTTCTTTTTTTATAAAAGGTAAATCAACTTTATTTTTTAATAAACCTCCTCCTAAAATAATTATCTCTGGAGACCAAAAAACTATTAAGTTAACCATTCCTAAAGCTAAGTTTCTATTCCAATCAGTCCAAATCTTTGAGTCCTGACAATTCTCTGGTAAAACTTTATGTTTTTTATAAAATGCTTTTCCGCCAACAAGTGATTCCCAAGAAACTTTTTTATCTGTTAATAAAATTTGATGACCAGGTTCAAAACCAGCAGAGAATTTATCAATCCTCTGATTAACTATACGAGAACCACCAATCCCAGTACCTAAAGATAAATAAGCATTTAAATTATACTTTTTACCAGCTCCAAAAACTGCCTCACCTAAACCAGCTAAATCAGCATCATTAACTAAATAAACTGGACAATTAAACTTTGCAATTAATCTCTTCTTTAAACTTTTGTTTTCCCAATCAGATAAATTAGGAGCTCTTTGTATTTTAGTTTTTTTGTTATTTATTACTCCTGGCAAAGCTAAAACCACCCCTTCAAGCTTACCCTTTTTCATTTCTTGAATATATTCTGTTATCTTAAGAAATCCTTCTTGAAATGATTTAGGGGTTTTAAAGCTAGTAGTTCCTTTTAAATCTTTAAAATTAACAAAACTACCCACTCTAGTATTAGTTCCGCCTATGTCAAAAGCGATATACATAATTAAAAATATATGGATAAAGTTATTATCCATTTAATTTAAGCTATTTGCTTTAATTATAGTATTTATCAGCCTAAAAATCAATTTTATATTATTTCTTTTCTATACTTAAAGATAAAGAAGTAATGAGAGAGCTGCTAAAATTTAAACTAACTATTTACAATTAAAAACTTAAGTAAACCATATAAATAATATACTCCAGTTAACATAAACACAGAAGCAACTAAGTATCTCATTACTTTTTCAACTTTTTGAACTGCTTTAAAAGCTCTGCTTACTTTTT
The DNA here is from genome assembly GCA_035269015.1 of Patescibacteria group bacterium. Lineage (GTDB taxonomy): Bacteria > Patescibacteriota > Patescibacteriia > Patescibacteriales > UBA12465 > JAIPJO01. Next base: position 16,498 of record DATFJU010000023.1, on the reverse strand, counting down.
TCATAGAAAAAGCTATTAAAAAAGAAAAAATGATAACTGGCAAACCAGTGCCTAAAGCAAATAGAGGTGGTAGCAACAAACTTTCTGCTGAACTTAAAACAAGTGGCATTAAAACAGCAAAAAACAAAACTCCACTATACGGACAAAAGGCTAAGGCAAATAAAACTCCAAGTAACAATGACCCTAAATATCCTTTCTTTGATAACCATTCTTTTAATTGGGTAATTCTTTTACCTTCACTACCAGTTTTAATGTTTATCACCCCAAACATTATCAAACTAATAACAATCAAAATGGGTTCTAGAACCTTGTCACCCCAACCCTCAAATATACTAGCAATTGAAAAGCTAGAAACACCAAAATAAATAAGAGTGGCAAGCAAGGTATAACTAATTCCTCTACCTAAAGTATAAAACAATCCATTTAATAAAGTGTGTTTAACAGTTTTTATCTCCTTAGAAATATAAGCAACAGCTGTTATATTGGTTGCTAACGGGCAAGGACTTATTGAGGTTAAAATACCTAAGAGAAAAGCAGTTAAAAGAGGTATGTTATAGCTATCTATTAAAATATTAATGAATTCCATAACTTTATTTGCCTAAATAAGAATTTAATTTATCTTTTAAATAATCCTCAAATTGAGCTTCATTATTTAATAAACGCCAGATTCTTGACTCTTGTTCAATGTTATCTTGATCGTCTACTATTTTATTTATATATAAAGATGAACCGGTTGCTTTAAATTTTCTAGCAACTTCTTTATTTTCTGCTAAATCAACATTAATTTCTCTAAAATCTATCACTCCGTTTTCTACTTCTTCTGAGAAGTATTGTGAAATTGTATTTGAAACATATTCCCCGGCAGTATTACAAGCAGCACAACGAGTATTACCATGAAAATAATAAATCTCTAATTTGTCAGCTGGTGCCTCTTCAGATTTATCTGGATTAACTGTAGTCTTGGTTCCATCTTCTTTGAAATAATAAACTGTATTTTCACTTTTTTTTGAACAACCAGTCAAAATGAAACTTATTAAAATCAAGAAAATGATTAGAATCTTTGTTTTTTTCATAATACTTTTTATTTTATAAATATATTAAACAAATAACCAATAATTATTATATTAATAGTTGTTATTCCAAAAAAATAAACGAGTAATTTTGTTTTCATTACCTTTTTTAAAATAAGTGCCTCAGGTAGAGAAAGACCAACTACAGCCATCATAAAGGCCATAGCGGTACCCAAAGGAATTCCTTTAGCTACTAATGATTCCATAATAGGAATAACCCCAACAGAATTGGCATACATCGGTACGGCTAATATAGTAGAAACTGGTACCGCCCAAAAGTTTTCAGCGCTAATATATTCTTCAAAAAACCCAGTTGGAACAAAACCATGAATACCTGCCCCTACAGCTATTCCAATTAACACATAGGGAGTTAATTTCTTAGTTAAAGAAACAGCTTCTTTCCAAAATCTAATTGCTAATTTTTTAGCTGTTATTTTTTCTTCTTTTGTTTCAACTTTCTGACTTTTAATCTTCCAAACATAATCAGCTACATATTTTTCTAGTTTCAATTTGCTCAAGATAAAACCACCAATAATACCAAGTAGTATAGCTGAACCAACATATAAAGCTGTTATTTTTATACCAAACAATCCAAGAAAAAGAACCACTGCTACTTCATTAACTAAAGGTGATACAATTAAAAAGGTGAGGGTTACGCCTAAAGGTATGCCAGCTTCTAAGAAACCAATAAATAAAGGTATAGAAGAACAAGAACAAAAGGGGGTAATAGTTCCAAATATAGCTGCTAAGAAATAATCTAGTCCATACCACTTTCTAGAAACTAAAAAATTACGTAATTTTTCAACAGGCAAGTGGTGACGCAAAATCGCCATGAAATAATTAATGACTAGTAGTAATAGGATTATTTTTATGGAATCATAAACAAAGAAATTTACTGATGATCCAAAATGGGAAACCTCATTTAAATTAAGTAGCCCATAGCTAAACCAATCAGCAAATAACTCAATAGGGTAAAATATATCCATATTATTTAGTGCTTTCTTCTAAAACTTTTTTAATTTCCTCATCACTTTTACCTCCACCTGTTAAAACAACCTTGTTATTAATTACTAAAACAGGACTAGTCATTATACCCATTTCAACTATTTTACTAATATCAGTGACATATTCAACTTCTGTATTAATATTTAATTCAGCTGCTACATTTTTTGTTTGTTCAAATAATTGTTTACAAGTTGGACAACCTGAACCTAAAACTTGAATTGATTGTATTTCCATATGTTTATATAACATCAATAACTATTGATGTTTAAATTAATAATTAATCCCTGCTTAAAAACAGAGTTATTCTATTTAAATATAATTAGAAAGTAATTTAATATACTTTTTAGTAACTTTAGGATTCAGTGAATATATAATTTTAGTACCTTCTCTTCTTGACTCAACTAAGTTGAAATCTTTTAGCACTTTTAAATGATGAGAAACTAAATTCTGAGGTAAACTAAGATATTGCCAAATATCGCAAACGCAAAGCTCACTTTTCTGCAAAACACACAAAATCTTTAAGCGATTTTCCTCTGAAATAGCCTTTAAAAAACTAACTACTTCAGTTAATTCTTGTTTTGATTTCTTAACTTCACACGCTTTTAATTTCATATACATTAAATATCAATTTACATTGATATAGTAAATCATATAAAAACTTGTATCAAATATTTATTAAATTATAATAATTTTTATATTTTTATAAAAAAATAGCCCCTTTAAGGGCTACTTTTCTGTTATGAGCGGGTAACGGGAATCGAAACATAAACACCCTATTTTATCTTTATTAGTAATAATAGCTAAAAAATCAAGTTATAAGCTAATATACTGCAAATATTAGTTTCTCAACTGTAGTCAAATGTAGTCAAACGTCATCAAGTTTCATCACCTTTTGGACACCATATGGTCACCACTTTTGACTAGGTTAACACAGGTAAGGGTGATAAATATATTTTAAATTTTATTTCCATTTTTTACTCTTCTGAAAAAATAATAGAGCCAGAATCAAAAGGAAGTAAAAGTACAAGATTATTTTCATTATTAAATTGAACAGTATTTGATTCTTTCACCAAGTCAACAAATTCCTGCTCCTGAGAACCTTCACAATACATCTTTGTCATAGCAAAAGGACTAAACTCTATCTTATTATCAGAAAGCTCATAAGAACCACCAAAAGAGTTACAATCAGTAGACCCACTAACACTCCCATCTTCTTTAAAAGTAATTGTAAATGCCTTTGGATTTTTTGGAACAACCTTCTCGTCATTACTCATAATTGTTTCTTTCCAAACCCAAGTTTTACCCACAAGATTAGAATTAATATCAACATTAAAAACACCTTCTTCTAAATTATCTTTAGTGCCAACAAATATTGATTCGTCATTTTCATAAATTGTTATTTCATCACCTTTATTCCAAGCAACAACCTCAGAATCCTCAGATTGATAGCGAGCTCCAGAGGCTGAACGAACTTGCTTAAGCTCAAGATCTTCATACCCTAAACCATTAAGAATCGCTTGTTCTTTATTAAATTCAATATCAACGCTATTTGTTTTATTTAAATTATCCTTAAAAGTTACTGCCGCTGAAGAATTTTCATTGTCTTGCAAATTATTATTTAAACTTGCTTGATAAATAAGACCTCCAGCAATAATAACAATCGCTGCTACTAAAATAATTTTTGTTTTGTTTTTCATATTTTTTATTTAATTATAATTATTTACTTACTTATAATATAACGAATTAATTACAAAAAAGTAACTAACTTATACATTCCTATAATAACACAAACAAAAAAACAGACCCTTTAGGGACTGCTTTTTCTATGTGAGCGGGTAACGGGAATCGAAACAGAGAAACAAAAAAGACAATAATCCAGTATATACTAATTATTGTCTATTATTAGGTAATTATTGTTTAATCTCTAATTATCTAAAACTACTCAATACATCTACTTTTATCACCATCTGGGCAACATATGGTCAACGCTTTTAGCGGGGCAATACAGTGTTTGGTGGTAAAGTAATAACATTATTTAATATTAATGTCATTATAAACATCTAATATAAACCTCAAAGAATTAAAAGCATTTTCTAATTCACCTATGTCTTTTAAAACTTTTTTTACATCATCTTTAGTTATTTTATGAACCAGGCTGCTATAATTCAATTCAATTATTAATTTGTTTTTTGGGTATCTAAAACTATCATTTGAAATATCTTTTAAATTAAAATCTGTAATTTTATTTTTTATATCTTCACAATTAAAATATTTTAAAGATATTTTAGCAATGTTTTTCATCCATTCTTCGCTGAACTCAATCTCTATGTCAGCTGCTTCTAAAGTATATCTAAATACATTTTGTTCTTTAGCTTGATCAATAACTTTCTTAATGACTTTATTAATAAGTTTAATTTTATATTTACTGCTAAATAAATTCAAATATTTTTCAATATGATGACCATCTTTACCTATTTCAGGAAACTTATCTTCTATAATTATTAGAAAGTATTTTAAAAAAATTTCTATTGCGTGTTTCAAATTATAAATAGCAGGTATGTATAAATTATAAGTCCAATATGCTGGAGGTCCTACATCGCCCCTTGATTCAGTCCAAAAAACAGAATGTTTTTGATGAAGCATCTCTTTGCAGGCTAAAGAAGCAATTTTTAAATAATTATCACAAAATAACCACCAATCTTCTTTGTTTTCCTGTGTTATTTTTTGTTTATTCATAAAAAAATAAAATTTTATTTTTCCCCCACCTTTTTTATAATTAAACTATTATATAAATAAAGTATTCTACTCTACTTTACTATTCATGTAGTAATTTTATTTATTTAAAAACACTAATTATTATTGAAACTATAGCTCCAAAAATAGCAATTAAAATTGGTAACCAAAATTCTCTGCTTATCCTTTGTTGTTCTCTGGTTTTATAATGTCTCTTTTTAAAATCAAACAATTCTAAGGTAGCCTCTATATTATCACCGTAAACATCTTTTAATTTAGTATAAATAAAATCAAATTGGTTAGTATTTTTTTTTAACTTAAACTCAGTTGGATTTAAGTTTGGTAAACTAATATTACTAGAAGTTACTTTAATCAAATCTTCTTTTTTTTAAAAAATAAATTGTGTAGATAATATCTTCTAATTCAAAAAATTTCTTTGAATTAAAACTATAAAAAGATAGTTTACCATCTTCTTTTTTTATAATATAATTAAAATCTTTTAAAAAATCTCTCAAATATATTATTTTTTTGCTTAAAATTTGATTAATTAATTTTTTATTTATTTTCATAATTAAAAAATATCTTTACTAATTCATTAAAATCTTTTGGTTTATATTTATCCCATTCTTCTTGCTTAACATAAAGCATTCTATATTCTGTCTTTTTCTGTCTTTCGCTTGCATCTTTACACCATTGTTCTAATCTCTTAATTTTTTCAATATCATCTAAATCTTCTATGCCTTTTGTTTCAACTATATAAACTAACTTATCATTTAATTTTACAAAAAAATCAGGATAATAACTGGAAATAGCCCCACTAGCATTTCTATAATCTATTTTAAAATGTATTTCTAAATAATTTTTAGCAAAAGAAATTACATCATCAGACTTTTCTAAAAAATCAGCAAACTCCATTTCAAAACCACTATCACCAACTATTTTATTAAAAACACTTTTCTTAGGCAATAAATATGATTTATCAGTAACAACAAAAGGTCTAGCACTGCTTATTTTTATATAATTCTTTATTTCAGTATCACCGATGTCAGACACAGTTAAATTATTAATTTCTTTTTTAAATGTTTCTATAATTGTTTTAACAATTTCTATTTCAGATAAATTTCTTAAAATATTTGGATCATCTAAGTTAACTTTTTGTTTAAATAAATTATTTGTTATAAAATCTTTAACTTTGCCAAACAAAATATCATAACAACCAAATAGTCTTAATTCTTTCATTATTCTTTGAACGAAAAAACCAACAACGCTTTGATAATTTGGTTCAATTGAGCTATTTAAAAAAGTAGTATGATGTTCTTTATCGTCAATCACTTCTTTAAAAACTATTTCTTTTTGCTCTTCTTCTGAAAAAGTTTTTAAATTAAACTTTTCATTTTTAAAATTATCAACTTTTAAAGAATTTAAATTTTTATATTCTCTTTGAATACGAGGAGTTAAAATAGGTAATTCAATATCTAGCTGTTCAATGTCTTTTTTTATGTTTTCTCTATCAACCTCAATAACTGTTGGAGTAATTGGCGTTCCAGTTCTATCCATTTTTCTTTTCTCAAGCTCAACTCCTTCAGCTTTAATTGATTCTACAAAGTCCATAAAAGCAGGGGTTCCAATAATGCTAACATATTCTTGCACATCTTGACCAAAATACATTCTTCTAAGACCTCTGCCTAGTGTTTGTTCTGGTAAAATTTTAGAACCAGAGCTATATGCTCTAAGACCAACAATAGTAGTTACATTTCTTACATCCCACCCCTCTTTTAACATAAGCACAGAAACTATCACTTTATATGGACTTTCTATATTATCTATTTCGTTAGATTTTTTTCTTAACTCTTGGAGCTCTTTCTCTTTTTTACCACTAACTGTTTCTGAAATTTCTCCGCTTTTATTAGTATGAATAGTTAAAACTGCTCCTTTTAGTTCTGGATAATTATTCTCTAAAAACTCTGCAACATCGTCACAATTTTTAGTATCATCTGTCATTACAAACAAAATAGATTTTTTACCTGTTGGCTCTAACTCTTTGTATGTTTTTTGCCATTCTTCAACCCCAAGGCGTAAAAAATCTTCATATTTTTCAGCAAATAAAGCGCTCTGCTTTTCTTGTAATTTTGCTCTACTAGCTTGATCTGGCAAAACTGGATTTTTAACCACTCCTTGATGTATAGCTTCTACTAAAGGATAGTCTGAAATTGTTTGAACAAAAATCTCTCCTCTATCATTTTTGGGAGTTGCAGTTACATCAATTTGCAAAGACAATTTTTTCCCTTTTTGAAGCATTTTATTGTGTATATCTTCAATTGATTTAAACCAAGCCATTTTAGGATCATGAATATGATGAGCTTCATCATTAATTATCATAAGTTCGTCTACATCTCTAACTATTTCGCCTAAATCAATTTTGGAATCATTTGTTTTTCCAGTTACTTTAGTACCAAGAAAATAATCCATAGTGTTTTCATCATCAACGCTAGATTCTTTTATATCTCCTTCATAAACTCTGTGAATATTTGTTAAAAAAATATTTCCTTGTTTTGAAATTGTACCAACTTCATCTTGTAAGTGTAATTTTATTTGAAAATCGTCTTGCCAATTTTGTCCTTGATAACCATTATCAGGCAAAATAGGGTCTTCATAAAATATTTTTAACCCTAGAAAATCGGTTTTTATTCTATCAAGGACTATAATATTTGGGGTAATAAGTAAAAAATTCTTGGAAAGCTCAGAATCTTTTTCATATAGTTTATGAAAATAAGACCATGCGAGCAGAAGACTCATAACTTTTGTTTTTCCTGAGCCTGTAGCCATTTTAACAACTAAACGAAGCCAATCTTCAGAAAACATACCTGGACTAACTCTTCCAAGTTTATCAAATTTAATTAAATCATATTTACCACTAACTTTTTCAACATCATAAAGCCAAATAATAGTTTCAACGGCTTCTCTTTGAGCAAAATAGTATTGAAAAAGAACACTAGACCCATCTTCTTTATAAATTGTATGTGGTTCATTAAACCACCAGTTTAATAAAGCCTTAGATGTCTCACTAGCTCCTTCATAATTATTTTTTCTCCATTCTGCTATTTTTTCTCTAAGTTCGGGAACAAAAGGGGGGAGTAATTTTTCATAACCCTGTTCTCTTAAATCCTCTTCAGCAGGAAACCATCTGATTTTAGGATCAAGTATTGTAAATTTATCTTTTGGAAATTCTTTATGTAATGCCATATTTTTAGTTATGCAAAGAAAATGATCGTTTTTAGGCTAAAAATAGATGTTTTATTTCTCTTTGCAAACGCAATTGCAAAGAGAAATATTAACTATTTAATTCGTCAATATTTGATAGCTTATACTTAGTTAATTTAGGGTTCTTATTTTTTGCCTCAATTTTAATTAAAAGACCCTGATCAACCCATCTTTTAAACATCCTTGACATTTTATGTGTCTGCACTTCGCCTGTAATATTTCTTGCAATCGTATTATTTATATATTTATTTTTTTCTAAATAATTTTTTACTTTCTCCCATTCGTTGGGTTGCTCTTCATTAAAAAGAATAACATTAACAGAATCTTCATAGTTGGGGTAAGTTAAAAAAATAGGTGGATATAAATTTTGGTTATTCATTTCTGATCTCATAGCCCTCACCCCTTCATTCAAATCTAAATTTGGAGGTTCAGGAAATTCTCTCAAATGTTTTACAATTAAATCGTTTCTATGTCCATCTGACCTCACATTGCCAATGTTAGATTTTGTGATATTGTAAGGAAATAATCCCGGACTTAAAAATTCAATTCTATCTTCAAATAATCTTATCTCTATATCTCTCTTTATGTGATAATCTCTATGTATAACAGCGTTAGTTATAGCTTCTTTAACCACTCTTTCTGGTATTTTATATTTATTAATAAAACCAGAATTTATCTCAATCCCACTTTTAATTAAATTTAAGACATAATCTTGTGTGTTTTTTATTGCATCAATAATAGGGCCTCCAAAAGTTTTAGGTTTAAAAATATAATTTGGTGTTTTTTGAAATTTTTCAACCGTATCTTTTAATTGGATAACTCTAACAGCGCATTTTGTTTCTAATAGTTCAGTGGGGTATTTAGCAAATAACAAAACAGAAGCTCTTGTTGGTTTTATTGCCCCATTTTCATCTTTTCTGGCCAGGCCACTTTGAAATAAATCTTGTTTTATATTAACTTCTTTTACATTTCTTTCTTTTTTCCAATTTTGATAATATTCTGTATTAAGTAAATCAAAATCTATATCAACTAATTCTCTATCAGCTTTTTCAAACCCTTTTGCATAATTAAATTTAATTATTTCATTTGGTGACAGTCGTTTATTGCTTTTATGTAATCTAACAAAAACCTGGTTATCTATTGAATAAAAAGACTCTGTTGCTTTAGAAATATCTAATAAAGCAACTGATTTTTTATTTTTAGCTTTTAAAATAGTAGGCTTTAAATTAGATATAGGGGGTATAATACGTTTAATTTCGTGAAAAATTTCATCATATAACTCTTTGCTTTCCTCGATACCATATATTCTATCAACTCCTTTTTTGTCAGTTTTTTCAGGATCATCAATTCCAATAATAATTACACCACCATCAGTATTAGCCATGGCTACAATGGTTTCAATGATTTTTTTTACGACCCTATCGCCACAAAGTCTTTTAAACTCAATAGTTTGTGTTTCTTCTGGTATATTTAATATTTTTTCAATAAAATCCATATTTATATATTAATATCTATAACCTTTGTTGTGTCATTCCCAAAAATATCTACCACTTTAACTGCTATTTTTGTTTTTCCTTTTGGAGTTTCTTTAAATACTGAAGTCAGCTCTAAGCTTCTGTCTTTTTTTGTTCTAAAAGATTGCCATTCATTTTCAAAAATATAATTACCTGTCCATTCCTCATTTTCTTTTTCACCATCAATTACTTTTATTATTTCTTTTTTGCTTTCAAAATTAAAGTCAACAGACCAATAATCAATCCAATCTGTCCATTTCTTTGTTAAAACTTCTTTCTCAACTAAGTCTGTTTTTTTATCTTTGGTGTATTTAACTACTTGTCCATTTTCTATAATAATTTTGTTTTGTCCTGATTTTAATTTCTCATCAGTTTCGCCAGTATTATCTTGATTATAAAATACGCTAAAATCAGTTAATTCAATAGCTACTTCTTTTAATTTACCTCTACCCTTAACTATTGGTTTAACTTCAATATAGGCAACATCATGGAATTTAACCTGCCCTTTTTCTACCGCCTTTCTATCAAACACTTCTCTGGGAATTACTTTAAAAGCTATGTCTATTCCATATTGCTTAGCTTCATCAAAATTTATTCCCATTTCATAATCAAATCCCAAAATATCAGCTTTAGTAATATTTTTTTCTTTACACTCTTCAATAATGTTATTTAAAAAATCAATAGTTATTGGCACATCAACCGCGCCGACAGCCACCATTCTATCTCTTTTTTTACCAACAAAAGTATTAAACGAATTTACACTTTCAGCTTTATATGCCTGCAGTATTAAGCTTCTAAATTGTTTTTCTTTGTTTTCTTTTTGCGCTCTTCTTTCCTCTTCTCGTAGGTTTTCATTTTCCTGTAAATAATGGTCTCTCTCATACCTACCAAGATTTAATATCTCAAAAGCTCTAAAATCTTTACCTTCTTTTTTTAATCCTCTTTGGACGCCTATCATTCTTTTGCGAGTAGTATGAATTGAAAATCTACCCAAATCCGTGCCAATCCATTTCCTGTCTAGTTTTTCTGCAACCGCTAAAGTAGTGCCCGATCCGCAGAAAAAATCAGCAATCAAGTCACCTTCATTTGTTGAAGTCTCGATTATTCTTTTCATTAATTTTTCAGGTTTTTGAGTAGGATATCCCACTATTTCTGGAGAATTAACAATAGTTTGAAAATTAGCTATATCATCCCATACATCAGAAATAGGAACCCCTCTAGATTCATCTAAATAAACCCTCCTGGTTTTTGTTATCGGTTTATATTTTCTTCCTTCTTCATCAATTTTTGTAAAACGTCTAAGTTGAGATTCTGAATACTCCTTAAAGGGTTTATTAAAAATAATATTTTCAGATTTTGAATAGTAAATTATATTCTCATGTCCTCTCACATAGTTTTCGACCATTCCTTTATACCCAGAAGCTGCTGACATTACCCAAATTATATCCCTTCTAAAATTTTTTGATCCAAACACTTCATCAAGAACCTGTCTTATATACGGGGCAACTCTCCAATCACAATGCACATAAATACTACCATCATCAGCCAAAAGGCCATGCATTAGTTTTAATCTTTCATAAATCATTGAAATAAAGCTGTCTGCCCCTTTTCCCCAAGTATCTCTGTAAGCAACCTCTTCAATAACTGATGGTTTTTTTGTAAACTCTTCATCTCCAATTTCTACTTTCATGGAAAAATCGGCACCAACATCAAAAGGCGGGTCAATATAAATAAGTTTCAATCCTCCCTCTGCTTCAATTTGTTTTCTTAAAGGTCCATTTTTAAGAGAAGATAAAATCAATTTATTATCCCCCCAAATAAGCTTATTAGCCCAACCAGCCTGTTGTCTTCCTGAAGTATCAAACAAAGACCCTTGTAAATTTATTTTATCTTCACTTCTTGGCTCATCAATATGTTCAATAGTTTGAAAAGGTAAAACTGTGTTTTCAATTTCATCAGCCTTGCCATTCCAAAGTAGCTCTACCTCACGATTATCATCAAAAAGCAAAAATCTATATTTTTCTGGCAAAGGCTTTCCTTTTTCTAAATATTTAATTATATCTCTCTTTTCGTTTTCAGTTATTTTCATAATTTTAAACAAAATTTTAGTATATTTTAATCATATCTCTAAAATAGCTCAAAGTCAATTTAAAAATTGGCTTTTTTTCTTAAAAATTACCCCAAATTCACAAAAATTTTTCTCTTAGATTAGCTATATTATAGAGTTACCCCAAATCTTCCCCGTAACTTTTGTGAACTCTGTTTTGCTATGGTGTATTTATTCCTTTTAATTCAAATATTTTAGTTTGTTGTAAGGTAATCCTTTTTTCGGGCGGACTGCCCAGCCGGCCGAAAAAAGATTACTTGCCAAACTGATATTTAAAAAGGATAAAAAAGTAAACAAGATCTTTATCTCTAAACTTGATTATATTCACACATCTAACGAAAACTTTATGGCTTATACTTACGATCTTAAAGTCGTAGTATCGGGCAAGCAAGTTGAACTATACAAATATAAAAAGAATGTCTGGAGGGAGTATGAAAGCAATAAAGAAGAAACAATAACAAAAAAGGCAAAGCAATTGGACATGTTTGAACAAGAAAAAATTAGAAAACAAAGAGTCCAATTTTCTATTAATCGTACTAAAACTGAAATTAGACGATTAGTTAACTCAAACCCCCAGTTAAATAAATTTATGACTTTAACTTTTGCAAAGTCCACTACTGACTTAAAAGAAGCAAACTATATATTTAACCAATTCATTAAAAGAATAACTTATCGTTATCCTGATTTTGAATATTTAGCTGTGCCTGAATTTCAAAAAGATGAAGATCATTGGGGTAGAAAAAAAGAACATGGCGGATCTGTTCATTATCACCTGCTCTGCAACCTTCCTTATATTGAAAATAACGTCTTAGAATGGCTCTGGAAGCAAGGAATGGTGAATATCCGACAAATAGGAAAGGTAAACAACTTAGGAGCCTATATGAGCAAATATTTAGGCAAAGAATTGTTTACTGGTCGCATGTTTGGTAAGAAAAAGTTTTTTCGCTCACAGAATTTAAGCGAAGCCATTGAAATTTTAGGTTGGTATGCACAAAAATTTATAGAAAAATTCTTATCTTTATTAACTCCAGTGTTTGAAAAAACTTTTCAATCTGAATGGATGGGTGAAGTAGATTATAAGGCATATTCATTGGATTTTATTCCATTTAAAACAGGATTTTTTGACAGATTAATATTATATGACACTCCAATTAACTTGAATTAATAATATAAATTATGCTAGAGTAATACATTGCTCAAATGTGAAAGATTCACATCACTGTATTGCTCCTTAAAAATTAATGACAACTGACTTTAATACAATTCAAAAACTATACAATATAGATGAACTATCTGATTTGCTTAGTGTATCTAAAATAACTATTTATCGTCTTGTTGAATCAAGAAGTATATCTTTTTATAAAATAAAGGGATGTATTCGTTTTTCTGAAAATGATGTTTTGGAGTATTTAGACAAGAATCGTATTGAACCAGTTAGATAAAATATATGAGTATACGAAAAATTAGAAATAATTGGTGGGTGGACTTCAGATTTGATTATGTACGTTATCGTAAAAAAAGCCCTTCTAATTCAAAAGAAGGAGCTAAAGGATATGAAGCTACTCTGCGAAGTAAGTTAATGCGAGGAGAACCAATTATTGAGAAAAAGGAAACTATTCTCTTTAAAGATTTTTCTATTGAATGGTTAGAAGTTTATGTTAAAAACAATAACAAACTATCTGAATACCAACATAAAGAAAGCTGTTTAAGACTTTATCTTATTCCTTTCTTTGGAAAAAAGCCGATAGATAAGATTACTAACTTTGATATAGAGAACTTTAAAGCTAAAATGATGAAAACCACTATCTCTAAAGCTACTATTAATCATTACCTTTCAACTATTAGTATCTGCTTAAAAACTGCTGAAGACTGGGGTTTAATTACAGGTATTCCTAGAATTAAACGATTAAAGGTAGAGCCTAATAGATTTGATTTCTTAACAGAGGAAGAAGCTAAGAAAATATTAACTCATAGTGAAGGACAAATTAAAGAAATGATTTTCTTTGCTCTAAAAACAGGTGTTAGATTTGGAGAATTAATTGCTTTAGATTGGAATGATATTAATTTTCAAGATAAATTAATAACTATCAGAAGATCAATAGTTAGAGAAGTAATGGGAAGCACTAAGAGTAATAGGATAAGATATATTCCTTTACTACCTTCTGTAGCTGAAATGTTAAGAAAGAAAAATAAAAAGAGTGGTTTTGTTTTCACTAGAAAAGGAGAGGCTTTCAAACAGTATTACTGTTGCAAGAAACTCTATCAAGCCTGCAGAAAGGCAGGATTACGGAAAATTGGTTGGCATAAGCTCAGACATACCTTTGCATCTCATTTAGCGCAAAATGGTGTCGCTATACAGGTAATTAAAGAACTCTTAGGCCATTCCGATATAACTACAACTATGCGTTATGCTCATCTTAGTCCGTCTACCTTAAAAATAGCAATGGATGTTTTAGAACCAAAAGAAACATCTATTGAAAATTTTGGGCAACGGGTGGGCAACGACCCTAATTTTCATATAAATTTACCAGCTATACCAAATATAGCTGAAAGCACTTTAAGCCCGTCTTTACAGCAAAAAACAGAGCTTTTAAACTCTGCTTTTCGCAATAAATCTGTGAGCGGGTAACGGGAATCGAACCCGTATCTCTACCTTGGCAAGGTAATATAATAACCATTATACGATACCCGCAAATAAAAAAACTTTTTTCAAAGCTAAATTAATTGTATATAATCTCCTTTTTTTAGTCAAGTAAACAAAAAAACTGTGCTATACACAGTTTTTTTAGTGCTGCGGGGGAGACTTGAACTCCCACGGTATCTCTACCATTGGATTTTAAGTCCAACGCGTCTACCTGTTCCGCCACCGCAGCTATATATAAAAATTATATTATTTAATAATAATATAATATTTTAACTACTTAGATTTTAAGAATGTGGAGATGGCGGGAATTGAACCCGCGTCTAACAAGGCTTCTTAAATAACTTTACAGAGATAGTTTAGCTTGAAGTTTCAAAGTACTTGTCTAAGCTAAACGAAACCAAGCACTTCTAGTTTTTATTTGTTTAAATCCTAAGTCTAAAAACCAAACTTAGAATCGAGCCCCTAATGACACCTGTAACCCAACTCGGAGCTAGCTGGACAGATGGTTGCCTGCTATTTAAGCAGCAACAGGTACAAAGCTAGGAACTTTCCATGCGAAAGTAGCTTTGCTTGCAAGTTTGTTTGCAATTATAGTTTAAGTGGTATTTACGTGTACACTCAAACACGCTCTGAATATTTAAGGGACTCTTGCTATCGATGCCAGTCATCCCCAAATATTAAAATCTTCTTTTTTTAAGATCATTAATTTTTCTATCCAAATCTCTATTCTTTATATCTTCCCTTTTATCAAACTTTTTCTTACCCCTACCCACACCTATTTCTAACTTTAAAAGGTTATGCTTAGTATAAACTTTTAAGGGAATAAGTGTCAAGCCTGCCTCCTGTGCCTTACCAATTAACTGACTGATCTCAACTCTATTTAATAACAACTGCCTATCTCTATAAGGATCATATTCATCTTTTTGCCCTGCAGGCTTATATATCGGTATATGAGCCTTAACTAAGAAGGGGGCTAGAGATTTAGCTTTCTTACCTTCAATTCTTTTAATAACAATATAACTACCTTTTAAGTTAATTTGACCACTTTTAACAGACTTCACTTCATAACCCTTTAAAACCATACCGGCTTCATAGGTTTTTAGGATTTCATACTCTCTTCTTGCTTGTCTATTAAAGGCCAAAGTGCCCATATGTTTATTTTTTAATATTCCACTCTTTTAACTTAGCTACTACCTTCTGATTAGTTAAAAGGTTTTTAACATAATTAGCATATTCTTCACTCTTTACCATTTCTTGTACTTCCTTATTATCTGCATGTTGCTTTTTAATTTCTTCAACCTTATCTGCCACTTCTTTATCGGTAGCCTCAATATCTTCTTTCTTAGAGATTTCTTTGATAATTAAAGCAATCTTTACTCTTTTAGTAGCTTCAGGTAATAAGTCTGTTTTAATTTGTTCTTCATTTTTACCAAGACTTTGTAAATAATCTTCAAACTTCCCACCCTGTTTTTCAACTGATTGCTTAATCTCAGCCATCATATTATTAGTTTCGTTTGCAATTAAAACATCAGGTATTTCATCAAACTTAGTTTCTTTAATAATTTCTTCTAAAATCTTAATTTCTGTTTTCTGCTCATTTTTCTGCTCTTTTTCAGCCTTAATGTTTTGTCCTAAATTATCTTTTAAATCTTTTAAATCTTTAAACTGAAAACCTTGAGCAAACTCATCATTAATTTCAGGCACCTGTCTTTCATAGACATCTTTAACTTTTACCTTAAAATCAACTTGCTGCCCAGCAAGATTTTTTTGATGATGATTAGGAGGAAAAGGTAAGGTAAACTCTCTTGTGTCATTTTTCTTAGCACCTTTTAATTTGTTATCGAGTCCAGGGATGAAAGCGTCTTGGCCCATAATAATAGGAGCGTCCTGGCTTTGACCACCTTCAACTGGCACATTATCCTGGAACATTTCAATATCAGTTAAAACCTTATCACCGTCTTTTACTTCACGTTCAACAATTTTTTCTTGAGTTCTCATGTTAGCTAATTGCTTTAAAGTTCTATCCATTTCTTTATCATCTATTTCTACTTTTTCTCTTTCTACACCTAAATCCTTATACTTCCCAACTTCTGTTTTTGGAAGTAGTGCTATTTCAATTTGATATTCTAAATCACTACCACTAGCTAATTTATTAATATTAACT
>DATFJU010000022.1:0-37362 GCA_035269015.1 Patescibacteria group bacterium | reverse complement strand
GACAAGAATAATAGTAAATAATAATATATGCACCTTTATATATATGATGATTTTCTTGAAAAAAGCAAATACACTAAAACTGTAAACAAAATTGAAACCAGAATAACTGACTTAGGATTAAACGGGAAAATCATTAGGCTTAGCAACTTAAAAAATATAGAAAGCGCTATTTGGAATGAAATTAAAAGGGGCGCTCGTACTTTAGTTGTCGTAGGAAATGATGGAAGTTTTAATAAAATTTTAAAAACTTTATTAGCCAAAGAGGTGTCATTTTTTTTAAATGAAATTTTCTTTGCCTTTATTCCTGTTGAAAATAGCCAGGTTGCTTTAAGTTTAGGCATTAAATCTTACACTGATGCCTGTAATATCTTACTTGCAAGAAGAACAGAAAATATCAAAGTAGCTAAAGCAAACAATTATTACTTTCTTTCTCAAGCAGAAATATTCTCAAAAAACATTATAATAAACATTGATGGCGCTTATGATATTGCAAGTAATGATAAAAGTTCTATTTATATTATTAATATGCCTTTATTTGATATTTCTAAATCTTTACCTAAAAAAATTGATCCGCGTGATGAAAATTTACATATTTATATAAATAGTAAGGGGCACAGCTTTTTATCTGTTAAGCAAATTGAGGTGTCTAGTGTTGATGAAGGTTATATCACATTAGATAATTCTACAAAAATAAAATTACCTTGCATGCTAACTATGAGTGATAAAGGGGTTAATTTAATAGTAGGTAAAAAAAGAGTTTTCCTTTAATATTAGCAATTTTTAGTACAAAAAAACTAGCGTTAAACTAGTTTTTTTATTTATAAAGTTTTCTATTTTTCTATTTTTTCATCTTCTTTTTCTTTTACCTCACCCTCAATTACAAGTTTTTTTTCTTTATTTTTTTGTTTTTGTTTAAATATAACAACCTGTTGTAGGGCAGTAAGTAGTGTTATTAAAAACCAATATAAAGTTAAACCACCGGGTAATGTTAAACCAATAAAAATTGTAATTACAGGCATAAAATATACCATTTGCTTACTCATAATAGCGGCCATGTTTTCATCCTTACTACCTTTAGTTTTTATTTCAGGTTTTTTAGCCATCATCATTTTTGCTTGCCAAAATTGAGCAGCACCAGCTAAAACAGCCAAAAATATACTTCTTTCCGCCAGATTAATACCTAGCCACATATTATTAATAGATTCAGGAGTTTCTATAAAAGGATATACTAATGATAGGTTGTTTTCAATTCCATTTCTGAAAACTCTAAATACAGCTAATAAAAATGGTAACTGTATTAAAAGTGGCAAACAAGAAGAAAAAGGATTAACTTTATTTTCTTTATATAAATTCATCATAGCTTTACCCATTTCTTGTTTATTGTCTTTATATTTCTGCTTTAATTCATCAATTTTCGGTTGTATTTCCTGTAAAGCTTTCTGTGATTTAATTGATTTTTGAGATAATGGCAATAAAATCAACTTAATAATAATAGTTAAGGCAATTATAGATACACCTAGATTTTCTCCAGGTATAACATTATAAAGCCAAATAACTAAATTGAAGATTGGTTCGTAAAAAAATTGGTTAAATAATTGAATCATGTTATTAGTTTAAAGATTTTTTATTTTAGTGGATCATTTCCCCCTTTATTAAAAGGGTTACATCTTAAAATCCTCCAGGCAGCCTTAAGACTTCCTTTTATGGGTCCGTATTTATCAATAGCCTCAATACTATACTGTGAACAAGTAGGATGAAACCTACAAAAACCATGCGGGTAAAAAACTTTTAAGGGGCTATGATCAAAAGAAAGTGTTTTTTGATAAGCTTTTATTAAACCTATTAATATTTTTTTAAGGTAATAACTTATATATTTCATACACTGTTTATAAGTTTTTTAACACTTATTTTTAAATCTTGAGTGTTTAATTCTTTTGCTTCTGGCAAAACAACAAATATAAAATCTTTTTTATAATAGTTGTTTTTAAGTTCTTCTAGAAAAAAAGCTTTTATCTGTCTTTTGATCTTATTTCTACTAACAGCTTTAGAAAGAACCTTTGAACTTACCACAACAGTCATTCTGTATTTATTTGAATTATTGTTTTTTACTTTAAGTAGTAAGCCTTTGTTTTTATAAGTTTTCCCCAACTTAAAAACTTCTTTAATTTCTTCTTGTTTTCTAATGGAATGAGTTTTTTTTAACATATAAAAAGCAAAGGTGTTATTTAGATAAAACCTTTCTTCCTCTATCTCTTCTCTTTTTTAGTATTTTTTTTCCTACTCTATTGGCCATTCTTTTCATAAAACCATGTTTTTTACTGGCTCTACGCTTGTTTGGCTGATATGTTCTTTTTGGCATACATTTACAATCTTTAATAAAAATATAACCATATTACTGGCTATGTAAAAACATAATATCATTGAAATAAAAAAAGGTCAACTATTTATTTATTTAAACTTGCAAAATTATCAACTAACTATTAACATATTATAAACAGGTTTCTTGTTGAGTTATATTTAAAACTCTAATATAATGATTAAGTAAATTAACTTATACTCCTATGGATAAAAATAGGGTTTGGCAAGCAGTGCTGGGAGAGATAGAAATCAATCTATCAAGAGCCAGTTTTATTACATGGTTTAAGGATACTTTTATTTCTTCTTTTGAAGGAGGAGTAGTAATTGTTTGTGTTTCAAATAGTTTTGTAAAAAGGTGGATTGAAAATAAGTATCATAAAAAAATTTGGAAAGCCTTAGAAAATGTTAGTGGACAAAAAATAAATAATATTATTTACAAAGTAGAATTAAGAAAAGATAAAGAAAACCTTATTAATGACACTAGCCCAAAAGAAGAAGAAAGTAAGAAAACTAAAACAGAACCTTTTAGTACAAATATAAAAACAAAAAACAAAACACTTAAATCAACTAGCAATATTAATAGATATGGTTTAAATTCTAAATACGTATTTGAAAATTTTATAGTTGGTAAAAGTAATGAGTTAGCTCATGCCGCCTGTCAGGCTGTTATAAGAAAATTAGGAGATGTCTATAATCCTCTTTTTATATACGGTGGAGTTGGACTTGGTAAAACTCATCTTTTACAAGCTATTGGTAATAGTGCATCAGAAAAAACAGATAAGATTTTATATACAACTAGTGAAAAATTTACTAACAATTATATACAATCAATTCATAGTGGTAAAGCAAAAGAATTCAAAAACCTTTATAGAAATGTAGATATTCTTTTAATTGATGATGTGCAATTTATGGGTGGTAAAGACGGAACGCAAGAAGAATTTTTTCACACCTTTAATGAACTACAACAAAGCAATAAACAAATAGTTCTAACATCAGATAGGCCACCAAAAGCTATGCCAGCTATTGAGAAAAGACTTATATCAAGATTTGAATCAGGCATGGTTGCTGATATAGGTAAGCCTGACATTGAAACAAAGATCGCAATTTTAGAAACAAAGGCCTCTGAAAAAGGTTTAAATCTAAACGAAGAGGTTCTTAATTATATAGCATCTTCTATTAATAATAATGTTAGAGAATTAGAGGGAGCTTTAAATAAAATTTTAGCCTATCATGATCTTCGCGGAATTAAACCAGATCTTGATAGTGTAAAAAGTATTTTAAATGATTTAATAACTGATATTCAAAGTAAGTCTATAACACCAAAAAATGTTATTGAAGCTGTAGTTAAATATTATAATATAACCATGAAAGATTTACTTGGTAAGGGTAGAAAAAAGGAGTTGGTTAGACCTAGACAAATGGCAATTTATTTAATCAGAAAAGAGCTTAACACCTCTTACCCTAGCATCGGAAATGAATTAGGAGGCAGGGATCACACCACGGCCATGCATGCATATAATAAAATTTGTAAGGACCTTGAACAAAATGAAAAGACAAAACAAGAACTTAACTCAATTAAAAACTTGTTTAATACTAGCCAAATTTAATTGTTAATTTATTGTTCATTACCTGGGTTTATATGAGGATAGATTGTTAATAAAAAACCTGTATTATTTTTTATTAACATATACACATAAAAAATATCACAGTTTCTATATAGCTACTCCCCAACAAAATTATTAATTTTATTCTTTGTTAATAGCTATAAAATGAATTTTGTTTAAGTTATACACCTCCTTACTATTACTATTATTAATATATAACTAATATATAAAATATATGAAAATTATCAGTCTACAAGAAAATTTAAAAAAAGGAATTTCTGTAGTAAGTCATATAACAAGTAAAAATGTAAATCTTCCTATATTAAATAATATTTTAATAAAGGCTGATGAGGGTAATATAGATTTAATAGCAACTAATTTAGAAATTGGTATAATTCATAGTGTTAGAGGAAAAATAGAAAAACCAGGAGAAATAACTATCGATGCTAAAATAATAAATGAATATATTAATTTTTTACCACAAGAAAAAATAACTTTTGATGTTAAAGATGAAAATATAAAAATTGAGTGTAGTAATTATAAAACAAAAATAAAAGGAGAGTCAGCTAAAGAGTTTCCTTTATTACCTGAAATAGAAGAAAATAATATTATTAATATTTCTTTAATAGAATTTAAAAAAGCTTTATCTCAAGTTGTTTTTGCTGTTTCTAAATCTGAATCAAGAGTGGAGCTCTCAGGTATTTTATTTGAATTTAGTGATAATAAGTTATTTATGGTAGCAACTGATAGTTATAGATTGGCCGAAAAAACTGTAGATATTAATATAGAAAAAAACAAAAACTTAGACGAAAATAATAAAATAATAATTCCTGCTAAAACAGCGCAAGAAGTTTTAAGAATAGCGTCTAATTTAAGCGATGATCTTGATAGCTCAGAAAAAAAAGTTAAACTATATATTAATGAAAACCAGATAGTTTTTGAACTTGATGATAGTAAGATAATTTCTCGACTAATAAGTGGTCAGTATCCAGATTATAAACAAATTATTCCTCAAAAAAAAGAAACGGAAATAATAGTTTCTAGACAAGAATTAATTAGAGCAATAAAAGCATCATCTATTTTTTCTAAAAGTGGAATTAATGATATTAATATTAGTGTTAACGCAGAAAAGAAAGAAATAATTATTTCATCTTTATCTACACAAACAGGTGAAAGTGTTATTAATTTAAATGGAGAGATTAAAGGTAAAAATAATGATATTACTTTAAATTTTAGATATTTACTTGATGGCTTAAATAATATTGATTCAGATAATATAAGACTTTTTATTGTTGATAATAATACCCCTTGTATGATAAAAAATGAAAAAGAGGATTCTTATCTTTATATTGTAATGCCTATTAAACAATAGAAAAAGGATTTAAAAAACATATAAACAACTAGTTAATAGTTAAATAAAAAAAACAGCAAAGAGCTGTTTTTTTGTTGTTCAATATGTTAATTGATAGTCAGTAATCTCTTTTTAGTATTTATTTCAACTCCTGACCAAGTATTAGCTGTAACCCAGAAATCATATGTACCTGCGGTTGGTTTTTCTTCCCAACTCATATTTAAGTTTTTTATTCCTGGTGAGTTCTTTATTAAAACTTTTGTTTTATCTTTAGTATCCCTATTTTCTATATAGGTATTAATTGTACTTACTTTTGAGGGATTTTCTATTTTTAAACTAATACTTAATGGAAAATCAATAGCAGATAACACCATACCATCACTTGGGGAAATTAGAGATATATCAGCACTTTGATTGTTATTATTTTGATTTAAATCTAAAGTGAAATTAAATGTTTGGTTAGTACAATTATCAATATCATCACAAACCCTAACTAATAATTCATAAGAATCATTATTTAAGAATGAAATATCTCTAGATAAGGAAAAGGGAAAATTATCTTTGTTTTCAAGTAGATTATTATTAATATAATATTCTACTCTATCTATTCCTCTGGGGGCACCAACCTTAACATCAATATTTAAAATAGAATTTCTAAGTGTTTGGTTATCGTTAAAGTTTAACACTTTTAAATTAGGTATATTTTCAGGTAAGTGAAGATTGTCTTTTTTAGTTGGGGGTGTTTCTAGTATTAGATTATTATTTTCTGACAACTCTTCTTCTGATAATTTTTTTGCCCAATCTTGTACAGCATTTTCCCAAGCTTTAAACTGAGGATCCTTTTCTGGGTTTGTAGGTCTCTCAGAGAGCGGGTGTTCTTTATCCACATAATATAGTATAGAGTGATAACTAGCAAAGCTTTTCTCTTCTATGAAGCTCTCAGGCGTAAATTCAGTAGCTAGAAATCCAGAAGCAGTATCAATTTTTAATGTTTTAGAAAAATCGATACTTCCATCTATTATTTTCTTGCCGGTTTTTTTAATTTCTGGTTTATTAAATTCTTCAGCTGGAGTATCCCCTAAAACTCTTTTCATATACTCATTCCAAATAGGAGCAGCTACAGTTGAGCCCCCAGCACCCCTTTTCATTTCAGTATTATCATTATTTCCAACCCAAACACCAGTAACTAGAGAGGGTGTATAACCAATAGTCCAAGCATCTTTATAATCATTAGTTGTACCTGTTTTAGCTGCTATAGGTCTATCTGGGAAATGTAAGGGGTTATTAGCACCAAAAGCGTATGTTCTAGCCTCATTATCAGTTAAAATACTATTTATCATTCTAGAAACATTACTTGATAAAACTTTTTTAGTTTCATCTTTAAACTCTTCTAATACTTTCCCATCAGGATCTTCTACTTTTAATATTATATTAATAGGATGTATTTCTCCTTCACGAGCAAAAATTGAATAAGCATTAACATGCTCTAAGAGTTTTACCTCTCCACCACCTAAAACTAAAGATAAACCAAAACGATTCTTATCTTCTAGTGTGGTATAATTAGAGTTATTAAGCAGGTTTAAAACATTATCAAGCCCAGATAAATATAGAGCCTTAACGGCTGGTATATTTAATGAACCCGCTAAAGACTTTCTAATTGAAACCGGTCCCAGTTCTTTAAGGTTGTAATTATGTGGAGTGTAAGTATTATTAGAGGTTGAAAAATTAGTTACCACATCAAAAACGATAGTGTTGGGGTTATATCCTTTTTCAAATAAAGAAGCATAAACAAAAGGCTTTAAAGATGATCCCGGTTGTCTAGGACTTAAGGATACATTAAACTGACCGTCAATATCTTCACTAAAATAATCCTTAGAACCAACCATAGCTAAAACCTGACCACTTTTTGGGTCAACAGAAACAAGAGAAGCATTAGATGCATTCCAGCTTTCTAAGTTATTTTCACCTTTTTCACTTATAACCTCTTCCGCAATTTCTTGTTTATATAAGTCTAAGGTAGTATAGATCCTTAACCCTCCTTGTTCTACTAATTTTTCACCATATTTTTCGGCTAAAACCTGTTTAACATACATAACAAAATGAGGAGCTTTAATATCAGTTGTTGGCGCTTGAAAAGAAAGTTCATAATTCTTTGCTTCTTGAGCCTCTTCTTCGCTTATATATCCCTGTTTTTGCATTAGATTTATAATATAATGTTGTCTGCCAAGTAGTGTTTCTTTATCATGGTTGTAAGGAGAATACAAACTAGGTGCTTGTGGTAAGGCTGCTAAAATAGCAGCTTCAGCAATATTAATTTCAGAAACACTTTTACCAAAATATTTTTTACTCGCCGCCTCTACACCGTAGGCGTTAGAGCCATAAGGAATTTCATTTAGATACATTTGTAAAATAGCGTCTTTTGAAAACTGTTTTTCAAGTTTATAAGATAATATTAACTCTTTAATTTTTCTACTATAGCTTTTTTCTGGAGTCAAAATGGCGTTTTTAACAAGCTGTTGTGTTAAGGTTGAACCACCAGCTTTTCTGTTATATAAAATATTAGTTATAACCGTTCTGGTTATTGCCCACAAACTAAAACCGCCATGTTCATAAAAATTCTTATCTTCAATAGCTATAGTCGCCTGTTCTACATAATCAGGTATTTGTTCTAGTGTTACCATGGTTCTTTTTTCATCGCCATGAATCTCATATAAAACATTTTCCCCAGTTCTATCATAAATAATAGTGCTTTGAGGTACTTGTCTAGACATTAGTTGATCAGGGTTGGGTAGGTCTCTTGAATACCAAGAAAGCACAGCTAAAATACTTATAAAACCTAGTACAATTAGAATAAAAACACTAATCCATAGTTTTTTATTTTTTAAAACACGCCCTATAAAAGAATTTTTATCTTTATTAGAGTTTTTTCTTTTTGGTTTTTTATTCTTAGATTTCCAACTTTGGGAATTATTGTACGTATATTTTTTTTTCATATTATTTTTCTCTATAATATTTAGCTGCAACCTCTGGACTAATAGAGTTTATCACTAAACCTGACCCCAACTCTACGCCTGCCCAAACGCTGTCGCGTGGCTGGACTTTTATATAGAAGTGCTGAGTAGTATCAGAAACAACGTTATGAAGAAAAAAATTATAATCAATATTTAAAGCTTGTAATTTCTTAGTTATAATTTTCAGCACTTTAGCAAATGATCTTAACTCACCCTTGTTTAATAATGTAATATTGTCTAAGTGTCTTTTAGGAAAAATCCAAACTTCATAGTGATACTTACTGGCATAAGGGGTAAAGCTGGCTATATTTTTATCTTCAAAAACCTTCCTTTTACTTTCCTTTTCTTTTTTTAAAAC
The DNA here is from genome assembly GCA_035269015.1 of Patescibacteria group bacterium. Lineage (GTDB taxonomy): Bacteria > Patescibacteriota > Patescibacteriia > Patescibacteriales > UBA12465 > JAIPJO01. The sequence continues at coordinate 28,680 of DATFJU010000022.1, read as the reverse complement.
ATCACAATAAACGCAACTATTATTATTTATTTTATAATCTTTTGCTAGTTCAGTTTCCTCCCTTAATTCTTTAGGAATAATACTGCTTGCAAAAACTTGTGAATGAGAGTGCTTTAAAGAGGCTCCAGCTTTAACACCATGATTTTTAAAACATAAAATATAATCAAGATTTTTATTTTTAGATAAAGCTTTAGTTCTTTGGCTATACATTTTTAGAACAGTATAAATTTGTTTTTCACTAAGGTCAGCTAAATCTAGACCATGATCAGGTGTCTCTATAATAACTTCTTGTTTTCCATATGCTTTTTTATTGTTTAAAGTAACAGCTGGAAAAATGTTATTAATACTCACGACCTGCCATTTTTTAGAATTTTCTTTATTAATTCTATCAACTATATTTTTTTTATCTAAATTGTCTACACAAAAAGGACAATTGGGACTGTTTTTAGTTACTTTTTCTGTTTTCACATCTTTTGGTCTTTTAAGTCGTGATGGAGTTATTATTACATGTTGATCAAGAAGATAATCTTTACGGATCTCGGATTTATTTTTTGGCATATTGTTTATTTTTGTATTTAATAATAGTATTATATAGTTAGTATAACATACTTAAAAAAAAGTTAGAAAATAACTTATTTTAATTAATTACATTAAATTAACTATTATATAAATATTTGTTATAATAATATTATTATGAAGGAAATAATTAGTTCTACAAACACCACTATAAAAGAGGTGTATAAATGCAAGAATAAGGAGGCATATAGAAAAGAAAAACATTGGGTTTTAGTTGAGGGAAAAAGACAAATAAGTTTAGCCTTAGGTAAGCTTAATTTAATTCATTTGTTTTATTGTCCTGAGCTGTTAAAGAATAAAGAAATTAAACCAGATGCTAAATTTGCTGAAAATAAAACTATACAAGTTAACAAAAAAGTTTTCAACAAGATATCTTTTAAAAATAATCCAGATGGGTACTTAGCCATTTTTGAAGATAAAGGACTGAAACTAAAAGACATTAAGCTTAGTAAAAATCCCTTAGTGCTAGTTTTAGATAAAGTAGAAAAACCTGGAAATCTAGGGGCTTTAGCTAGAACAGCTTTAGCAACCAAAATAGACGCTATTATTCTTATAGATAAAAAAGTGGATCCTTTTAACCCAAAGGTTATTAGTTCTAGTACGGGGCACTCTCTAGGTGTAGATATAGTTTCTAGTACTAGAGAAGATGTAATTAAATACTTACAAAAAAACAAAATAAATATTTTTGCTACCAGTATAGAGGCTAGTCAAAACTATCTTAAAACCAACTTTAAAGAAGCTTGTGCTTTGGTGTTTGGTTCTGAGGATAAGGGATTGGATAAGGAGTGGTTAGAGCTTGCAGATAAAAGAATAATTATACCCATGCTTGGGGAAATAGATTCTTTAAATGTGTCAGTAAGCGCAGCTGTTGTAATATATGAAGCTTTAAGGCAGAGAAATCTAATTGACTTTTAGAGTTTAATTTGCTATGATATGCTTGTTGCCAGAAAACCATGGCAATTTTATTTTAGCGCCCATAGTTCAACGGATAGAACACCAGCCTTCTAAGCTGGATATGGGGGTTCGATTCCCTCTGGGCGTACCATTTTAAAATAAACACAATAACTTTAAATATGACAAACAATAAAGAAGAGAAAAAGAAAGAAGATGTAAAAAACGAAGAAGAGAATACAGTTGAAGAAATAAATTTAGATGAAATTGATATGGAAGATTTAGATTTTCCACAAGGTGGATGTAATTGCGCTGGTTGCCCTATGAGTTGCAATGATGATATAGAAGAAGTAGAAGAAAATAAAGAAAAGAGGCAAAAGTAGAAAAAAGAAAAACTAAAACAAAACAAAAAAGATTATAGAAGTATAAATATTATGGTGGTAGTAGCTCAGCTGGTTAGAGCGCCGGGTTGTGGTCCCGGAGGCCGTGGGTTCAAGTCCCATTTACCACCCTTTTAATTTTAAAACTCAATGTTAACTTGAGTTTTTTTAATTATCAATTTATTATAATCATGCTAATATATAAATATGCCAATTAGTAAAAAACTTTTTCTTGGTATTATGACAAGCCAAGAAATAAAAAAACAAATAAAAGATTTTCAAGAAAAGAACAGAGACTTACCGGTTAAATGGACTAGTCTTGATGATTTACATATTACTTTAGTACCACCCTTTTGTACTATTGAGTTAGATAAACTAATTAGTGTGCTAGATAATTATAATTTTTCAAAACCTTTTAACATAAAAAGTAAATTAGTTTCATATGGTCCAGATAAAGAAAACCCTAGATTAATATGGCTTTTAATTCAAGAGAGTGAGAATTTATATAATTTAAAAAAAGAAATATATCAAAGCTTGAATTTAAAATTACCAGAGCAAGCTTTTTTGCCACACATTACTCTTGCTAAATTTAAATACTTAGATAAGAAAGATTTAGAGATAAAATTTGAAAACATAGATATAGTTGAAAAAGTTCAGCATTTTGATTTAATCCAAACAATTGAAATAATAGGTGGATCTAAATATATTAGTAAAGGCCGTTTTTATTTATGAAAAAAAAGAAAACATCACTTAATATAAAAATTTTAGATTTACATGGTTTAAGCAAACTTGATGCTGAATTTGAATTAGAAGATTTCTTTATTCAATTAAAAGAGGATAATATTAAAAAGTGTAAAATAATTACTGGCTGGGGCAAAGAAAAAAAACCTGTTTTGTTTACTTTTACTAAAGAATGGCTTGAGGGTAAGGGTTATGAATTTGATTATGATCTCGGCTCTTTTTTAGTGTATTTAAATAATTAAAATAAAATTATGATTAAAAAAATATTTAATAATAGTTTTTATTTTTGGAGACAGATTATTAATTTTTGGACAATTGTTTTTATGATTTTTATTGTTTATGATTTTATTAATAACAATCAACTAAATGAAATAATGGGATCTTTAGCAGCTATATACATTGGTGTTTTAGCTATATACGTGGGTAACAAAGAGTTTGAGCGTTGGTATAATGTTCATAGAAGTAAACACCCAGGCGAATTTTATGTTATTGTTTGGACGCTTTTAATTTTTATTATTATTTCCTTAGATGTTATTTTACAAAAAGAATATAAACTTCCATCAAGCGTTGTCTCATCTTACTTAGCTGTGTTAACCATATTAGTTATTACTAATAAGTCAAAGAGTCTGTATAAAAGAAAAGAATAAAATATTAATAATTTTTTAAAGAAATTATAGGCATACATGAAAAAGGCATACAACAGCTAAGAACTCCGGCATTAATTTATATAAAAGGTTAGTAATTAAATATGAGTAAATATAAAGCAAGTTTACATATACATAGCGCAGAAGATAAAAATGAAAGTTTTCGAATAAAACACAATGTTTTTGATTTAATTGATCATGCTTATAAGAAAAACTTTAATGTTTTAGCTTTAACTTTTCACGACCTTTATGGTCACAGACAAGAGTTTGTAGATTATGCAAAAGGTAAAGGAATTACTTTAATATCAGGAATTGAGGTTAGTCTATATGAAGACAGTAATGATAAAAAGAAATGTCATACAGTAATTTTAAATTGTGATAAAGAGGTTGAAAAGATAAAAACTTTTATAGACTTTAGAAAATATAAACAGGAACATCCTGAAATTTTTGTTATTTCTGCCCACCCATTTTTTGGTTTAGGAGTATCTATTGGAGAAAAAAAACTTAAAAAATATATTAATTTATTTAATGCTATTGAACACAGCTGGTTTTATAATAAATTATACAATAAAAATAAAAAAGCGCAGACCATAGCCCAGGACTTTAAAAAACCCTTTATTGCTACCAGTGATCTGCACTACTTAAAACATTTAGATGATGACTATATAGTTGTTAATGCTACTTCGTTGAACACTGAAGCTATCCTTAATAGTATTAAAAATTTTAAATACAAAAATGTAAGTAAGCCTAAATCTTTATTTAGATTAATTAAAACAATGTTTCTTACCTACTTTTAATAATATCTAAAACTTCTTGAGTCTTTTCTTCCATGGTTTTTTTGTCATTAGCTTCTAAATTTAAGCGAACCTTGTCTTCAGTGTTAGAAGCTCTAACATTAAACCAGTAATTTTCATATTTTACGCTTACTCCATCAACGGTATTTAACTCGGCATCGCTATATTTTTCTTTTATAGCCTCTAGCACACTATCCTTATCTGCAACTAAAGAATTAATTTCTCCACTATGAAAATATATATTATGTGGCTCTATTTGTTTAGAAATTAGTTGATCAGATTTAGAAAAATAGCTTAAAAGTTTAAGAATTACAATTACAGGAACCTCAAAACAACCAATATCCATATTTAAAAAGAAGTGTCCAGATGATTCGCCAGCAAAATATATACCCTCATTAATAGCCTGTTGTTTGATGAGAGAGTGACCAACCCTGGTAACAACGGGAGTGCCTCCATTTTCTATTATTAAATCTTTAGTAATTTTTCCAGGCCTAACATCGTAACCTATCTTTGCTTCAGGATTGTCTTTTAAAAATATCTTAGCTAAAAGGCCTCTAATAATAGCTTGATTAATAGCTTGACCTTTCTCATCCACAAAAAACACCCTATCACCATCACCGTCTATAGCTATGCCTAAGTCAGCCTTTTCATCAACAACCTTTTTTTGTAGTTGTTTTAAGTTTTCATTTTTTAATGGATCAGCTTCATGGTTAGGAAAAGTTCCATCAAGCTCAAAATTAAGCTCAATAAGTTCGGCCGGTATATACTTGAACAACTCTCGAGAATAAGGGGCCCCCATAGAGTTAGCTGCATCTACTACAACTTTGAGGGGTTTGATCTTTGTTTTATCAACATAATCTAAATCATACTGTATTTGGGTTTCTAAAATGTCGTTTAATTTTTCTAGATGTCCAGGGTTATTAGGTTCTTTTAAATCATTATTTAAAACTAATGTTTTTAAGTCTTCTAGCCCAGTTTCTTCACCAATTGGTAAAGCCTTATCTCTTACTAATTTAAAGCCATTATATTTAGCAGGATTGTGAGAAGCAGAAACAATAATACCACCATCATAATTATAGAATGCAACTGCAAAATAAAAGGTAGGGGTAGAATTTAAACCTATATCGTAGACATCAGCACCTCCCGCTATTAAACCTTTACTTAAAGCACTGTGCAGAGAGTCTGAGCTAAGTCGCATGTCTTTAGCAATAACAATTTTAAGTTTTTCACTGCCTGTTTCTTTCTTTCTCATCGTCACATAAGCTAGTCCTAAACGATAAGCAAAACTCTCATCAAAATCCTCTCCATAAACACCTCTAATGTCGTAGGCCTTAAAGATTTTTTGGTTAATATTCATAATATTTATTTATTTAATTAAGAGAAGAAATTCTAAACTTCTTATATCTCCAGATAATACCAAGACCAAGTAAGGTGCTAAAAAATGTTATCACACCGCCAAAGATAGGTATAGAAAATAATAAATATAAAACAGTAATACCTATAATAAGATCAGCCATAATATTTTTTTTCTTAGCTTTAAACAACTTTTCTCTTATTTGTTTTCCTAGTCCTAGGCTAACCATAATTTGAGCAAAGTAAAGCGTAATAAACCAGAGAATTAACATAATAAATCCTAAAGGTATACCAATTATGGTCATCATTAAAATAATAGACACTATTGGTGTTAAAAAAAGGATACCTAAACCAACAAGCAGTGATTTCCCATATCTTGAATTTGCCTTTTCTTGTATAATTGTCATTTCTTTTTTAGAGATGCTAATAAACACAAGACCTACTACTAAAGCTGAAAAAACAGCTATGATAAAGTTCCAGATATTTTTTTGCCAATCATTTTCTATATTCTTTTTATTAAAATTAATAGCTCCAGCAATTAAAGATTTATCAATGTTTAAGTTTTTATTGTATGAATAATTTAAGTTACCTTTAATATTGCTATCGCTAGTTATTTTTATTGGTTCACCTTGGTAATAGTCATCGTTTTGATTAATAGTAAAAGAAACATCTTTATTAACATCTCCTGAGATAAGTAATTTATCAGCTACACCATGAAGAGATCCTTGAACAGTCCCCCTCATTTCAACTACCCTAGCTAAAACAAGAGCATCCCAACTTATATTTGAATTTTCACTAATTAAAATATTAGTTCCCACCAAGTTAACATTTCTTTTTACTGTCGTATTTATCAAGCTAGCAGTATTAGTGATTGATCTAATGTTACCACCCACTTCACCTTCTACATTTAAGTTTTGTGAGGCACTGATAATATCACCTACTACTTTCCCCTTTACTGTGATATTTTGTGCTAAAGCAATTAAATCACCATTAACCACACCCTCAATAGTTATATTGTTTGAAACAACATACATGTTTCCCTCAACTACTTCATCTTTTTCAATATAGACACTGTCAGTGGTTTTAACATTAAAAGCTAAGACTGCACTAGGGATTAGAAGGGCTACAAGCAGTAGAGCTCCCAATAAAAAACTTGTTTTTTTCATAGATTTTAGATATTGTGAATAATTAGAGTACTAAATTAATTATATCAAAATATATGCAAGAAGCAATAAGAGAGATAATCTTAGATGCTCAAAAAAAAATAAAAACAGCCAAAAATTTAGATGAGCAAAAAAGAAAAGTATCTAAAAAATATAAGGTTCATATATTGCTTAACTCTGAAATTCTAAAAGAATACAAAAAACTGCTAAAATTAGGTAAAATTAAACGAAATATTAACTTAGAAAATATTTTACGTAAACGTTCAATAAGAACTCTTTCTGGTATTGCGCCGGTAGCTGTATTAACTAAACCATATCCTTGTCCCGGGAATTGTGCTTATTGCCCCAATGAAAAAGATGTCCCTGTTAGCTATTTATCTAATGAGCCTGCTGTGATGAGAGCTATACGATGTAATTATGATCCTTATGTTCAAGTACAAGACAGACTTAGAGCTCTTGAAATAAATGGTCATGATCCTAGTAAAATAGAGCTTATTGTTATTGGAGGTACTTGGAGTTATTTACCTGAAGATTATAGGTATTGGTATATAGCTAATTGTTTTAAGGCAGCTAGTGATTATAATCAAAAAAAGAGGAGGAAGATAAAAACACAGAAAAATATTAGTAATTTGAAAAAACATTTACTTAAAGAGCAAAAAAGAAATGAAAAAGCCAAATATAAAATAATTGGTTTAACTCTAGAAACTAGGCCAGATTATATTGATGATAAAGAACTTCTTTTAATGCGCGACTTTGGTTGCACTAGAGTTGAGATAGGGGTGCAAGCTATTTCTGATAAAATACTAGAGATTAATAAGCGTGGTCATGGGGTTAAAGAAATAGTTGACGCTACTAAGAAGTTAAGACAGTATGGTTTTAAAATTACCTATCATTTCATGCCTGCCTTACCAGGCTCTACACCCACTAAAGACTTTAAGATGTTTGAAAAGATGTTTTCTGATGAGCGCTTTCAACCAGATCAAATAAAGTTTTATCCCACGGTTGTAACTAAAGGCAGCTTGCTGTATAAATGGTGGCAAGACGGTAAATATAAAGCATATAGTGATAAACAACTAAGAGATTTAATTATTAAATGTAAGTCTATTGTCCCTAAATATTTAAGAATTATTAGATTAATTAGAGATATTCCGGGAGAGTCTATTGAAGCAGGCAATAAAATAACTAATCTTAGACAAATAATGAAAGATCAGGGTGTAAAGTGTAATTGTATTCGCTGTAGAGAGTCTAGAGATAAAGCGTTGCCTAAGAAATTAATTAATGAAATTATTAGTTACGATGCTGGTGGTGGCAGAGAGCACTTTATTAGTCTTACTGACAGTAAAAAAGAAACTTTATATGGATTTTGTAGGTTAAGAGTAGATAAAAATAGCCCTATAGCCCCAGCCATTATTAGAGAGCTTCATGTCTATGGACAACTTGTTCCTGTGGGAGAAAAAAAGAAAACACAACATTCAGGTTTAGGAAGAATGCTTATGCAAAAAGCTGAAGAGATAGCTAAAAAAGAGAAAGCTAATGAAATAGCGGTAATTTCTGGCGTTGGAGTTAGAGATTATTATAGGCATTTAGGGTATAAATTAAAAGATACTTATTTAAGAAAAGGAATATAGGTAGTAATAAAATAAATAAAAAAAAGAAAGAAATAAAAATACAAATACTAGAAAATAATAAGTTTTAATTCTTGACAAGCTTAAATATGTAGTGTACACTTAAGTTATACTTAATATAAGATATAAATATATGATTACAAAACTAATAGGCGTAAAAGAATTTCGTCAAAACGTTACTAGTCTTTATAAAAAAGCTCAGGAAAATAATATACAATATGTTGTCTTAAATCGTAACCAACCTATTTTTAAAGTAAGTCCCTTATCAAAAAAAGATACTGTTATAGAAAAACTAGCTTTAGATGTTGAGGAAGCAAGAAATGATGTAAAAAATGATAGAGTTTATGATTTTGAAGATTTTTGTAATGAGTTGGGACTATGAAATATAAATTACTCCTAACAAAAAAAGGTAAAGACGAGCTTTCTGTTTTAGAAAAAGAAGAGCAAAAAAGAATTGTTGAAAAATTAAGATTTTACCTTTCAAGTGACAACCCATTAAACTACGCTAAAAAACTAAAAGATACTAGGCTTGGTACATATAGATTTAGAATTGGAGATTATAGGGCTATTTTTGATATTGATAAACAAGGAAATATTACTATTTTACTTATACTCAGAATTAAACACAGAAAAGACGTCTATCTATAATTAGATTATACATATAAATTAAAAGAGAGTTTTATAGACCTCTTGTTTTGGTAACTATTACAAAATTATCCATCCAATGTTATTTAAGTGTGCATCTTTTAACTTAAGGTTTAATCTCCTAAATTTTTTGAGCTTTAACGCTTAGACCTTGAGGATTTTTTTCTTTTTAGGACACATTTAATCACTTTGACAAAAAGACCTAAGAAGCATATTATATTAATATAAATTATAACTATCCATAATATGAACTATAATCACCTACAAGAGAAAGATAGTGATATTTTAGAGATAATAAACAGAGAAACTAAGCGTCAACAAGAAGAGTTGGAGCTAATTGCCTCTGAAAATTATATGTCTTTAGCTGTGCTTGAAACTTTAGCTAGTCCTTTAGCAAATAAGTATAGTGAAGGTTATAGTGGTAAAAGATATTATGGGGGTAATAATATTATTGATGAAATAGAGGATTTAGCGATTTTTCGGGCTAAAGAACTTTTTTCTGCTGAACATGTTAATGTACAGCCACTTTCAGGCTCACCTGCTAATTTAGCAGTGTATAGCGCTTTTTTAGAGCCAGGTGACACTGTGTTAGCACTAAGGTTAGATCATGGTGGTCACTTAACTCATGGTCATAAGGTTAATTTTTCAGGTAAGTTATATAATTTTGTTCACTATGGTTTAAATAATGAAGGTTATGTTGATATGGAAGAAGCTGAAAGATTGGCTAAAGAATATAAACCAAAGATGATAGTAACAGGCTTTAGCGCCTATTCTCGTAATTTTGAATGGCAGGCTTTTAGAAAGATAGCAGATGAGATAGGAGCAATATTATTTGCTGACATTTCTCATATTGCAGGACTGGTAGCTGCCAAACTAATTGAAAATCCTATACCAGTTTGTGATGTAGTTTCAACCACTACTCATAAAACGCTTAGAGGGCCTAGAGGAGCTATTATTATGTGTAAAGAAGAGTTTGCTAAGGCAATTGATAAGGCAGTGTTTCCTGGTACCCAGGGAGGGCCTCATAACAACATGACAGCCGCTAAAGCTGTGGCTTTTAAAGAAGCTTTGGGTGATGATTTTAAAGCATATGCTAAACAGGTAATTAGCAATGCGCAAAGCTTAGCTAAAGAATTCTTAAACTTGGGCTATAACATTGTTTCAGGTGGTACTGATAATCATATGTTTATCTTAGACCTTAGCCCTAAAAATATGGCAGGAAAAGAGGCTGAAAAAGCTCTTGAGTATGTAGGTATTTCAGTTTCTCGCTCTACTATACCAAACGACCCTAGACCACCATTTAATCCTTCAGGACTGCGACTGGGGACACCAGCAATAACTACTAGGGGCATGAAAGAAGAAGACATGAAACAATTAGCAGAGTTAGTGAATGAAACAATTATTAATTTTGATAATGAAGATAAATTAAAGAATATAAAGGAAGAAGTAAAAAAGAAAGCGCAAAATTTTCCTTTAAAGTATTAATAATTATAATAATAAATAATGAAGAAGATAGTATAATAAATAATAATTTAAATAAGATATAAACATGGGAAAGATTATTGACGGCAAAGCTATTGCCAATAAAATAAAAGATAATGTTGCCAAAGAAATATATAATTTAGGCCAGAGACCAAATCTGGCTATTATTTTGCTTGGAAATAGAGAAGATTCTAAGCTGTATGTAAACCTAAAACAAAAACAAGCTAAAACCGTAGGTATTGATACTCATTTTTATTATTTAGAAGAAGATAGTACAGAGGCAGAACTAATTGAGGTAATAGAGTTTTTAAATAACGATCCAGCAATAGATGGTATTTTAGTGCAACTACCTCTGCCCAAGCATATAGATGCAGATAGGATAGTAAATATTATTGACCCTAAAAAAGATGTAGATGGCTTCAATAAAAAGAATTTAGATAATTTAAACTCAAAAGAATCTTTAGTGTCACCAGTTTTTAGTTCAATTTTAAAGATATTTGAAGAGATAGATTATAAACTGGAAAATAAGAAAGTTGCTCTAATATATAATTCAGAAATCTTTGGTAATAATTTATTTGAACTTTTAAAGAAACAAAAAGCAGAGCTTTTAATGATACAAAAAAAGACTATTGATAAAAATATAGATAAATTAAAAACAGCTGATATTATTATTAGTGTTGTTGGCCATCCCTGGTGGATTAAGAAATCTTATATAAAAAAAGGAGCAGTGATTATAGATGTAGGAATTACAAAAAGTAAAGAAAAAGTATATGGCGATGCTAATTATAAGTATTTACTTGATAAGGTTGATTATATTACTCCGGTACCAGGAGGTATTGGACCTATTACTATTGCTATGCTTTTTCAAAATACACTTAAAGCCTTTAAGACAAAGAAAACTGATAAATAATATTATAAAAGAAAAAAATAATGACAAAAGATATATATCAATTATTACATAAATATTTTGGTTACAAAGAATTTCGTTCTGGGCAAGAAGAAGCTATAAAAAGTATTATTAATAAACAAAATACAGTAGTAGTTCTACCAACTGGAGGCGGTAAATCTCTTATTTATCAACTTTCAGCTTTAGCTCTAGAAGGAGTTACTATAGTTATTTCCCCCTTAATTTCTTTAATGAAAGATCAGGTAGACTCTTTAAATGAGTTAAAAATACCGGCTACTTATATTAATTCATCTCTTTCTTTAATGGAAAGTGAAAAAAGATTAGAGGGCATAAAAAATAATGAATATAAATTAATATATATTGCTCCAGAAAGGTTCTATAACCAAAATTTCATCACTGCTTTGCAAAATATTAAGGTCTCTTTATTTGCTATAGATGAAGCTCATTGTATTAGTCAGTGGGGTCATGATTTTAGACCTAGTTATATGAGGCTAAAACAAGTAGTAAAAAATATTGGTAATCCTGTTATAGCGGCCCTTACAGCCACAGCCACCCCAGAAGTAAGAAAAGATATTGCTAAGCAACTTGATTTAGGAGATGATTATAATCTAGTTATTAGTGGTTTTGCTAGAGAAAATTTACATTTTGGTGCAGTTGAAGCTAGTGATTGGCAAAAAAATAGTTTAATTATTGATGCAGTTAAAGGTGTTGAGGGAGGCTCAGGTATAGTATATGTTGGTACTAGATCTAAAGCAGAAGAATTAATGGAAAGTTTAATAGCAGAAGGTATTCAGGCTGCCACCTATCACGCTGGCATGGACGCTAGTAGTCGTGAATGGGTGCAAGATAATTTTTTAAATAATAATATTCAAGTAGTGGTAGCTACCAATGCTTTTGGTTTAGGAATTAACAAAAAAGATGTCCGGTTTGTAATTCATCATGATATACCAGGAACTTTGGAAGCATATTATCAAGAAGCTGGTAGAGCAGGAAGAGATGGAAAAACAAGTTTCTGTTTACTCTTTTTCTCACCCAAAGACAGATACTTGCGAGAATTCTTTATTAAAGGTGATAATCCTTCTCCTCAAACTATTGCTGAAATTCATGAAATATTACTTGACTTCTCTTGTGAGAAAGAAACTAAAATAATTATGTTTACCTACGCAGACTTAGTTAGCAGGTTGTCTGAGTCAATTTCAGAAATGGCAGTGGGAACAAGTATTAAAATACTAGAAAAAGAGGGTTTTATTCAAAGAAATAAGGAAAAAAATGGCGCTGCTTATCTTAAGGCTCTAGCTAAAGATAATGAGTTAAAAGATGCAGTTAGTTCTAGAGCTAAAAAGCAACACGAGATATTAGATAAGCTCTTAGATAATTATTATGATGAATTTAAAGAAGGTTGGAGTTTTAGTATTGAAGATTTAGCCACTAATTTAAATGTAAAAAAAGATTCAGTTTCTAGATTAATTAAGAACTTACAAGAACAAGATTTAGTAGAATATAAGCCACCGTTTAAAGGTACAGAATTAGAAATAATTAATGACACTAGCAATGTATCTGATAAGATAGACTTTAGGGTTTTAGAAGAAAAACTACAAAAGAGTTATGAAAAATTAGATAAGATGGAAAACTATGTCTACAATGTTTTTTGTAGACAAAAATATATACTTGAATATTTTGGTGATCCTGAAATAAAAGATTGTGGTAAATGTGATAACTGCATGAAGGCTAATAGAAGCATGAAAAAAGGCGATATTGATTATAGAGAAAAAGAATATTTAATATGAGACAAAAAAAGCAAAAAGAAATACTTGAGATAGTAAATAATAATTATCAAGTTATAGCTAAACACTTCTCTCAGACTAGGGAGCAAAGAATGTGGCCTGAGATTATTGATATTGCAAAAAGAATACCAGCAAATAGTAAAATTTTGGATGGTGGATGTGGTAATGGTAGACTAGCCAATGAATTAAAGGAGGGCGTAGATTATTTAGGAGTAGATAATAGTAATAATTTAATTAGTATTGCTAAGAACAAGAATAAAGATAATGAAAATAACAAGTTTCAAGTTTTAGATATATTTGAATTAGATAAATTGGCAGATAAATATGATTATATTTTCTTAGTAGCTGTGCTACAGCACATCCCTTCTAAAGAATTAAGAAATAAAGCTTTAAATAAAATAAAAGACACTTTAAAAGAGGATGGTGAAATAATAATTAGCGTTTGGAATTTAGTTGACAACAAGAAATATAAAAAACAACTTCAAAAAAGTAAATATTTAAACTTTTTTAAAGGTTTAGACCCTAGAGACCTTTTATTTTATTGGAAAAATTCTCAAGGAGAAAAATTATCTTTAAGATACTATCATGCTTTTACAACTAAAGAGTTAAAAAAACTCTTTATCAAATGTGGTCTTAAAGTAAAAAGCTTTCAGAAAACAAAAGATAATTTTTATATTGTTTTAAGGAAGTGATATGTAAAAAAACAATAATTTAGTAAATATACAAATAAATATATTTAAAAATAAAAAGGTGTTGACACCTTTTTTGTGTATGTTAATATAAATATACCTACACCCCCTGTGGGTATAATATAAAACAATGGCTAAAAAAAATATAGAAAATAGAATAAATAATATTATTGGTCAGTTGAATGCTATTAAAAGAATGACGGATGAAAAAAATTCTGATTGTACTCAAATAATAGTTCAGTTAAAGGCTATAAAAGCGGCTACTTCTAGTTTGTATGAAAATTATTTAAGTACTAATTTAAATAATTGTTTACATGGCAATGGCAAAAAAAACAAAGCATTGTTAAATAGTCTAATTAAAGAAATTAGTAAGAATTAATAATATAGATTAAATTAATAATAAAATTAATAAATTAATTATAATAATCTTTGTTTTAACGGGCTTAAGTAGCGCGTTGAAGCAAGAATAAATTATATGTCAAAAGCATTAGATTTAACTAAAGACACTTTCGAAAGCGAGGTGCTTAACTCAGATGTACCAGTATTGGTAGATTTTTGGGCTCCATGGTGTATGCCATGTAAGATGATGGCCCCTGTTTTAGACGAGCTAGCTGGAGAAATGGAGGGCAAGGCAAAAATTGCTAAATTAAACACAGAAGAGCCAGAGAATCAAGAGTTAGCTGCTAAGTATCAAATTCAAAGTATTCCAAATATGAAGCTTTTTAAAGGTGGTGAAGTAATTGCCGATTTTGTTGGCCTTAGACCAAAAGAAGCCTTGAAAGAAGAAATTGAGAAGGAGCTAGAAAAATAATAACTAAGTAAAAATATGACTAAATTATCTGCGGATAATGTCAAAAGAATAGACCATTTAAAAGATCTACTTAATTTGTCCGCTAAGGAAGTTAAACTTCTAAAGAGTGCTAACCAAATAAAGAAGGCCACTATTAATCTAAAAGGAAAAAAGTATCAAGCTTTTAGAGTTGTATACAACAGAGCTTTGGGCCCTGGTAAGGGAGGTATTCGTTTCCACCAGGGAGTAAACGAAGAAGAGGTTACTTCTTTGTCATTTTGGATGACAATTAAGAATGCGCTAGCTGGTATACCATATGGTGGTGGAAAAGGAGGAATAAGGATTAACCCTAAAAACTTAAGTGAAAAGGAAAAAGAAACACTTAGTAGGGAATATATTAGAAAGTTTTATAAGTTTCTTGGGCAAGATAAAGATATTCCTGCTCCTGATGTCTATACGAATAGTCAAGTTATGTCTTGGATGTTAGATGAGTTTGAAAAGAAAACACAAAAGCATGAACCAGGCATGATAACTGGTAAGCCGGTAGAGTTAGGAGGACTACTTATGAGACAAGATGCTACTGCTAAAGGTGCTTATATTGTAGTTAAAGAAGTAATTAAGAAAAACTTTAAAACTCAAAAGCCAAGTTTTGTTATTCAAGGATTTGGTAATGCTGGTTCTTATTTAGCTCAAATGTTAAGTAAAGATGGATATAAGATATTAGCTGTGTCAGATAGTAAGGGTGGAATATATAATAAAAAAGGTTTGAAGGTTGAAGAACTAGTTAATCTAAAAAGTGAAGGTAAATCTGTAGTTGATTATAAGGATGGAGAGAAAATAAGCGGTAAAGAGCTTTTAGAATTAGACACAGACATCTTAGCTTTAGCAGCTCTTGGTGATCAAATTACTAAAAAGAATGCTGACAATGTTAAAGCTAAATATATATTAGAATTAGCCAATGGACCAGTTTCAGAAGAAGCGGATAAAATCTTGTTTAATAAAAACACTATGATTATACCTGATATTTTAGCTAATTCAGGTGGTGTGATTGCTAGTTATTTTGAATGGGCTCAAAATAGAGCAGGTAATATATTAGATAATGATTATTTGCAAAAATTATTAGAGAGCAAGATGAAAACTAATTGGCAAAAAGTGTATCAGCAGTATTTAGATAAAGATAAAACAATAAATCTAAGAACATCTGCTTATATAATAGCAGTAAAGAAAATACTTATTGCTGAAAAGCTTAGAGGAAATCTTTAATAACTAGCTACGATTAGAATAAACAAAAACAGCTCATTTAAGAGCTGTTTTTGTTTATGTAAGACTATGTAAAATATATTATATTAATTACAAGTTGCAGCAGCAGTATCACTACCAGCTGTGTTGTAACCAAATCCAGGACTAGGAGCTGAGTTTGATAGCTCTGTATCGCACTCACTTGGAGCTTCACCTTCAAAGGCTTCACACACTGTAGCTAGAAGTGTAGCTGAGTCTCTACCACTTGAAACTTTTGATCCGTTAATCACTAAAGTAGGAGAACCGCCAACACCATACTCTTCATTTTCTGCTTTATGAATAGCAAATCCAGGATATGAACCATTGTAATTAGCTTTATTCTCAAAGTCTTCAGTAATCTTATATTCTTTATCTACGCTATTAACACATGAATTCATAGAGTTAGTATTAATACCTGTTTCATTTAAACAAGTACTACCATTACCTTCTTCAAGAAAGCAACTTAAGTAGTTATTAAATTTGTCTGGCTCTTCTTGCATAATACAGTATTGATTCATTTGCTCATTTAATTCTTTTTCTCCGTGCATGGCGTAATCAACAAATTTGATTTCAAAGTCAATTTTGTCATCAAGTAAATTAACTACAGGCAAAATACCTTTTTCCATTTGAGTTCCATAAGGACAGTGGCTCATGGTAAAAAGTTCTACTTTTGGTGTTTCAGATTTTACTATATTCTTTGGCACTACTGGTTCACTATTATTAGCATTAGCACTATCATTAGAAGCTGTTTCTTCTCCTGGCACATTTAAACCTTGAGGAAAGAAAGTGCTACCATCTAAACTTAAATATGAAGTTACCTCTTCACCTTGGCCAATATCTATAGCCATCTTATATAGTCCATTTTCTTCAACAATACTATTAATATTAACAGTTTGTCCCTCTACCATTAGATTTTTATTAATAAATGTTTCAGTTTGAGTTTTAGCTTCTTCAATACCAATAGCTTGTGTGCTACCAGTTGAGGCAGTAAATGCCCAAATTACAGAGGCCACTAGTAAAACTGCTAGCACTCCTGTTGTGATAAAAAGTTTATTTTGTTTCATAAAATTATAGTAACTCCAAAAAGGAGTGTTAATTAGGTTTTTAAAGTGTTATTAGTATATCAAAAAGAATCTTAACGGTCAAAGAAATATTTAAGCAATAATATATAGTGTAAAACTTAATTTTTTTTCTTGTATTTTAAAGTAATAACACCTGCACTAATTATAGAAAGAAAGCTTAAATATTTTTTATAATTATTATTAGTCTCACCTTTATTATAATTGTTTTTATTGTAATAATTTTTATTTAAGCTTAAATATTTTTGGTTTTGAGGATAGTGAGGTAGTAATTTTAAATATAACTCATTAGAGTTATCTTCTAGTAAACCAATAAATTCAAGTTTTTGTCCTTCAACGTAGCTGTGCTCTATTTCTTCATTGTTTAATAAAGAAAGATCAATTTTAATTTTTTTATTATTATATACTACTGTTAAGCTATTTTTATTCACTGTATAAACTTCAGCCTTTAGGCTGTATACTTTACCTAAGCTAAGATTGTCTAAGTTAAAGTTTAGAGCTGGGCTTAGGAATGAGGATTTAAGTATTCCAATGTCTTCAGCAGTGTTAGTTTTAATGCGATAAAAATTATCTACATTACTAAACCTCCCGGTAACGCTAATGATATCACCAGGGCTAATATCAATAAATTCACTATAGTGATTATATACTTGAATAACTTGTGACTGTTCAGTGTCTTTAGTAAGTAAAAAGTAGCGATTACTTATATCACTTGGAGCTACCAGCACAGAACCTGTTAATTTAAATTCAGCTTCTGCTTTTGCATTACTAAGTCCATCCCAGTTTAAATAATTATTATTTTCTATATTTTTATTATCTGTATTACTATCTTTATTTTTTTCATTATTTAAAGAGTTAGGACAAGAGTCAGTTCTGCGTTCACTTATATGTTTCCAAGTAAAGCCTTGGTCTTCAAAGTTGTAAATATAATCTTCAGGTGCATTTTTGTAATAAACAGAGTCAGCTACTTCGTCTTCATTTGTATATAAGTATAGTTTTTCTTGGAAGTTATTTAAGGTGATATTAGTTTTTGATCTTGGTAGAATAAGGTAGTCATCATCCTCTAGCCACAAATCTTCACTAAATAAATAACCCTTTCCTAGTCCATAGCTGTCAATTAAAAACCAACCGTTTAAATTGATTTCAGTGTTAGCGCTGTTATATAATCTTATCCATTCTTTATCTTTATCCTTACCGCAAGGATTAGGAAATATCTCTTGAATGATAATCCCTTGCCAGCCTTTAGCTTGAGTTTGCCTTTCTTTTTCGCTTACACTCTCTTTAGTTTCACTAAGAGCCCTGCTTTCATAGGGGAAAAGAAGCAGAAAAAAAAGAAATAATAAAATTAGCGATTTAAAAACGTTATTCATATATATATAAATATAAATAACGCTTGCTTAAATACTTTTAAATTTAAAATAGAGTATTATTGAAGTAAGTCTAACTTTTCTTGTAGTTCTTTTGGTATATCAATACTGAAGCTCTTTTTCTTTTTTCTTTGATTATAGAATGACAGCTTGTTAGCGACTAGAAATATTCTATCTAGGTTTAGTTTTTTGCTGACTTTAAGGCTGTTTTTAGTAGAGTATAGTCTGTCTCCAGCTAAAGGAGCGTTTAAAGCTAGACAGTGAACACGTATTTGGTGAGTTCTGCCAGTTTCAATTTGTAAGTTGATCAGTGAAAAGTTAGTATATTCTTTTTCCGTCTTGTAATGGGTAATAGCTTCTCTTAACTTTTCTCCATCTCTAACTTCATTATTATTTTCATATGTTTTGGGTACCGCTGCCATCTTATACCCCTTATTTGATCTTTTAATAGGAAAGGAAATAGTGCCAAAGCTTTCTGGCATATGTCCACAAGCTAAACCTATATAATGTTTTTCTATCTTTCTATTTTGAAACTGCTCTTTTAAATGTAAATAAGCTTTTTGTTTTAAAGCTATAACCATTAAACCACTAACTTCTCTATCTAAGCGATGCACTATACCGTAGCGATTACTATCTTCCCCTACTTTCTTTATTTGTGGATATTTCTCTAGCATGTAGTCGCTTAAAGTTTTTTCATTACTACTTGGACTAGCATGAACTAACAAACCGGCTGGTTTATTAATAACTACATAATTTCTAGTTTTCTTTATTATCTCTATATTCATATATAATAATTATATTTTCATTCTTTAAGATTGTTTTAGGATAAACTATTTTAAAATATCTTGCAATCTTTTAAACTCTTTATCTAAATTAAAAGTATTAGTACTTAGATAGTATGAGTTGGATTCTAACTCTTTACGCTTTATTGGATCCCTGTATAAAGAAATAATAGCAGATATTAAATCATCTACTTCAGTTTTAGATTCCAGAGAGCACTCTTTTTCTTGTAGTAGATAGGAAATGTTTTGCTCTTTTAAGGTAATAATAGGTAGAGATTTATTTAGAGCTAGAAGAAGATAATAGTATTTAGATAAAGATAATGTCTTATTACTTAAGATGAATAAATTGGCAGTATTTAACCATTCATTAATGTGATCCTTTTCATTTAAAAACCAAACACTTTTTTCAACACCCAGTTTTTTTGCTAGCCATTTGAGACTTTCATGATCTTTGTTTAGACCAATAATTAGAAGTTGGGCAGAAGGAATAGCTTTAAGTAATTCTGGTAGACCTTTAATAATAGCTTCAGTGTAGTTTTTGCTTTTTAAATCAGCTAAAACCACTATACTAAAGTAGCGATGAAAAAAGTTTAAGCTTTTTGATTTACTTAGATTGTCAAAAATACTTTCTTGGTGAGACTTCCTTTTAGAGCTAGTTAGAAGAGGAAAGTGAATTACTTTTTTATCATAACTTTCTTTTAATTTTTCTTGTTCTCGTTTATGAAAAGCAATAATTTTAATATCTTTACTATACTTTTCTAATAATTTTTTAATTTTTTTATTATAGCCAGTGCTTCTAATTTCAGCTTCAGGTAAGAACCACCATTGTACTTTTAAGATATTATTCTTTAATTCTTCATTGCCTTCACCCTCTTCTTTTTGCTTGCCTTTATATTTTTTTCTACTTTTTTTCCCATATAGTTTAAGCAAAGAAGAAAAGATAATTCTCTCAGGCCAAGTAGCGCAAATAATTGTGATAGAATCTTTTTTTAAGAGTTTTTTTATTTCTTTCTTGGCTTTAAAGATTAAAAAAGGTAAAAGCAGAAAAAATAAATATTTATTACTCCTCTTAATTTTTTTCTTATATAAACAAGGACCAGAAATAAAGTGATAGTTTTTACTTTCTAAATCACTAAACAATGAATTTAAATATTCATTGTCTAGACTTTTGTAATTAGCAAGATAAAAGGTCATTAGATTATTCTTTAGTTTATTTGATTTAAAAATTCTACATCTTTTTTACTCCAACCTTTTAATAGGTAAAAGGTTAAGAAATATATACCTATGGCTACAAAAATAGTAGTAATTAGTCCATACCAAGTGTATTTAAAAGCGCTGGGAAGGATTAATATAAAAGCTAACATTACTATTGAAGCTAAAAGACTCTTGAAAAACACTTTATGCTTAGGCAAAAAGTTTACAAACTTATATACATAATATATAGCCATAATAGCTATTAATGCTTCGCTATATACTGTCATCCAAGCAGCACCCATGTATGAATATTTAGGGATAAAGAGGATGTAGCCAATAACTGAAGTGACGCTGGTAAAGATATATATGGGGATTAACTTTTTTTGTTTATCAATTGAAATAATAACATGAGAAAATAGTGTACCTACAAATATCAAGGCTCCAGCTAGAATAAGTATTTTAAGCACCTCTATTGATTCTTTAAAATCAGAACCACCAATTAAATGAATTATTTCTGGAGCTAGAAATTGAGTAGCAATTAAAACTGGTAGAGCTAAAAGTATCATAAAGTCATACCCTTTTTGAATTAATTTTTTAAACAGAAAATCTTTTTTTAAAGCCCATGTTTTGGTAAAAAAAGGCAATACTAACCCGGCAAACATAAAAGGAATAGTAACTAGTACATCAATCACCTTATAGGCCGCACCATATATACCTACATGAGCTTGCGGCTTTACCAACGACAATATTAAAATGTCAGCTTTTAAATATATAAGATTAAAAACAATAATAATTGCTAGTGGCCAAGACTTAATAGCTATTTCTTTCCAGATATTTAAATCAAAGCGCAAGCTGATTTTAATAAATCTTCTAGAAAAAATAAAGTGCAGTAGAAAGTTTATTAAGTTGGCAATAACAGTAGTCCAAAGTATTCCAGTAAGGCCTAAATTATATCTAACCGCTAACCACACACCCAAAACTAAAAACAGTCTTCCACCTACTTCTGAGATAGCCGCTTTATCCATCCTCAGTCTTTTTTGAAAAAGACCAATCAGTATTTGATTTAAAGCAATGAACAGGAACGATAAAGAAAGTATCAGCACTCCTATTTTAATACTATAGTCATAAGGAAAGAGCCAAACCAGAGCTGGGCCTAAACTTAAGAAAAGTATGGCTGAAAGTAGTCTTAAAGCAAAAAGGTTATCTAGTATTTTCTTCTCCGATACTCCTGGCAAACTTATCATCTGTACCGTTACCAGTGTTAATCCTAAATCAGCAATAATAGCAAAGATAGAAATGAAGGTCATGATGGTGGTGTATTGACCAAAGCCATTAGTTCCTAGGTAACGAGTCATTAAAGCTGTAGCTATTAAAGCTATAGCGGTGGAGATTATTTTGCTAAGTATTTGTATGCCGGTGTTGTAGGCTATCTTTTTTTGTAGTACTGGAGTCTTGGTTGTCATATAGACGCTATTTTTGCTATAATATTAATTAATAAGCAAAATATATAATATTTAAACACTTAATAAATCAATTGAATAATCATTTAAATACTCAATTGAAGATTTTCAATTAAATTATAACACAAAGGCTATGAAAAATGCTAAGAAAAAATTTATTTCTCTTTTTGTTCTCTTTTTTTTACTGCTTCTTCCTATTGTTAATTATACAATGAATTCTGCTTCTGCAGCTGATAGTCTTTGGGATGCTCAGGTTGGTATTGAAGATGTAGGACAAAAAGCATATGGTGAAACAGGTGCGCCTCAAGATATAAGGGTAACTGTAATGGAAATAATTAATGTTGTTTTGCAATTATTAGCTGTTATATTTGTGGTGTTAATCATAATTTCCGGTTATCAGTGGATGACTGCTGGTGGTAATGAGGAACAAGTTAAAAAAGCTAAAAAGAATTTATCCAATGCTACAATAGGTTTAGCAATTATTTTAGCCTCTTGGTCTATCTCTTATTTTATACTAAAAAGCTTAGTGGCTGTTTCTGAAAATGACCCAATGTATCTTAAAGTATATAATTAATTTAAATATTTAGATTAAAATTATAATGATGTTAATATAGCTAAATGTTTATAATTAATATTAATACAGTAGTTATTAGTATATTTAAGTAACATATATACATAAAGTAATATACAAATAAAACAATAAATGATAAGTAAGAAATATTTTCTAAAGAAGTATAAACAGATAAACAAGTTTTTACAGAAAAAAACCAAGGTTTTTAATCATAAGAAAACATTTAGAAAAAGGTATCAGAAAACAGGACTTATTGTTGTAGCAGTGCTTATAGTTTTAAGCACAGCTCTTTTTAGTTTTGATGTTTTCTCTCAAGAAGCAAACACAGCAGTCTTAGATATGAGCTTATCTGTAGACAACTATGATTCTACTACTAAAACTTTCACAGACAGAAGTGGTAGTAATAACAATGGTGTTTCTAATAACAACGCTGTCTTTGAGAGTGGTAGGTATGGAAGCGTGGATGGGACTATGAGTTTTAATGGAGTTAGTGATTATGTGGAGGTGCCTGATGATAGTTCTCTTAACCCAAGTGATGGAAGTTTTACTATTTCATTTTGGATAAAGGTTCCTGATTGGGATGGAAGTCACCAAAATGTTATTATAAAAAGTTCCGGAGCTGGTGCAAATTATCGATTTTCTCTTTCTTCTGGCTGGGACGGGAATTGTATATTTTGGTTTCAGGATGATCGAGTATATGGAAATCAATATGTTTATGCTGGATTTGATGCTACTGATGGAGATTGGCATCATATAGTAGGTTTAATAGATAGAGAGGCAGAGGAATTTAGGTCATATTCTGACGGTGATTATTATAATAGAAGACCTTTTTCTAATTTTGATGGTTATTTAAACAATATAACTAATAGTGCACCATTAAATTTTGGAAATGCTGAGTTTGAAGGTCTTATAGAAGATGTTCGTATCTATAACTATGCTCTAACAGACCAAGAAGTCCAAGATATGTATGAGAGTGAAAAAGTAAATTACAGCGCCTCTTCACTGCAAAAGGGTTTAGTGGGACATTGGACCATGGATGGAGTAGATTATAATTCAAGCACAAACAGATTAACAGACAAAACTCCATATAGTAATCATGGAACAAACAATGGAGCTACCTTTTCCACAGATAGAATGGGGGAATCAGATGGGGCGATGAGTTTTGATGGAGTTAGTGATTATGTACGCACAGATAATATAAATTACAATATTAATAATGGAGATTGGACTGCTAGCGCTTGGTATTATGTAGATAAGGATGTATTAGATGGAAACTTTGAAACTGTTTTTGGGTTTGGACAACAATATTTGAATGGCTTTCATATGTTTGAAAATAGAATTTGTTCAAGAGCTCCTGATGGTAGTAATTATTTTTGTCTTAATTATGCATCAGGGTTAGAACCAAAAAAATGGCAATTAGTTACTGTAACTCATGATTTATCTTCAAAAAAAATAACTTCTTATATAAATGGTCAGATGTATGATTCAGTGACTTATACCGGAACTTTAGTTAGTTCATTAAATCGACCAATTATTTTTGGTTGGAGAGGCACATCTGATGATTATTTTAATGGTTCTATAGATGATGTGCGTATATACAATCGCGTTCTTTCAGAATTAGAAATACAATCATTGTATGACTTGTATGAACCTAAAATAAGTGCAGGAAGCTTGAATAAAGGTTTAATTTTCGATATGCCTTTAACGTTAAAACACACTAAAGATGAAACAGCTGGTTCAGAGGTAATGACTGATAAAACCCCTTATTCCAATGATGGACAAAATTATGGAGCTACAATAATTGATGAAGGTGCTAGTTTTGATGGGATAAACGACAAGATTTTGCATCCAAATATATTTTTTGATGATAAAGAAGAATACAGCTATTCTGTGTGGATTAAATGGACAAAAGAAAATTCTCCAGATAGATTTTATTTACCTTTTGGTGATGGAGGTGGTGGTGGTAGCACTATTTATTTTACAAGTTCAGATGGTACCCCTTATTTTAGATATAGAAATATTAATGGAGTACATGTTTTTAACGATGGTAGTAATTTGTTAAATGAAATTTTTGATGGATATTGGCATAATATAACGTGGACGGTTGATTTTGAAGGTAAAATATCTATATTTGTAGATGGAGAATTAAAACGTGAAGAAACTATTGATAGTGGTGAAAGTTCAGCATTTTTGTATAATGGAATAGGAGACGGTTATGTGGGGGATTCATATTTATGGAATGGATCTATTTCTAATTTACGTATATATAACCGCACTCTGTCAGAAACAGAAGTACAATCTTTATATGATCAAGGCGCTAATAATGTGGATATGACTGCTCATCCAGAATAAATAGTTATTTAATTAAAGTCTTTAGTCTATATTCTTCCTTTTTGTTTTAGTTTGTTTGCTTGTTTCTAATCCTTTTTTGACAAAAATTGTTACAATTGATACTATATAATCAATATAAAGCTAGTTGTTAATATAACAATTAGCTTTTTTAAATAAAAAATAATAAACTTAGATATTAAATAAAAAATATGTCAGATCTATCAAGTGCCATACAACAGGTTTGTGATGAGAAAAACCTAGAATATGATATGGTGGTCTCAGCTATTGAGATGTCTTTAGCTGCTGCTTATCGTAAAGATTATGGTGAAAAAAACCAAAACATTAAAGTAGAGTTTGACCCTAAAACAGGAAACTCTAAAATATTTGATGTAAAAACAGTAGTAGAAGATGTTCCTGAAGAAGTTTTAGAAGAAATGAGACAAAGAGAAGAAGAAGCTAAGGAAAGAAAAGAAAGAAGAGCTCAGGGTAAGCCTGAAGAAAAGAAAGAGGAGAAGAAAGATGATAAGGAAAGCGCTGAAAAGAAGGATGATAAAGCTGAAACTAAAGAAGGTGAAGCAGAAGAAGAGCCAAGAAGATTTAACCCTAGAACAGAGATTCAAATTAGTGAAGCTCAAATTCTAAAATCAGGAGCTAAAATAGGTGATGAAATAGTTACAGAACTCCCTATCCCTGAAGAATATGGACGTATGGCTGCCCAAACAGCTAAGCAAGTGATTGTACAAAAGCTTAGAGAAATAGAAAGAGACATGATCTTTAATGAGTTTAAAGGTAAAGAGGGTGAAGTGGTTAGTGGTGTTGTTCAACGTAGAGAACCTAGGTTTGTGTTAGTTGATTTAGGAAAAGCTGCTGGCTATCTTTCTCATGATGAGCAAATTCCTCATGAACAATATAATTCGGGAGAAAGAATTAAAGTATATATTAAAGAGGTAAAGTTAGGGCCTAAGGGTGCTGAGATAATTCTGTCTAGAAAATCAGAAGAAATATTAAAGAAAGTATTTTACTTAGAAATACCAGAAATTTCTAATGGTTTAATTGAAATTAAGGGTGTATCAAGAGAAGCAGGTTCTAGATCTAAAGTAGCTATATATACTGAAGCAGACAATGTTGATCCAGTTGGTTCATGTGTAGGTCAACGTGGAGCTAGAATACAAACTATTATTAATGAACTTGGAGGAGAAAAGGTTGATATTATTGAATATGACGAAGATCCTAAAAAATTCATTTCTAACTCTCTTTCACCCGCTCAAACTTTAAGTATTGATTTAAATGAAGAAGAAAAGAAAGCGGTGGTAAAGGTTGCAGAAGATAAACTATCATTAGCTATTGGAAAAAATGGTCAAAATGTTCGTTTAGCTGCACATTTAACTGGTTGGAAAATAGATATTCTTGCTGAAGGGGCTGAAAAAACTGAGGAAGCTGTAGAGGCTTCAGCTACACCTGAAGATGTAAAGGAAGATAAGGAAGAG
Organism: Patescibacteria group bacterium; assembly: GCA_035269015.1. Taxonomy (GTDB): domain Bacteria; phylum Patescibacteriota; class Patescibacteriia; order Patescibacteriales; family UBA12465; genus JAIPJO01. The sequence continues at coordinate 2,667 of DATFJU010000022.1, read as the reverse complement.
ATAGATAAGGTGGTAGTAGAGAAAGAAGAAAAGGAAGAGAAAGAAGAAAAGGAGGATAAGAAAGAAGATAAAAAGGTAAAGAAAGAAAAAGAAGAGGATGAGGATAAAAAAACAGCAGATGGTAAAGAAGAACAAGACAAAGAGGAGAAAGAAGATAAATAATCTAGATACTTTAGTTTAGATTCTTTAGACTTAGATATTAAATAACAAATAATTAATAAGAAAAAGTATGGAAAGCACTTATTTTATTATCGGTAGCGCAATTTTGGCCTTAATATATGGAGGTTTTGCTATCAAATCAATTCTGAAATTACCTAGTGGTAACGAAAAAATGGCCAGCATTGCCAAAGCTATTCAAGAAGGAGCTAGAGCTTTTTTATCTAGACAATATAAGACAGTAGCTGTGGTAGCAGTAGCATTATTTTTAATCATTGGTTTTGTACCATCTCTAGGTTGGTTAACTGCTTGGGCTTTCTTGGCTGGTGCAGTCTTCTCAGGTCTAGCAGGTTATATTGGTATGCATGTTAGTGTTAGAGCTAATGTTAGAACTGCTGAGGCTTCTAAAACAGGTTTAAAGGAAGGTTTAGCGGTAGCAGTCAAAGGTGGAAGTATCACTGGAATGTTAGTGGTAGGTTTAGCACTACTTGGTACGGCTGGTTTTTACTTTTTAACTGGAGATTTAGCGGCCTTAATTGGTTTTAGTTTTGGTGGTTCTCTTATTTCTATCTTTGCCAGACTTGGTGGAGGAATATATACTAAAGCAGCCGATGTTGGAGCAGATTTAGTAGGAAAGATTGAGGCTGATATTCCTGAAGACGATCCTAGAAATCCAGCTGTGATTGCTGATAATGTAGGTGATAATGTAGGTGATTGTGCTGGTATGGCAGCTGATCTTTTTGAAACGTATGCTGTAACTTCAATTGCCGCCATGATACTTGGTTCACTGACTTTTGCAGGTAATGAAAATGTAATATTATTTCCATTAGCTATAGGAGCAGTATCAATTATTGCTTCAATTGTTGGTATTTTCTTTATCAAACTAGGAAAGAAACAAAATATAATGAAGGCTTTGTATAAAGGTTTAATTGCAGCCGGATTATTATCAGCTATTGGTTTTTATCCTTTAACACAATACTTCTTTGGTGATAATGCAGTGTACTCAGTTATGAATGTTTATCTAGCAGCTCTGATTGGTTTAGTTGTTACAGCTCTGTTGGTGGTTATCACAGAATACTACACCTCAACTAAATACAACCCAGTTAAAAGTATTGCTAAGGCCTCTGAAACTGGTCATGGTACTAACGTTATTGCTGGTCTAGCTGTGTCACTTCAATCTACACTGTGGCCTATTCTTGTTATTGTAGCAGCTATTATTGGTTCTTATTCACTATTAGGATTATATGGAGTAGCAGTATCTGCTATTTCAATGCTTTCTCTAACAGGAATTATTGTAGCTCTAGATTCATATGGACCAATTACTGATAATGCTGGAGGTATTGCGGAGATGGCTGAGATGGGTGAAGATGTTCGTGAAAAGACCGATGCTTTAGATGCTGTTGGTAATACCACTAAAGCAGTAACTAAAGGTTATGCTATTGGTAGTGCAGCTTTAGCAGCCTTAGTATTATTTGCAGATTATACTCATAAAATAAGTGATGTTGTTGGTGATAAGTTTGAATTTGTAATTAATAATCCTTATGTGCTTTCAGGACTCTTTATTGGTGGTTTACTTCCATTTTATTTCGCTGCTCTAACTATGAAATCTGTAGGTAAGACAGCTGGGTCTGTAGTTTCTGATGTAAGAAAACAATTCAATGAAAGACCTGGTATTATGCAAGGAGTTGAAAAGCCTAATTATGGTAGAACAGTTGACATTGTAACTAAATCTGCTATCAAGGAGATGGTTATACCAGCTTTAATTCCAGTACTCGCACCAATACTTGTAGGAGTATTTTTAGGTGTTGAAGCTCTAGGAGGACTTTTAGTTGGTTCAATTGTTACTGGTATATTTGTAGCAATTTCTATGACTTCAGGTGGTGGTGCTTGGGATAATGCTAAGAAGTATATTGAAGATGGTCATTATGGTGGTAAAGGCTCAGCAGCTCATAAAGCAGCAATAACTGGTGATACAGTTGGTGATCCATATAAGGATACTGCTGGACCAGCTATTAACCCAATGATTAAAATTTTAAACATAGTAGCTCTACTTATTGTAGGTTTGCTACTGTAATAAATAACTATTTTTATGGAAACTAAGACACAAAAATTAGAAAAATCACAAGCAAAAATAACAGTTACTCTAGCTTGGAGTGACGTGGAAAAATATCAGGAGCAAGGTGCTCAAGAATTAGCTAAGAAGGTAAAAATAGAAGGCTTTAGACCGGGAAAGGTTCCTATGGATGTTTTAAAGCAAAAAGTAGGAGAAATGGCTATCTTAGAAGAAGCAGCCTATATTGCTATTAACAAAACCATGGTAGAAGCTATTGAAAAAGCTTTACCTGAAGATCAAGCTATTGGTCAACCAAAAGTTAATATTAATAAATTAGCTAGTGGTAGTGATTTAGAATATCAAATTGAAATAGCACTACTTCCAAAAACAGAAGTTGGGAAGTATAAGGATTTAGGTGTAGAAAGAGAAAAAGTAGAAATAGATGATAAAGAAATGGA
>DATFJU010000021.1:0-8399 GCA_035269015.1 Patescibacteria group bacterium | reverse complement strand
CAAATTAGCCAACCATTTACATATAGCTGTACAATCTGGGGATAATGAAATATTAAAGAAAATGAATAGAAAATATACAGTAGAGCAGTTTAAAGAATTAATTAAAAAAATTAAAAAAGAAAAGCCAGGTATAGCTATCACTACTGATTTAATTGTTGGCTTTCCTTCAGAAAATAGAGAAGCTTTTGAAAATAGCAAGAAATTATTTACAGAAATAAGATTTGATTTAGCTTACACAGCTATGTATAGTCCTAGGTATGGCACTGTGGCCTATAAAATGGAAGATGATGTTAGCGAAGAAGAAAAGAAAAAAAGAGAAGATGAAATACTTGAAATATTAAAAATTACTGCTTTAGAAAAAAATAATAAATATTTAAATAAAACAGTTAAAGTTTTAGTAGAGGGAAAAAACAGGTCAAATAAGTATTATGGTAAAACATCTTCATATAAAAATGTTAGTTTTGACAGTGAAGAAAATAATATAATAGGTAAGTTTGTAAAAGTAAAGATAAATAAATCACAAGACTTTGGTTTAGAAGGAGAATGTATGTTAATTTATGAAAATGAATAAAAGTAAGATAACAAATAAAGATAAAGACAAAGCTAAGAAAAAAGCTGTAGTAATTATTGGTCCTACTAGCTCAGGTAAGACTGCTTTGGCTGTAAAATTAGCTTTAGAATTTAATACTCAGATTATTAGCGCTGATTCAAGGCAGGTATATAAAGGTATGGATATTGGTACTGGTAAAGATTTGTCAGAGTATAGTATTAAAACAAAAACAGGTATTAAAAAAATACCCTATCATTTAATTGATGTTTGTAGTCCTAAAGAAAGTTTTAATTTATCTAAATATTTAAAACTTGCTAATGAAGCCTTAGATAAAATTAGCGTTCAGGGTGATTTACCACTCATAGTGGGTGGTACTGGTCTTTACGCTCAAGCTTTAGTTGATAATTATCAGATAAGTAAAGTAAAAGAAAATAAAGAACTTAGAGCAAAGCTGGAAGATATAGAGTTGAAAGGTGTACAAGAACTTTTTAAAAAAGAATATTCTGATTTCTATAATAAACTTAATAATAGTGATAAAAATAATAAAAGAAGACTTATTCGTTATTTAGAAATATTAAAAGACAAAGGAGTTTTAGATAAAAAAAGATCTCATCCAAAATTTGAATTTCTAGTTTTAAAAATTGAGGTAGAAAGAAATGTATTAAAGCAAAGAATTAAAAATAGATTAATACAAAGAATAGAAAATGAGGAAATGATTGAGGAGGTAAGTAGATTGCATAAAGAAGGCCTTACTTGGAAAAAACTAGAGAGCTTTGGTTTAGAGTATAAATTTGTTTCTAAATATTTACAAAATAAATTAGATTATGATGAGATGCTTGAAGATTTATATACTGCTAGCTCTAGATTTGCGAAAAGACAGAGTGCTTGGTTTAGACGTTGGCAAAGACAGGGAAGAGAAATTCATGAAATTAAAGATTATAAGGAAGCTAAAGAAAAAATAACTAATTTTATTAAATAATAATTTATATTGTAGCATTGTATTATTTAAGGACTATATTATTATATGAAAATAAATTTTAATAAAAAGATAATTATTTATGCCTGAATATTACTACTGTTATCAGTATTTGTAGCTTATTTATCTTTTCCTAAAATTGTCAATTTAGAGAATTTTCTTAGTGTAATTAGTAGTAATTATATTGTAGCTATATCAATTTTTACGATTTTTGTTTTTTTAAGAGGTTTTACTTTAATATCACCATTAATAGTTACAATGGTGAGTTTATTGTTTTTTTCTCCTATAGAAGCTTTTTTAATAAACAGTTTTGGAATAATAATTTCTTCTTTTTTGGTTTATAAAGTATCAGATTATTTAGGTTTTGATGATTATCTTGAAAATAATTATCAAGATAAGGTAGAGAAGATAAGGAATAGTTTTGAAAAAAAAGAAATACCAATTATGATAGGTTGGAGTTTTTTTCCTTTCTTTCCAACTGACGTTTTAGTTTATGTAGCGGCCAGTTTAAAAGTTTCTTTATGGAGATGTTTAATAGGAATATTTATTGGTTCAGCCTTAATTAATTTTATCTCTATTTATTTAGCAGGTAGATTAGTACAGTACCAAGATATTATTTTAAGTGCGATCTTTTAATAGACGACTAAACTTTTTATTTATTAAGCTCTTTTTTTAATATTTCTTGAATTTTAGCAGGATTGGCTTTACCTTTAGTTTTGGCCATAGTTTGACCAATAAAGAATTTAAGTAATGCTTCTTTACCATTTCTGTATTCTTCAAGCTCCTTAGGGTGACTTTTAATTATTTCTAAAATTACCTCTTTTAATTTTTCTTCGCTATCAATTTGCTCTAATCCTTTATCTTGCATAATATCAGTAGGATCACCTCCATTTTTATACATTACTTTTAAGATATCATATAAAGTAGTGGAGTTAATTTTTCCTTGATAGTAAAGTGTTATAAGCTCAGCAAAATTCTCAGCTGTTATCTTAATGTCATTAATAGTTTTCTTATCTTTTTTTAAATATTGGAATAGACCGCTAGTTAGGAGATTATGAGCTGTTTTAGATAATTTTTTGTTTTGTCTTTCCCAAGAATCATCTGAGGCATTTATCCATGCTCTTAATTCAGATATTACTTGTTCTAACCAATTAGCTACCGCTTTATCAAATATTATTGCTTCAGACATTTCCTCACTAAAACCATATTGTTTCTTAAATCTTTTTATTTTAGCTTGCGGAAGTTCAACTAAGTTTTGTTTAATTTCATTTAGTAATTCATTTGATATTTTAATTGGCGGTATATCAGGCTCTGGGAAGTAGCGATAGTCTGCAGAACTTTCTTTTCTTCTTTGTCTGACAGTTATTTGTTTCTTTTCGTTCCAACCTTTAGTTTCAGATTCTAAATCCTCGCCATTATCTAGCTTTTTACTTTGCTCTTGAATCTCATACTCAATACCTTTTTCAATAGCCTTAAAAGAGTTGAGATTTTTAAGTTCAACTTTAGGGTTTAGAGTTTTGCCTTTTTTAGCAGTGATTACTCCATCTTTTAAATATTGCCAAGAGTCCTTTTCTTGCAAACTAATATTAGCTTCACAACGCATTTCACCTTTTTCCATATCGGCTCTACTAATTTTAAGGTATCTTAAAACTTGCTGATATCTTTGACAGAACTTTTTAGCTTCCTGAGCGCTTCTGATAACAGGCTCAGTAACCATTTCCATTAAAGGTGTACCAGCTCTATTAAAGTCAATTATACTATCATCACCACTATGAATAAGTTTTCCGGTATCTTCTTCTAAGTGTATACGGGTAATATCAATATCTCTTCCATTAATTTCTAATTTACCTTCATAACATAAAGGTAAATCATATTGAGAAATCTGATAACCCTTAGGTAAGTCAGGGTAGAAGTAGTTTTTTCTATCAAACTTAGAATACTTGTTTATCTTACAATTAAGAGCTAGACCACATAAAATAGTCCATTTAATAGCTTCAAAATTAGCCACCGGCATTGTGCCAGGGTGGCCCATACAAACAGGACAAATAGCAGTATTTGCTTTCATTCCATCTGAAAAGTTATTACAAGAACAGAACATCTTGCTTTTTGTATTTAACTCAGCATGAATTTCCAAGCCGATTATAATATCATATTTCATATATGTACATTTTAACTTTTAAGATAAATATTAGCAAGTTTTTATACTCTAGTTATTTAATTAAAACTTTCTCTCAATTTTATTTTAAAGATTACCCATCTTAATGTTGTTATATTCCCATGATTTATATAGTTTGCTATTATATAAGTATAAAGTTAGATAAAAAGGAGTTAAGTTCAATAAAATTTAAGTTCCTAAAAAAATGATTACTTATTATTCCCTAAAGGTAATTAATGAATATTAGGAACAATAGATTTATATAAACTAATTTTTTATAAATGATTATGACTAATAAAAGGCTAACTATTTCCATTGCATCAGGAGCAATACTTGGTGTTTTTTGTATAATAGGAATAATTATAAGGATGGGTTTTGTAGGAAATGAATTATTTTTATTAGCAACATGGGTAAATAGGGTAGTTATTGGATTACTAATTGGTTTAACGCAACATCATGAACTTAAAAATAACACGAAAAAGATTTTACTTCGTGGAGCACTCTTTGGATTTATAATTAGTGGTTCGTTTTACCTTGCAACATCTTTTAAGGATACCCCAGGTTTTATTGCAGGAATTGCATACGGTATTATAATAGATTATGTTGCAACAAGATATGGAAAACAATAAAACACTTGCGATTGTTTTTTTAATTTTTTCTTTTTTAATTGAACAAAACTATTAGTGCTTCGGGTATTTAATCGCATATGCTAAAACTTTATATAAAATATTTTATTTTAAAATTATGCAACAGCGAATACGCGTAGCCGCAATAGTGATAAAAAATAATAAAATATTGTTAGTTAAACATGTTCATCCCAAGACAGGTTATGAATGGTGGGTGCCACCAGGAGGCGGAATTGAAGAAATTGATAATTCAATATTTGATTGTGCTAAAAGAGAAACATTTGAAGAAACAAATCTACAAATAGAAACTTCAAAGATTTTGTATATCAGAGAATTCTATGACAAAGATAATCAAAAGCTAAATATTGAAATGTTTACATTAGCAGATAGCTTTGAGGGTGAGCTAAGTATGAAAAATATTGCAGGCAACGGTCAAGATGAACACTTTATTAAAGAAATAGCATGGTTATCAGAGAGTGAACTGAAAGATATTGTTGTTTATCCAGAAATAATTAAAGATGAATTTTGGAAAGATTGTGTAGTTGGTTTTTCAAATACTAAATATCTTGGAAGACAAATTTAAAAGATTATTGATAATCTTTAATAATTAATTGGATTTAACATATGATAAAATATTAATAATAAATAATATGGAAATTAAAAAAATTTTAGTAACTGGAAGTAGTGGTACAATTGGTACTCGATTATGTGAAAGATTACTTAAAAATGGTTATGAGGTTGTAGGCGCTGATTATAAACCTAATAAATGGAATAAAGATATTCAGAGTATTACTGTTGATGTTGATTTAAGAAATAAAGAAGATGTTTTAAATAAACTTCCTAAAGATATTGATTTGATAATTCATTTGGCTGCCAATGCTCGAGTCTACAATCTTGTTGTTGAACCTTCTTTAGCAAGAGATAATTTCGAAACATTATTTAATGTTTTAGAATTCACAAGACTAAATAATGTTAAAAAAATCATGTTTTCCTCATCAAGAGAAGTATATGGTAACTCTAATGAAATGATTCAACTTGAAGATAGTATTGATGTTAAAAATTGTGAAAGTCCATATACTGCTACAAAAATTGGAGGTGAAGCATTAGTACATTCATATCAGCAATGTTATGGAATAGATTTTGTTATGTTTAGATTTTCAAATGTATATGGAATGTATGATGATAGTAATAGAGTTATTCCTTTATTTATCAAACTTTGCAAAGATGGAAAAGATCTAATTGTTTATGGTAAGGAAAAATTATTAGATTTTACTTACGTTGAAGATGCTGTTGGTGGAATATTACAATCAATACAAAAATTTAATCAAATAAAAAATAATGTATTTAATCTTGCTTATGGACAGGGAACATCAATTTTAGAAGTTGCTCAATTAATAAAAGATTTGTTAAAGGCTAACAATAAAATTAAAATAGAAAAAAATAGAACTGGGGAAGTAGTTAAATATATTGCGGATATATCAAAAGCGAAAGAAAAAATAGGATATAAACCGCAAACAAATATTTTTGAAGGAATAAAGAAATCAATTGATTGGTATTCTAAACATATTTAACTTTCTATATAAATATATATTAATTAATTTTAATATTATGAAATGGTATCTTGCATCAAGAATACGACATAAAAAATTTATAGACAAAACTGTAGATTTGCTTAAAAACCACGATCACGAAATTGTCTATGAATGGTCAAAGTTAGATTCATTAAAGCCATATAAAGAAAATATTAATGAAGCTTCTTTACTTGCAAAAGAAATTAGTCTGTCACTAAGAGATGTGGATATTTTTGTTTTAATAGCGGATGAAGGAGGTACAGATATGTTTATTGAATTAGGTATAGCAATTGCAAGATGGTTAGATAATGATAATGTGAGAATATATGCCGTAGGAAAGTTTAATGATAAATCTTTAATGCATTTTCATCCAGCAATAAAGAGAATGAATAAAATAAATGACGTTTTTGCTTTAGAGTGTCCAGAACTTTTAATTTAAATAATTATATTATAGTGATTTGCTTATAAAAAAACGCCATTGTTTTGGCGTAAATTAATTTTTTAATTCTTTTAACTATAATATCTTCATAATTTCTTCCCAGATTTCATCATGTATATCAACAATAGTTTGATTAGCGTTTATCTTGTGCCAATTGTATTCTTCTTTTAATTTAAGATGTGCCCAACGCACTTTGTTGCTTAAATCATCATTAGTTTCATGCTTGTGATTTTTTTCTTTAGCTTCTAAAAATCTTTCACCATCAAATAAAAAACTTTTATCTTCTTTAATTAAGCCAGCATTAATTTTTTTTAAAAATAGCTCATCTACACCAGCACCTAAGCCCCAGGATATACCAGTGCCTACATAATCTTCAGCAATAATATGAGTACCTTCTTCTAAGTCTTTTAAAAGTCTTTCTTGATATTGAAAACGATTTAGACTATATAATATTTGTGCTTCTCTAGCACTGAGTTTAAAATAATTATCATTTCTTAAATAATCATTTAACATTGTTCCTGATGGTTTTAATTTATATAAAGGATATTTAATATATTTAGATTTGTGTCCATTGAAGTTTAATCTTTCTACCAGCATTTTAGCTTGGGTGCTTTTACCCAAGTTGTTAATGCCATAGAAGACGATAAATTTTCCACTTTTATTATTCATAATGCTTTCAAAAGAGCGCTATATATTAGCACTCTTTGTAAATAGTAATTATAGTATTGTATTTAAATTATATTAATTTGTCAATTGCTTTATTTAATCTATCTGTAATTTCATCAATAGTTCCTAAACCATTGATATTATGCACCTTATTTTGTTCTTGATAGTAGTTAAGTAAAGGCTGGGTATCTTCTTTATATATTTTTAAACGATTATTAATAATTTCTTCATTTTGATCATCAATTCTTTTTGAATCTTTAGCTCTATCTTTAATTCTTCTAATTAATTCTTCATTTGGAACTTCTAGGGCTAATACTGCTTGTATTTTAGTATCTTTTTCTTTTAACATTTTATCTAATTCTTGTGCTTGATTTAAGTTTCTAGGAAAACCGTCAAAAATAAAACCAGAACTTTCTGGGTGTTTTTCTATTTCTTTTTTTAGTATTTCAATAACTAAAGAGTCAGGTACTAATTCTCCTTTGCTGGAATAGTTTTGAGCCTCTATGCCTAACTCAGTTTTATTTTTAATCTCTTTTCTAAATAGGTCGCCAGTAGATAGATGTTGTAATTGATGAATATTGGCAATTTTTTTGGCTTGAGTGCCTTTACCAGCTCCGGGAGCGCCAAAAATTATAAAGTTAATCATAATGTTTTTAGGTTTAGTATTTCTAAGGTTTTTTCAATATTTTCATGAAGAACTGCTAAAGAATCTTCATTTACAATAGTGTAGTCAGCTCTGGCGATAGGACCAGCTTGATTTAAATTTTCAATTTGTGAATAATCTCGATCTAAGAATTCCTGACTATTTTTAAGTGGTCTCACAGCTCTATTTTTTAAACGTTTCTCTCTAGTTTTAGGACCAGAATTAATTGCTAAGGTGAAAAAGTCTTCTCCATATTTTTTTTTAAAGGTGAGATATTCTTCCCAGCTGTACATACTCTCTAGAAGTAGCACTTTAGTGGTTCCCATAAGTTTTTCTATTTTTGGTAGCGATAGAATAGCGTGAGAAGCCATACCATGTTCTTTTCTGAGGTTTTCTCTAATCATTTTCTCATTTTGAGGATTTATCTCTAAGCCCTCTTCTTTTAATCTATCGAAAGTAACTTGACCAAGGTATACATTAGGAAAATGATATTTCTTTTTTAAATAATTAATTACTTCAGTTTTACCTGAACCAGGCAAACCTACCACTGCTAGTAGTTTAGTCTTTTTCATATTAATTATATATTACTTTATATTTAATATTTATAGCATTGTTATTTATTTTCTCAACACTTTTCAGTTCTAAATTAGCATCAAATTCAGAGCTAAATAAGTCTAAACCTGCTCCAAATATTTTAGGTTCAATGGTAATAATCATTTCATCGATCAGTTTGTTTTTTAGAAATAAGCTGTTTAAATTAGCGCCGCCACACA
>DATFJU010000020.1:0-2790 GCA_035269015.1 Patescibacteria group bacterium | reverse complement strand
GCCCATGATTCTTGAATAGCGTATAACTCTGCAGCATTTAATACCGTCACTGCAGCTGTTCTATCTGCTTCATTTTGTGCTTCCTCTCTAATACCTGCAAATCTAGGTATAGCTACAAGTGCTAATATACCCAGTATAGCTACTACTACTACTAGTTCGATAAGTGTGAAACCTTTTCTGTTTCTTAATCTTTTGTTTACAAATTTAAACATTTTGTTATCCTCCTTATATTTTCCCTTTTTTATTTATTTCTACCCCTTTTAGGGTTAGATTCATTTATGATAATAATTATATCATATGTAAAAAAATGAGTAAAGTAAATATTTTGTCTGCTATACCGTTTTAAGCATGTCGAACATAGGCATTAGCATAGCTATGACTACGAAACCTACTACTACAGCCATAACTACAATCATCAAAGGCTCCATCATAGTAGTCATTTTATTTATAGCTACATCTACCTCTCGGTTCTTTGACAGTTTAACATAGAAAAAATCTCTAGAAGCCTTGAAAGGGCTAATTTTTTTGTCAAATTTTAAAAATAATACTAGCGTACTTTCTCGCAATGTGTTATAATATAAGTAATATAATACATTGGAGGTACTTGTATGAGATTAAAGGTATCTAAGTCTAAAAATGCTGCATCACTTTATGTAATTAAATCTGTTTATAATCCTAAAACTCAGTCTAATACATCAAAGATTGTTGAAAAATTAGGAACTGAGGCTTCCCTTAGAAAAAAACTTAATGGGAGAGATCCTTACAAGTGGGCTAAGGAATATATTGAAGAGTTAAATCGAAAGGAAGAGGAAAACAAAAGAGAGGTTTTGGTTAAGTATTCTCCTGTTAAATTTATTGAAAAGGATAAACAATTTTTATTTAATGGTGGTTATCTTTTTTTAGAAAGTATTTATCATGATTTAGGTATTAATAATCTTTGTAAGGGTATCAGTGATAAATATAAATTTAAATACGATTTAAATAGCATTTTATCCAGATTGATTTACAGTAGAATTCTTTTTCCTGCTTCTAAGCTGGGAACTTTTAAATTGTCTAAAAAATTTATTGACCAGCCTAAGTTTAAATTACATCATATATACAGGGCTTTAGAGGTTTTGGCTAAGGAGATGGATTATGTACAGTCATGGCTGTATACTAACAGTTTAAAGATTTCTAAGAGAAATACTGGGGTTTTGTACTATGATTGTACTAATTTTTTCTTTGATATTGAACAAGAAAGTGGTCTTAAGCAGTACGGTATAAGTAAAGAACACAGGCCCAACCCTATTGTTCAAATGGGTCTTTTTATGGATGGTGATGGTATTCCCCTTGCTTTTAATATTAATAAAGGTAATACTAATGAACAGCTAACCTTAAAACCCTTAGAGAAAAAGATACTCAAGGATTTTAATCTTTCAAAATTTGTTGTTTGCACTGATGCTGGCTTAGCTTCACAAAGTAATAGAAAATTTAATGACAAAGATGATAGAGCATTTATTACTACTCAGTCTATTAAAAAGTTAAAAAAACATTTAAAAACCTGGGCTCTTGATAGTAAGGGTTGGCATCTAGTAAATGATAATACTACTTATGATATTTCAAATCTTGATGAAGATAAATATTTTGATAAGATTTTTTACAAACAAAGATGGATTAAGGAAAATGATCTGGAACAAAAGTTGATTGTTACTTTTTCTTTAAAGTACAAAGATTATCAAAGAGAAGTTAGAAATTCTCAAATACAAAGGGCTCAAAAGTTAATTGATAAAAATCCTAAAAAGATAGGAAAGTTAAATAAAAATGATTACAAGAGATTTATCAAAAAAACATCTGTTACTAAAGAAGGAGAAAAAGCTGATAAGGAAATTTACACTATACATGCAGAAAACATTTTAAAGGATGAGGCTTATGATGGTTTTTACGCTGTATGCACTAATTTAGATTCAAGTGCTAGTGAAATTATTGAAGTTAACAAAAACAGGTGGCAAATAGAGGAGTGCTTTAGAATTATGAAGAGTGAATTTAAAGCTAGACCTGTTTATCTTTCTCGTGATGATAGGATTAAAGCTCATTTTACTACTTGCTTTATGTCTCTAATTATTTACAAACTCCTTGAAAAAAAGCTCGAAAAAAAATATACCTGCAGTGAAATTATTGATAATTTGAAAGATATGAATTTTTACAAGGTTGATGGCGAAGGCTTTGTTCCTACTTACACTAGGAATGATTTCACTGATGATTTACATGAAACTTTTGGCTTTAGAACGGATTACCAAATCTTAAATAAAAAACATCTGAAAAATATTTTTAAACAAACTAAAAATTAAAAAAGTACGCACTTTTCATTACATATTAAAAGTCCTTAAACCTTTAGTAGTACTTAGGTTTAAGGCTTTTCATATTCTGTAACTGTCAAAGATGGGATTATATCATTTTATTGTTTTTTTTTCATTTTTAACTCAAAAAATGGAACTTAATAACAACTAAGCTATCAAATTCCATTTTTAAAAATTTCTTAAACTAGAATTTTATTCTTCCCTTTTGTCTTCTTTTTCTTTGTAAAAATCTCTAACCTTATCTCTTCCCATGTCTTCTTCATCCAATACTTCTGCAACCTCTGACTTATCAGGGAGAATGATCCACATTAAAATATACACCCCAAGTCCAAATCCATAAAACCAAGCAACCACAAACCATAAAATTCTTACTAAAGTAGGATCTATATCAAAATACTCTGCTACCCCTTGACAAACTCCTGCAATTTTTTTCTTAGATGGGTTTTTATAAAGT
>DATFJU010000019.1:0-28680 GCA_035269015.1 Patescibacteria group bacterium | reverse complement strand
AAGGCAAAAGCTTTTTTAGGGTAGTCTGAACTCAGATAGCCTCCTTGGCGAATCAAAGCAATACCTGAAGGAGTTTTTTTGCCATTATAAGTGGCTCGAGTGAGTGTTCTGTCAAAATCTGAAACTACATGTAATTTATTTATTCCTTGTTCTTTAATTCTCTTAATCTTATTTTCTAAACTCTTTTTGTTGTGAAAATATATTTTTTCCATATAATTTTATTTATATATTCAGGGATTATGGTATAATTATAGTATAGATAGTGATATTAATAAACAATTAAATGTCTAGAAAAATAAAAAAGAAAATAGTGGTAAACGATGACATGCAAACAGATTATGAATATTATTTAGTAGAGTCTAGTGGTAGGAATTTTAATGATTCTTTTCAACCCGATTTGAAGCCTAAAGAAATGCTTAAGTTAGGAGTATTTGGAGGTGATTATTTTTTTGGTCATATAGATGAATTTCCTAAGTCATGGTTTAGAGGAGTTAAGCTTAGTAGTGACGGTAAAAATCCTAACTATAATTATTTTAAACTTAGTGCTAGCCAGTCCTTAAAGGTTTGGCAAGATAAAGGTTGGATTCATCCAGATGATCCTAAAGGTTGGTTTCAATGGTATTGTCGCTATTATAGGGGCAGAAGACATGCTGATGATGAAAGACAAATTAAAAGATGGAGAGCCTTTAAGAGGCACTTAAAAGCAGTGGAAAAAAACTGTAAAAGAAAAGATTATAGTTGCAGACCTAAACAAAGACAAGCTTTATTACATTGGGCCTATGATAGTAGAAAAATATAAAATATAAGCAATATAAATAATTATTTTAAAATTAATTTTTCTCTTGTTACTTTTTATGTAAAAATACGTTATAATATACAAGAGTAACAGTTTATATATAAATAAAATTAATAGATAAATCTATGTCTAAAAACAACACAAAAACAATCCTGGTATCACTAGTGGTTATTTTATTGATTGTTGTAGGAGTTTACGCTTTTACCAGTCAAAACGATAACGAAACTACCCTACCTGGAGATGAAAACAATTTAGCTGATGAAGTTGACAATGAAGATGATCTACAAAATAGAGAAAATGTTGATGTATCTCCTGAAGAACAAGGAGCAGTTAATACTTATTTAGAAAACAATATCTCTGACTTGTCACCTGAGGAAGCGGTGTTAGGAGGCACCTTTTATATAACTACTGTCAATTTTCCTGCAGAAAATGTAGCTATTGTTAATTATGACGATGGACACATCGCTTTAATAGCTAGAGCTGATTATAGTTATGATAATGAGCAAGTAGAGATTAACTCTTTTGAGTTAATCGAAAATAATGAAATGGGTGAAGTTAATGATAACAATGAAGAAGATGCTGTTAGTATTGAGGATCAGGGAAGAGTTAATACTTATTTAGAAAATAATATTTCTGAGTTGTCACCTGAAGAAGCAGTGTTAGGAGGTAGTTTCTATATAACTTCTGTCAGTTTTCCTGAAGAAGGTATTGCTATTGTTAACTATGAAGATGGACATATTGCTTTAACAGCTAAGGCTAACTTTAATGTTAATAGTAATGACGAGGTAGAAATAGGTTTATTTGAGTTAATACCTGACGGTAGTACTGTTGAACGTGAAGAGAATGATGATACAAATATTTGTGTAGACATGTGTGGTGATGGAGTTTGTCAGGAAATGGTTTGTATGGGGGAAGGTTGCCCTTGCCCAGAAACAGCTCAAAGCTGTCCAGCTGATTGTTCTTAGAGCTTAAATAATTAGGAATCCAAGTTTACATATTTCAAAAACAGCAGTTAATATCATATCTGCTGTTTTTTGTTTAATATTAGTCAAATAATTTAGTTTAGTCTTTTCATATGGATAAAGTCATGATACACTGTTTTTATAATTAAAAATAAATTACGTTAATAGACTATATATGAAAAGATTAATAAGTTTTAAATATTCGATTATTGTATTACTATTAATTCTTAGTTTTTCAGTTTTTCTAATATATAATGAAACAGCAGGGTCTAATTTATTAGTTACTGAAAATAGTAAAGAAAGTGATTTTAATATGGAGGAAGATATAGTTAAAGTTATCCCAGATAGAAAAGAAAAGATATTAGTTGAGCCTGGCACTACTTATGGTCAGTTAATGACTAAAGTAGGGATTAATTCTAGTTTATCTCAAAAAATATATAATATTACTTTAGATAAATATGATTTAGCTAAAATAAAAGCTGGTAATGAAATAGAACTTACTTTTGATGAAGACAGTGATGATTTAAAGTCGTTGCTTTATAAGATAAATAGTGAAGAAGAGGTTTATATATCTAAAGAAGAGATTAGAAGTGAAAAAGAAGAAATAGGTGATGAAGAAGACAATTTTAGTACTAGTACAGATATAATAAACACCGCTGTTGCTCAAGAGCCTGCAACTAAGCAAGTTTGGCAGGCCGAAAAAAGAGCTATTCCTTATAATGTTAAAACTGTAGTAAAGGAGGCTGAAGTGGAAAGTTCTGTTTATCAAGCAGCTTTAGATAATGATATTGATGAAAGAGCAATCATACAATTAGCTAATGCTTTTCAATGGTCTTTAGACTTTGCTATGGATACTCAGAAAGGAGATAGCTTTAAGTTTGTATATGAGGAAAGATATCTAGATGGTGAGTATGTAATGCCAGGACAAATTTTAGCAGCTAAGTATATTAATAGGGGCAATGAGATTACACTTTATTATTTTGAAGAAAATGAAGATAATCAAGGATTTTTTGATGAAGACGGTAATTCTGTTCAGAAGATGTTTTTAAAGGCTCCGGTGGCTTTTAAATATATTTCTTCGGGATTCACTACTGGTTTAAGATATGTTAAAGCTTTTAATACTTATACAGGTCATAGGGCTATTGACTATGCAGCTCCTATAGGAACCCCTATTAGGGCTGTTGGAGATGGTACAGTCGTCTTAGCAGGATATAGTGGCGGTTATGGTAATAAGATAAGTCTTAGGCATAATGGTACTTATACTACTAATTATGCTCATTTATCCAAGTATGCTGTTGGTTATGGTGATAGAGTAAAACAAGGACAAGTTATTGGTTATGTTGGTTCTACTGGCTTTTCAACTGGTCCTCATTTACACTATGAAATGGTTAAAAATGGTGTAAAAATAAATCCATTAAGAGAAGTTTTACCACCAGGAGATCCTATTAAAGAAGAAAATAGAGACAGGTTTTATAATGAAATATCTAAATGGCAAGAGATGTTAAAGTAAGTTATTTTTCAGTTTAATATTAAAAGGTTTATAACAATATAATTATGATAGACAAGAAAACAAAAATTGTAGCTACTATTTCTGATGAAAGATGTGATGTCAAATTTTTAAAGCAACTATATGAAAATGGTATGGATGTGGTGAGATTAAACACTGCTCATCAAGAACACAGTGATGCTCTTAAAGTTTTAAAAAATGTTAGAAAAGTTTCCAGTAGAATTGGTGTACTTTTAGATACTAAAGGGCCAGAAATGAGGATTACTACTGTGGCTGAGCCCATACAAGTGAAAAGGGGTGATTTAATAAAACTTAAAGGAACAAATAGAGATAAAGCTTCATCAGCTTCTTGTTTATATGTTAACTATAAAGATTTTGTTAAAGATGTTCCCTTAGGTGCTAGTATTTTAATTGATGATGGCGATATTGAGTTAAAAGTTGAAAAGAAAAAGAGTGGAGCTTTAATTTGTAAAAGCTATGATTCAGGAATAATTAAAAGTAAAAAAAGTATTAATGTTCCTAATGTAAAAGTTAATTTACCAGCTCTTAGTAAGAAAGACAAAGATTTTATTAAGTTCTCTATAGATAATAACATTGATTTTATTGCTCATTCTTTTGTTAGAAAGAAAGAAGATGTTTTTGCAATTCAAAGGATTTTAGATAAACATAATAGTCCTATTAAAATAATTGCTAAAATTGAAAATAAAGAAGGAGTAGATAATATTGATGAAATACTTGATAATGTTCATGGAGTAATGGTGGCAAGAGGGGATTTAGCCGTGGAGATACCAGCTGAACAAGTACCTTTAGTACAAAAGAATTTAATTAAAAAATGTATAGCTAAACAAAAACCAATTATCACTGCTACTCAAATGCTACATTCTATGATTAAGAATAGTCGTCCCACTAGGGCTGAAGTTAGTGATGTAGCGAATGCTATTTTAGATGGGACTGATGCTATTATGTTATCAGGAGAAACTGCTTTTGGAGATTATCCTTTAGCTTCAGTAAAGACTATGAGTAAAATTGCTATAGAAACAGAAAAAGGTATTAAGTTGCCAGATATAATTCCTTTATATCAAAGCGATGAAACTGTTACTTCTTATCTTTGTCAGTCAGCAGTACGTATTGCTCAAGATTTAGATATAAAAGAGATTATTGTTAGCTCAGATGTGGCTTTTTCTTCAGAACTTATTGCTTCCTATCGTGGTTCTGTGCCAGTGTCAGTTAAGTGTTTTAATGAGCGTCGAGTAAGAGAACTTTCTTTAACTTATAGCGTTAGTGCTCATTATATTAAAAAGATGACTAACTTATCACTACTTAAACAAACTTTAAAAATATTGCTTAGAATAAAGAAAGTAAAGAAAAATGATTTAGTGCTTTATCTATTTAACAATTTAGATAGTAAATCTACTGCTAATTCAATAGAGATATTTAAGGTCTCTAAATATATATAATTATATATAATATAAAAATATGACTAAAAAACATCAAGCACAATTTGTTTTTTATTATTTACTTTCACTTATTAGTTTAGGGGCAATGGCTCTGGGAATGGGGATTATTATTTTCGAGGTTTTAGATAAAGTTTTTGTGGATGTTAGTAATTCATATTTTTCCATGCAAGCTCTAAAAACAGCCTTTTCAACTTTGCTTATTTCTACTCCAATTTATTATGTTTGCTCACATCTTCTTTCTAAAAACATTAAGAAGGGGGACTTAAGTTTAGAATCATCTCTGAGAAAATGGTTAATATATTTAATACTACTTGTTACTTCTATAGTAATGTTAGTCTGGCTAGTTAGTATATTAAATAGTTTTTTAAACGGAGAAATGACTATTAAGTTTATTTTAAAAGCTTTAACAGCCCTTATTATTTCAGCTATGATCTTTAGTTATTATTTATATAATATTAGACAGAAAGTAGTAAAGAAAAAAGATAAGATAAAGTCTATATTTTTTATGGCTTCTTTGCTTTTAGTAGTGTTGGCTTTAGGACTAGCTATAATTCACATGGAATCTCCGCAAACTACTAGAAATAAAAAGATTGATGAAAAAATCTTAAGAGATTTTGATAACATAAATATGAATGTAAATATGTATTATAATAATAACGATGAGTTGCCAGAGTCTTTACAGGAATTAAAGAATGATAGTAATTTAAATAATTATCCTAGTAGTGTTATTTCTTTTGAAGATATAGAGTATAATAAATTGTCAGATACTGAGTATGAGCTTTGTGCAGAGTTTATAAGCTCTAACTTAGATGATGAAAATACTAATTTAAGATATGGTAGTAATAGACTTCATGATAGTGGTTATCAGTGTTTAGAACAGGAATTTATGGCTCCTAAGTAAGTTAATATAATTCAAGGAAAAAGGTATTATATAAAAAAAGAACCCTCCATTAAATTGGAGGGTTTGTTTTTGTTTTTTTATTTTTCTAGGTATGTGAACCCAGAAAAAGAACCAGCGTAATCATATCCACCATCGCCATTAGAAATAAAGTTTCCCCCATCCCATTCTTGGGTAAAACCTTGTTTATTTAACACGGCTGCTTCATACATTATCCAGATTTCATATCCACCTGGTTTTTGACCTACATAAGCATTTAATGGAATTTGAACAGTGTTATTATCATTTGTTTTTTTAACTTTTTGGCCAAAATCAACAAAATAATATACTGTTCCTGATTCATCCAGGCTCCAAGCTTTTCCTGGAGGTCTGCCTTCAGGATTTTTCTTATCAGTCATTGGCACGCTGTTTTCTTTTAGTCCAGGAATTTGTGGAACAAGCTTTTTTATATACGATTTTGTTATAAACTTAATCGGTACATACGTGTTGCCCCCTTTTGTAACTGGAGTTAAAAAAATGCCAAAGTCATACTTAACAAAACCTAAATTAGGTTTACCTTGGTAATTAAATACGCCACCTTTTATTTGCATATTTTTTTCCGTAGTGATAGTTTCTCTGTCTTTAGTAACAGGAGCGCCATCAGTTAAGCCTTTAAGATCATTTTTCAATTCTTTACTGGCTTGAGCTTCTCTGGTTTTTAGCTGGACTAGTTCAGTCTCAGTTTTTTCTGTTTTTCTTTCGCTTTCTCCATAATATTGGAAAAGCAGGAGGATAAGTAATAATAATATTATTACACCCGATCCAATTCTAAATACTAACTCTTTCTGTCTTTTATTCATGATTACATCTTTTTTTGGTTTTTATTCAGTTTTAATGTTCGATATTTTAAAATTATTTGTTAAACAAATTATTTATATTAGCTTTTTCTTCAATATCTTCTTCCAGATTAATCTCCTCTCCTTCTTGTATTGTTCTTTCTTCATCATTATTAGTATCACTATCTTTATAATAATTTATATTATCATTTTCTTTATATTCATCTTCTTTATTTTTTTCTACATCATCATCTATATCATCTTTTTTTGTATTATGAATTAATAATTTTGCTTCTGCTTGTTCTTCTGTATTTTTATCACTTTTTTCGGGTTGCTTATTATAGTTATTATTATCAAGACTATGATACTCCTTTTCTGATTTATAGTATATATAAAGCAGGGAAATTAAAGTAGCAATAATAAAAGCGTATACAAAATTTAATATAATATTTGGTTTAACCGGATATTTTGAGATAGTAATTTGATTGATTATTTTAATATCTATATTATTATCCAAGTTTTGATATTGACTGTTTTTGTTTACTAAAACATCAGTTACAGCCAAAAGTATTTGCTGAGCTTCTCTAGGATTAGGATGATATGTTTTTATTTCCATGGTTCCTATATCAGTACTAACAATATCAACTGTTTTACCCCAAGATTCTATCTGTTCTTTTCTGGTATTTTTAAAATAACTAGAATCAATATCATAACCTGAATTTAAGACTTGTATGTAAAAAGATTCTGAATGTACAATTTCTTTAATTAAATTATTGTAGTATTCGTTTATTTTAAAAACGTTATAAGGATCAAACTTACTTACATCTTGTTGAATTAACAGTTTATTACCAGCCTCATAACGCAAAGGTTGTGTAAAGGTAATAATTGCGGTTATAGCTAATATAACTGCTAGGATAACTGCCAGTGTTCCAGCTTCTTTTTTTATTAAATTGATAAAACTTCTTATAGTCATAATTTATTTTATATTAATTGTTTATTATAATCTATTATTGATATTTTGTCAAGGGGAACTGTTGTTATTTTCTTTACAAATTAGTAATTTTAAGGTTAAATAATAATAGATGTTAAATATATTAAAAAACAATCGAATACAGAATCTATTACTTTTCTTAATGCTAGCCACCTTATTTTTCTTTATAGCTAGTTTTTTTATTGAGATGAGCATATTTTTTGGCTTTTTATTATTTATTCTTATTTATATATTTATAATCAGTTTTTATTATCCTTTCTTTGCTATACTCTCTTTTTTACTTATAAGACCTTTACTTGATTTTTCTACTGATTATAATCTTTTTTCTTTTGCTAGTTTGAATATTAATTTGGCTTCATTAATGGGTTTTATGGTAATGATTGTAGCTTTGTGGTATTTAATATTTAAACATAAGGAGCTAAAGCGCTCAAAAATACTTTATTTTTGGTTATTATTTATTGCTGTTAATGCTTTGTCTCTTTTAGTTAGTTTTGATATTAGCTTAGGAATTAGAGAGATAGCGAGGCTCTTAAGTATAGTTTCAATATTTTTGTTGGCTCAAATATTTGTAAAGACTAAGAAGGATCTTACTATAACCTTAAAGGTTGTTTTGATGTCAGCTATTTTACCTGCTCTTATTGGTGTTTGGCAGTATTTATACAAGGCTGATATAATTGCTGGTTTTGATGGTAGATTGGCTGCTACCTTTGCTCATCCTAACATGTTAGCTTTTTTTATTTTCTTTGTTTTTTCTATTAGTTTGTTTGTATTTTTATATGGTAAGAAAGATAACGTTTTAAGTTATTTTTATCTTTTAGCTTCAGCGTTATTTATAATGATTATTATTTTAACATATACTCGTGGTTCTTGGTTAGCATTATTAATCTTTATTTTTATTATTGGGGTAGTAAAGTTTAGAAAATTACTATTAGTTTCTATTTTATTATTTTTACTTGTCTATAGTTTAGTGCCTACTTTACAACATAGAGTTAATAATACTTTTAACTTTCAAAATTATGATTCATCTATAGTTTGGCGTTATAATTTGTATAAAGATTCTTGGGATATTGCTAAAGAAAAGCCAATACTTGGTCATGGCTCTGATACTTCCTCTACTTTAATTGAATATAATAGAAGTTATAGATTGGGTTCTCCTGAGCCTCACAATGACTATATGAAGACTTTTATGGAAACAGGGATTATTGGCTTAATTTCATTACTACTTCTTATTTTTAGTACAGCCCGTTATTTGTATAATAAAAGTAAATTTAATTCTTTTCGAAAGATTAAAGCTTTAAACTTTTTTCTTTTAGCTTCTTTTATTGCTATTTCTTTGGTCAGTTTTGGTGATAATGTTTTTAATGATACCGCTTTACAGTGGTCAATGTGGTTTGTTATTGGATCTATGCTGAGAATTAATGATTAGTTGTATTTAAAAAATTTGTATATTTATAAAAAAACCGGTCTCTTTTTGAGCCGGTTTTATGTTAGCACTTTAATTTTTGTAATTAATAGTACTTAACTTTAAAGTTTTCTAAGTTAGGATGTTCTGGGTCCGTGTATGGATTAAAGCGAACAATTCCATTTTCCATCTCTATTACATAGTTGTAATTAGCAACAAAGAAAAACATAGAATTTAGACTTTTTGTTATTTCTTTATTAATAAAGAAGTTTTCTGCTTTTTCCGTAAATTGATACTTATTAATAATGTTAAAGTAAGTGGAATCAATTTTTTTGGATTTAATTTTACCAAGCTTTTTATAGTCTTGGTAATAGCTTTTGAAGCTGTCTTGCTGAGCAATTGATAAATAGATGGTTTTATTCTCATCATATAACCATAGAGCTGAAGCAAGAGCCATTTCAAATCTTTCTTCCTGGACATTAATTATTACATTTTGCATTTGTTTAGCATTATGAATATTTTTATGCCAAGTTCCTAACCAATGGTCAGGGAAGTTTTCTAGCATTTTTCCGTCTGTTAATTCTGGTAAAAATATTTTAGCCTTATTTGCCAAAATTAAGTAGTCAGGATGCTCTGATTTGATAAGTTCTAATCTTTTTTTAAGACCAGCTTTCCAAGCTTTAGCCACTTTTTCTTTACTTTCGTTTTTGCCATCACCATCTATGTCTACACCAGTGTAGCCATCATAATCTGCTAACCATTCAACTGTCTCAAAATTATCTTCAAAGATACCATCCCAAATGCTATCAGAGAGAACTAATTCTAAATCTAGCCTAGTTATGAATTCCCAGTATCTCATTTTTTGGTTGTCAAAATAGCTAATAGTAATTTCTTTTGATTTGTCAGACATATTTAACATTTTTTGTCTCTTGTCAAATTCAAAAACCTTACCCTTACTATCTGTTAACCACCAAATATTAACCCTGTGCAAATATTTAGAAATTATTTTATCAATTGGCTTGTTACCCCAATTAACAATATATTCTTCTTTAAATATTTCCATTGGGTTGAAATACGCTAAAAACTTTA
This sequence comes from Patescibacteria group bacterium, assembly GCA_035269015.1. Taxonomy (GTDB): domain Bacteria; phylum Patescibacteriota; class Patescibacteriia; order Patescibacteriales; family UBA12465; genus JAIPJO01. Next base: position 18,763 of record DATFJU010000019.1, on the reverse strand, counting down.
TATTAGGATTTAGCTCTTTAATTGAAACCAAGACCTCTCTATTTAAAAAGAGATTATTAGGGTCCAATATAAGAAGATCATATTTTGCTAGATTCTCTACTTTGTCTTCATTTATTTCTGGATGAAGGTAGTAGTTAGCAAATTTAATATCCTGACCCAGTAAAGAGCCAAGAGATAAAAACGCTATCAAACTGATAATACTTATTATTTTTTTCATAATTTATTATTTTATTGTTAAAGAACTCAATTAATAATTTTAGTACATAATATAGTATTAGTCAATAGTTAATTATTGTAAAAAGTGGGTAATTATATTATAATCAAGTTAGGCTTTATTATAATTAATAAAATATGAAAATTAGATTAGTTGCTGTTTTTTTTGTTTTTATTTTTGTTAGTTTTGTTTTAACTAATAATGTTTTAGCAGTGGAAGAGCAAAATATTGACAGTGATAATGATGGTATTTTAGATTATGATGAAATAAATGTTTATTATACTGACCCTTATAGTAAAGACACAGATGGAGATGGTTATACTGATTGGGAAGAGTTGAACACCGGTTATTCACCTCATAATCCAGAAAGAGTATTACTAAAAGATAATGATCAAGATGGTGATGGTTTAAGTGATTATTGGGAGTTAAGATTTAAAACTAATTTACTTATTGCTGATACAGATGGCGATGGTTACAGTGATGGAGAGGAGATAAATAATGCTTACGATCCTTTAAGTAAAGAGATAATGAGGCTTAATAAAAGAATTGAAATAAATTTAGCAGAACAAGAACTGTATTACTTCTTAGATGGGGTACGTCTAAATACTTATTTAGTATCCTCAGGTGCATATGACACTACACCTAGAGGACATTATGATATTATAAATAAACATCCTAAAGCATGGTCACCTTATGGATTATGGATGCCATATTGGATGGGTATGGGCACAGGAAAGTTTGGTTTACATGAACTCCCTATTTGGCCCAGTGGTTATAGGGAAGGTGAGGATCATTTAGGCACAGCTGTGTCACATGGTTGTATTAGGTTAGGCATTGGTCCAGCAGAAACTTTGTATAATTGGACTGAGGTAGGAACCCCAGTTTATATTTACTAAATTTGTTATTTTTATAAAATTAAAATAAAAACATGAAAAGTATTTATTTATATATTATATTCTTTATTTCTATAGCAATATTAAGTTTTATGTTTTTCCTTAATAATTCTGAGGTAGTTAAAGCTATAGACATCAATGCATTATCAGGAAGGATTTTAATTCAAGCTCAAGAAGAGGGTCAGGCCTGGTATGTTTATCCAAATAATAATAGGAGGTATTTTTTGGGTAGACCTCAGGAAGCTTTTAATATTATGAGAAAGCTTAGTTTAGGGGTTAAGCATAGCTTTATTGTAGATAATGATTATTATAGTTCTAAATATAAAGGCAAAATACTTTTAGATGTAGATGATAGTGGTAAAGCTTATTATATTGATACTAATTTAGGGCAAAAACATTACTTAGGTAGACCACAAGAGGCTTTTAATATTATGAGAAATCAGGGCCTAGGTATTACTAAAGAAAACTTAGAAAAAATATCAGTAGGTAATTTAGATCAAGTTTATAATGAAAAAGTTAATATAGAAATTCCTTTTACTTCGCAGGCTCCTTTCGGAGATTGGAGTGACTCACGTTTACAGGATGCTTGTGAGGAGGCTTCAGTACTTATGGCTATGAAATGGTTAAAAGGAGAGACTTTAAGCGCTGAAGAAGCTAGGGAAGAATTTTTTGTTATCTCTAGTTTTGAAACAGAAAACTATGGTTCTTATAAGGATACTTCAGCTTATGATACCTTAGAGAGAATAATTAAAGATTATTATCAATATGATAAAGCAGAGCTTAAATATGATTTTAGTCTTGAAGATATAATTTCAGAACTTGATCAAGGTAATTTAATTATTGTCCCTACAAATGGAAAAGAGCTAGATAATCCTTATTACAGTGGAGAAGGGCCAGAAAGACATATGTTAGTTGTAAAAGGTTATGATAGAAGCTCTAGCGAATTTATCACTAATGATCCTGGCACTAGGCGTGGAGCTAACTTTAAATTTAGCTTTGACAATCTATATAATTCTATTAGAGATTATCCTAGTGGAAATCATGAACCCATACTTGAAAATAGAAAGGCTATGATAATAATTAATAACTAATATTAGGAAATATATTGTAAAATTACAATTATTTGCTATAATATTAATATGAAAAATAAAATTACAATTGCTTTATTCTCTATAGGTATAAGTTTATTGGCAGGATTTTTGGGTTCGTTTTTTACTCAAAGTTCTGTTTCTAGCTGGTATCTTAATCTTCACAAACCTCCTTTTAACCCTCCTTCATACTTATTTGCTCCAGTATGGACTTTCTTATTTATTTTAATGGGTGTTTCTTTATATTTAATTATAAGATCTAAGACTGGTAAAAAATTAAAACAAAAAGCTTATATTTTTTTTTGCTATACAGTGGTTACTTAATATTGGCTGGTCTTTTTGTTTTTTCTATTTAAGAAGTCCTCTTTTAGGGTTTATTGAAATAATTATATTATTAATTTCTATTATAATAACTATCTTTTATTTCTATAGAATTAATAAGTTGGCAGGATATTTATTTATCCCTTATTTGTATTGGGTGACTTTTGCTGCTATTTTAAATTTTTCAATTTGGTTTTTAAACTAAGCAGGAACTATAAAGGTCGTGCCTGCTATAAAATAATAATTTAATCTTTAAAAATATGAATAAATTAAACTCCTTAGATTGGATTGCTTTAATTTTGTTAGTGGTAGGTGGTTTAAATTGGTTATTAGTAGGACTTTTTAGTTTTGACTTAGTTGCTTCTATTTTTGGATACATGACTACAGTTTCTAAAATTATTTATGTGTTAGTAGGTTTATCAGCAGTTTATATTTTATTTTTGTCTGGAAAAATTAGAAGAAAAGTATAAGATTAATCAAATATATAAAATAAAAACAGCTTAGTGGCTGTTTTTATTTTTTGTATCTAGATATAATATCATTTTAGTTCCTTGACCATATTTAGAATCAACTATTATCTTTCCTTTAAAGTATTTGTTTATTATATATAGACTATTATGTAGTCCAATACCGTTATTTTGTTCTTTTTTATTATAATCTTTTTTATCTTTTTTGGTAGAATAAAAGGGTTTAAATATTTTATGTTGGTTTTCTTTTTTTATTCCTTCTCCAAAGTCTTGAACAACTACTTTTAGTTTGGTTTTATTTTTGCTTATCTTTATAATAACTAAGCGATTGTTGTATTTTTGAATATTTTTATATGAGTCAATCCCGTTAGATATTAAGTTTAGTATAATTTGGTTAAATTTTATATTTAAACCTAAAATAAAGATCTTCTTTGAATGTTTAAAAATTAATCTTACGTTATTTTTTCTAGCTTTATACTTTAATAAACTAATACAATCTTCAACCTCTTCATTAATATTAAACCAATTTTCTTTTTCTTTATTATTAATTTGTTTTTTAACGCTGATAACAAACTTTTGCATTTTTTTAGTGGAGCTAATAGCATCTTCTAAAAAACATTTATTAAATTTTTCTTTTCCTTGTTGAAGGTGTTCTAGGTTTAAACCAATAGCTGTTAAAGGATTAATAATATCATGAAATACTCCTGCTGATAGTTTACCAAATTCAGCAAAACGGTATAAATCGTTAATTTTATCAGTATATATATCAGCGTTTTTGTTTTTTTCTATTTTTAGATTTTCTATATCTGAGCATATATTTTTATAGTTGTTATTTATATGGAGATATTTTTCGTGAGTGTAGTTTAGTTTTTGTCTTAGTAATCTAGTTTTTTTATTATAAATAAAAAAGACTATAAGAAGAAGTGAAACAAATAGCCAACTAAAAAAAGAGCTAAGCTCCGAGTTAAACATATTGTATATATTAATTTTATGACAATAATTTAAAACCTCTCTTGAATATAGTTTGGATTTCTAGTTTTGATTTAGCTTTTTTTAATTTATGACGCAGTTGAGTGATATGCACATCTACTGTATTGCTTAACAAGTTGTTGTTTGCATCCCAAACGTTTTCATAAATAGACTGGCGAGTATGAGTTTTATCTTTATTAATACATAAAAAAAGTAAAAGTTCATATTCTTTGACTGATACATTGATAATCTTATTATTACATTTAATTTTAAAATTATCTTTATCAATAATTAAATCTTTTATTTTAATCTTAGATTTAGCTTTTGTTTTGTCTTTGGTGCTATTTTCTATCATCGTCCATAATTCAGCAAAACTAAAAGGTTTTGTGAGGTAGTAATCAATACCTTTTTTTAATAGTGTTAGTTTTTTGTTTAATTCATTTATTACACTTATTCCTATAATCGGATAATTATAGTTCTCATTTCTAAGTTCTTCGCAAATAAGATCTCCATTAATTTTAGGAAGCATATAGTCCATCACCAAGCAATCATAATAATTATTTTTAGCCAACATTAAACCTTGATAGCCGTCATGGGCTACATCGACAGAAGCTCCTTTATGATTAAGTTTATTCTTAGTTATTTTACAAAGTTCTTTGTCATCCTCAATTAAAAGTATTTTCATATTTATTATTTTACCTTAAATTAGCAAAAAATTCAAAGAAATATTGATTTGCCTTTTTTATTTTAAAGATTTAGAATATAAGAAAGCTTCAAAATATGATAAAAAATTTATTTAGCAAGCAAAAGAATAATCATTCTAATCTTAAGGACCCTTTTGTAGTTAAGAGGGGGAAGATAAAGAATAATCAACTACATGATCCTGCTTATCGCAGTGATTGGACTGAAGAGTCATTTTTAAGTGGAAAAGATTCTAATGAAGTTGTGGGTAAGAGTTTTGATTTTAAAACTATAAAACCATTATTGGTATTTTTTGTTATACTCATTTCTTTTCTTTTAGTTAGAGTGGCTTATTTGCAAGTAATTAAAGGACAATATTATTATAATTTAGCTGAAGGTAATCGTACACGTATACAAAGTATTGAAGCTAATCGTGGTATTATTTATGATCGTAATCAGGAGCCACTTTTAAATAACACTGCTAATTTTGTACTTTATTTAACACCTATTGACTTACCTGCTGATGAGCTAAAAAGAGATACTATAATCAGAGATATTAGTGAAATACTTAAAGAAAATAAAGTTGCTAGTGAGGAGCCTTGGTTTGTTCGTATTAAAGATGACTTAGATAGTATTGATTTAAAGTCTCTTAGAGCCTATAACCCTTTATATATAATAGATAATTTGGATCACAAAACAGCCATAAGTTTGTTGATAAAAACAGATAGAACGCCAGGTGTATCTTTAAAAGCAAAAACTAAGAGACAATATTCTTGGGGTTCCAATAATGGACAGATAAACAATCAAGTAAAATTAAATAGACCCGAACTTCCTATAGGCTCTTCTATGTCACATTTATTTGGTTATATAGGGATAATAAATAAAGAAGAATTAGAAAAGTATGGTGATGAGTATAGTTCTATTGATTATATTGGTAAGATAGGTTTAGAGAATTTTTGGGAGTCTTCTCTTAAAGGTGTAAAAGGTAAAAAACATATTGAAGTAGATGCTTTAGGTAGGGAAAAGAAAGTGATAAGTGAAAAAGACCCTAAGGACGGATATAATTTAATATTATCTATTGATTTAGAATTGCAAAAACAAACAGAAAAAATATTACGTACACATTTAGAAAAATTAGGACTAGAAAAAGGATCTGTGGTTATTTTAGAACCTGATACAGGTCAGATTTTAGCATTAGTTAGCTGGCCTTCCTATGATAATAATGTTTTTGCTAGAGGTATTAAAACAAGTGAATATCAGGGGTTTTTAGAAGATAAGGCTAATCCTTTATTTAATAGAGCAATTAGTGGAGAATTTCCAGCAGGATCTACTGTTAAACCTATTTTTGCTGCGGCTGCTTTAAATGAAGGTGTTATTAGTGAAAATACTAGTTTTTTAAGTACAGGAGGGTTAAGAATTAGTAGGTGGTTTTTTCCTGATTGGAAATCAGGTGGTCATGGTATCACTAATGTTAGGAAAGCTATTGCTGATTCAGTTAATACTTTTTTCTATTATATTGGTGGTGGTTATAGAGATTTTAAAGGTCTGGGTTTAGATAGATTAGTTGAGTATTCTAAAAAGTTTGGGTTAGGTTCACAAACTGGTATTGATATACAAAATGAAGCTGATGGTCTAGTACCCACAGCTAAGTGGAAAAGAGAAAATAAAGATGAAGCTTGGTATATTGGTGACACTTATCACTTTGCTATAGGACAAGGTGATCTTCTGGCTACACCACTTCAAGTGGCTAATTTTACCAATGTCTTTGCTAATAGAGGAAAATTAATGAGACCTTATTTAGTGACTGAGTTAAGAAGTGGTAACAATGAAACGGTAGCGCAAAAGATAAAGCCAGAAATAGTTAGACAAGATTTTATCGACGACTATAGCTTAGAAGTGGTTAGGCAAGGCATGAGACGAACAGTTACTCGGGGAAGTGGTAGGGCTCTTAGTTGGTTATCAGTTGATGTAGCAGGAAAAACCGGTACTGCACAGTGGTCAAGTCAAAAAGAGAATCATGCTTGGTTTACAGGCTTTGCCCCCTATGAAGATCCTGAATTAACTTTTACTGTTTTAGTTGAAGAAGGTGGTGAAGGTAGTGCAGTGGCTGTGCCGATTGTAAGAGATATATTGGCTTGGTATTTTAATGATAGGTAATTATATTTAAATTATATAAAAATAATAATATATAAAATAGACAGTTAAAGCTGTCTATTTTTATATAATTAGCACTCTCTTGACAAGAGTGCTAAAGCTGATATAATGTAGGCAGATAAAAAATATATGGATACAACAGAGCGCAAAAAAAAGATATTATCTATTATTGTTAAAGAGCATATTAAAACTGCTGAACCAATAGGATCATCAGCTTTAGTAGATAAATATAAGTTAGGTTTTTCTTCTGCTACCATTAGAAATGAAATGGCAGACTTAGAAGAAATGGGTTTAATTAAGCAACCATATACTTCCGCTGGAAGGATACCTACTGAAGCAGGCTATTTGCTTTATCTTGATAGTTTAAAAGTAAAAGAGTTAAAAAAGAAAAATGCTCAAGAAATTAATGAAGGATTAAGGAATATGAATGAAGAGGATTTTAGATATACTGCTAAGATTATTGCTAGCATTTCAGGACAAGTAGTATTTTGGGCTTTTCATAAAAACAGCCTATATTACACAGGAGTTTCTAATCTATTTCAGCAGTCAGAGTTTATTAACACTGATTTAGTATATGATGTTTCTTTAGTGATAGATAGAATGGAGGAAGTTATCGCTGATATATATGAAACCATTCCTTTTGAACCACAAGTTTATTTAGGACAAGATAATCCTTTTGGATCTATTTTTTCCAGTATCATGTTTAAGTATGATAGGGACAATAAAACAGGACTAATTGGTATCCTTGGTCCTATGAGAATGGATTATGATAAGAATTTAAGTATATTTAATTATTTATATAATAAATTTAAGAAATAATTATGTTAGATGAAAAGAAAGAGGTAAAATTTACCCCTGGTATTTATAAACATTATAAAGGAGGAACGTATCAAGTATTATTTATAGCCCACGACAAAGAAAAGAAACATGAAACAGTAATATATAAAGAGCTTGATAGTGAAAAGTATTATACTAGATCATTAAAAAATTTCACTGCTGTTATTAAAGAAGATAAGAAGAAAATAAACAGATTTGAACTTATCCAAGCAGCTCCACCAGAAAGTTGGGAGGAAAGATATAAAAGAGCTATAGCTGATTATCAAAACTTGCTAAAAGAAACCTCTAAAGAAAAGACTAATTATTATAAGTATGCTCTAGAAGATTTTATTTTAGAGATATTACCAGTATATGATAATTTAAGAATGTCTATTAAAAGTTTAAATGAAGAACAAGCAGATAATCCTTGGGTAGAAGGAATTAAATATGTAATTAAACAATTTGAACAGATATTAGAAAATCATGGAGTAAAGCAGGTTGAAGTTGTTGATAAACCTTTTGATCCACAGACTATGGAAGCTATTTCAGATGATAATAATAAAGATAGTTCTAATATAGAAGGAGTTTGTGAAAAAGAAGTTAAGCCTGGTTATAAATTACACGATAAAGTGATTATACCAGCAAAAGTAATTGTAAAATAAATTTTAAAATATTTATTGTAAATAATTTGCATTTTTCAATTATCCTCTTTAAAAGATTTAATTGAAAAATAACATTATTATGGCATTAATTAAATGGTCACCTTTTTTTGAGGGTATGGATGATATGGATAGATCATTTTCAGATCTTATGCCAATGGCTACAAAGCAAAACAATTTTACCCCAGCAGTTGATATGTATGAAGATAAGGATAATGTAATTGTAGAAACACAATTAGCTGGCATAGATCCTGAAAAAGTGAATATATCCATTGAAAATGATGTTTTATGCATTCAAGGTGAAGGGGAAAAAACTTCAGAAGTAGATGATAAGAATTATTATCGTAAAGAAATTAGACGTGGTAGCTTTTATAGAAACATTCCTTTACCAACTCAAGTTGAAGGAGACAAAGCTGAGGCTATAACTGAAGAAGGTGTTTTAAAGATTAGTATTCCTAAAGCACCAGAAAGTAAACCTAAAGCTATTAAAATTAAAAACAAAAAGAAAAATTAATTTCTTTACACTAGAGGTACAAAATCATTATTTGTGCCTCTAAGTAAGGAGGTTAATTATAAAAAGTTTAACCAAATTAATTAATAATAAATAAAATTAAAAAATAATAATACCTATAATAAGCACAATTTGTGGTTATTATAGATAATAAATAAATTATATGGGAAAAATTTTAGGAATTGATTTAGGAACAACCAATAGCGCCATGGCTATTATTGAAGGTGGCCAACCTAAAATTTTGGAAAACGCTGAAGGTAATCGTACAACACCTTCTATTGTAGCTATTTCCAAAAGCGGTGAAAGATTGGTGGGCCAAGCTGCTAAGCGTCAGGCTGTTACTAATCCAGAAAATACTGTGTTTGCAGTAAAAAGATTAATTGGTCGTAAATTCGACTCAAAAGAAGTAAAAAAGGATATTGAAAATTATCCTTATAAAATAACTGAAGCCGGTGAAGGTGTTAAAGTTAAACTGGGAGATAAAGAATATAGTCCTCAAGAAATTTCAGCTATGATACTTGGTAAACTTAAGGCTGATGCTGAGACTAAAACTGGTGAAAAAATTGAAGAAGCAATTATTACTGTACCAGCTTATTTTAATGACTCTCAACGTCAAGCTACTAAAGACGCTGGTAAGATAGCAGGTTTAAATGTAAAGCGTATTGTTAATGAACCTACTGCCGCAGCTTTAGCTTATGGTTTCGATAAAAAGAAAGGTGAGCAAATTGCTGTTTATGACTTAGGGGGTGGTACTTTTGATATCTCTATTTTAGATGTTAGTGAAGATACTGTTGAGGTTAAGTCAACCACAGGTGATACTCATTTAGGTGGTGAAGATTTTGATCAAAGGATTATAGATTGGATCTTAGAAGAGTTTAAAAAAGATCAAGGTATTGATTTAGCTAAAGATCCTTTGTCATTACAGAGAATTAAAGAAACAGCTGAAAAAGCTAAAATTGAATTATCAACAACTAATGAAACTGAAATTAATCAACCTTTCATTACTACCACAGAAGATGGTCCTAAGCATTTAGTAATGAAATTAACTAGAGCTAAATTAGAAGATTTAGTTTCTGATTTAGTAGATTCTTCTATTGAGCCTTGTAAGAAAGCGCTTGAAGATGCAGGTCTTGAAGCTAAAGATATTGAAGAAGTAGTAATGGTTGGTGGTATGACTAGAATGCCGTTGGTACAAAAGAAAGTAAAAGAATTCTTTAATAAAGAAGCTAATTTAAGTGTTAATCCTGATGAAGTAGTAGCTATGGGTGCAGCTGTGCAAGCTGGTGTACTACAAGGTGATGTTAAAGATGTGTTACTTCTTGATGTAACTCCATTAACATTAGGGATTGAAACTTTAGGTGGTGTAGCTACTCCGCTTATTGAAAGAAATACTACTATTCCAGCCTCTAAGTCTCAAACCTTTTCAACCGCTGCAGATAATCAAACTAGTGTAGAAATTCATGTGGTACAAGGTGAAAGATCTATGGCAGGTGATAATAAAAGTTTAGGTAGGTTTATCTTAGATGGTATTCCACCAGCACCAAGAGGTGTTCCTCAGGTTGAGGTTAGTTTTGATATTGATGCTAATGGTATTTTAAATGTTAGTGCTAAAGATAAGGCTAGCAACAAAGAACAAAAAATTACTATTACAGCCTCATCAGGTCTTAGTGAAGAAGAAGTAGAGAAAATGAAACAAGATGCTCAAAAGCATGAGGAAGAAGATAAGAAAAAGAAAGAAAAGATTGAAACTAAAAATCAAGCTGAAGCTGTTATCTTGCAAACTGAAAAATTAATTAAAGACACAGGTGATAAAATGAAAGATGAAGATAAAAAAAGTTTAGAGGAGAAGATTGATGAGCTAAAAAAAGTGAAAGATGGTGAGGATTATGAAGCAATTAAGAAAAAGATGGAAGAAGTAAATGAGGTTGCTCAAAAAATTGGAGCTTCTATGTATCAACAACAAGATCAGGGTCAGGCACAAGGTCAAGACCAAGGTCAACCTGGAGAAGAAAAAAAGGATGATAAAGAAAAAAAGAATGATGAAGAAGAGGTTGTTGAAGGAGAAGTAGAAAAAGAGGACAAGAAAAATGATGAAAAAGATAAAGATAGCCAAGATAATAAATAATTGAGCTATAGAGTTGCTAAGTTAAACTTAGCAACTCCATTAGCTTATTTACTAATAATAATTATATGGAAAATAAAAATCCTCAGACTGAACCTGAGAAGAAACAAATTAAAATTGCAGATAATATTCCTGGAGCTGAATATTCAAATGCAGCGCAGTTTCAATTTAATAAAGATGAAATGCAAATGATTTATTTGAACTTATTTTCTGGCAGTGGTAGAGTGTCCGCAAAGATTGTTACCAGCCCAGGGCATTTTAAAAGAATGATTTCAGCAATGACTGAAGCTATGGGTAAATATGAAAAACAATTTGGTGAAGTTAAAGAAACAGAACCTGTAGCCAAAGAAATTGGCTTTAAAGGATAAGAAAACTATTTATGGCAAATAATAAAAACTATTACGATATTTTAGGGGTGGACAAAAGCTCTAGCTCTGATGATGTAAAAAAAGCTTTTAGGAAAAAAGCACATCAATATCATCCAGATAAAAAAACCGGTGATGAAGCTAAGTTTAAAGAAATAAATGAAGCTTATCAGGTACTTGGTAATGAGAAAAAAAGAAAACAATACGATCAATTTGGAACAACCTTTGATCAAGGTCAAGGCCCTGGCGCAGGAGGATATTCTTCGTGGCAAGATATGGGAGGATTTTCTCAAGGTAATATGGACTTTGATGATTTAGGAGATATATTTTCTGGTATGGGAGATATTTTTGGTTTTGGTGGTGCTAGAGGAGGATCTAGATCTCAAGCTAGGGGTAGCGATTTACAAATGACTATTGCAGTAGAGTTAGAAGATGTTGTTTTTGGTAGTGAGAAAAATATAGAACTAAAGAAAAATGTTGTTTGCGATCACTGTGAAGGTAGTGGAGCTGAGCCTGGCTCAGATGTGAAGACCTGTGATACTTGTCAGGGTAAAGGAGAGGTAATTACAACTCAAAGAACAATATTGGGAAATATGCAAGCTAGAGCTATATGTCCAGATTGTCAGGGTGAGGGTAAGACATATAGTCAAACTTGTAAGAAGTGTCATGGAGAGGGGAGAAGACAGGAAAAGGTTAAGTTGACTATTAAAATTCCTGCTGGTATTGATACTGGCCAAAGCATTAGATTGTCTGGCCAAGGAGAGGCTGGTCCTAAAGGAGCTCCCGCTGGTGATTTATTTATTAAAATAAAAGTTAATGACCATGCTAACTTTACTAGAGAAGGAGATGATATTAGAAGTACAAAAGAACTAAAGTTTTCTCAGTTAGTTTTAGGAGATAAAGTAGAGGTAGATACAATTGATGGTAAGGTAATACTAAAGATTCCTGAGGGTGCGCAATCAGGTACTGTTTTTAAACTTAAAGCTAAAGGTGTAAATCATTTGCAATCCAGAGGTAGAGGAGATCACTTAGTTAAGGTACTTGTTAAAACACCTAAGAATTTAACAAAAAAACAAAAAGAAGCTGTGAAAGAACTGGATATCTAAAGATAGGTATAAATATTTATAGAAAGGAAAAAATAATGAAAAAATATCTAATTTTATTGACAAAGACTAACTAAATGCTACAATACAAGTAGATTTAATTCTTAATCAACTAAATGCTATGGCAAATTGGTTAACAAAATTATTTGGTGGAAAGAAAGAGGAAAGCCAGCCAGATAATATTTCAGAAGACAAGAGTCAAGAAAATGTTTCTCAACCTGAAGAACAAGTTGAGCACAGAGAAGAAGCTACTACAGTTTCTGAGCCTGAAATAAATGAAAATGATAATTCAGAAGAAGAGAGAGAAGATCATAGCTCTCAAGACGGTGAAGAAGAAGAGAAAACTTGGTAAATTAAATGACTAAAATAAATAGCTGTTATTCACGGCTATTTATTTTTGTATTTTTTATATATGAAACTAATAGATACACACGCACATGTTAATTTTTCTGCTTTTAAAGATGATGCAGATGATGTTATTCGCCGTACCTTAAAAGAAAATATAGGCATTATTATAGTTGGCTCTCAGTATAAAACGAGCAAAAGAGCTTTAGAATATGCTAATAAATATGAAAAAGGCGTATATGCAGCTATTGGTTTACATCCTGTTCACCTTGAAGATGTTATGGCAGAAAATAAAGGAGATGAGGGAGATTATAAATTTAGAACTAGAGCAGAGGAGTTTAATTATGATAGCTATGAGAAACTAGCTGACTTTAAAAAAATTGTTGCTATTGGAGAAATTGGTTTAGATTATTATCATATAAATTTAAAAGACAACGTGGAGCAAGTTAAAAACAAGCAAAAACAAGTTTTTTATCAACAACTAATATTGGCAAGAAAAAAGGATTTGCCAGTAATTATTCATTGTCGACAGGCTCACGATGATATGTTGAGTATTTTACAAGATTTTAAAAATGAATATAAAGACTTAATACCTAAGAATAAACCTTGGGGAGTAATGCATTGCTTTTCAGGAGATGAAGATTTGGCTTGGAAGTATTTTAATTTAGGTTTAATTATTTCTTTCACAGGCCTTATTACTTTCAGTAAACAATGGGATGATTTGATTAGAAAGGTACCTTTAGATAAAATAATGATTGAAACGGATACGCCTTATATGACCCCAGAACCATATAGAGGGCACAGAAATGAACCCGCCTTAGTTTATTATGTAGCTAAACATATTTCTGATATAAGGGAGATATCTGTTGAAAAAGTGGCTCAGATAACAACTGATAATGCTAAAAAACTTTTTGGTATATAATTTAATTATTTTACTAAAGAAATTGGCATACCATAACAATATTTACAATAAAAGTTTTTTTATTTTAATTTTAATGCTTGACATTTTCATTATCACAGCTACAATATAAATATTGAACAATATATATGAAAGATAAACAAACACACAAACAAGACGCTAAGCAATTAGCGCTTTCTTTTGTTGCTTATAGTAGCGCATCAATTTTTGGTCCACTTTTAATCATTGGAGGAATTGGATGGCTTTTTGATAAGTGGCTTGATACTGGACCTCTAATTTTAATTATTTCAGTTTTTATTGCTTTTATAGTTACTAACATCCTTTTATTTAAAAAGATAAAAATGATTAATAAATTGATTGATAAATATAAATATCAAAGTTTAGAAAAAGCTAAACAAGAAAGTTCAAGAGAAGATGAACAAGATAACCCAGAAAAAAATCAGAATATAAATAAATAATATGGAATTAAACATTTCTTTAGCACCAGATATCTTGTTTAATATAGCAGGATTTCCGATAACAAATACATTACTATGGTCTTTCGTGCTTAGTCTTTTTTTAATTTTAGTATTTGTTTTACCGGCTAGAAATTTGAAGATGATTCCAGGTAAATTTCAAAGTTTTTTAGAGATGTTAATTGATGGTAGTTATGAATTTATAGAGTCAATTATTGGTCCAGGCAAAAAAGCTAGAAGAGTATTTCCATTAGTCTTTACTATATTTATATTTGCTTTAGTTGCAAACTTAGCAGTATATATACCTGGGCAGGCAGCTGTTACCATTAATAGAGGTGGTGAAATTGTCTCAGTGTTTAGAGCTGTAATGTCTGATTATGGTATGGTTTTAGTAATGACATTAATATCAGTTCTGGTTGTACAGGTTGTGGCGATAGCAACGGCTGGTCCTTGGAAGTATTTAGGTAGATTTATTAATTTTAAAAATCCCTTACAGTTTTTTCTAGGAATTATGGAACTTATTGGTGAGTTTACTAAAATTATATCTTTATCTTTTCGTTTATTTGGTAATATATTTGCTGGTGAGGTTTTAGGGGCAGTAATGCTGTTTTTATTTCCTTTTTTTGTTCCCCTACCGTTTATGTTTTTAGGTCTTTTAACTGCAGTAGTGCAAGCGTTTGTGTTTGCAGTTTTAACTCTAGTCTTTATTTCAATGGCTAGTGAAATGGAAGTTGAACTTGAATAAAAAGGTATAAGTATAGTATATTAGTATAATATATAATTAATAATTTTAAATAATAATAATTGGAAAAATTTGTCTTTAAAGTATTAATGCAATTTTTTCCTTAAAATCATTATGGAAATTGAAGCAGTAAAATATTTAGCAGCTGGTTTAGCAATTGGTTTAGGAGCTCTTGGCCCTGGTATTGGTGAAGGTATCGCTGCCTCTAAAGCTTTAGAAGCTATTGGTAGAAATCCTGAAGCTTCAGGAAAAGTAACTCCACTTATGTTTGTAGCCATGGCTATTATTGAATCTACAGCAATTTATGCTTTAGTAGTTGCCCTGATCATTTTATTTGGATAGAAGATAGAGTCCTGCTAACTCTAACTTTAGAGTTAGCATCCTTTATTTTTTATTAATATTAAACCAATATGGAACTTTTAGAAGCCTTGGGTATAAATTTAAAAATCTTGTTTGCGCAATTATTTAATTTTGCTATTTTATTATTTGTTTTATGGCGTTTTGCTTATAGACCAATTCTTGATTTATTAAAACAAAGAAGAGAAAAGGTTTCTCAAGGTGTCCAAGATGCTAAAAGTGCTGAATTAAAACTTGGTGAAGCTAAAGAAAAAGAAAGAGTGGTAATAGTAGAAGCTAAGAAAGAAGCTCAAAACATTATTGATGAAGCTAGAGAAAGAGCAGAAACTAAAAAACAGGCAATTTTAGATAAAGCTAAGGAAGAGGTTGGTCAGGTTATTAATGCTGAAAAGAAAAAGATTCAACAAGAAAAAGCTGATACTTTAAAGAGCATTAAAGCTGATATATCAGGCTTGGTTGTTTTAGCAGTTGAAAGAGTAATGAAAGAAAAAATAGATTCAACAATAGATAAGAAAATTATTAAAGAAGTTATTAAAGATCTAAAATAATATGAAAGTAACAGCTAAACAATATGCCTTAACATTATTAGAGATTACAGAGGCTAAAGAAGGAAAAAATTTAGAAGAGTCTATTTCTAAGTTTTCTGAGTTGTTAAAAAATAATAATCAAATAAATCAAATAGATAAAATATTATATTATTTTCAGAAATTATATAATCAAAAATATAATATTAAAGAAGCAAATATAAGTATTGCTCAAAAAATAGAAGCAGATGAGCTTAAAAAAATTAAAGAATCTTTACAAGATTTAAATAAAGATGAAAGTTTAGACTTTAAAGTTGATATAAAAAAAGAAATTATAGGTGGAATAGTTTTAAAATATGGGGATAAGATAATTGACGCTAGTTTAAAAACACGCCTTAATCAGTTAAAAAATAGCTTATTAAAATAAATAAATATATGGCTAACAATACTAAAGATTTTATTGTTGAACAATTAAAAAAACAAATAGAAAATTTTAAAGCAGAAGATGAACAAAAAACTTTTGGTTTAGTTACTGAAGTGGGTGACGGCATTGCTAGGATTTCTGGTCTTTCTGAGGCAATGATGTCTGAGATGCTTGAGTTTAAAACTAAAACTGGTTCAGTTTATGGAGTAGCTTTAAACTTAGATGAAGATTCAGTTGGTGCTATTATTTTAGGACCTATGGGTGATTTAAAGGAGGGCGATGAAGTGGTAGCCCTAAAAAGAATTTTAGAAGTACCAGTAGGTGAAAACGTTATTGGCAGGGTGCTTAATCCTTTAGGAGAACCTCTTGATGGTAAAGGTGAGATTAAAACTGAAAAGTTTTATCCAGTTGAAAAGATTGCTCCTGGCGTTATGACTAGAGAATCTGTAAGTGAACCAGTACAAACTGGTATTAAACCAATTGACGCCATGATTCCAGTAGGTAGAGGACAACGTGAGCTTATCATTGGTGATCGTCAAATTGGTAAAACAGCTATTGCTATTGATATTATCATCAACCAAAAAGGTAAGAACATGAAATGTATTTATGTAGGTATTGGTCAAAAAGAATCAAAAATTGCTAATATTGTTGCTAAGCTAGAAGAAGAAGGAGCTATGGAATATACAACAGTAGTGCTAGCAGGTGCTAGTGACCCAGCTTCACTTTTATATATTTCTCCTTATGCTGGTACTGCTATGGCGGAATACTTTTTAGATAAAGGTGAGGATGTTTTAGTGGTATATGATGATTTATCTAAACATGCTGTAGCATATAGAGAAGTATCTCTTTTACTTAGAAGACCGCCAGGACGTGAAGCTTATCCTGGAGATGTTTTTTATCTTCATTCAAGATTACTAGAAAGAGCTTGTAAGTTAAATCCTGACTTTGGTGGAGGATCTATTACCGCTTTACCTATTATTGAAACACAATCAGGAGATGTTTCTGCTTATATTCCTACTAATGTTATTTCTATTACTGATGGACAAATATATTTAGAACCAGACTTGTTTTATCAAGGACAACGTCCAGCTATTAATGCAGGACTTTCTGTTTCTCGTGTAGGTTCTAGTGCTCAAATTAAGGCCATGAAGAAAGTAGCTGGTAAGATGAGATTGGAAGCTGCTCAATATAGAGAATTAGCTGCTTTTGCGCAGTTTGGTTCTGATTTAGATGATGAAACCAAAATGAAATTAGAGAGAGGTAAGAGGCTTATGGAAATTCTAAAACAAGATCAATATTCTCCAGTTGACGTTAGCCATCAAATTGCTATATACTACAGTTTAATCAATGGTTTGATGGATAATGTTCCAGTAGAGAAGGTAAGTGAATTTGAACTTGGATTATATCAGTATTTAAATGACATGAATAAAGAAGTTTTAGATAAAATTAAAGAAGTTGGGAAATTAGAAGAAGATATAGAGAAAAGTTTAGTTAAAACAATTAATGATTATAAAGATACCTTAGATTATTTAATGGTTTCTGAGGAAGAGGATAAAGAAAATAAATAATATTTAAATGGCTAATACTAAAGAAATCCAAAGAAGAATAAAATCAGTTACTAGTACCAAAAAGATTACTAAAGCTATGGAAATGGTAGCTGCTGCTAAGATGAGAAAAACCACTGAAGCAGTGTTAAAAACTCGTCCTTATGCTAATTTAAGTTGGACTACTGTTTTGAATTTAACTCAAGGAATAAATACTAGTAAACAATTGCATTCTTTACTTGAAGGACGTAAAGAAGTTAAGAAAGTAGCTATGGTACTTTTTTCTTCTAACCGTGGTCTTTGTGGTGGTTTTAATAGTGCTATTTTGAATAAAGCTAAAGATTTAATCATAAAGCATGGTAATATTGATACCGATTTTATTGTTATAGGAAAGAAAGGTTTAGCTGTAAATAGTAGATATAAATATAATATCAGTGCTCAATATGATAAAAATGATACAGCTTATCAAATAAAAGAAGTACAATCATTAGCAAAGTTGGTAATTGATGATTTTTTAAATAAAAAGTATGATAAAATAATGGTTGCTTATACTGATTTTGTTAGTCCTGTAAAGCAGGTGCCTAGAATTAAGCAGTTACTTCCAATTGATATTAATGCTAAAGATGATCATTTAGGAATTGTTGGTGAAAGTCCTCAAGTAGGTTTAGATAAAGAATTTATTAAAAATAAAGAAGATAAATATTTAAAGAAAGGAAAAGAAAGATTTGTTTTTACTTATGAACCTAACGCTAATGAAGTATTAGATCAGATGTTACCACGATTAATTGAGGTGCAACTTTTTCAAGCATTACTTGAATCTAATGCTTCTGAACATAGTGCTAGAATGTCAGCTATGAATAAAGCTACTGATGCAGCTAATGATTTAGTGGAGGAGTTAACCCTTTATTATAATAAAGCTAGACAATCAGCTATTACTTCTGAGATTGCAGAAATTTCTGCCGGAGCTAATGCTTTACAATAATTTACATAAAAATGAAATATATATAATAATATGGAAAAACAAAACCTAAAAGGAAAAATTAAGCAAATCATTGGTGCGGTGGTTGATGTGCATTTTGAGGGAGAGCTA
>DATFJU010000018.1:0-10079 GCA_035269015.1 Patescibacteria group bacterium | reverse complement strand
AATTTTCAAAAGCAGATTTTTTTTATAATCATTGGAATTATTTTAATGTTTGTTGTTTCTTTAATTGATAGTTATTTTTTAAAAAGTATTAGCAGATATCTATATTCCTTTGCAATTTTGATCTTAGTTGCTGTCTTATTTTTAGGGACTGAAATAAGAGGAAGTACTGGTTGGTTTTACATTTTTGGTTTTGGTATTCAACCTATTGAATTGGTAAAAATAATACTGTTACTTTTTTTAGCTGATTATTTTTCTAAACCAAGTTTAAGATTTAAAAATTTTAGTCACTTACTTATTTCCGGGTTTTTTACAGCCATATTAGCCGCTTTAGTACTTTTGCAACCTGATTTTGGTTCAGCTTTTATTTTAATAGTTATTTGGTTCTTTTTGCTTATGGTTTCTGGTTTTAACTTTAAATATATATTAAGTGTAGTATTAATTGGTCTGTTTGTTTTTATTAGCTTATGGTTTTTCTTGTTTCAAGATTATCAAAAAGATAGAATTATGACCTTTATTAACCCTAATGAGAACAGCTTAAATGAGGGTTATAATGTTTCACAAGCTATTATAGCGGTAGGTTCAGGCGGTATTATGGGTAGAGGAGTTGGTTTTGGTTCGCAATCACAACTTAAATTTATCCCTGAAGCGCAAAATGACTTTATTTTTGCAGTAATTGCTGAAGAATTGGGGTTTTTAGGTGTATTTTTACTAATCTCATTTTTTGTGATTTTTTTCACTAGGTTGGTTATGGCAACGCGAAAAATTAATAATGATTTTGGTATATATTTTGTTATAGGCGCTCTGGGCTTGATTTTTATTCAAATGTTTATTAATATTGGAATGAATATAGGCATATTTCCTGTTGTAGGAATTTCATTGCCTTTTGTTAGTTATGGAGGTAGTGCTATTATTTCTAATTTTATATTACTTGGAATTTTGCAAAACATCATAACTCAATCTAAATTAAAGTATTAAATTACTTTTAGTTTAAATAAATTAAATAATAAAGTTGATTGCTAACTGGCAGTTAATAATAAATAAAATAAGATATATGAAATTAAAAGCACAGCCAAGAGTCAAGAAAGAAAAGCTTGACAATAAAACTATACCAGCAGTTGTGTATGGTTCTAGTATTGAAAGTAAAAGCATTAAACTTGATAAAGTTGAATTTGAAAAAATATATGAAGAAGCAGGTGAATCAAGTTTAATCGATTTAGCTATCGACGATGAAAAAATTGTTAAAGTGATTGTAAAAGAAGTACAAAAACATCCTTTTAAAAATTTAATCTATAATGTTGATTTACATCAAGTTGATATGAGTCAAAAAATTACTACTGAAATTCCTTTGGAATTTATTGGTGAGTCTAAAGCTAAGAAAGAAGAGGGTGCCCTTATTATGCAAAACTTAGATGCAGTTGAAGTAGAGTGTTTACCTGCTGATCTGGTTAATAATATTGAGGTTGATTTAAGCTCTCTTAATGAATTTGGTGATAGTATTCACGTAAAAGACCTTAAGGTACCAAGTGGTATGGAAATATTAGAGGAACCTGAAGAAGTAGTTGTTAGCGCTATTGAGCCAAAAGAAGAAGAGGAGGAACCTATTGAAGGTGAAGCTGAAGTTCCTGAAGAAGGTGAAGGAGAAGAGGAAGGTAAAAAAGATGATGAAAATAAAGAAGCTGGTGCTGAAGGCAAAGAGGATAAAGAATAAATTATTAATTAAAAAAACATGAGGCTTAAGGGTATAAAAAAAATATCTCTAGCTATCAAAAAAAAGTGGCTACAGCTTTCTTTGAAAGTTTTGCTACTTTTTTTATTTTTAGCTCTTATTACTGTCATAGCACTATCATCCTCTTTCTTTACTGAAAAGATAAATATTTTTAATCCTGGTGATAGTATCTTAAAGTTAAAAAATGTTAATAATGATAAAACTAAAGAGGAGAAATGTGATAACTGTTATATTAATCCTTTAACAGGTGTAGAACAAAAACAAGAGATTGGTTTTCCAGTGGCAATAGTAATTGATAATCATATTGATGCTAGACCGCCAGTATCATTATCAGAAGCCCAGATAGTCTATGAATTGCCTGTAGAAGGCTCTATAACGCGTTATTTAGCTATTTATGACTCAAGGCAAGATATAAATAAAATTGGCCCTGTCAGAAGCGCTAGACCTTATATGTTAGACTATATTCAAGAGTTATCAGCCTTATTTGTTCATGTGGGTGGCTCACCTCAAGCTTTAGTAGATATTGCAAAAAATAACATTTTCAATCTTAATGAATTTTATCACGGAGATTCTTTTATTAGAGATGAGAATAGACCGAAACCTCATCATATATTTATTGATTTTGAAAATATTAAAGATTATATTAAGACCCAAGATAAAGAAAAATCTACTTTTTTTACGTGGAAGTTTAAAGAGAGTGTAGAGGATATTAATATAAATAATGATAATAATGATTTAGATACTAATATAAATATTGACTTTGGTTCCGATACCTATGAAGTTAATTGGGTTTATGATTTTGAAAACAATAATTATCTTAGAAGCTTAAATGACAAGGTGCATGTTGATGATAAAAATATCGATATTAGAGCTAAAAATATAATTATTCAAAAAGTAAATAGCCAAGTTTTAGATGAAAAACTTAGATTAAAAATTGATACCATATCTGAAGGAGAAGCTGTAATATGTTTTGAGGCTAGATGTAATAAGGGGACCTGGGAAAAGGATAGCGCTAAAGCTAGAACACGTTATTATATAAATGGAAAAGAAGTGGAATTTAGTGTTGGAAATTTTTGGATAGAAATACTTGATCAAAATGCTACACTTAAGTACTAAAATTAATTTATTTTTACAATAATTAACCTATCTTTGTTACTATAATCTTTGATAATATTAATCTTAGGATGTAAAAAAGTATTATTAATTTCCCTTATCAAATTATTCTTTTGTCCTGGATTTATTTCCATAGCAATTATTATGTTCTTATTATTATCTACTTTTAATTTTATTTCTTTAAGTAATCTAAAGTAATGATTAAGACCATTGTTTTGTGAATATAGAGCTGACTGAGGCTCTTTTTTTATACTTTTTTCATTCATTTCCTGACTGTTAAGGTAGGGAAGGTTAGCTAAAATAAATATATTTTGGTATTTATCAAATATATTATTATTTATTTTAGATAATAAATTGCTATTTTTAAATTCAATCTTACTTAAAACTTCATATTTTTTAGCATTTTTTTTAGCAACTTTTAAAGCGCTAATACTAATATCAGTTGCTAAGAAGTGATAATTATTAAAGGCTTTTAAGTTTAAACTATTTATTAAACTTATTATTAAAGCACCAGAGCCTGTACCAATATCCATTGTTAAGCTGTTGTTATAATCAAAATCTTTAAAGTAATCGATAAATAATTCAGATTCAGGGCGGGGAATTAAAACTTTTTTATTAACAAAGAAGTTTAAATTATAGAAATGTTTTTCTTTAAAAAGATAGGCTAAAGGAGTATTTTGGGTTCTTTTTTGACACAAATAAGCAGTCCTTATAGCACTGAAAAGACTCACTTTATAGTTAGGATGTGAAATAATGTATGTTCTATCTTTTTTTAGTATATAAGCTAGAAGAAGTTCAGCTTCAAAATAAGGCTTCTCAATGGAAGCCTCTTTTAACTTTTGATAACAGTATTTAATTAGTTTATAAATTGTCATCTTCTTTATTTAATTCTTTTTGGGCTTGTTTTAAGGAATTGATAATATCTTCTATATCTCCATCCATTATTTTTTCAAGTCCATGCCATGATTTTTTAATTCTATGATCAGTAATTCTATCTTGAGGGAAATTATATGTTCTTACTTTATCACTACGATCACCTGAGCCAACTTGCTTCTTTCTTATACTTGAATCTTTCTCTCTTTTTTCCTCTTCCTGCTTAGCTAAAAGTCTAGATCTTAAAACCTGCATAGCCTTATCTTTATTTTGATGCTGTGATTTTTGATCTTGACAACTTACCACTAAGCCTGAAGGAATATGAGTTAATCTGATAGCTGATTGAGTAGTATTTACACTTTGTCCTCCTGGTCCAGAAGAACAAAAGGTATCAACCTTAACATCATTAAGGTTAATTTCTAAATCTACTTCTTCAGCTTCTGGTAGCACAGCTACAGTGGCTGCGGAAGTATGAATTCTGCCACTTTTTTCAGTTTCAGGAATCCTTTGTACTCTATGAGTACCTGCTTCATATTTGAAATGAGCATAAGCGTTTTCTCCGCTAACTGAGAAAGTTATTTCTTTATAGCCACCAATACCAATAGGGTTGGAATTTATTATCTCACTTTTAAAGTTTTGCCTTTCGCAATATCGACTGTACATTCTAAAAAGGTCAGTTACAAATAAAGCTGACTCATCACCACCTGTACCAGCTCTAATTTCAATAATAGCGTTTTTAGTATCATTAGGGTCGTCTGGGTTTAATTTTTCATCAAGAATATTATCTAGTTTTTCAATTTCTTGTTTTAGACTTTCATTTTCCTCTTCAGTCATTTCCTTCATGTCATCATCTAAATCTGAATTGAGCATATTTTCATTCTCTTCTAGTTGTTTTTGCTTTTCTTCTAAAGATATAACAAGTTCATACAGTTCTTTTATTTTAGAGTGTTCTTGAGAAACCTTTTTAAGTTTATCAGGGTCTTGATTAATCCCTGGATCTGATAACTGAGCTTCTAATTCCTTAAATTTTGTTTTTATTTCTTCAAACATGTTTATATTAAATAATACATTATTTATATACTAGACTGTATATTAATATTAACCTTTTTTATTAATATATGCAAAAAAACAGTCTTTTAAAATATTTTAAATATAAAAAATATTAAATAAAGACTGCTTTTTTATTTTTCTTCTGCTTTTTTAGCTGCTCTTTTAGCTCTTTTTGCCTTTTTACCAACTCTAGATTTAGATAATTCTTTTTGAGTTTCTTTTTTAGCTTGAAATTTTTCAACTCTTCTAGCAGAGTCAACTAATTTCTGCTTACCAGTATAAAAAGGATGACAATTAGAGCAAAGCTCAACTTTAATATCACCAACGGTTGAACCGGTAGTGAAGGTGTTACCACAAGCACATTGTACTTTAATCTCTTGATTATATTGTGGGTGTATGTCTTTTTTCATATTATTTTTATACAAATAAAAAAACGAATTCTTTCGCTTAGTTATTATAGTATCACCTATATAAAAATTAATCAAGTGCTAGTTATTAAATAAAGTTTTTGTTATAATATCAGTATGACAAAAATAAATAATATTGCCAAAAATACTTCATATTTAACTTTAGCATTAATAGGTCAAAAGATAATATCTTTTACCTATTTTACTATTTTAGCAAATAATTTAGCTCCTGAACAATTAGGAAAGTATTATTTAGCTATTTCGCTTACTACTATCTTCGCCATTTTTATTGATTTGGGTTTAATTAATGTTTTAACCAGGGAAGTAGCTAAAAGACCATTTGAATCTAATAAACTGTTGGCTAATGTTTTGAGTTTGAAAATACCTTTATCTATTTTAACTGTTGGAGCAGTAATTTTAACTACTTATCTTTTAGGTTATGAAACTCTAACTAAGTACTTAGTATATATTTCTTCAATTAGTATGATACTTGATTCCTTTACCACTACCTTTTTTGCAGTTAGTAGAGGTCATCACAATCTTTTATATGAAAGTATCGCTTCTATATTGTTTCAATTGATAGTTATGGGCTTTGGTCTTTGGGCTTTATATTCAGGTTTTAGTCTTTTGTATATTATGTTAGCTTTAGCAATTGCTAGTTTATTTAATTTTATCTATTCTTCCTTAATTTTAAGATTTAAAATAGGTGTTAAAATTAACTTACAATATGATAAAAAGTTTTTATGGACGTTAGTTAAGCTAGCTATTCCTTTTGCTGGTTATGCTATTTTCCAAAGATTATATACTTATTTAGATTCAGTGCTACTTTCAATCCTAGCTAATGAAATGTATGTAGGTATATATCAGATACCTTTTAAAATTATCTTTGCCTTACAGTTTCTACCACTAGCTTTTGTAGCTTCACTTTACCCAGCTCTTAGTCATTATTGGCTACACAACAAAGAACAACTTCTAGTTTCATTTAAAAGAGCTTTAAATTATTTAATGATTATATCAGTGCCTATAATATTTGGTACTATTGTTTTAGCTGATAAAATAATAATGCTATTTGATAGCGCCTATAATCAAGCCATATTACCATTACAGATTATTATCATAGCCCTGGTTTTTATTTTCTTAAATTATCCCATTGGCTCACTTTTAAATGCCTGTGATAGACAGAAAAGAAATACTTATAATATGGGGCTAACTGTAGTTTTAAGTGTTTTTCTTAACCTTATATTAATACCAATGTATCAAGCAGTTGGTGCTGCTATTACTGTACTTGTTAGTAATATGTTTATGTTTTTCTTAGGTCTATATTATAGTAGTAAGATAATGGACCTTAAATTAAAGTCTAACTTTATTGTTTTTTTAAAGACTTTAGCCTCTGCTATAATAATGGCCGGCTTAATTTATTACTTAAAAAACTACTTTCATATAATTATTTTAGTTTTAATAGCAATATTAGTTTATTTTCTTTTTATCTTTATTTTTAAGGCAATAAAGAAAGAAGATGTCTTTAGTATATATAGATCATTAATTAAAAAAGGAAAGCTATGAGAATACTTCTGTGCACATTAGAATATCCACCACATCAAGGCGGGGTAGCAAATTATTATTATAATCTAAAAAAACACTGGCCTGAAGCTGATAATTTTTTAGTGCTTGATAACAATAATAATGAATTGTTATGCAAAAAAAGACTACCTTTAAGATGGTTAAAGTCTTTATTTTCTATATATAATTATTACAAAAAAAAGAAAGCAGATTATTTATTAATTGGTCAAATTCTACCATTAGGAACTAGTGCTTTAATCTTAAAAACACTTTTTAATATTAATTATGGCGTAGTTATTCATGGCATGGATTTTAGTTATGCTATTAGAACTAAAAGGAAAAAAATTATAACAAAAAAAATACTTAGAAAAGCTAAACATATTATTTCAGCTAATAGCTATACTAAAGATCTTATGCTTAATTTTTTACCTGAATTAAAAAATAAAATTAAGGTTGTTAATCCAGGAGTTAAAGCAGAAAAAGTAGATATGCTAACTGTAGAAACTATAAAAAAAGATTATAATTTAGAAGATAAAATAATTATCTATAGTCTAGGTAGACTTGTTAAAAGAAAAGGCTTTGATAGTGTAATTAAAGCTATTGATAGTTTAAATAAAAACATTAAAAAAAGTTTAGTTTACGTTATTTCCGGTAGTGGTATAGAAGAGGATAATTTAAAAAAACAAGCACAAAATAAAGATTTCAGTATTATTTTTACAGGTTCTATTTCTGATACTAAGAAGTGGTCATGGCTTCATTTATGTGATATATTTGTAATGCCTTCTAAAGATATTAATGGTGATTTTGAAGGTTTTGGTATAGTTTTTTTAGAGTCATCTTTAAGTAAGATTCCAGCAATAGGTTCTCTAAGTGGAGGCATAAAAGATGCAATTGATGATGGTAATAGTGGTTTTCTGGTAGCAGAAAATGATATTAAGGCTTTAACTGATAAAATTGAAACATTGGTAAATGATAAAAAATTAAGGCAAGAAATGGGAAGTTATGCTTACACAAGAGCTAAAAATGAGTTTAATTGGTTAAGGCAAGCTAGATTATTTTATAATATAATAAATAAATAAATATATGATATCAGTTATCATTCCAGTATATAATCAAGGAAAAAAAATAATAGATACACTTGAGAGTTTAGTAAAACAAAGTTATCAAGACTTTGAAATTATAATTGTTAATGATGCTTCTAGTGATAATGTTATAAGTAAATTTGAAAATTTTCTTAAAAATCATCAAATAAAGCAAAGGGTTTTATTTTTAAATAATCAAAAAAACTTAGGCGCTCCAGCTTCACGAAATAAAGGTTATGAAAGTTCAAGGGGTGAATATATATTATTTTGTGATGCTGACGCTGTTTTAGAGCCTCAAGCACTGGAAACAATGATTTTAGCTTTAGATAATAATAGCGATGTTGACTTTGTTTATAGCTCTTTTAAGTGGGGTAGAAAGCTATTTAAATTAGAAGAATTTTCTCTTGAAAGACTTAAACAAGCGCCTTTTATTCACACTATGTCAATGCTTAGAAGGGAAGCTATGCCAGCGAAAGGCTGGGATGAGAACTTAAAGAAACTTCAGGATTGGGATTTTTTCTTAACTATTGCTGAAAATGATAAAAAAGGAATGTTTATAGATAAAGTCTTATTTACAGTAAAACCTGGTGGAACTATCAGCTCTTGGGTACCTAGTTTTTTCTATAAACTATTTCCATCTTTACCAGTAGTTAAGAAATATAACAGAGCTGTAGATATTGTTAAAAAGAAACATAATCTATGAATTTAAGAATTAATGAAATTATAAATAAAAGATTCTATTATTTAATCTTGGCTTTGTTTTTAATTGAATCTTTATCTTTTTTAAGTTATTTATTTCCTTTTCTTAGAGAAATTGGTTTTTTTATTATACTTCTAACAGTAGCTTGCTTAGCCATTAAAGACTTAAGATATGCTTTATATGTAATAATAATCGAACTAATTATTGGTTCTCATGGCTATATTTTCTTTAGTGATCTTTTAAACTTTGAACTTTCAATACGTATTGCTATGTGGTTAGTAGTGATGACAGTGTGGTTTATAAAATATATAATTAGTCTAAAAAATTATTTGCAAACACCGATTAAAGAAAGAAAAACTCATAGCATCTCCTATTTTTTTGCTTATTTTCCAGCCTTTTTACTTTTAGCTTTATTCATTTTAATTGCCACTGTTAAAGGAGTAGTAGTAAGTAATGATTTAAATGTCTGGTTTAATGATTTTAATTCTTGGTTATATTTTTTAATACTTCTACCACTTATTTATATCTTTAGAAATAATAATATTAAAGATTTAATTAGAGATATAATAAGCATATTTTTAGCAAGTGTTACTTGGATATCAATAAAAACATTAATACTTTTATTTTTTTTCTCTCACAATTTACCAATAATTGAACCTTTGTATGCTTGGAGTAGACAATATTTATTAGCTGAAATAACTGTTTTGCCTAGCGGTTTTTATAGAATATTCTTTCAATCACATATTTATACTTTAATGCTAATAATTATAGCCTTATTCAATTTAAATGATTGGAAAAATATAAGTAAAAAAGCAACTTATACATTAATAACTATCTTTACATTAACTTTGTCTTCAATTCTTTTAAGCTTATCAAGAAGTCTTTGGGTAGGACTATTGCTTGGCTTATTAGTTTGGTTTGTTTATATAATTAAAAAGTATAAAAAAAAGATTGTTTATTATAATTTATCAAAATTACTACTTATTAGTGTATCAGCAGTGTTTTTAATTGTAGTGGTGATAAATATACCTATACCAGGATATAGTGCTAATTTTAACGCCGGTAGAGCCTTTAAAGACAGAGCTAAGATTATGAATGACGAAGAAGCTGCTATTTCTTCTCGTTGGTCATTACTTCCTCCTATGTCTCAAGAAATAATTAAATCACCTATTATAGGTCATGGTTTTGGTAAGGAAATTACCTATATTTCTCAAGATCCTAGAGTTTTAGAAAAAGATAATAATGGAAAATATACAACTTATGCTTTTGAATGGGGATGGCTTAGTATTTGGCTTAAGATGGGACTTTTAGGACTCTTAGCTTATCTGTGGTTATTTTATAGGGTGATTTCTGAAGCTTTTAAAACTAAACATGATCAACCATACATTTGGGCTTTAGGTTTAAGTTTGTTTACGCTTATGGCTGTAAATTTTTTTACCCCTTATCTCAATCATCCATTAGGTATAATGTATTTAATATTAGTTAGTTTAATAGTTTCCAGTAGTAGAGAATATTATTTAAAAAATTAAAAATACATGAAAAAATACTCATTAGAAATAATTGTTTTT
>DATFJU010000017.1:0-5602 GCA_035269015.1 Patescibacteria group bacterium | reverse complement strand
CTTTTTTATCTAAGTATTTATTTATTAATTCAAGATCTTTTTTATCTTTATCTCTATTCTTTTTCTTTTTCCACTTAATAACTTCACTTAATTTTACTATTGGTAAATCATTTATTATTTCAGAATCATCTATTAGATAGTCTATATTCCAAATTCCTGGTTTCCACTCTTCAAAAACATCTATTTCTTCATGATTTAAGTATTCTTTACTTACATTAACTGTCTCTATTTTTTTAATAGAAAATCTAGGATCTTGTTTTAATTTTTTGTACAGTCCTGGTTTAACTATTAAGTCTATATCTTGGCACTCTCTAATATCTCTGACACCTAAAGCACTACTGCCAAAAAGAGCATATTGGCCTTGGGGAAGATTTAAGTTTTTAACTTTTTTAAATAAGATTTTACTCATGTAGTCCCTAGGGGAATCGAACCCCTGTTACCAGGATGAGAACCTGGCGTCCTAACCACTAGACGAAGGGACCTTATTGCAACACTTTTCTTTTTAAGTGCTTGTAGCCACTTATAATATTTTCTTTCGTAGCTGGTTTTTTACCAGATACTTGTAGTTTTTTTATCTCTATTGCTCTATCTTTAACTTGTACAAATAAAGAATTGTTATTAAAAAACAGCTCACCAATTTCATGTGGCTGATCTGTTTTTATTATACTGCCTGTTTCTAAAATTTTCAAGTAGTTATCTCCTAACTTAGCAAAAGTGGAAGGCCAAGGATTTAGAGCTCTAACTTGTCTGTCAATATAGTTAGCAGTTTTGTTAAAGTTTAGGTGTCCATCTTCTTTGTTTAACATTTTTACTGTACTAGCTTTGTCTGCATCTTGTTTTTGAGGCTTAATATCTCCTCTTATGTATTCTATAAGTGTGTCTGGTAATGCTTTAGCGCTAAGTTCACTTAGTTTGTCATGTAAGGTGCTAATAGTTTCTTTATCATTAATGTTTACTTTAAATTGTTTTAAAATATCACCAGTATCCATACCAGCATCCATTAACATAATAGTTACTCCACTTTCTTTATCATCATTTAAAATAGCTGCTTGCATACAACTAGAGCCTCTATATTTTGGTAGTAGGGAGCCATGAACATTAATAGCACCATGATTAAAGATGTTTAGTATACTTTGAGGTAATATTTTGCCATAGGCGATAACTACTAGAATGTCAGCCTTTAGGTTTTTTAGTTTTTCTTCGATATCTTTTATCTTTTCAGGTTGAGCTACTTCAATATTGTTTTCTTGAGCTAGTTTTTTTATTGGTGTAGTTTTAATAATTTGTTTTCTACCTACTTTTTTATCAGGTTGTGATACAGCTAAAACAACTTCAAAGCGAGAGTCTGAAATTAAAGCAGAGAAAGGTTTTACAGCAAATTCAGGTGTACCCATAATAACGGTTTTGTATTTTTTTAATTCTTCTTTCATATTAATTAATCTTCTTTTACTATTATATTTTCAGCTTTATCAGTAAATAATACACCATTTATATGATCATATTCATGTTGTGCTATTCTGGCTAATAAGTTAGAGGCGCTGAGTTTTTGTTTTTTACCTTTTTCATCTATATAGCTAATATTTATCTTTTTATGTCTTAAAACATCACCAAAGGTATTAGGTATGGATAGACAGCCTTCTTGATCTATTACTTTAGCCCAGGAGCGCTTAGTTATTTGAGGATTAATAATATATAGTGTTTTACCTTTATCATTAATTACAAAAATGTTAAGATTTTTTCCAATTTGAGGAGCAGCTAAACCTAGACCATCTTCTTGAAGCATAGTTTTTTCCATATCTAAAAGCAGTTCTTTCATTTCAGCTTTTTTTAAATCTTCAGGATTAATATCTTTTGATTTTTCTCTTAATATTTTGTTGGGGGCTATGGTTATAGGTAAGATTTTAGCCATATGTTATAATAATAATAAATAATATAAGTTTATATACATGAGTGAAGATAAGAAAAAAACTAATAATAGTGATTTTGAGTCTTTTGGTTCAATCATGCAACACAAGAAGCAAGTTAAGCCACCAGCTTATCAGTGGCAAGAATTAGCTTTACAAGTGATTAAGGAGCTAAGCATCCCTAACTTTAAACGTTCTTCTGTTTTTAGGATTTGCAAAATATATAATGGAAAGCAAGTTCGTCAGGCTTTAATAGATACTAAAGAACTTTGCCCTAGTGGTCCTAAATGGAAGTACTTTTTTAAAGTTATTAGCAACCAAGGGAAAGGTGATAAAAATGATAATCTTGAGAAAAAGCAGTAGTTATACTAATTATCTCTAGTTTTTAATTTCTAGATTATCAAATTCTGCTGATAAGTAACCAATACCAAAGTCATCTTGGTAAGAAAGGACTTTACTGTCATAATTATAGTCTGATAGCACTCCTAAGGTAAGAAGCAGTGACTTAAGTCCACATTCTTTAGCCTTTATAATTAGATTCTGGTCAAAGGCCAGTATTTTTTTATCTATATCCTTATTTTGCGAAATTATTTCTTTAACTTGATTATCAAATTTTACACCTTTAGCATTATATCCTTGAGGAGATTTTTTGTTAACACAATGGCTCATGTCTCCTGAGGCAATTAAGGCAATATTTTGATCAGCTTTCTTTAAGGCTTGATTCAACTTCTTGCCAAACTCATAGTTTTCTTGGTTATCAGCATTACTGTAGCTAATACTTAGTGCTTTGAGATTACTTAATTGAGATATAATTAAATAAAGAACAATAGCACTACCATAATCTAAAGTTTCTTCTTGATAGCTTTTTAGTGCTTTATTTACATGTTCTGAATCTTGTAGTTTTTGAAATAATGATTGATCAGGTTCAATTTCTAATCTAGTGGCTAAATCTCCAAACTCCTTTAAGTCAACCTTATATTTTAAATTATTGTTAATATAGTATTTATGATCATCTATTTTTCCGTGTGGGGTGATAACAACAACAGTATCAATCTTTTTTTGTTTTATTTTATCAATAACTTTTTGATATGAGTTTAAAGTATCGTTTAATTTTTCTGTATTCTCTTTGCCAATTGGTTTTAAAAGAAGTGGAGAGTGAGGGAGTAAAGCACTATAAATTACAGGCATATCTTTTTTATCTTATTTTTTAATGTAATTATTTATTATACTATTTATATTGAATCTGTAAAGGGTTTTTAGTTATTAAAATAATAAATTCATTTTAAAGTAAAATTTATTATTTTTCTATATAGAGATAAAATTATTATTTTTCATCGCTCAATCTAGTTCCATCAGGGTATTCATATAATACCTGGGGTGAGGTAGTAATTATATTTTCCCATTTATAGCCTAGGGAAACAAAGTCTTCTCCTGAAGAAAATGGTCTTTTTTTGCCGTTGTCAATTAAATACACGGCTGTTGAAAGAGGACTTTTTAGAAGTTCACCATTAGCAAATAATATTTTGGAAGTTGTATCATATTGAGCTAGTTCACTTGGATCAACTGGAATAATACTTTTATCCTTAAATTTGGTGTTTAGAAAACTTTTATCAATAATAGGAGCCTTTTTACCTTCTTCTACCCAATATACTCCACCAGTGATTTTATCTTGTAGTAAAGCTCCAGTAGGGTAGGTTGAAGTAATTGTTATTGGAGCTCCATCTTCATAGCTATTTATATCTTGCCAGCTAGCATTTTGAATTTCTTCGGTGCTGTAGCCAATTTTTTTAAAAGCTTCAGTGGAAGCAAATTCTCTCTTTTTGTTGTTTACTAATAAATAGATAGTGCCTCGAGGTGATTTTACCAGTGAATAATTACTAAATTTTATCGGAGCACCTTTGATATAAGCGTTTAAATCTGCACTATCAACTTCCACTATTTTATTTTCATCAAAGCGAGAAACTAAAGCACTTTTACTTAAAAAAGGTCTTTTTTTACCGTTATCAATTAACCAAACACCGATCTCTCCTTTAGCTTGAAGCAAGGTCCCATTTGGATAAGTGGTAGGAGGGAAGTACTTTTTAAATAATTTATAGACATTATAATTTCCATTAAATACATGAGGAGTGTAGTTATATAAAGCTGCGGTAGCTTTGTTTTGAGGGGTAGCTGTTATTGTTTTAGTTTCTATAGTTCCGTAGGGATTGTCAAAAGTATAAGTTGTTCCCATTTTATAGTTATAACTTTGAGGGGATTTCATGTACCACCAGAATTGCAAAGCAGCGCTATTTACCTGTTTACCAAAACCTTGCCAATAGGGATTACAGGAGCTACCATCAGGACAACCATAACCAGTAGCCCAATCTAATTGTCTTTGAGTGGGGTCATTTTCCTCAACAAGGCTTTGCTCTTTTTGTAGTAATACTAAAAGAAATTTAGGATTTACTGTTTTTATTTTTTTACACTTTAATGCTTTTTCATTTTCAGTAGGATCATCACTTAAATCAACACCATCGCAATTATAATTATTGCTTGCTGCTTCATATATTATCTCAGCAGCACTTTTAGTATTTCCATAAGTATTTTCTGTGTTGTAATAAGCTAAGTAGCTTTCTTGATTTTCTAAAAAGTTTTGAATATCTTCAAGGGTCATAGAATCAGCATCTAAAAGTAAACTATCACTGATAATATTATTAGGATCAAATTCAGGGTCAATTGCAGCTTTACTTAAGGTAGGCACAAAAGTGCTTAATATTAAACTAAAGAAAAGGCAGTAAGTAATTATTTTTTTCATAAATTCTAGTTTATTATACAAATTTTTGAATTAAAGCTATTAATGATTTACATATTAATAAGTATTGTAATTATACTATAAATTGATTTTAGAGGAAATATTGACATATAATAATATATATGTCAGGCTTTTATAAAACATATTTAGTTCTTTAACAAAAAAATAAAGATTATGAAAAAGTTTATGTATTTGATTATCTCTTGTCTTTTGCTAGGATTAGTGGTAATTATTAGTTCTTGTGAAAAGGAAGAAATTATCATAGAAGAAATAACTATTTCTGTTGAGGATGCTTATGATGATGGTGTTTATGTTCTAAATCCTGAACCAGAGATTTTAGGGAATCTGCAAATAAAGATTTGGCCTAGCTATACTAGCTTCAGATCTAGAATTGAAGTTGATAATAGACTTCAATCGCCAATTGGATTTATATTAAGATCTAAAGAAGATGAAGCTTTTGTGTATTATGAAAAGAAATATATTAAAGCTGAAGGTAGTGCAGAGAGTGGTGAAGTTTCGACCATACCATTAGATAAACAGTTGAGCTTGACTATTGTAGTCTATAATTCCACAGTTTCATATGCTTTTATAGAAATAATAGAAGCTCTGGGTTTGGACTATTGGAATTCTATTGAAGATTACAAGGATAATCTACAAACTATTTATCAAAGATTTTTAGTGTTAGAAGAATAAAACAAAAACCGCTTAATAAAATAAGCGGTTTTCTTTTATCCTCAATTTATATTTCAATCAATTCTACTTAACCTGCAAAGAAACTTTATCACTATCTTTTTCTTTTACATCAATAGTAACCTTGTCACCTTCTTTAACGTTGCCAGTAATAATATTCATGGCTAATTCATCTAAAATCATAGTTTGAATTAAGCGTTTCAAAGGTCTAGCTCCG
>DATFJU010000016.1:0-78736 GCA_035269015.1 Patescibacteria group bacterium | reverse complement strand
TAATGGAGTTACTTATATTTTAGCAAAAGTTGTAAAAAAAGTATATTACTTATATAATAAATAGACCTAAGTATAGACTTTAATTTCTTTATGATAGACTTCCAAGAAAAAATGCATGCCCAAGAAAAGTCTTGGGAAGAAGAGATAGAGGAACCCAAAACTAACAAATTTAAACGTAGTATAAGATTATTCTCATATCTGTTAATATTTGTAGTTATTGGTTTTTTTATTTTTTCTAGTACCGCTTTAATCTCTAGCCAAAGTTCAGAATCTTGGTTATCTAACATGTCTTTTTGGGGAAAAATAAAACATTTAACAACTACTGGTGAAAAAAGCTTAGCTGGTGAAAATCAAGATAGAATTAATGTGCTTTTAACTGGAATTGGTGGAGCTGGGCATGATGGAGCGCAGTTAACCGATACTATTATTTTAGTAAGTATGAAGCCGTCAACTCAAGAAGTGACCATGATTTCTATTCCTAGAGATATGTCTGTACCTTGGCCTGATCATGGTTGGACAAAAATAAACAATATTAATGCTTATGCCGAGTCTAACCAAGAAGGTACAGGAATATATGAACTAAATAATACTTTAAAAAGTCTTTTTAACATAGACATACATTACAATATTAAAATAGATTTTGAAGGATTCGTTAAAATTGTTGACGAATTGGGAGGCTTAGAAGTTAATGTAGAAAACACCTTTGATGATTATAAGTACCCTATCTCAGGAGAAGAAAGCAACCCTAATTATTACAGCCGCTACGAGCACTTACACGTAGAAGAAGGCTGGCAGACTATGGATGGAACTCTAGCCTTAAAATATGCACGTTCCAGACATGCCCAAGGCATTGAAGGCTCAGACTTTGCTAGAGCTAAAAGACAACAAAAAATAATTGAAGCTATAAAAGATAAAGTTTTTTCTAGCCATACCTATCTTAGACCTGGATTAATTTCTAGAATAATAAATCATGTAGATAATAATTTAGAAACTAATTTTACTATTTCAGAAATAGTAAAGATGTGGAATTTGTTTAAAGATGTAAACTCAGAAAATATTAACAATTATGTACTAAATGATGCTCATGATAATTATCTTTACGCTACTAGAAGCGCTAATGGAGCTTATATTTTAGTTCCCAAAACAGGTAACTATAAAAATATAGCTACTTGGATACAAGATATATTTGGCGATACTGAAAATACTCTTAGTGAATATAGTCAAGAAAATTTTGTTGAACCTGAGAAAAGTAAACCAGAAAAAAAATTAATAGCAGAAAAAAATACAAAAGTGGAAATACTAAATGGTACTAATGTTAATGGACTAGCCTCTGAAAGTGCTGAAAATCTTAAAAACATGAGTTTCACTGTCACCAACATTGACAACTCTCCTCAAGCCAATAA
Source organism: Patescibacteria group bacterium (assembly GCA_035269015.1). Taxonomy (GTDB): domain Bacteria; phylum Patescibacteriota; class Patescibacteriia; order Patescibacteriales; family UBA12465; genus JAIPJO01. The sequence continues at coordinate 77,333 of DATFJU010000016.1, read as the reverse complement.
TAATAGTACTAAGATATATGATTTAAGTTTTGGTGATAAAGAAAATGCCCTTAAAATATTAGAGGATAAACTATCTGCTAGTTCCAGCACTATACTCCCTAAATGGCTTAAAGATTATATAAGCGAAAGAGCTCAGGAAGAAAATATCGTCAAACCTGATCTAATTATTATTTTAGGCGCTAATTAATTTAAATATGATAAATTCAAAAACAAAATTGCCATTGGTAGTGATTTTTGGACGTACAAATGTTGGCAAATCAACTTTATTTAATCGTTTAGCTGAAAAAAACAAAGCTTTAATTTCTGAAATTCCTGGCACTACCAGAGATTCCAATATTGCTATAGCTAAATGGCAAGGAAAAATATTTCAACTAATTGATTTAGCTGGTTGGGATCACAGTCCTGGATCAAAAAAAGATAAAGACAGTGTAGAGGAAGGCTTAAAAAAACAAGCTGAGTTTTATCTAAAAAAAGCAGATTTAATACTCTTCACTGTTGATAACCATACTGGCGTAGTGTCTCAAGATACACAACTAGCTAAATATATTAACAACCATAAACAATTTAGAAAAAAAACTATTTTAGTAGTTAACAAAGTAGATAACTTTAAACATCTACCTGAAAGTGCACAATTCTATAAACTAGGCCTTTTAGAACCAATGCCAGTATCATCCGCTACTGGTTCAGGCACAGGGGATCTTTTAGATAAGATCAATAATTTAATCAAAGCTCCTGATGAAAACGAGATACCTGAGCTAGAAGATAAAGGTGTTAAGGTTTGTATTCTAGGAAAACCAAATGTTGGAAAATCATCTCTATTAAATAAAATTCTTGGCTATGAAAGGGTGGTGGTAAGCGAAACTGCTCATACCACTAGAGAACCTCAAGATACCCCTATTAAATACAATGAAAATAAAATAACTTTAGTTGATACTGCTGGTATAAATAGAAAATTCAGAAAATTAGATTTTTTAGGAAAAAGCAGTGTTAGCAAATCTTTAACTGCTATGAGGCGCTCAGATATAGTACTTTTAGTTATTGATATTAATGAAGGTCTCACCATGCAAGACTCTAAATTAGTAGATGAAATTATAGAACACCAAAAAAGCTTAATTATAATTGCTAACAAGTGGGATCTATTTGAAGATAAAGATACTAAAGAACAAACAGCTGAAATATACAGACACCTTCCTTTTATTACTTGGGTTCCAATTCTTTTTATTTCTTGCCAAGCTAAGGAAAACAATATAGTTAAAACCAATAAAGCTGAAGGTGAGGAAAAAAATAAAGATATTATCTCTAAAAAAATATATTCACTTTTAGAATTAATAATGCAAGTTAATTCTGAAAGAAATCAAAAACTAGAAACTCAAGAACTTCATGATTTTCTTTTAAATATTGTAAAGATACACAAACCAACCAAAGGTAAGGGATACAAAAGACCTCATATTAAAACTGTTAGACAAAGGGAAGTGGGGCCACCAGTATTTGAAATTACTATCGGTCCCAACGACACCTTAAACCCTAGCTATCTTCGTTTTATAGAAAATCAATTAAGAAAATTCCATGGCTTTATTGGCACACCAATTAAAACTTGGTTAAAGCGTAAATAAATATGAAAATAATAGTTGGGCTAGGTAACCCTGGTGAAAAATATAATAAAACTAGACATAATATTGGTTTTGATATATTAGATTGGTATCTACAGAAACCAAAGTGGCAAGAGAATAAAAAATTAAACAGCCTATCATACCAAGAAGGAGAAAACTTGTACTTCAAGCCTCAAACTTATATGAACAAGTCTGGTGAAGCTGTTTCTAAAGTTTTACACTACTATAAATTATTACCTAAAACTTGGGGGCTTTTTCAAAAAAAAGATTACGACCTAAAAGATACTTTGATTGTAATACATGATGACCTAGATATTGAACTAGGAAAAATAAAGCTATCTGAAGATTCATCCAGTGCTGGACATAAAGGGGTTTCTAATATTATTTCTCATATTAAAACCAAGAATTTTATTAGAATAAGGATAGGTATAAAAAAACCAACATCTCAAGCAATGATTCCAACTGAAAAATATGTACTTAGCAAATTAAAACCTGAAGAATTTAAAAACATAAAAACAGCTTGGAATAATTTAAAACCACAAATACAAGAAAAAACCGATCTATAATTAAGATCGGTTTTAAAAATGTTAAAAAAACAATGATTTTATTCCATAAACTAAAGGAGTTATAAGTAAAAAAAGACCGAAAATTAAAAAAAACAAAAGAGAAAACCTGCACCTCTTTTCTGATTTTCCTTGCAGTCTTTCATAAAAATAAATTTCACCTTCATCTGGAATATAATCTTTTTCGAAATATTTTAAATTATTTTTCATAATTATTTTTTTAAGGTACAACAAATAACTGTTATTACAGATTATACAAAAAATATAACTTAGTCAACAATAATTAATCTTTAGATAAAATTAAAAATTAATTAATTTTTATTTTTCTTTAATAATTAACTGTTACACTATATTTGCTTGACAATAATTCCCTTAATTGTACACTAATATTATATAAACTTATCTTAAAATCATGAAATTAATAATAGTAGAGAGTCCTACCAAGGCAAAAACTATAACAAAGTTTATTGATTCTAACTACAAATTAGAGTCATCTTTTGGCCATATTAGAGATTTGCCAAAAAGCAAAATGGGTATTGATATTGAAAATAATTATGAACCTCAATATATTATCCCTACTAAAGCCAAGAAAAATGTTACTAAACTGAAAAAACTCGCAGAAAAAGCAGATGAAATTATTCTAGCTTCAGATGAAGATCGCGAGGGTGAAGCTATTGCTTGGCATTTAGTTAAAGCTTTAAAAATTCCTGAAAAAGAAACCAAAAGGATCGTTTTTCACGAAATCACTAAACCAGCCATTGAAGAAGCTTTAAAAAACCCTAAAAGTATAGATCATAAAATGGTTGATGCTCAACAAGCTAGAAGAATATTAGATAGATTAGTAGGTTATGAACTTTCGCCTTTTCTGTGGAAAAAAGTAGTAAAGGGTCTTAGTGCTGGTAGAGTACAAAGTGTAGCTGTTAGATTAGTAGTGGAAAAAGAAAAAGAAAGGCAAGCCTTTAAAGAAGAAGAGTATTGGACAATAGAGGCTGATTTTAGAAGTAAGAAAAATGAAAGTATGCCTCTTTTAGCTAAACTTAATAAAATAAATGATAAAACGATTGCTAAAATGGCTATCAAAACAGAAAAAGAAGCTAAAGAAATAACTGAGAATTTAAAAGACAAAGACTACCAAATAAAAGATATTAGTACTAAAGAAAACTTAAAGAATCCACCTAAACCATTTACCACTTCCACCCTACAACAAACCGCTAACCGTTGGCTTGGCTTTAGCTCTAAACAAACAATGATGATAGCTCAGCAATTGTATGAGGGTATTGATATTAAAGGCGAAGGACACTCAGGTCTAATCACTTACATGAGAACAGACTCTCTTAATTTATCAAAAACATTTATTGAAGAGGCTAGAGATTATATAAATAAAGAGTTTTCTAATAAACACTTACCTGCTAAAGCTAATATTTATAAAACAAAGTCAAAAGGTGCTCAAGAAGCTCACGAAGCCATAAGACCAACTTCAGCCTTAAGGAGTCCAGATAAATTAAAGGATTCGTTAACTCCTCAACAATACAAATTATATAATTTAATATGGCAAAGATCTGTTGCCAGTCAAATGAACCCAGCTAAAACTCTTTCAACAACTTGCGATATCACTGCATTAAACACTCCATACGAATTTAGAAGTACTGGTCAAATTACTACCTTTAAGGGATATTTAGAAGTATACCCTGAAAAGAGTCAGCAAATAGAATTCCCTGACTTAGAAAAAGATGAGAAACTAAAATTGGAAAAACTAGAAGACAAGCAACACTTTACTCAGCCCCCCGCCCGCTATAGTGATGCTGGCCTAGTTAAAGAAATGGAAAAACATGGTATAGGTAGACCATCAACTTACGCTCCCACTATTTCCACAATAATTACTAGAAATTATGTAAATAGAGATGAAGGTAAAAGACTATTCCCTACTGACATTGCCTTTGTAGTAATTGATCTTCTAAAAAATCACTTTCCGAAAATTGTTGATTTTAAATTCACTGCTACCTTGGAAAAAGATTTAGATGAAATTTCTTCAGGTAAAAAAAAGTGGGTGCCGGTAGTAGATAACTTCTACAAAGACTTCCTTCAAAACTTAGAAGAAAAATATAATGAAATTAATAAACAAGATATTATGCCTGAAGAAGAAAGCAAAGAGATCTGTGATAAATGCGGATCTAAAATGATTATTAAAACTGGAAGATATGGTAAGTTTTTAGCCTGTGGCAACTTCCCTGACTGTAAAAACGCTAAACCTTTAGGTAAAGGTGGGGTAGCTAAAGTAGATAAAGAATTAGAAAAACTAAAAGAAAAATTTAAAGGAGAAAAATGTGAAAAATGTGGTTCTGAAATGACAGTAAAAAAAGGTAAGTATGGTTATTTTAAAGGTTGTAGTAATTATCCTAAATGCAAAAATATTAAAAACATTAAGCAGCCTGGTGATGACACAGAAGATATTACTTGTCCTAAATGTGAGAAAGGTAAAATTGTTAAAAAATTTGGCAAACGTGGGCCTTTCTATGCCTGTGATAATTATCCTGATTGTAAAAATATCTACTCCCACAAACCAGTAAACAAAAAATGTCCTGAATGTGATAATTTATTACTAGATAAAGGTGACAGTTTAGAGTGTAGTAATAAGTCTTGTGATTATAGTGAAGCAAAAAAATAATTACAAATAAAGAAACAAAAAAAATCTTATACAAAAAAAGAGGGCAAAAATTGTCCCCTTTTTTTATATTCAATATCTTTTATTATTTTTCAGTAATTAGTTTTATTACTTGCTATTTTTTTCTTTTTTTTCTAGACCTTTTGGTTTTTTCTCTAAAATCACTTACATCATCTTCATCATCATATTCCTCATCATCTTTAGAAATTTTATCTTTCATTAAATTAACTACTTTTTTAGCAACCTCACCAACAATATACAAATAAGAAGTACTTTTATTTACTTTCTGTTTAATAGTATCTACAGTTTCTAAAACTTTTTTTACTCCATGATCAAGTTGATCTACAATCTTATATACTTTTCTTAAACTGGCTAAAACATAATAAATAGTCCAAACCAAAAAACCTGTAAAAACTAAAACTGATATAGCAATAACTAAATTTAATATATCTCCGCTTGTTTCAAACATATTTTTTTTGTTTAATTATTTAGAACCTCTAATTTTTGCTTTATATTTATCTTGCAAATATTGAATTAAGTCCACCTGCATTTTATCTACTTCTTTAGCTTCAAGAGTTCTCTCTTGTAATCTATATTTTACATGAAAAGCTAAGCTTTTACTAGTATCATCAATATTTTCACCTTGATATACATCAAAAAGCTCAACATTTTCTATCCACTTATGAAAACTAAATATATCATTTTTTAAGTCTTCATACGGTACTTTCTTGTCAACTAAAAAAGCTAAATCTCTCTCTAAAGCAGGAAACTTAGGAAGATTAATATATTTTTTATCAGCTTGTTTTTTTATTAAATCCTTTATTACCTTAAAATTTAACTCACTAACAACTGTATGTTTTTTTATTCCTATTTCTTTAGCTGTCTTTTTATTTAAAGTATAAATATATCCAATATCTTCAGATTTATATTTTACTAAAGCGCTTTTTTGTTTATTTGCCCAAGCAGGAACAAATTCAAAAGCTTGAAATGAAATTTCCTTATTATTATTTAATAACTTATTTACAAAAGTCTGCAAAACATCTTTAATTCTTTGTATTTGTTCTTTATCTGAAGCTAGACATATAGCTATTCTTTTTTCCTGATGTGGTAAATAACTTTGCCTTAAATGACTTTGTTGTAATTTACCAGAAACATTTAAATATACTTCACCTAATTCAAATATTTCAATATTTTTAAATCTGGCTTGATTAGTTTTAACGTTTTCTAAAATATTTACAATTAAGTTTTGTCTCAATAAAGTATGATGCTCAGTCAAAGGATTAGCTAAAGTCAAATAATTATCGTAACTTATTCCTAATTTGTTTAATTGTTTAGTTCCTACAAAAGAATAGTTATGAACTTCACTTAAATTAACATCTTTTGCTAAAATATCTTTAATTTTTTCAACAATCTTATGGTCATAACCGATAATAGGTACCTCTAAAGTACTACTCGGTAAAGCAGGCTCTAAATTATCATAACCAATCATTCTACTTACTTCTTCTAGCAAGTCTTCAGCAATAGAAACATCTTTTGTAGCTCTATAACTAGGAACTTTAATTTGAAGATTTTCACCATCATCATTTTCTATTTCAAAGCCAAGGCTTATAAGTATTTTAATTACTTTCTCTCTATCAATTTCTTTTCCTATTCTTTTATATAACCAAGCTAAATTTAAATCAATAAGTTTAATTTCATCTTTAATATCATCACTAGCAGTAATTTGAGAATCTATTTCAATATCAGGAATAATTTGTATCATTAAATCTAAAACCCTCTTTAGAGCTAAAGGACATAAATTAATATCTAAAGATTTTTCATAGCGACTAGAGGCGTCCGTTCTAAGACCCAGTCCTAGAGAACTTTTTCTAATATTTACTGCTTCAAAATTAGCAGATTCTATAATTATCTCTTTAGTACCATCTTTAACAGCACTATTAAGTCCTCCCATAACACCAGCAATAGCTAAAGGCATTTTTCCATCAGTAATTAATAGATTATTAGAGCTTAACTCTTTCTCTGTTTTATCTAAAAGTTCTATCTTTTCACCCTCTTTAGCTTTTCGTACTAATATTTTATCTATACCATTAGCATCAAATATGTGCAGTGGTTGACCTAACTCAATCATTACATAGTTACTGATATCAACTAAATTATTAATAGGTTTTAGTCCTGCAGCCAATAATCTATTTTTTAACCATAAAGGAGATTCGCTTACTTTAATATTTTTTACCTTCACAGCACTATAATAAGGACACACCTTATCATCTTCTATTTTTATATTTAAATTATCTTTATCTTCTTTGATTTCAATTTTAGATTTAAAAACTTTATCATAATCTTTCAATTTAATACCAGAAAAGGCAGCTATCTCTCTAGCAATACCATAATGTCCCCAAAGATCAGGTCTATTAGAAAGAGACTTGTTATCTATTTCCATAATTACATCGTCTAAACCTAGATGCTTTGCCAGACTTTGGCCTATTTTAGCTTTTTTATCTAAAACCATAATACCATCATGATTATCGCCTAGACCTAATTCGTCTTCAGCACAAATCATACCTTGAGAATGTTCACCTCTTATCTCAGCTTCAGTAATGGTCAGACCAATTGGCAAAGTAGCACCAATAAGAGCCACGGCTACTTTTTGACCTGTCTCTAAATTAGGAGCACCACAAACTATACTAAGTTTTTCTGTGCCTACATCAACTATAGCAATTTTTAATCTATCGGCTTGCGGATGTTTTTTTACCTCTAAAGCTTCTCCAACAACAACTTGCTGATATTTATCAGCTAAATCTTGATAACCTTCAATTTCCACTGTATGCATGGTTAAATCTAGAGCTAAATCGTGAGCTTTGTATTTTTTTCTTAAAGGAATAAAATCCTCTAATAAATTGAGTGATATAAACATAATTTTAAAATTGTTCTAAGAATCTTAAGTCCCCACTATTAAATAAACGAATATCGTTAATATGATATTTCATCATAACGAGCCTTGTTAAACCTAATCCAAAAGCAAAACCAGAATACTTTTTACTATCTATACCTCCAGCTTCAAGTACTTTTGGATGAACCATGCCAGCAGGAAAAAGTTCAAGCCATCCAGTTTGTTTACAAACACTACACCCTTTACCACCACAAAGCTGACAAGAAATATCTAATTCTATTCCTGGTTCAACAAAAGGAAAAAAACCTGGTCTAATTCTTACAGCAACTTCTTTTTCAAATATACCTTTTAATAACTCTTTCATTAAAGCAATCATATTAGTAATAGAAATATCTTTATCGATCATTAACCCTTCTAATTGATAAAAGGTATGCTCATGAGAAGCGTCAATAGCTTCATTTCTAAACACCCTTCCTGGAACAATAGCCTTAAGAGGAGCACCATATGTTTGCATGGCTCTAACCTGCACAGGGGAGGTATGTGTTCTCATTACTAATTTTTCATCTTTTTTATTTTTTTCCCAATCAACATAAAAAGTATCTTGCATGTCTCTAGCAGGATGATGCTTATCAATATTTAAAGCTTCAAAATTATAATAGTCACTTTCAAGTTCCGGCCCTTCAAGTATTGAAAAACCTAATGATTTAAAAATATTTTCTAAATCTCTTTGTATCAAAGTTAAAGGATGAAGATGTCCTATTTTTATTTCTTTTCCTGGCAAGCTAATATCATAATCCCCACCTTTCTCTCCCAATATTTCATCTTCTTTTTCTTTAAATATTGATTCTAAATCTTTTTTAACAATATTTGCAAAAGCCCCTATTTCTTTTTTCTCCTCAACACTTAAATCTTTTAAATTTCTAAGAATTTGTGATAACTCGCCTTTTCTACCTAAATATTTAATATGCAAAGTCCTTAAATTTTCTTCTAAATTAATGGAAAGTTTTTTATCCATTAATTCTTGCAATTCATTTAAAGCTTGTTTTTTTATTTGTTCTAGTTTATTTTTCATAATATTTTTTACGATGACTGATTAAGAAAAACTCAATAAGGGTTATAATAACTACTAAAAGTAAGACATTAAAGATTGTAAATAATTTGTTGGCTAAAAGCAATAAAGTAGAAATTACTAATAAGCCAAATAAAAATGATTGTCTAAAAGCGCTATTCACTGAATAAAAAGCTAACTTCTGTTTTAAAAGCCAAAATCTTATCAAAAAACCTACTATAGCCGCCAAACCACTTACTGCTAAAAATAAAGAAGAGTAAAAAAGTATAAAACCTAACCAGTTAGTAATTTCTGGATTAACTGTATTAAGTATAAACAGAAAGGCACCCCAACAGGCTAAGGTGGCTATAATCATTAATGTAAGATAATTTTTCAAAGTCATATAATAATTATACCATTAAAACTCTTTAACTTTAAGTTTTTTTAACTCTGTTTTACATTGATCTAATTTATCTTGTTGGTTTTTAACTACTTTTTCAGGTGCTTTATCAACAAATTCTTTATTTTCCAGCTGTTTACCTAAAAATTCAACTTGTTTTTCTAAATTTTTTACTTCTTTCTCTCTTCTAAGTTTTTCTTTTTCTTTATCTATAGCATCAATTAAGAATATCTCAACTTCCCCAACAATACTCTTAATCTCTCCTTTAATATCTTGACCTTTTTCTTGTATCTCTAAACTATCTATTCCAGTTTTTAAACTTTTAATTAAAAGCTCTTGCTCTTTAATTTGTTTATAATATTTGTGTCCATAAATTAAAACTTTAATCTTTTTAGCTGGTTCAACCTTATTAGCACTACGAGCTTCTCTAATTTTTATAATAATATCTTGAATCAAATTCATGGACTCAATTTCCTTATCAAAATTGTTAATATCTACAGCAACTTCTGGCCACTTAGCCACCATTAACATTTTCTTTTTTTGATGAAGCTCTTGATATATAGCTTCACTAACAAATGGCATAAACGGATGCCAAAGTTTAAGTAAATTATTTAATATATAGTTCAAAAGAATTTGTTTTTGTGAGTTTTTTTCAAACTTACTTATCTCTATATACCAATCCGCAAAATCATTCCAGGTAAAATTCCTTAATTTTTCACCGGCCTGAGAAAAACGATAATTATTTAAATCTGAGCTTACTTCTTTAATTAATTGGTTAAAAGCACTAAAGATCCATTTATCTGAAACTGTAAAATCATTTTCATTTAACTTTACTTTTTCCAAATCAACCCTATCTACAAAACTAATAATATAACGAGAGATATTCCAAAGCTTATTTACAAAATTTCTAAAACTAGCAATTTTTTCTTCGTCTAGTTTTAAATCATTACCAGCAGTGTTGCCAATTAAAAGCGAAAGTCTAGCAGAATCACTGCCATATTTTTCCTTAATATCTACAGGATCAATACCGTTACCTTTTGATTTACTCATCTTTTTACCCTTTTTATCTAAAACCATACCATGAAGATATACGTTTTCAAAAGGTACTTCCTCTAAAGCAAAATAGCTCATCATAATCATCCGTGAAACCCATAAAGTTATTATTTCATAACCAGTTTCTAGCACTTGCGTAGGATGATACATCTCTAAATCTTTAGTTTTTTCAGGCCAACCTAAGGTTGAAAAAGTCCACATACCAGATGAAAACCAAGTATCAAGCGTGTCTTCATCTTGTTGCCAACCCTCTTCTTGAGGAGCTTCTGTGCCTACATAAATCTCATCGCCTCTATACCACACAGGTATTCTATGACCATACCAAATTTGTCTAGATATACACCAGTCATGCAAATTTTCCATCCAATCTTTATATCTTTTTTCAAAGCGCTCTGGTACAAAATTAATCTCTTTATCTTCAATAACAGCTAAAGCTCTTTCTTTTAATGATTTATTATCTAATCTTTCAATCTTTTTATTTACATCAATAAACCATTGTTTAGAAGGTAGTGGTTCAATAGGGCTATCACAACGATAGCAAACAGAAAGATTATTATTTATTTCTTCAGTTTCTAAAAGTAAGTCATTATCTGTTAGCTTGTTTACTATCTTTTTTCTAGCTTCATAAACACTTAAACCAGAAAATTCTTTAAAACCATCTTTAATCTTTGCACTTTCATCAATAACTTTAATCATTTCCAAGTCTTCTTTTTGTGCCATTTGCCAATCAACCAATGAGTGAGCCGGGGTAACTCCTAAGGCGCCTGTACCAAAGTTCATATCAACATTTTTATCAGCAATTACCTTTATAGCTAAATCAACACCAACAAAATTAACTTTATATGTTTTACCAATATATTCTTTATATCTATTATCACTTGGATTTACCGCTATGGCAGTATCTCCTAATTTAGTTTCAGGTCTAGTGGTAGAAATAGCAAAAGGAAAATCTTTACTATATTTAAAAGTATAAAGTTTGGCTCTTTGTTCTTTATACTCTACTTCATCATCAGCTAAGGTAGAATGACAACGAGGACACCAGTTCACAACCCTTTCCCCTCTATAGACAACTCCTTCTTTATACATTCTAATAAACATTTCTTTTACAGCTTTCTGTCTAGTATCATCAAGGGTAAAAGCCAATCTACTCCAATCAAGAGAGGCTCCCATTTTTTGTATTTGTGAAATTATGGTTTCCTGAGTACTTAAAGCAAATTTATTTACCTCCTGTAAAAACTTTTCTCTTCCTAAATCGTGTCTTGTTTCTCCTTTTTCTTTATACATTCTCTTTTCTACCACATTTTGCGTAGCAATAGCTGCATGATCAGTTCCTGGTAACCATAGCGTTCTATAACCCTTCAAGCGGTGATACCTAATAAGCAAATCTTCAATAGCTATAGTTGAAGCATGACCCATGTGTAATTTATCTGTCACGTTAGGTGGAGGCAAAATAATAGTATAATTTTCAGCATCAATAGGTAAATCTAAATTATCAGGATTAAAAAAACCTGACTTTTGCCAATAATCATATATGTGCTCTTCATGTTTTTGTGGGCTATATACTTTATCCATATAAACTTAGACTACCAAAATAATTTAAGAATGACAAGGCTTTTTATTCGACAAAAAGGACTTATTTATGCCTTGACAGCACATATTAACTAAGCTATATTTAAAGAATTCATTTTGATTAATAAATTTATGTTAAGCAAGGAAGAACAATTTTTTAAGGAAATAAACAAGGCAAAGAATGTTTTAATTTCTTTTTCTGTAGATTTTAACGGGGATGCTATTTCAAGTTCTCTAGCTTTGTATTGGTTACTCCAGAAAATGGGAAAACAAGTTAATATTGTAGCCGATCCAAGCTTATCTAATAACTCTGACCAGATTTCATCTGAAAAAATATTTAATTTTTTACCTGGATTCTCAGATATAAAAAACACTTTAGATAATGTTAGAAAATTTATTGTTTCCTTAGATATCTCTAATGCTAAGGTTGATCAAATTAAATATACTTTAGAAAAAAACAAACTAAACTTTATTGTTTCCCCTAAAGAAGGTTTTTTTACTGATGAAGATATTAGCACCCAAACCAGTGGTTTTAAATATGACCTAATTATTACTGTTGATGCTATGGATCTAGAATCTTTAGGTAAAACTTATGACAACAATATAGAATTTTTCTATAAAACTCCAATAATTAATATTGATCACCACGCTAGTAACGAAGAATTTGGACAAATTAATATTATTAATTTAAATGCAGTGTCTAGTTCAGAAATAATTTTCAATATTTTTAAAAAACAATCTGTAGATTTAATTGATGAAGATATTGCCACCTGTCTTTTAGCTGGCATTATTTATAAAAGTAAAAGTTTTAAAACTCCAAACTTAACTCCTAAAACCTTACTCAGTACTTCACAGTTAATTAATTTAGGAGCTAGAAGAGAAGAGATAATTAACAATTTATATCGTTCTAGATCACTAGAATCATTAAAATTATGGGGTAAAGTTTTAAATAACTTAAAATCTTTAAGTAACGAAGAGCTTATCTACTCCACTCTCACAACTCAAGACTTTAAAGATACAGGAGCAGACTCTAAACATCTTTTATCAGTAGTTGAAGAATTGATTGCCAGTATTCCTAAAGCAAAGATTATTATAATTTTCTACCCTCAAAAAGATAATAAAAATATTACTAAGTTTTTTATCTTTTCCATAAAAAATATAAACTCACTAGAGATTGTAAAAGAATACCAAGCACAAGGATCTCAAAAAATAGCCCAAGGAAGTATTAAGCAAGAAATGAGTATTGCAAAAAATAAAATCCTAGAAACAGTCAAAAACAAACTTGCGAAAATGTCTTTATAGTGCTAAATTAATAAACAGCTATTATTTATATTAATAGTTTTTTTAGATTATTTGCGCCTATAGCTCAGGGGTTAGAGCACTGCTCTTATAAAGCAGGGGTCGATGGTTCAATTCCATCTAGGCGCACATAAGAAAATAACCACACACACAAGTGGTTATTTTTAATATAATTTAATATTTACTTTTTAGCTAAATATTGCTATTTTATAGTAAAAGGGGTTTATAGCTCAGTTTGGTTAGAGCGCTACGTTGACATCGTAGAGGTCCCCTGTTCAAGTCAGGGTAAACCCACACAAAACCTTCAAGTATCATTAATTAATTTATCTATATTATAATATGAACTCAAATAAACAAAATCAAGAAAATTATATTTCAGCTAACGAAAAGTGGTTAGATGAAGATTACAATGAAGGACAGTTATCTATAGATGTTTACGAAACAGACAAAAAAATCTACATCAAGTCAACCATGGCTGGCGCCAAACCGGAAGATTTAAATATCTCGCTTCACAATGACATGTTAACTATTAAAGGGCGCCGTGATCTAAATTTACCAGAAGAATTAAGTAATGAAAACAGTATTTACAAAGAATGCTATTGGGGCCCTTTCTCTAGAACAGTAATTTTGCCAACAGAAATAGATGAAGATAAGATTGATGCCGTACTAGAAGATGGTATTTTAACTATTACCTTAATTAAATTAAAAAAGACTGACAAAATAGAAGTGAAAGTAAAATAATATATATTATGTTAATTAAACTTAAAATTAAAAATATTGAAAAAAACTTTGTTTATTTACAAAACAAAGATAATGAAGAATTAAAAGTAAAAAGAGGAAGTCTGCCAAATGATATAAAAATTGCTGATGAAATAGAGATTAAATTATTCAATAAAGAAGAACAAGACCAGAAAAGTCTAGGCAAGGAAATTTTAAATGAAATTTTAAACACCAATGATAATAAATAAATGAATTTATTCCTTAAACACAAAGTAAAATTTATTATATTAATAATTATTATAGCAAGCCTAGTGTTTGCTTCTTTTGCATATAGTCAATCTTATAAAGATAAAGCGATTTCAGGCTTAAGTTTTTCTAACTATAATCTTTCAGGTAGGGACCAGGAAGAAATAGAAAATTTAATAAATAAAGAGGTTGAAAAATACAATAACGAAGGAATGTCTTTCTATTACCAAGATAAAAAGACTAACCTCAGTCCCACAATATCATCATTTGAACCTGACTTAGCCTATCCCATAGTGTCTTTTGACACTAAAAAAACTGCTAAGAACGCTATTAATTATGGAAAAGATAAATCCTTTGTAGAAAATATTGTTAAAAGTTTTAGTACCTTAATCAATGGCAAAAAAGTTAAACTAGTATATAATTTAGAAGAGAAAAAAATAGGAGAATTACTTAAAGCTAAATATAAAGAACTTGAATACCCTGCTCAAGATGCAAAATTAGTTATTGAGGTTAACAATGATAATGAAAATAATATTTATATAGAAAAAGAAAAAATAGGTAAGGTTATAGATTATGAAAAAGCTATCTCTGATTTAAAACATAGCTTAGATTTAGCACAAGATGTTTCTGTTTATCTTCAAGATAAAACAGATTACCCACTAATATATAAACAAGAAGTAGACAATAAAATAAATGAGGCTAATGAACTAATGGAGATTAGCCCTATCAATTTATACCATGAAAACCGACAATGGCAAGTAGATAAAGATGATTTTGCTAAATGGCTTAATTTCAAACAAACTGAAAATAAAGAGGTAATTATTGAGTTTAATGATAATAAAATTAAAGAATTCTTAAATAAAGAAATAGCTCCCAATATAGATAAAGAACCTGTAAAAGCAGACTTTGTTATTGAAGATGGAAAAGTAAAAAAATTTCAATTAGCTGAAAAAGGATTAAATTTAAAAATAAATAAAACTACAGAGCTTCTTCAAAAATCTTTAAAAAATAAAGAATCTGAAATTAATTTGATTGTCTCAGATATTAATTATGAAACTTCTGATAATTTAAACCTTGGCATTAAAGAAATCATTGGCACTGGACATTCTAGTTTTGCTATATCCCCTTACAACAGAAAACATAATATTAGAGTAGGAGCAGAAAGTTTAGACGGAATACTTATAAAACCAGGACAAGAATTTTCTTTAATACAAGCCCTGGGAGATATAGATGCTAAAAATAATTATTTACCTGAATTAGTTATTAAAGATAATGAAACTGTCCCTGAATATGGCGGTGGTCTTTGTCAGATTGGAACCACAGTTTTTAGAACAGCTTTAGACGCAGGACTTGAAATAACCGAAAGAAGAAATCACTCCTATCGAGTATCATACTATGAACCCGCTGGAACAGATGCCACTATTTATTCTCCTAAACCTGACTTTAGATTTTTAAATGACACCCCTAATCATATAATGATTCAACATCGCATAGAAGGAAATGATTTATACTTTGATTTTTGGGGTACTAATGACGGCAGACAAGCTAGTACTACTTACCCTGTAATATACAATATTAAATCACCACCCCCTACTAAATATGTTGAAACTGAAGATATGGAGCCTGGTAAGGTAAAATGTACTGAAAGCGCTCATAATGGCGCTGATGCTTATTTTGATTATACTGTAGCATACCCTGAAGGTAAGGAAGGCCAAGCTGAAGAAAGAGAAAGAAGGTTCTATTCTCGCTATATACCTTGGCAAGAAGTTTGTTTAATAGGAAAAGAGAAAGAAGAAGAAACCGCCACTTCTACAGAAGAAGTGATTATTGAAGAAAACACTGAACAGGAAAATAATAATGAATAATTAAACTAAAGACTTTAATATAAAAAAATAGTTATATAAAATATAACTATAAAAAAAGACCACCTCAAGCGGGCAAGGCAAGAAAATCAACTCTCGGTGTCCTTAAGCCTAAGCCTAAGAAACCAAAGATGATGACCTCCCCATGCTTGTCGTGTGCCATACCCGCTTCAAGTGGTCTTATAAACTTTTAATTTTCTAACTCTGGAAAGTATAGCAAAGAAAAACAGACTTGTCAACAGTTAAACCTTATTTTATTAAAATTTCATAAGATTTACCCTCAATTAAGTTTTCAACTTTTATTTTTAGCGCCTTAGCTCTACTTATCACTTCAGGGCTAGGAAGCCCATATTTATTGTCTTTTCCAGCACTTATCACTATTTTTTTAGGGCTATAAAAACTTAAAAAATCCCAAGAATTACTCTTATTTGAACCATGATGACCTGCTTTCAAAACCGCAAATTTTAAGCTTTTATTCATACTTATCAACTGTTTTTCCACAACCCCAGAAATATCACCTGTAAAAAGTATTTTTACTTTTCCACAACTAAAATAATTAACAATAGAGAGCTCGTTCTTATCAAAACTTCCTTTACTCTCTTCTTCTCTTGGCCACAAAAAATACAAATAGCAATTACTTCTAAGCCTAATTCTATCACCCCTTTTTACATTAATGAGATTAATATCTTTAGTTTTAATATTATTAAGAAAGATTTCAAAGATATCATTTCCTTTATTCTTATCATAATAATATATATTATCAACTTTATATCTATTGATTATCTCTGCTAAACCAAAGTAGTGATCACTGTGTGGATGCGTAATTACAATGTCACTAATCTTCATTTTATATTTTAAAACTTTAGGAAGTTCTAAGAGTACTTGCCAACTAGGACCTCCATCTATTAAAATTGTTCTACCTTTAGTGGATATTAAACTAGCATCCCCTTGTCCAACTGCTAAGAAAACCACCTTCTCTTCTTTGTCAGTATCAAATACAACTATCAAAGCAAACAAAGAGATAATTATACTAATAATCTTAAAAGTTTTTTTTCTTCTTTCTTTCATCTACTAATACTAATACAAGTAGTATGAGTATTTGCTAATGAAATAATAAATTACTTTTTTTTAATTTCTTTTTCTTTTAGAATTTTTTTAGCAATGAAAAATACAATAAAAGCTAAAATAGCAAAATTAAATAATTCTGCTAAAAAAGAACCCCATTTAATAATAACGGGTCCGATATTCAATGAAGCGCTTCTCCATGATTCTCCAAACAAGAAAGGTGATATTATTGGCATTATAATATCATTAACCAATGAGTTAACCAATGAAGTACTAGCTACACCTATAATAAAAGCTATTCCTAAACTAACAATCTTATATTCTTTTAAAAATTTAAAAAAATCCTTATACATATTAATCAATTAATTTTATTAACAATATATTCACTATAGATCAACTAACCTTTTATCTAAATAATCTTTTAAATCCTCTATTTTCACCCTAACTTGCTCCATAGTATCTCTATCTCTAATAGTAACATCTTTATTATCTAAACTTTCAAAATCAACCGTTACACAATATGGTGTTCCTATTTCATCTTGTCTACGGTAACGCTTACCAATATTACCACTACTGTCAAACTCACAGTAATAATATTTCTTTAAGTTATTATATATCTCTTTAGCTTTATTAAAAAGTTTCTCTTTGTTTTTAAGAAGTGGAAATATTGCTACCTTAATTGGAGCTATCTTTTTATCTATCTTTAAAACTACTCTAGTATCTTTTTCTAGCTCTTCTTCTTGATAAGCATCACAAATAACTGCCAAGAAGGTTCTACCTACACCTCCAGAAGCCTCAATAACATGAGGGATATATTTTTCTTTTGTCTCAGGATCTAAATATTCTAAATTCTGACCGCTATACTTACTATGTTGAGATAGGTCATAATCACCTCTAGCATGAACACCTTCTAGTTCTTTAAAGCCAAAAGGATAATCATATTCTATGTCATAAGCTTCTTTAGCATAAAAAGCCAACTTCTCATGCTTATACCATCTTAAATTCTCTTCTTTTATTCCTAAGTCAAGATAAAATTGCCATCTTTCCTTCTTTAATTTCTCATACTCATCTTTAGTCATATCTGGATGAATAAAGTATTGCATTTCCATTTGTTCAAACTCTCTAGTTCTAAATATAAATTGACGAGCAGTAATTTCATTCCTAAAAGCTTTTCCAATTTGAGCAATACCAAAAGGAATCTTTACCCTACTAGTATCCATGACATTTTTGTAATTAATGTAGATTCCTTGAGCAGTTTCACCTCTTAAATATACAGGATCTTTCTCAAAATCTCCGGTAAAATTACCTAGGTTAGATTTAACTAGCAGATTAAAGTTTTTAGGTTTACTAAAATCTTGCTTACCACAATTAGGACATTTAATTTTATCTTGATTCTTTAAAAATATATCTACAATCTCTTTCTCTGGCATTTTCTCATCTGCAAAAACTCCCACTTCCTCAAGCAAGGTGTCAGCTCTTAACCGAGCATTACAGTTTTTACACTCTATCAAAGGATCACTAAAACCTGAAACATGACCACTAGCTTCCCAAACTTTAGGGCTGGTAAATATAGCGGAATCAAGACCAACAATATTTTCTTGTTCTTGTGTCATTTTTTTCCACCAATAATCCTTTATATTTTTAGCCAGCAGAGATCCATATGGTCCAAGGTCATATATAGCACTAAAACCTCCATATATTTCTGAAGATGGATAAACAAAACCGCGTCGTTTGGCTAAAGCTATAATTTTATCTAATTGATTGTTGTTTTTTGTCATATATATTAATTAATCTCTATTTACATATCTTGAACTAATTCAAACCCTAAAAGGTAGGCACCATTTTCTAAAACCTGACTAAGAGCTTGTAGTAATTTCAATCTAGCCTTTTTCTCTTTATCATTTGCTTTAATAATAGGTACTTTATGATAATAATCATTGAATTTTTTTGAAAGTTCAAATAAATATTTAACTAATTCAGAAGGATTATATTCTCTTCTTGAATCTATTATTATTTGAGGAAACTTAGATAAATGTACAATTAAATCTTTTTCCTCGTCATAGTTTAAATACTTATATATATTTTTACTTAACTTACCAGGCTTTCCCTTTTTTAAGATACTATTTATTCTAGCATAGGTATAGTTAATATATGGTCCTGAATTACCAGAAAAACTTACACTTTCTTCTACATCAAAAGCAAAATATTTAAAAGGATTGATCTTTAAAAAGGCATATTTAATTGAACTAATGGCTAATTTTTCTGAAACTTCTTCAGTATTGTCTTTAATACTAAAATTATTCTCATCATTATTTTTTCTGTCACAAATAATCTCTTTAATTTTATCTTTAGCTAAATCAATAATTGTCTCTGCTAAAACTACTTTGCCTAAACGTGAAGACATCTTTCCTTTTTTTAAACCTACAAATTCATAAGCATTATGTTTTTGTTTGTCTTTAAACCTTTGTGGATCTAAGAGCTCTTGTACTTTAAAATTTACCTTAAAGAAACTAATTTGCTCTACCGCTACATTATGAATACATAAATCAATCTTACCAAAATCAGTAAATTCTCTATAAGCTAAACCCAGTTCTTTACCATCATATGTTGGTAGTCCCTGAGAGTTCAAAAAAACCCTAGTTTCTAGGCCATACTTATCTCCAGGAAATATGACAGCTCCCTCACTTCTAATTAATATCTTTTTTTTAAGAGCTTCTTCAATATAATAAATAGCCTCATTTTTTATCTCTGACTCCATATACTGACGATCGAAACGAGTATCCAATCTTTTATATATTTGTGCAAATTTATCTAAACTCCATTTTTTTCCTAACTCCCAAAGCTTTTTAATATCTTTGTCTTCTTGTTCATATATTTCTTTATTAATAATCTCTATCTCACTCTTTGCTATAGCATCACTTTCAAAAGCACCTGCACCTTTACTATAACAATCAGCCAATAAAGAAACTCTTTCATTAATGTTTTCAGGATAATCTTTTTCATCTATTTTTCTAAAGGCCCATATACATTTAGCTATATGCATACCAACATCACCTTGATAATTAGTACGAATTACTTGTGCAGAACTAAACTCAAAAATTCTTACAAGCGACTCCCCTAAAATAATATTTCTAAGATGACCTATATGAAAAGCTTTAAAAGGATTAGGGTGAGCAAACTCTATCATTATCTTTTTACCTTTAAATTCTTGGTTTTGACCATATTTATTTTTTTCTTTAAAAATAGCACTTAGAGTTTCAGATACTATATAATCTTTATCTAAAATAAAATTTAAATAAGGGCCCTGTGCTTTAAACTCTTTTATCCCTTCAATCTTTTCTAATTTATTCTCTAAACTATCAGCTATTTGAATTGGATTTTTTTTATTTTTTTTAGCTAACTCAAAACTTGGTAAACACAAATCACCTTGTTCATTTTTAGGAGGAAAAACAATGTCAGTGCTACTTATTTCATGCTCACTAAAAATTTTATTTACTTCAATAACTATATTTTGTTTTAACTTTTCTAAAATATTCATACTATTTTTTTACTTTCAGAAAATGTCTTTTACCTTTTTGTATTAATCTAGTTTTATCTAAATTTACTTCTAAATCTACAGCACTAACAAGTTCACCATCAATTTTTACACCACTTTGATTAATTAATCTACGCGCCTCACCTTTACTTGTTGTTAACTTTGTTAAAACAAGTAACTCTAAAATATTCAAACTATCCTTTTTTAATGAAAGCTCTTCTATATTATCAGGTACTTCTTTTTTTTGAATAGTTTTAACAAAGTATTCTTCGGCAGATTGCGCTTCTTTAACACCTTTTATACTAGCGGTGATTTCTTTAGCTAATTTCATTTTTATATCTCTAAAATTAGCATCTTTAGTCTTTAATTCTTTTTGAATTTCTTTTACTTCTTGCCACTCTGTTTGCGTACACAACTCAAAAGCAACTGACATAAATTTGTCAGGCCAAGACATCACTTTTCCATATATTTCACTAGCTTCCTCATCCAAAAAAACTGCATTACCTTCACTTTTACCCATTTTCTTACCATTTTCATCAGCTAAAAGCTTCATAGTTAAAACAAATTTCTCCTTATTCTTTAAAGTCCTTATTAAATCCCTACCACACATCATGTTAAACATCTGATCATTACCACCAATTTCTAAATCTATATCCATGGCTACAGTATCATATGCTTGAGTAAGTGGATATAGAAATTCATGAAGATATATAGGCTTTTCTTCCTCCTGCCTTTTTTGAAACATATCTCTTTGTAGCATCTGTTGAACAGTAAAATGTGATGATAATTCAATTAAATCTTTAAAGTTTAATTTATCATTCCACTCACTATTATATTTTACTACAGCAGAATTTTTGCCTTCAAAATCTAAAAAGGAAGAAGCTTGCTTTTGATAGTCCTTACTATTTACAAGTACTTCTTCTCTGCTTAACTTTTTTCTAACAGAACTTTTATCAGTAGGATCACCTATCATGCCGGTAAAATCACCTATTAAAAATATTACTTCATGTCCAAGTTTTTGAAATTGTGCCAGTTTATTTATCAAAATAGCATGGCCGATATGTAATGATTTAGCACTAGGATCAAAACCACAGTACAATTTAATCTTCTCGCCACTTTTTAATTTTTTTTCTAAACTAGCTTTATCAGGATAAACTTCTTCCACACCCCTAGTCACCAACTCTTCTATACCTTTATTATTAATATTGTTTTTCATACACCTAATATTATAATTTAAAATATTTTAATATACTTTTAACAAATTATTATTTGTTTATTTAGCTAACTTCTTAGCTTCTAATTTAGTTTCCTTGGAAGCTTTAGTTTTTGCTTTATAGAAATCCATAAGTAAAAATATTAACAAACTTCCTGCAATAATACCAAAAATATTTAAAACAAAAAATTCTAAAATTCTAAAAAACAAAAACCAACTTTGTTCTCCCAACACTAATCCTAAAGCAGTTAAAGGAGGAATTAAAGTAACTGTAATAGCTGTTCCAGGTAAAACATTATCTAAATTAGGTTTAGCCCAACTATAACTAGCAGCAACACCAGCAGTGATAGCAACCACAAAAGAAAACCATGAAGGTTTCATTATTGTTATTAAATCAATTCTATAAATATATACTTTAGTTAAAAAACCAACAATAAAAGAAATGATAAAGGCTAAGATAATAGAAAATAGAAAAACTTTAATTGATCTTAGTAATAATTTATTTTCATTGGTTGCCACACCTAAAGAGATTGCCAGAATCGGAAAAAGTAATGGTGTTACTAACATACCACCAATAACTAAAATAAGATTATTAGAGGCTAAGCCAAAAGTAACAATTAAAGTAGATATAATTACCAAAAAATAAAACTCTACATTTGGAGAACTTGAGTCTATAACTTTAGAAATAAACTCATGACGTGAATTTTGAGTAATTTTAAACACTGTTTTTATTTTCATAATATATCACTTATATATTTATACATTAGTATTTTTATTGTATATTATTTAATTTTATTTAGCAATTATCTGAAAGCACTTAAATTGGCAAGTATTGGTTCTTATGGTATAATTATATATATAAAATACTAATTAAAAAAGGCTTTTTAGCTATATTAATTTAAAATTATGTTTTCTTATCGTAAAATCTTAAGACAATCACTAAAAATCACTTGGCACAACAAGTATCTTTGGTTCTTTGGTTTATTTGCTACCTTCTTAGGCGCTGGTGGTGAGTATCAAATAATAAATAGTATTATTGAAAACAACAGCAATACAGTTTCAAATGGAATGGATCGTTTTTTAACAATTTTCAATCCTGAATTATGGTCAAACATTGGTCCTTATTTTGCAGAGGATCCTAGAGGAGCTTTAATTAGTATTATTCTATTAATTTTAACTCTAGCAATATCTATACTTTTAGTTATTATAACAATCAGTTCACAAGCAGCTTTAGTTGATCAAGCTAAAAAATTATATAACAAAGAAAAGAAAGATTTAGGTATTAGTAAAGGTATGCTAACAGGACAAGCAAATTTTTGGCCAGTACTAGGTGTAAATGTATTAATTAAAGTAATTATTACTTGTATATTCTTTTTAATAACCCTCCCTATTATCTTAACAGCTTCTAACTCCTGGCTACCAATTGCAATTTACATTATCTTATTTTTAATTTTTGTTCCCGTTGTAATAGGTCTCTCTTTAATAGCAAAATACGCTATTGCTTATATTGTTATTAAAGGTAATAAATTTACAGAAGCAATTGATAATGCCTTTAAACTATTTTCCAAAAATTGGGTTGTTAGTATAGAAATGGCCTTTATTTTAGTAATAGTAAACATATTTGTGGGCTTAATAATGCTAATAGCTATATTTGCACTTGTAGCTCCGTTTATAATCTTAAGTCTCATCTTTGCTAACTTTGCTATCTTTTGGTTAATAACATTTTTAGGTCTAACCGTTTTATTATTAGCTATTATATGGCTTGGATCTATGTTAACAGCCTTTTTAATTAATTCTTGGACAAAGCTTTTTCTTGAATTACTTGATAAAAAAGGAGTTAGTAAAATTAAAAGGTTAAAAGATAAAGAAAAAGCAAAAAAAGCTAACAAAAAGAAAAAGGGTAAAAAATAATTTTCCATTATTTTTTATATTACTATATAAATAAAAACTATATATAAGAACTATATATAAATATATAGTAATTTAATAACTATTACTTCATATGTCTGATTATAACTCTATTGATAATTTAATTAATTCTAAGAAAGTTCAAGATGGAGATACTGTCCAAGGAAAATTAGCTAAAAAACAAAAAGAAATCAAAATAAAAGAAATGGAAGCGCAAACTATGGCTAAAGCTGAGAAAGCAGGTTTAGAATATGTTGATCTATTTGCTTTTCCTATAAGTCCTGACGCAATCGTATTAATAGATGAAGAAGAGGCTAAAGAAAAAGAAGTTATTTGCTTTTATTATGATGGAACTAATGTTCGCTTAGCTACTACTGATCCTGAAGCTAAAGCAGCTAAAGAAATAAAAGAAAGAATTAATGCTAAATATTATACTAAAAGCAAGATATATTTAATTTCTGATCATAGTTTCAATTACTCTTTAGAAGTATATAAATCTATACCTAAAGTAAAAAAATACGATAGCGGTGTAGAAATTCCAGCTGAAGATTTAGAAAAATTTAAAAACGAAATCACAGACTATAAAAAACTAGATGAAAAGATAAATGAAGTAAATATTAGTGATATTGTTACCCTTATTTTAGCTACTGCTATTAAAGTCGATGTTAGTGATGTGCATATTGAAGCTGAAGAAAAGGAAATAGTAGTAAGACTAAGAATTGATGGTGTTTTACAAGAAGCAGCAACCATTAAAAAAGAACAATGGAAAAGAATTATTTCCCGTTTAAAGCTTTTAGCCGGTGTAAAAATAAATATTGAAGGGAAACCTCAAGATGGTAGATTTAAAATTCATTTACCTAAAGAACAGATTGATGTACGTGCTTCATTTTTACCTACAGCCTTCGGAGAAAGTGTTGTAATGAGAATACTCAGATCAGGATCTATTCAGCTAGGGTTTGAAGAATTGGGACTTAGTGAGGGAGCTTTTGAAATATTAAAAGAAGAAATTAAAAAGCCTAATGGATTAATACTAACAACTGGTCCTACGGGTTCAGGTAAAACTACCACTCTATACTCTATTTTAAATAAACTTAATGAACCGGGAACTAAAATAGTTACTTTAGAAGATCCAATTGAATATCAATTAGAAGGAGTAAACCAAAGTCAGATTGACAGAAAAAAAGAATATACTTTTGCCAATGGGTTACGCTCTGTTTTAAGACAAGACCCAGATATTGTGATGGTTGGTGAAATTCGTGATCTTGATACAGCAGAAATATCAGTACAGGCTAGTTTAACTGGTCACTTAGTGTTATCTACTTTGCATACAAATGATGCTTCAGGAGTTATTCCTCGTTTAATAGATATGGGAGTAAAACCATATTTTTTAGTTCCTTCAATTAATGCTGTTATTGGTCAAAGATTGGTTAGAAAACTGTGTAATGATTGTAAAATAGAATATCAACCTAATGAAGAAGAAGAGGAAAAACTTAAAAAAATACTAGCTGTAATCTCACCAAGAGCTAATATTGAAGTCCCTACAGATATTCCAAAACTATATAAAAAAAACCCCAAAGGTTGCGAAAAATGTAATGGTCTTGGTTACAAAGGAAGAGTTGGTATATATGAAATATTTACCTTAAATGATGAAATAAAAGAGCTTATTATGAAAAGTGCTGCCTCTTTTAAAATACTACAACAAGCTATTGAAAATGGCATGATTACCATGCTTCAAGACGGTGTTTTGAAAGCTATAAAAGGATTAACTAGTTTAGAAGAAATATATAGAGTAATTGGTAATACTGACTATATTGATGAACTATATGATATTGTTATTTCTCAAACTATAGGTAGAGGTATAAAGATTAGTCAAGAAGATATTGATGAAGCTAAAAAATTAAGTGAAGATTTAGCAAATATTAATACCAGTTTTAAAGATGTACCTGTGAAAAAATTACTTAAGATAATTATTGCTATGGCAGTAGAATCTGAAGCCGGTGATATTCATATTGAACCAACTGAAAATACTGTTAAATTACGCTTTAGAATAGACGGGGTATTACATGATGTGCTTGATTTATCAAAAGACCATTATTTACCATTATTATCAAAAATAAAAATATTAATTGGTGTAGCTACAAATATAAAAAAGCCTACAATTGATGGTCGTTTTAGTATTAAAATGCCTGAGAAAAAAGCTGATAGTCGTGTTTCTATTATATCAGGAGGTTATGGTGAAACTATTGTAATTCGTCTGCTAGCATCACAAGCTCAAAGCCTTGATCTTAAAGAATTAGGTATGGAAAAATACAGTTTAGAACCGCTAACCAGATCCATTTCTAAAACTAAAGGTATTATAATCACTACTGGTCCTACTGGTTCAGGTAAAACTACTACTCTTTATTCTGCTTTAAATAAATTAAATACTCCAGATGTAAAGATTATTACTGTAGAAGATCCAATAGAATACCAAATGCCTGGACTTATGCAAACACAAATTGATGCGGACCAAGGCTACACCTTCGCCGCAGCCATGAAATCACTACTTCGCCAAAATCCTAATATTATGATGGTCGGTGAAATTAGAGATGAAGAAACTGCTAATATGGCCATTGAAGCAGCTACTACTGGACACCTTGTTCTCTCCACTTTACATGCTAACAGCGCAGCTAGTGCAGTTAGTCGTTTAAGTGGACTAAATGTACCTAGACAACTACTTGCTAGCGCTCTAGAAGCTTCAATAGGACAAAGACTAGCTAGAAGAGTTTGTCCTCATTGTAAGGAAGAGATTAAAATTGATGAAAAACAACTAAATGATGTTAAAGAAGTTTTAGATAGTATTAGCGATAAAGCAAAAGTTGAAATTCCATCAGAATTAAAGTTCTATAAAGGTAAAGGCTGTCCTAAATGCAACAGTTTAGGTTATAAGGGCAGAATTGGTATCTATGAAGTTATGGAAGTATCCAACGAAATTAGAAAAGCCATTCAAAGCCAAGAAGTTATTGACCACGAAATAGAAGAACTAGCTATAAAGGCAGGAACAGTTACTATGCTTCAAGATGGAGTTATTAAAGCCCTAAAGGGATATACTACTTTAGATGAAGCTTTTAGATCATTAAAGTAATAACTTAATTAAATCTAAATAACTAAGACTCTATGATCAGAAAATCATTTGCTCTAAAGCTTAAAAAAGAACACATAGAGAAAAAGAAGGAAAGAAGTAAAATAATTCAATCCAGCAACCCTATTTTACACGATTCTAAAAGAATTATTTTTTCTCTACATAGACAAGATTTTAAAAAAGCTGAAACTGACTTAAAGCAACTAGAGGAAGATATTAAAAAACTACAAAAAAATCTTGGTGTTAATCGCTTAGAACAAGAAGGCTCATACAAAGCAGCTATAGAAGAGTTTTTAGAAGCTCATCTTTTTTGGCAATGGTTAACAAAGTTTAAGATTGAAAAATTAAAAGGAGTTAAATTAAGTCATGAATCATACTTAGGTGCTATATCAGATTTAGTTGGTGAGATGGCCAGATACTCCACTAATCAAGCTACTAAACAAAATATAAAGGAAGTGACAAGAGCTAGTGAAGATGCTTCTGAACTTCTAGCCTCTCTAACTGAATTTGATTTCACAGGTTATCTAAGAACTAAATATGATCAAGCTAGAGGACACTTGAAAAAGATTGAACAAGTTAACTATGATATTAGTATTAGGAAATAATTTTTATAACTAATAATAATATGAAAATAGCTATTATTTCAGATGTTCACGATAATCTAAAGAATCTGAATAAATTTATTAATTATGCTAACACCAACAATGTTAATATTATTTTTTGTACAGGTGATTTAACAAATGAAGAAAGTGCTAAGATTTTAGCTGAGAATTTTAATAAAAATATTTATATCATCTCTGGAAATATAGAGTTATATGAACCACAATTATTTCATGAATATAAAAATGTTCACCATTTAGGTAAAACTGGAATTATATCACTAGCAAATACTAAATTTGGTCTTTGTCATGAACCGCATTACATATATGACTTAATTGAAAAACGACCTGACTTAGATATAATCTTCTATGGTCACACACATAAACCGTGGATTGAAAAACAAGGTCAAATAAAAATAGTTAATCCAGGAACCTTAGGAGGGGTTTTCCAAAAAGCTACTTTTGCTATATATGACACAGAAAATAAAAAACTAGAATTAAAAATATTAGAAACTATCTCCTAAATAAAGAAAATTATTCACATTAATTATGATTAATAAAAAAATAAAAGACACGGCTACTGAAGCAGCTAGAAAAGCAGGACAAATACTTTTAAAAGAATATCAAAAGTTTGATCGTAGTAAAGTAAGTTTTAAATCAAAACATGAAATATTAACAGCCGCAGACGTGGCTGCAGAAAAAGAAATAATCAAAACAATACGTAAAAGTTTTCCTGAACATCAAATATTAGCAGAAGAATCAGGTGAAACTAAAAGTAAATCTGACTATAAATGGTTTATTGACCCCCTTGATGGCACTACCAACTTCTCTATGCACAACCCTTTGTGGGCCACTTCTATTGGTTTAAGTTATAAAAATAAAGTTGTTTTGGCTGTAATATATTCTCCTACTTTAAATGAGTTTTTCTATGCAGAAAAAGATAAAGGAGCTTATTTAAATAATAAAAAAATAAAAGTTTCTAAATTTAGTGGTGAAAAAGTGATTAACACTTTTTGTCATGGTAGCCAAAAAAAACATATTAAAAAAGCTATACGTTATTACAATAAACAAAAATTGGCACAATTTGATGCCAGACAACTAGGGAGCGCTTCTATGGAATTAGCTTATGTTGCTAGCGCTAGAGTAGAATCAATTACAATTCCTGGAGCTAATTCTTGGGATGTAGTAGCTGGAGCACTGCTGGTAAAAGAAGCTGGGGGCAAAGTAACAGATTTTAATAATAAAACATGGAACTTAAACAGTTATGATATTATAGCTAGTAACGGCAAAGTCCATAAACAAATACTTGATGCTTTAAATTAAGCTTAAACTGAAAGATTAATAAAAAGAAAAATAGGATAAACATTATATCCTATTTTTATATACTGATATCCTTATTAACTTATTTGAAAACATTTTTTAGATATTGCCCTGTATAGCTCTTTTTTATCTTAGACACTTGCTTAGGTGTGCCCTCAGCTACAATCTTTCCACCCATATCTCCACCTTCAGGACCTAAATCAATAACCCAATCCACTGATTTAATAACATCCAAATTATGTTCTATCACTAAAACAGTATTTCCTTTATCAACTAGTTTATTTAAGACTTTAAGTAGTCTATCAATATCATCAAAGTGTAAACCAGTCGTCGGTTCATCTAATATATATATTGTTTTACCAGTAGCTCTTCTAGAAAGTTCTGTAGCCAATTTAATTCTTTGAGCCTCACCTCCAGAAAGAGTGGTAGCAGGTTGACCTAATTTAATATAACCAAGTCCTACTTCATATAATACTTTTAACTTCTGATAAATAGTAGGGTTATGTCTAAAAAAATTCATAGCCTCTTCTGCAGTCATCTCTAAAATATCATGAATATTTTTATCACGATAATATATATCTAAAACTTTCTTTTTATAGCGCTTACCTTGGCAAACTTCACATTTAACATAGACATCTGATAAAAATTGCATTTCAATTTTTATTGACCCATCTCCACTACAATTTTCACAACGACCTCCTGGCACGTTAAAAGAAAAAGAACCAGCATCAAAACCTTTTAATTTAGCTTCAGCTAAATCAGCAAACAGCTCCCTGATAGGAGTAAAAACTCCCGTATAAGTAGCTGGATTGGAACGAGGTGTTCTTCCTATTGGAGATTGATCTATATTAATTACTTTATCAATATTATCTAAACCTTTAATTTCTTTATGTTGCCCTGGAAAAGTTTTAGCTCTATAAAACTTTTTACTAAGTGCTTTTGCTAAAATATTACTCATTAAAGTAGATTTACCCGAAC
Organism: Patescibacteria group bacterium; assembly: GCA_035269015.1. Lineage (GTDB taxonomy): Bacteria > Patescibacteriota > Patescibacteriia > Patescibacteriales > UBA12465 > JAIPJO01. The sequence goes on along the minus strand of DATFJU010000016.1, from coordinate 47,672 downwards.
CAGAAACACCAGTAATAGCAACAAACTTACCCAAAGGTATTTTTACATTAATATTTTGTAAATTATGCTCACTAGCTCCTAGTATTTCTAAAAACTTTTTATTTCCCTTATGATAACTTAAAGGTGTAGGTATTTTTTTCTTACCTATTAAGTATTTACCAGTAATTGATTTATTACTTTTTTTTATTTGGGTAGGACTACCCTGAAATATTATTTCACCACCATGCTCACCTGCTCCTGGACCTACATCTACTATATGATCAGCAGCTAAAATAGTAGCTTCATCATGTTCAACAACTATAACCGTATTTCCCTTATCTTTTAATATTTTTAAAGTTTTAATTAATTTACCATTATCTCTTTGATGTAAACCAATAGAAGGTTCATCTAAAATATAAAGAACCCCTATTAAAGATGATCCAGCCTGAGTGGCTAAACGAATTCTTTGTGCTTCTCCACCTGAAAGAGTAGTGGCACTTCTATCAAGTGAAAGATATTCTAAGCCAACATTTTGTAAAAGTAATAATTTATTCATTATGCCTCTAACAATTGGGATATAAACTTGTTTATCCTTTTCATTAACTTTATTACTTTTACTTAAAACTTTAAAAAACTCTTGTAACTCTGTGATATTTTTATTTACTATTTCATCTATACTATAACCAGCCATTTTCACCGCTAAAAACTCTGGTTTTAATCTTCTACCATCACAAGCAGAGCAAAGTAAAACTCTCATATATTGTCCTAATTCTTCTTGTAAATACCTAGACTCTGTTTCTTCATATCTTTTTTGTAAAAAAGGTAAAATACCTCCCCAAGAGTCTTTGCCATACAATATTGTATTTAAAGAATCACTTTTAAGTGCCTTTACACTCGTATTTAAATCAATATTAAATTTTTTAGCTGCTTTTTCCATGTCTGATAACATGTCTTTCAATCCTGAAACTCTACATCTAGAAAGCGGTCTTATAGCCCCTTCATTAATACTTAACTTTTCATTAATAATTAATTCAGGATCTAACTCTAAGCGTGTACCCAGGCCTTTACAACTAGAACAAGCTCCTTGAGATGAGTTAAAAGAAAAATCACCTGACTTAAGTTGCGTCATATGAAAATTGCAGTCTCTACATACTAAAAAAACAGAAGGATTATGCTTGCTATCTTTGGATATATGCTTAACTAGCCTTTTATTACATAAAGGACAATGAGGAACACCTATTTTAGCAAACAAAAGTCTAAGATAATCATATATCTCAGTAATCGTTCCCACTGTAGAGCGAGGATTATGCGAAACAGATTTTTGATCAATTGATATAGCTGGTGATAAACCTTCAATAGATTCAACATCAGGCTTGTCCATTAAATCAATAAATTGACGAGCATAGGCTGATAAAGACTCGACATATCTTCTTTGACCTTCAGCGTAAATAGTATCAAAAGCTAAAGAAGATTTACCTGAACCAGATAAACCTGTGATGACAATAAACTTATTGCGAGGTAACTTTAGACTTAAATTCTTTAGATTATTTACTTTTGCGCCTTTAACTTCGATGAACTTTCTTTCCATGTTTTTATATTAAAAAGGTAATTTAAGAGAAATAATAATTTAATATATACTCTACACCATACTTAAAGTTTTTTCAAGGTCTACTAAAAACAAAAAAATCTTATTTTAAATTTAAAATCTTTATAAACATTTCTATTAAATTTTTATAGTATAGAGTAAAACATAGCAATAAATCTCATAAGTAGAAAATCAAACCAATTAAGCTTATATTTTTCTGCTTCAATTTTTGTAGAATCTTCTCTCCATTGAGATATAATTTCTTTAACTTCAGAAATTGCTTGTTTATCTTGAATAAAAATACCAATCTCTGAGTTCAATTTAAAAGAAGCTATGTCCATATTGTGAGAACCCATAAACAATTCTTTACCATCAATTAGCATTAATTTAGCGTGATTCATAGAACTATAATAATATACCTCAATTCCCAAAGAAGACATTTTTTTAACATAAGACTTGTTAATAAAACTAACTAACCATAAATCAGTTTTTTTAGGTATAATTATTTCAACTTTTACACCTCTTTTAACAGCCTTATCTAAAAGCACCGCTAACCACAAAGGTGGTAGTAAATAAGGTGTAACTATAGTTATTCTCTCTTTAGCCTTAATTATTTTTTCTCTATAATAAGTACTAATGGTAGAAATGTTTTCCTGAGGATTGTGCTCTAAAATAATATTTTTTACCTTTGTTAATTTAGATTTATTATATAAATCTAATATTTCCTTTTTTCTACCACCATACATTTTATAACTATAAGCAAAGGTTCTACTAATAGATTTAATAGACCTTTTACCTGTTATCTTTATCTGCAAATCATTCCATTTACTAGTAGATTTTTTAATATTTACTCCACCTAAAAAAGCTATATGATTATCTATCACTAATATCTTTCTATGAGTTCTACGTAAAAGCTTAGAAGCAAACAAAAATTCAGCTCCAGAATTTCTTAATTTTTTAATTACAGCTAAAGGCATTTTTTGACTACCAATCTTATCAGCAATAATAGCAACCTTAACTCCAGCTTCAGCTTTTTGAATTAAAGTTTCAATAAAATCATACTTTGGAGAAGTATCAGGTAAAAAAATATACATTTCTAATAAAATAAGCTTCTTAGCTTCCCGTGCAGATTCATACATAGCTTGCCAAGCCTTTTCAGAAGTATTATAAAATTTATATTTCATATATTATCACAAATTTAAACGCCTAATTGTAAGGCTTTTTTTAAATCATATACTGAAAAACCAATAATTTTAATATTTTCTTTTTTAATAAATTCAGAAAGTAGGGGTACAAAATCTTCAATATTTTTTTCTTTTAAAAAGTTCTCTATCTGAAAAATAGCTGTCTCAGGATAAATAAAAAAATCGCCTCTTATTTTTATATCTTTAATTACACTAGCTTTAATATCAACTTGTATTCTCAAAAACTTTCCGCCTTCTACTTTGTAATCAATTTTTTCCATAAAACCTATTATTATATTTTTGATTATAATTCCACTCTTTACTTAAATACTTATCTTTCTGAAGTTCTTGGGCAATTTCTTTTTCTTCTTTACTTAAAACAGCTTCATTAAAATCAACCTTTAAAGACTGAGCAAAACCTTGTCTAAAAACTTTTTCTAAATATTTCAAATCTATATCTGAGCTAACTAATTCATTTTTAATTGAAGTAACGCCTTCTTTAACGCCGGCAATCAATTTTCCCTTTAACTTCTCGTTACTTACTTTAAGAAGTGAGAACATCTTCTCAACATCCACTGACAAAAGTATGGTGCCATGTTGTAATATTACTCCTTTTTTCCTAGTTTGGGCATTACCAGAAATCTTTTTTCCATTAACTAGTATATCGTTAATAGGTTTAAACTTAGCTTCTATACCTAAATTCTTTAATCCCTCAACTACACCTTGGCATAAATATTTATATGAATCTAAAACATTTAAAGATACATCTTTTTCTGAAACCACCAAAGAATATGTTAACTCATCTTCGTGAAACACTGCTCCGCCACCACTATATCGTCTAACTACATCAACTCCTAAATCTTTAGCTTTGTTTAAATCTATTTCCTGTTCTAAATCTTGGAAAAAACCAATAGTAATAGCGCTTGGTTTCCAAGTAAAAAACCTTAAAGTGTTAGGAACTAAATTATTTATTCTAGAAATCAGCATGGCTTCATCAATAGCCATTTGCTTAGCTCCGCTTTCTTCTATTGTCTCTAGTATTCGCCACTTTTTCATAGGCTTCTTTAGCTTTATATGAACTTCTAACCATAGGCCCAGAAATAACTTCTTTAAAACCTATTTCTTTAGCTATATTTTTAAGCTTTAAAAATTCTAACTCACTATAATACTTTTCTACTTTTGCATGTTTAGTGCTTGGCGCTAAATACTGACCAATTGTTATAATATCAACTTTTGCATCTCTTAAATCTTTTAGTGTTTTTAATATCTGAGCTTTAGTTTCACCAAGACCTACCATTAATCCAGACTTTGTAATAATATCTGAATTAATATTTTTTATATTACTTAACAAGAAGAGTGATCTATTATAGTCCCCTTGTGGTCTCAACGCAGAAAATAATTCTTTTACAGTTTCAATGTTGTGATTAATAATTTCTGGTTTAACTTTTACCAATTTTTCTAAAGCTAATTCATCACCTTTGAAGTCAGGAATTAAAACCTCTATTTTAGAATCATTATTTTTTCTAATCTCAGAAATACAGTTTATGAAATGATTACTACCACCATCCTCTAAATCGTCTCTAGTAACACTGGTAACAACAACATAATCTAAACTTAGTTTTTTAACTGCCAAAGCTAAACGTTCCGGCTCTTTCTTATCAACTTCCTCTGGTTTTTTACTTTCAATATTACAATAACGACAATTTCTAGTACAAACTTCTCCTAAAATCATAAAAGTGGCAGTGCCACTTGAAAAACAATGATAACGATTAGGACAATTAGCAGAGAGACAAACAGTATTAAGATTGTGTTTCTTTATAAGATTTAATGTTTTTAAATATTTTTTACGATCAAAGTCTTTTATTTTTAAATACTTAGGTTTTAGCATTTTTTGCTTTTAGTTTTTTTAAACAAATTTCAGCAGTAATAGTTAGTGGATCGAAAATTGAAGATAAAGCTGGATTGTAGCAAGTTTCTGAGTTAACAAAATCTTTTAATGTTAAACCTTGTTTTATTGCTAATGAAACCATATTTAAACGTCCCAACACCTCATTATATCCAGCAATTTGGCAACCAATAATTCTACCTTTAATGTCAGAAACTAAATAAATAAAAATATCTTTAGCTTCTGGGTAATATTCTGCCTTATCCTTTGATTTATAATAAGCACTTATAGTTTTTATATTATTTTTTTGACAATAACTATTTGTCACACCACAACTGGCAAAAATTAAATTATTAAACTTTGAAACACTAGCACTTAAAACTTTATTTCTTTTATATTTTAAACTTTCTTTTTTCTGTTTATCTGCAAGTATATTTTGAGCTAAAACTTTAGCTTGAGATACAGCGGTAGTAGCTAATTGACTTAAAACTTTTTTATTATCAATTAAATTAACAGATTCAACTAAATCTCCCGCAGCATAAATATCTTTTTTTGATGTTTTTAAACTATCATTAACAATAATGCCTTTATTAACTTTTAAACCTATCTGCTTAGCTAAGGATAAGTCAGCACTTAGACCACAAGCAACAAAAAGGTGATTATAATTTATCTTTTTATCTTTTAAAGATACTTGTTTTTTAGTTATTTTCTCTATTTTAGAATTAGTAATTACTTCTATTTTTTTTGCTTCCATTTCTTCTTTAACTATATTAGCTATCTTTTTATCTAAAGTAGTTGGCAAAATATTTTCTTGCCCTTCTATTAAACTCACCTTCAAACCTAAAGCACTAAGTGCATCTGCTAACTCAACTCCTACATAACCAGCTCCAATTATTACAGCCTTATCATTTTTCTTCACAGCTTTCTTAATTCTTTGAACATCATCAAGTCTTTTTAAACAATAGAAGTCCTGATCTTTCAATCCAGGTATAGATGGTAAATTAAACTTTAAACCAGTAGCTAAAACTAAATAATCATAGCTTAACTTTTCTTCTTTATTATTCTTTTTATCTAAATATTTAAGTTCTTTAGTTTTAGTATTTACTTCTTTTAACTCAGAATTTAAATATAAATTAATATTATTATAATTATAATAATCGTCAGAAAATAAAACGATATCATTTGCTTTCTTAATTTTTCCACTTAAAAAATAAGGTAAAGCACAGGGAGAATATTGTCTATACCTTCCTTTCTCTAAAATAATAATTTCTATGTCTTTATCTTGTCTACGCAGGCGCCAAGCAACTTCACTGCCAGCTGTGCCTCCGCCAATAATAACAACTCTCATATTATTTTAATTATTAACTTATGATTATTAAATTCTATTCAAAATATTACAATTCAGAAACAGGATCAATACAATCATTATTTAAACAATATTTAATTTTTTCTTCTAAATCAGATTCCATTCTAGAAGAAAAACCAACTAAAGGTTCAAAATCACCAATAAAAGTCATAGGCACACCTCTAACAGTGGCATTATATGCTTTAGCTACATTTTGCAAAGCATTAGAGTTGGCTCTATTATTATAAGTTTCATACATTCTAATTTCTAAATCAGGATATTTATCTTTCATCTTATTAAGAAAAACCTTTTCACTAGCACAATGAGGACAGACATCACCCCAGAAAAAATATAAACTGGCTTGAGGATTTTCTGGCTTTTCACCTAAATACTCAACCGTAGCCCCACTAATCTTATTTTCATCACCTGCTTTATTATCACTACCATTTTCTCCTGATGAACAAGCAGACACAGTTAAGGCTACGATAATAATTAAAAAGGTTAATACAAATATATTATTTTTAAACATATGTTAATTACTTAATTTATTAAATTAATTTTTATTATTTATTATTACTAAACTAAACCTCTTTAACTTCTTCGGCTGAAACAAGGTCATCTTTTTCTTCTTTATTTGCTAACTTAATTTTAGCTATCCAACCCTTGCCATAAGGATCTTCATTGATAATACTAGGTTCATCAAAGATATCTTCATTTACTTCAATAATCTCGCCTGTAAAAGGACTAGAAAGATGTCCACTCCATTTAATGGCCTCTAAAGATGCATAGACTTCACCTCTTTTAATCTTCTGACCTTTCTCTGGTAATTTTACAAATACAAACTCTTCTATTTTATCGCAAGCAGGTTTAATTATTCCTAAAATGGCCACATCGTCTTCAATCTTAACCCAAGAATAATCATTGTTATACAATAAATTTGTTGGTAAATCTTTACTCATATAAATAATTATTAATTTTTTAATTATTCTTCATCATCATTTTCATTCTCACTCTTCTCTCCATTATTATTATCTTCGTTTATTTCTATTTCATTTTTTTCTTTAATCTCATCTTCCCTTTCTTCTATTATTTCTTTTTCACTACCAATTCTAATTCCTAGTTTAGGTAGTATATAACGATGAAGATACATTACTAAAAAAGAAGCAGCAACAGCGCCTGCAAAAACTATAACAGACCCACTAATGTTATGCATTAAGTTAGGATCTACTATCATTACTATAGCTAGTGAAAGCATAACCATACCCCCAATTAACTTTAACATCCTACCATGCTTTTCTTCAAAACGACTAGCACGCATAGTCCAAGCAGCTATTAAAAGAACTGCTACTTCATCTAATAAATAGATTAACATATATAAAGCTAGAAGAGAATAAAAAACACCACCTTCAATACCTCCTTGAGCTAAAATATTAGTCCAAACCACTGGAAAGCCTGCAGTACAAGGTAATTCAATTAAAACCACTCCTAAAGCTAAAATAGTTGTTCCTACTACCATTTGCCAAAGTGATTTATCTCCCTTCATTATTCCGCGCATATTTTTAAAAATCTTTGGCTTATATTTATCAGAAATTGTAAAAGAAACACCTTTCTTATACCAAAAATAATCTTTAATATTCACTAGTGCAAAAACACCTGCTACCACAGCTACAGCTATTTGAATCCAAGACAAATAACCCACATAAGCAAAAACATTTAAAAGTCCTGCCATGAAAAGAGCATAAGCAGCACCGGTTACCAATAGAAATGTTCCTCCCACAATTAATATTTTCTTTCTTGAACGACTATATATTACAATACCTATTAAAAAAGTGATGAGCCACAAAGAACAAGGATTAAAACCATCAACAAAAGCAATAATAGCAGTGGTTACATATATAGGCATTGAAGAAAAATCTACCTCTCCTACAAGTGGTAATGTTAAAACTTCTGGATCTTCCGCAGTAATCTCATCAGATTGAGGAACTGAAGCTGTACCAGAATTTACCATCGCCAAAGGACAAGGACAATCATGCTTTTGACAACGTTCTATTTCATTTTCTAAATTATTTTCAATAGCTTTGTCTCCCATTAAATAATTATCACCAATAAATATAACAGGGTACGCACTGCTAATTAATCCATATCGAGATTTAAAAGAGTTATACAACTCTTTATCTTCCTCTTCTTTAATATTATATTTTTCTACTTCTATCTTGTATTCATTTTCAACCTCTTCTAAAAAACTACTAATATACTGACATTGAGAACAGTCTGGTTTATAGAAAAAATGAAGACAAGGCTTATGATTATTTTCTTCATTATTTTCACTAAAATTATCTACATTATTTTCACTGCTAACTGCAAGAACAGAGTTGTTAGTTACACCTATGTTAAAAGACAATAAAGAAAAAAATAGCACAAAAATAGCTAATACAATTCGTTTCTTAATAAAAAGGTTGTTTTTCATATTACTTTAATTATTTAATGTTTTTATAAATAAATTTACAATTTTTTTATCACAGTTTTTACAATACAAAATTGGTGTTCTGGAGTATTTGTAACGCTCATTATTGTTATTATAAACATGCACAATACTATCTTTACTATAATCAGTATTTTCCCAAGTAGTTATAGCTAAACCTGGATTAGGTCTATTATACACATCTTCCACTCTTGTTATATTATTTAACTTTAAACTATTTTTAAGAAACTCTACATCATCTTCTTTTAAATCAGTATAAATTTTTATATCTTTTAAGTCATCAACATAATAAGATGCAGAAGTAGTTCCTAAAAAAGAATAACCACTTCTATTAATATATAAATATTCATACTCAGTTTCTTGAGGTTTAGGGGGACGACCCGATATTACATAATCAACAATATTTTTATCTAATAAATCTAAACTCTCAGCAGTACTTCTAGAGCTTACCATTATTATACCAATTATTTTGCTTTAATAGCAAAAAATCACTATAAGTAGGACAAACCGCTACTTCTACTTTAGTATTACTAGGTTTCTCTTCTTTATTTTTCTTTTCTTCCTGTTTTATACTAAATAAAAACAATATAATTAAAATTAATAAAAATGCTAACATCAAAAATAAAAATGTTTTTTTATTTTTTTTAGAAATATTTTCAAACATGTTGCTAAATTACAAAAACTAATAATAGATTTAATCCTAAAGAAATAATATCTTATCTTTTATAATTTTCTAAAAACTTATTTACCAATGAATTATACTTTTTAAATATTTTATTATTAATACTATAATAATTTTTCTTTCCTTCTTGTTTCACAACTAGTAAACCAAAATCTATCATAACTTTCAAATGACTAGAAACTAAATTTTGGGCTAAATCTAAATTAAGAGATAACTCCTCAACATATAAATCATCATCTTTAAGTAAACATAAAATCTTTAAACGATTATTATCGCCAATGATTCTCAGAAACCTAGCTAGATCAAGATATTTTTGTGTTAACTCTTTTTTTTCATAACATTTAGTTTTCATATGTAAAAAGTAATTACTCTATCATCAATTTATATTGATATTATAATACTCAAGAAATTTGCTGTCAAATAAAAAAACAGACACCAATATAGATGTCTGTTTAGAGTGTAGTCCCTAGGGGAATCGAACCCCTGTTACCAGAATGAAAATCTGGTGTCCTAACCACTAGACGAAGGGACCAAAATTATTTAAAAATCATCCCGCTGGGATGGCTTTTTTTAAATAAATATGATAACGTTGTACTGAAAATAAGTATAAATAAAATTATATTTTTAGTCAAGTAAATAATAGTATGAATATTTTAGCTATTGAATCAAGTTGTGATGAAAGCGCTGCCAGCGTTGTCTTTGCTAACAAAAAAAATAAAGAAATAAAAGTAAAAAGCAACGTTATTTCATCACAAATAAAGCTTCATGCTAAATATGGAGGTGTAGTGCCAGAATTAGCTGCTAGAGAACATGTATATAAACTACTACCAACAATAGATAATGCTTTAAAAGAGGCAGAGTGCACCATAAAAGATATTAATCTTATTGCTGTAACTAAAGGACCAGGTCTAGTAACATCCCTTTTAACAGGCACAGAAACAGCTAGAACCCTTGCCTACGCTAATAATATACCAATAATCGGTATAAACCACATAGAAGGTCATCTTTTTGCTCCCTTTATTAATAATTGGAAAAATATTAAGTTTCCCGCAGTAATATTAACAGTCTCAGGTGGACACAGTAACATTGTTTTAATGCAGTCACCAACTAAATATAGAAAACTGGGTAGCACCAGAGATGATGCAGCTGGTGAAGCTTTTGATAAAGGAGCTAAAATGATGTCCCTGGGCTACCCTGGAGGCCCAATTATATCTAAAAAAGCTCAAGAGTTTGAAAAATCCAAGAAAAAACAAAGTCTAAAAGACTTTCCTAGACCAATGAAATACAGTGATAATCTTGATTTTTCCTTTTCAGGGCTTAAAACTTCTCTTTTATACCGTTTAAAAAAAGATAAGAACTGGAAAAATAACATAAATGAATATTGTTACCTCTATCAAGAAGCTATTGTAGATGTATTAGTTACTAAAACCATAAAAGCCGCTAAAAAACATCTTGCTAAATCAGTATTGCTATCTGGAGGAGTTTCCGCTAATATAAAGTTAAGAGAAGAGCTCACAAAAAAAGCTCAAGATAAGCATTTACAAGTTTTCATTAGTGATTTACAATATACTACAGATAATGCTGCTATGATCGCAGCAGCTTCTGTTTTTAACAAAAAAATAAAAGACAAAGCATCATTAACAAAGCTAAAAAACTCTTGGAAGGTGCTTTCTGTCCAGGAAAACCTGGACTAAAGTCCAATAAGGCTCAGTGGCGAAGCGGTCTAACGCTGCGGTTTGCAAAACCGTTATTCACCGGTTCGAATCCGGTCTGAGCCTCAAAATATACTCAAAAATGAGTATTTTTTGTTTTCCTAAACCTGTGGATAACTTGTGTTTTTTGTATATAACTACAATACTTTAGTCCAGGAAACCCTGGACTAAAGTTGTTTAAATCATAATCAAAGCACCAAATTTAGCGCTAATATTAGGTAAGAATACAGAATGTACCATTTTTACTAACTAAAAGCTTGTTTCCTTTTAATAACGATGCTATAATTGTTAACACAAACTAGAAAAACTGTTTATTGAAAATCAAATATCGAGCTAATTTATGAATATCACTTTAAGCTGATAGGTGATAAAAATAAAAATATTAAGGTTTTATAATAAAAACCTAAAATTAGCTTAATATAAAGCATAAATCAGCGATGCTTTACTTCTGAGTTGTTTAAAAACTTACAAAAAAGTAAGAATATACAAAACTTAGAAGTGAGGCCCATCAGGTATCCACATATTTATTATATATTATAATATGAAGGAGCCCGCGATGGGCCTCTTTTTTTTATTTATATAATTAGTTTAACACTATTATCTAGCTAAATTATATGCTTTTTATAAGTAAACAGGGATTGACAAAAACTTATTTATTTATTAAAATAGCTAAACTTTATTAATTTAAACTATTATAACTGAAAACATGAATGAAAATAAAAAATCCCCGAAAAAAAAGCTTATTATAATAATAGCTAGTGTTATTATTATTGCTATTTTCGGCTATGGAGCCTATGGTGCCCTACAAAAACAAAAAAATAATAACCTAGAAGACACTAATCAAAATAATTCTGAACAAGAAAGATTATTTGAAGTAAAAACGATGACAATTAATAATGCTACATCAAGCTCAAATAATCTATATATAGAGACTGTAGGAGCTGTAAATGCTGAAACTAAGGTAGATGTGACAGTTTTAGCTAAAGGGACTATACAGTCATTATCATTTGATAGAGGCGATCAAATAAACGCTGGTCAAGTTTTAGCCTATTTAAAAAGCAATACCACACGTACAGGTTATCAGAATGCACAAACTAATTACTATAATATGCTTAGTAATTTAGAAGCTGTAAAAAGAACTACCCAATCTAATGTTGAACAAGCTGAAATAGGTGTAATACAAGCTCAAGAAGCAATTAATAATGCAGAAATTTCTCTGAAGTCAGCTCAAGAAAATTATGAAAGCACCATCTCTTTACAAGAAAAAAATCTAGTTGATACTAAAAACAGCGCTGTTATTTCTTATAGTAACTATCTACAAACTGTTAAAGATGCTTTAGAAGACGTTAACTATATTATTGGCGCTGAGCCAGGTCCACGACTTGAAGAAATTAAAGCAACTCTTAGTGCTAAAAGCTATTCAGCTTTAGTTAAAGTTAAAAATACTTATAAAAACACTAAAAGCACTTATAATAACTTAAAAGATGAACCGGTTGAAAGTCAAAACATTGAAGAAAGGCTAGAAAAAATAATTGATTTGCTTAGAGAAACTAAAACTCTAACCAATGAAACAATTATTGTTTTAGATAATACTGTCTCTAGTAGCAATTTTCCACAAAGCGCCTTAAATGCAGAACAAGAAAAGTTTTCTAGATTATATAACACTGTTAACAGTTCACTGCAATCAGCAGAAAATACTTTAAATAATTTAAGCACTATTGAATTAAGTCAAGAAAAAGAACGTATTGCTTTAAAAAACAACATTCAGGGGACACAGAATCAATTAAATAATGCTGAGATATCATATAACAATGCTTTAGTAAGTCTAAATTCTGCAAGGGAATCTAAAAAACAACAAATACTTTCGGCTCAGTCACAGGTTGACTCAGCTCTAGGACAACTAAACTTGTCTCAAGAACAGTTAGCTGATTTAATTATTAGTGCTCCTATATCAGGACAAATTACTTCAAAAAATGTGGAAGTCGGTGCAGAATTAAATCCTGGGCAAGTAATTGCTAGCATTTCTCAAACTAATAACGTTAAAGTGGTAATTAATTTACCATCTGAAGATATATATCAAATTAACTTAGGGCAAGAAGTAATTATTAATCAAGATATAAAAGCAAAGATTACTAATATTGCCCCTAGTGCTAACGAACAAACTAAAAAAGTAGAAGTAGAAATATTAGTAGATAATAAAAATAAAAAATTAATTCCCGGAACTTTTGTAGATGTGATGATTAAAAAAAATAATAAAAACTCTGTTAAAAGTGGGGTTATTATGATTCCTTTAGAAGCTTTAACCATAACTCAAACTGAAAACTATGTTTATCTAGTAAAACTTAATGAAAATAATGAATTAACTGCTAAAAAACAAATAGTGACTTTAGGTGACAGCCAGGGTAATTTAGTAGAAATCAAATCAGGGCTAAAAATTGGTAATGAAATAATTATAGACGGTTCTAAATCTATAGAAAACAACTCATTAATTCAAATTAAATAATACTTGATATATGAATACTGATAATCAAGAATATATAGAAAACAAAGAAAGGAAATTAGATCAAGCTCTAAAAAGAGAAAAGAAATCTTGGCTTGGCTTTTTTATTACCAATTACCGCTTTACTTACTTAATAATGTTATTAATTATTGTTTTTGGATTTTTTGCTATTTTTACCTTACCAAAAGAAGCTCAACCAGAAGTTAAAGTTCCTTATGCTGTTATTACCACAACCTATCTTGGCGCTAGTCCTAGTGATACTGAAACTTTAATAACAAATAAAGTAGAAAACGAAATAAAAAACTTAGAAAATTTAAATAATTATAACTCTAGTTCTGGTCTAGGCTTTTCTTCTGTATTTGTAGAATATAACGCTGAAACAAACCTGCAAGATAGTTTCCAAAAATTAAGAGAAGCTGTTGATAGAGTAAAACCAAGATTACCCAGTGATGCTAGTAGTCCTGAAGTTACTGAAATAAGACTTAGTGATATGCCTATTGTTACTTATTCTTTAGTTGGTAATTATAGTGATAGTGAGTTAAAAAAATATGCTGATACACTTCAAGAAGAACTAGAGTCAGTAGCTGATGTTTCTAAAGTTGAGATAATAGGTGGTCTAGAAAGAGAATTTCAAGTGATAATAAATGAAAACAAATTAAGTACTTATAATTTATCTTTAGGGCAAGTAGTTAATTCTATAAATAACACTAACTTTAATTTACCAGCTGGTATTATTGAAATAGATGAATATAGGTATGGAGTAAGAATTAGGGGTAAAATAACTCAAGCTAGTGATTTAAATACTTTAGTTGTTACCACCTATGAGAACTCTCCTGTATTTTTAGAAGATGTCGCTACAATCAAAGATACCTACAAAGAAAAGTCTACTGAGTCTAGAATTGCCTATCCAGATGAAGATCCTCAAAATACTATATCCTTACAAATATATAAAAAGGTTGGAGGAAACATTTTAAATATTGTAGATAATTCAGAAAACACTATTTCTTCACTACAAGAAAACAAAACTATACCTAGTACAATAAAAATTGAAAAAACTAATGATAATTCTAAATACATTAAAGAAGATTTAAATATTTTAGGAGGAAGTGCTATTCAAACATTTATCCTTATCGCTTTAATATTGTTAACAATACTTAGTTTACGAGGAGCAATTATTACTGCTCTAGCCGTGCCTATAGCTTTCTTAATGTCCTTCATTTTTTTAATGTTACAAGATATGTCTATAAATAGCATGGTCCTTTTTTCATTAGTTTTATCTTTAGGACTAATGGTGGATAATGCTATTGTAGTAATAGAGGGTATAAATGAATATGTAGTAAAACATAAACGTAGTGTTTATGAAGCTGCTATACTCTCTATTTGGAATTTTAAAGCTGCTATCACTGCAGGAACTTTAACCACTGTATCTGCCTTTTTACCCATGCTACTAGTTTCAGGAATTATGGGAGAATACATTAGTATCATTCCTAAAACTTTAATTGTAACCTTGCTTTCCAGTTTATTTGTAGCTTTAATTATTATTCCTACCTTAGTAACAAGATTCCTTAAAATTAAAACAAATGGTAATGGTGGTGGAAGAAATAAAAAAAGACATCAAGTTATTAATAAACAAATATCTAAATTAGCCACTAAATACAGGAAACAACTAAGCAACATACTTCCTTACAAGAAAAAAAGAAGAACAATTATTATTAGTGCTTGGATTATATTTATAGCAACTATTGCTATCCCTGTTTCCGGTCTTATGCGCATAGAAATGTTTCCAAAAATTGACTTTGAATATTTTTATGTAAACATTGAATTGCCAGTAGGTTCAAGTTTAGAAAAAACCAAAGATGTGACCACTAAAGTTGAAGAAAAAGTAGCCACAATACCTGAATTAAAAAATTATGTAACTACCATTGGCACTGAAATGAGTACTGACATGATGTCCTCATCAGACTCAAGAAATAAAGCTACTATTACAGTAAACATTTCAGAAAAAGATGAAAGGGAAAAAACAAGTTTTACTATTGCAGAAAACTTAAGAGAGCAAATAAAAAACATACAAGATGCAGAAGTTAAAGTCAATGAAATGGCAGCTGGACCTCCTAGCGGAGCACCCATAGAAGTAAGGATTTTCTCAGACAATAGTAAAACCTTATCTAAATACAGCGAAAAGGTAATGAAGTATTTTGAAAGCGTAAATAATGCTATTAATATTGAAACTAGTTTGAGTAATGCTACTGGAGAATTTGTTTTTAGTATAGACAGGCAAAAAGCTAATTACTACTCCCTTAACACCTCAGCTATTGCTAGCACTGTTAGAAACGCCCTGTCAGGCACCACAGCCTCTACTGTTAACTTAAATGATGAAGATATCGATATAGTTGTTAAATACGCACAAGAAGATTTTACTAATATTGATGACATAAAAAACCTATTAATTATCAACCAAAGGGGTGAAGAAATCCCTTTAAAACAAGTTGCTAATTTAAACTTAGAACCATCACTTTTAACTATAGAGCATAAAAACGGTAAACAAATTGCCACCGTTACCGCAGAACTTAAAAAGGGAGCCAACCTACAAGAAATCACTCAAAACTTTAAACAAGAAATAGAAGGATACAACCTGCCAGATAATAGCAACATAGAGATTGGAGGAGAAACTGAAGATATTGAAAAGTCATACATGGAAATGTTTTATTCTATGATTATTGCAATATTTTTAATAGGAGCAATATTAATATTGCAATTTAACTCCTTTAAACAGCCATTAATAATATTATTTGCATTACCCTTGGCAATTATTGGAGTTATTTTAGGTTTATTTGCTATTGGACAGCCATTTTCAATTGCTGTATTTATTGGTATAGTTTCACTAGCTGGTATTGTAGTAAATGATGCCATTGTTTTAATTGATAGAATTAATAAAAATATTAAAGATGGGTTAGAGTTTACTGAAGCAGTAATTGAAGGAGGGATTGCTCGTATGCAACCAATTCTTATTACCTCTATTACCACTATTGCTGGTATTTTCCCTCTTATATTTGCTAATGAAATGTGGAGAGGGCTTAGTCTAGCTGTAATTTTTGGTTTAATATTTTCTACTGTTTTGAACCTAATAATTGTTCCAATCTTGTACACTTCTTTATGTAAAAAAGATTGTCTAAAAAAACAATCACAATAAATATACTAATATTATAATAACTATTATATGGGATTATCTCTAGCTATAGTTGGTTTACCCAATGTTGGTAAATCCAGTCTCTTTAATTTGTTAACAAAAACTAAAGCAGAAGCTTCTAATTATCCTTTTTGCACTATTGATCCTAATGTCGGAATTGTAGAGGTACCTGATGAAAGATTAACTGCTTTAACTGAAATATCAAAATCACAAAAAACTATCCCAACTGCAATAGAGTTTGTTGATGTAGCAGGTCTAGTTAAGGGCGCCCATAAAGGTGAGGGGCTAGGCAATCAATTTCTTGCTAACATCAGAGAATGTGATGCAATCTGTGAGGTAATTAGAGACTTTCAAGATGAGAATATTATTCATGTTACTGGAAAAATCAACCCTCAAGAAGATAGAGAAACTATTAATCTTGAGCTTATCTTTGCTGATTTAAGCACTATTAGCAAAAGAATGGAAAAAGCACAAAAGGAAACTAAAACTGGAGATAAAGAAAAAATAGCTTTTTTTGAGCTACTTCAAAAATTAAAGACTAATTTAGAAAATGGTGTAGCTATAAGAGATGTTGAGTTAAGTGAAAAAGAAGAAGAAATTATAAAACAACTAAATCTTTTAACCATAAAACCTATTCTTTATATTGTTAACACGGATAGCCCAGAAAAATATCAAAACAAAAACGAAGAAAATACTTTAGCAATAAATGTAAAAATTGAGCAAGAAATTGTTGATTTGCCACCATCTGAACAAGAAGAATTTCTTAAAGAACTAAATATGGGAACTAGTGGTCTTAATAAATTAATTAAAGCTTCCTATAGTCTCCTTAACTTAGAAACATTTTTAACTACAGGCCCTGAAGAGAGTAGAGCCTGGACAATAAAAAAAGGAGCTACTGCTCCTGAGGCTGCTTCAGTTATTCATACTGATTTTCAAAAACACTTTATTAGAGTAGAGATTATTAATTGGAAAGACCTTATTAATGCTGGTTCAGAAAAAAACGCCAAAGAACAAGGCTTAATCAGAACTGAAGGTAAAGATTATATAGTAAAAGATGGAGATGTTTGTCATTTCTTAATTAACAAATAATAATTACATTTTACGTATAAAAAAAAGGAAAGTTTTTAAAACTTCCCTTTTTGTTATCTTTTTTTAAGATAACAATACTGAAATTGCTTCCAAAGATTCCTTAGTATGAGTGTTTACAAAGGATCCCGCTTGGTGATCATGAAGTAAATACCAGTCCGTAGGTGGATTGTTTGAATCTTTTGCTAAATCATATCTCTTTTCCTGTTTTAATTGTTTTTCATCTTTAAAACATTGTGAGAGTGACAAAGTAAAAATTCCAAATATATCACCTAAGAAAACTTTTTCTGCTGTAACTGGCTCACCATAATTAGTACGGTTCATTCCATACTTGTCTCTACCGCATCGTGCAATATGAAAACATAGCTTATTAAGAGCTTCTTTTTTTGTTTCAAATTTTTTGTTATTTCTTTTTTCAAGAAATCTCAACTCATTATAGAAACTTTTTTCATCCTCCATTTTTGACATCAAGTCAAACAAGCTAATAAGAGCACTAAATTTATCATTTTCTTTTTGAATTGTTTTAAATCTAGTTTTTAGTTCTTTTAACCTTGGTTCCAGATCTTTAATAACTGATTTTGATGTTCTGAATTTCAACATAATCTTTTGTTTTTTTTGTTTATATTTATTCTGTTTTAAAGAGTAATATTACTATATCATATTATAATATAAATGTCAAGGATAAGAAGTCTATTTATCTTCTTTTTCTAAGACAACAACCTCTCTCCACAACCTTTGCCCTGGTCTTCCATAAAAGAGGTTATGTCTCTTATTAAGTAAGTTTAAGTCAGCTAAATACTTATAACTGATTTTTTGATATCCTTTAATATTAGGATCTAAATACAGAGGACTTTTTTCAGGAAAAAACATAGGCCAAATCATTACTACTTTAGCTTTAGGTTTTAAAACTTTATACAATTCCTTTAAAGCTTCAGAGTATAATTTATCTAACTCACCTTTTACAGTCTGTGCTTCTATCTTACCTCTTTGCGGACCTAGATATGGCTCTGTACAAACAGCATCAATACTACTTAAAGGTAATTCTTTTGACACCATTCTTACATCCAATTCTTTAGTTTTTACTTTAGAAATATCTTGAGAAAATTCTTTTTTCAACCATTTTAAATTATTATTTGTATCTTCTACTGCTTTTTTTGAAACATCAAAAGCATATATATTTTTCAAACCTAAAAACAGAGCTTCATTAACAATAGTACCAGAACCACAAAAAGGATCTAAAAGCTTATCATCATTTTTAGCATCAGATAAATTAATCATCATCTTAGCTAGTTTAGGGGGAATCATACCAGACAAGCTATCTCTTTCTGGTCGTCCATAATCTCTTTTAGAATAATCAATAAAGCTTTGTACTTCTATAGTTTTTGCAATAATTGCTGTTTTACCATTCGCAATAAGTAATAATTCTACACCACTTTTATTAAGCAACTTATTGTGATAAACACTAGCACTAGAAAGTATTTTTTCTTTACCTTGAGCTTTCACCCATCTAGAAGGCACTACTTTTTTTCTTAATATATTTTTTAAACCAATTGCTATATTCTTATAATTAACATTTACATTACCATATAAAGATATAGCAAAATTAAACTTACCTTTATCTCTATTTAAAGCTTCTTTATATATCAAATCAGCAAGCTCTTCTTTTAAACCTTTATATGCTAATTCTGTTTTATACTCAGCAATCTTTATAGTTCCACCCAATGTATCAATAGCTCTTTTAATATCTATCTCAACATCACTTTCAACAAGTAATGCTTCAGTAAATAAAGTATATTTTTTTATATTAAAAATACTTAGAATTTCAGCTAATGATAAACCAGGGTTTGAACCTAAAATAAAAATATATTTGTACATAATTCACTAAATTTAAGTATACTTAAAGATTATACTATTTAAACATATCTGACAAATATATAACTATTGCAATTTTTAAATACTTATGATATATTAACTTAACAATTTGATTAACAACCTTTCCCACGCCCAAAAGAGATTGGCGCAATTCTATATATAATATATAAATAGAATTAAAGGTATTACAGAAACCCAAAGTGTTTGTAATACTTTGGGATTTTATTAATCAAATTATAATTTAACTAATTTTTAATTTTATATAATTCAATATAACGTAAAATCATTATGTCAAAAACAAAACCATCAGGACCAGGGCATTATGAAGTTCTATTCATAATCGCTAATGAGTACACTGAAGAAGAAGCTAAAAAAATATCTCAAGATGTAGAAGGTATTATTAGCAAATATAAAGGAGAAATAACTTACAAAGAGTTTTGGGGTAAAAAGAAATTAGCTTACCCAATTAAACACAATCACTTTGGTTACTACAGTCTTTTAGAATTCGACCTAGAAACTGAAAGCCTACCAGAGTTAAATGAAAATCTAAGATTATTTGATAAGATTATTAGATTTCAAATTATTAAAATAAAGAAGAGAACTTTAGAAGAAATTAATGCTGAAAAAGCTAAACAAGAAGCTTTAAGTAAAAATAAAGACGAAAAAGACACACAAAAGACAAGCAAAAAAGAAGAAACTACAAGCACAAGTGCTGAAAAAGAAGAAAAAGTTGAGGAAAAAGTTGAGGAAAAAATTGAGGAAAAAGAGAAAAAAGATAAAGAAGCGGACAAAAAAGAAGATAAAGAAGAAGAGAGAAAAGATAAAGAAGAGAAAAAAGAAAAAGATGACAATTTAAAAGACCTTGATGATAAACTAGATAATATTTTAGATGCGCAAGATTTAATTAAATAATATTAACAATATTTATATGGATTTAAACAAAGCCATGATTATTGGCAACGTTACTAGAGATCCTGAAACTCGCTCTACCGCTAATGGACAGCCTGTTACCAGTTTCTCTGTAGCCACTAATCTAACCTGGACAGATCAGTCTGGACAAAAACAACAAAAAGCTGAGTTTCATAATATTGTAGCCTGGAGAAAATTAGCAGAAATCTGTGGTCAATATCTAAAGAAAGGTTCAAAAGTATACATTGAAGGAAGATTACAAACATCTGATTGGACAGGTCAAGATGGTAATAAAAGATATAAAACTGAAATAGTTGCAGACAACATGATCATGCTAGACAGCAAAGGCGGAGGTGGCGCACCTACAACTAACAATAATTATGCTCAAAATAATCAAGCTTCAGAGCCGGTTATTCAACAAGAAGAAGAAAACAGTGACGATGAAGAAATTAAAGTAGAAAATATACCCTTTTAAAATAAATTAAATAAATAAATAATATGTCAAAAAATAAAGAATGTTATTTTTGTGCTAACAACTTAGAAGTTGATTACAAAGATGTCAGAACACTACGTAAATTTATAAATTTCTACATGAAAATATTACCAGGCAAAAGAACTGGGGTTTGTTCATGGCACCAAAGAAAGTTAACTGCTGCTGTAAAAAGAGCCAGGGTTGTTGCCTTACTCTCTGCTACACATAAATAAAAACTATGTTTAACATTAATCAACTTAAAGTAGGTAAAGTTATTGAAGAAAATAACGAACCTTACTTGATAACTGAAACACATCATCATAAAATGGCTAGAGGTGGAGCTGTATTAAAAACTAAACTAAAAAACTTAATTAACGGTAATGTTTTAGATAAAACTTTTCAAGGAAATGATAAAGCGAAAGAAGCTGAAACAGAGAGAAAAAAAGCTGATTATTTATATAAAGATGAAAATGAAGCATATTTTATGAACAATGAAACCTATGAACAATTTTCTTTAGATTTAGACCAACTTGGAGAACAAGTTAAGTACCTTAAAGAAGGAACAGAAGTAACAGTGCTGTATTTCCAATCACAAGCGGTGAGCATAGAGCTCCCTATTAAAATGGAGTTTAAAGTAATATCTTCTCCTCCAGGAGTAAAAGGTAACAGCGCCGGTAATGTTAATAAAACCGTAGAAATAGAAACAGGAGCAAATATCAACGCCCCTTTATTTATCAATGAAGGAGATATAATTAGAATAAACACAGAGACAGGAGAATATGTAGAAAGAGCTTAATAAATATAAGTTACTCAATAACAAAAAAGAGCTAAATCAACCAAGATAGCTCTTTTTTGTTATATTAATATTTCTTTCTTTTATCTATATTAATTTAATATCTGTATTTCCAGATTATCATCTGAACTCTGATCTTCTTGAATTCTTGGCAGGTCTCCATCTCTAGGTTGCACACTAGGGGTACCACCACCTGATTGTTCAGGAATACCTATATATGGTTTTGATATATTATTAGGTAGATTATTATTCTGTTTTTCATCTTCTGCAATTAACTCTTCTATAATGGGCACTATCACATAGTCTCTATAAAAACTATTGTCTTCGCTGTTTAGCACTGGAAATATATAAGCTTCAACATATAACTCTTGAGCTTTATTATCAGCAGGATTATGCTTCCAAAGACGTACTAACTCTAAACTAGGAGTTCCTAATTCTACTCTTACTTTTTCTATACTATCATCTTCTATATTATAGCTATAATTTCTATATCCCCCTCTTTCAGCAATATCAATAATCCTATTTTCTTCTTGAACAACTTCATAATTAGAGCTTTCGTAGTTGTGATTAACAATTTCATTAACTGAAGTTACGTGATTGTTTTTAATATCAACTTGTACTTTTAATCCATACTTATTGCTATATTGAGTATATATTTCTTTATCTTCAAGAACTAGCGGATAGATTATATTTATAGTTTGTGGGATATAAAACGTTTCTTTATTTTCTGATCTTTCATAGTTACTAATCCACTCCTTATCAACTATAGGGTCGCCATATGGACTTAAATCGATGCCGTATTCCTCTACAAATTTATTGGAAATATTAATAACAACTTCATCACTAGGAATATCAGAAATTTCAAGCTTTTCATTTAAACCATCCTCTCGAGGCCAAGTTTGCCAATTTTTATAGATAGAAATTTTCTCTTCATTACTATTAATGGTTAACATATATCCATTATCGCTATCCTCATATAAACTTATATTGTTAAACTTTAGATTATCAAATTTTCCATAATCAATATCCCCTATATCTAATTTATCAAATGATAATAATTGAGTAGCAAGAATATCCCCATTAACGCTCCTTTGTATAACAGAGCTACTATCTTTTTCTATTTCGATGCTATCTCCTACATACTCAAATTCATAAGAAACACGTGCAGGCATTGGCATGATCATACTAGTTGCAGAATCACCTCTAGTATCACTTTCAGCAGTTCCCATACCTAAGATTCCAACTGAACCATTTGAATCACCGTCATCTTCAGGGCCAGATTTACTACTAACAATATCTCCTAAACTACCAAAGGCTTTCTCATTAACAGCTTCAATGCTTATGCCATCATTTTTAGCTAGTTTATTAAAACTAAAGTCATTATCTTTATTGTTGTAATAAGGAATAAGTATTAAAGCCATCACAGCCATACCTATGCCCGCATAAATGAATTTGTTAATATAATTTAATTTAAAGGCTACTTTTTTGTCTTCACCTTGAAGTAATTTTTTTCGCAAATCTTTAACAAAGTTTTGATCAATTTTTACTTCAGGTTTAGACGCAAGTAATTTTTTAACTATTTCTCTTAGTTTTTTTTCTTGTTTTTTTAGATCAGGATCTATTTCATATAAATCCTCTAATATTTGATTCATTTTATTATTGTCCATATATTAAAAATTTAATAATAGTAATAAATATAAGCTCAATGGTAATTCTTGTTTTATTTTTTCCAAACTACGAGAAAAAATCATTTTGCAACTAGTTTCACTTTTATCTACAATCTCAGCAATCTCACTATATGTAAGTTCATCCCAAACTCGTAAAATAATAATTTCTTTTTGCTCTTTCTTTAAATGATTTAAACAATTCTTAATTTTGTCTAATTTAACTTTTTTATCTGCAGTGCTTTCAATGTCAGTATCATCTTCTAAATACCAAAGATCATCAACATTTAAATCATTTTTATAAGCACGATAATAATCAATTAAATTATTTTTAGCAATTCTGTACAGCCAAGCTGAAAAAGTTCCCTTATTTTCACTATAAGAATTAATTGCTTTTAAAGCTTTAATAAAAGTTTGACTACAAACGTCCTCTGCCACAGCTTTATCAGGCACCCTATAATACAGATAATTATATATTTTCTTAATATACTTATCATACAAGGGGCCAAAGCTTTCCAAAGAACCGTTTTGACATTTTTTAATTAATTGAGATTCATTTTTATCCATGCTACTTGTTTTTTAACTTAGTCTTGATAGTTTAAAAACTCGTCAGCTTTTAAAACTTAAACAAAACCGTTTAAAAATATTTTCTTAACTTATATTTTTTAAATTGCTAATTAATTATTAGCAAGTAACTAGTTGCCTATAATATAACGAATTAATTATAAAAAAGTAACTACTTATATATATTTTATCACTAAAGACAAAAAAATGGTATAATAAAATTATGACTTTAATTTTATTTAGCTTAATTTTCTATACTATTATAGCGGCCTTTAGACCTAGGTTAGCGCTTTTAGTTATTATCTTTACTTTACCTAGTTATTTAATACGCTTTGAAGTCTTAAATATACCTTTTACCTTTTTAGAAGCTATGATATTAATAATCTTTGCTTTTTTTCTTGTTAAAAAAGGCCCTAAGATTATAAAGAGAATTAAAAGTAAAATCAATAATAAAAATTTAAATAAATTACAAAATTACCCTTTTAACTATGAAATTGTTGCTGTTTTACTAATAGCTTACTTAGCTGTGTATTTATCTGGATTATCCTTCTCTGCCTTAGGAGTTTTTAAAGCTTATTTTTTTGAGCCAATTATACTTTATATTTTAATAATTAATTATTTTAATATAAAAACTGATTGGAAGAAAATTATTTGGGCTCTTTCTTTGTCTGCACTTTTAATATCAATAGTGGCTATCTTTCAACAAATAAGTGGTTTATATATCTTTAACGAATTTTGGTCCCAAGCTGAAACTAGACGTGTAACATCATTATTTCCTTACCCTAATGCCTTAGGCCTATACCTAACACCTATATCACTGCTAAGCTTAGGACTAGCCAGCTCTTACCTAAAGAATTTAAAAAGCTTAAAGAATAAACTTCTTAGCGCTTTATTGTTTTTTATTATAATAAGCTCTCTTTTATCAATGTATTTTGCTAAATCTGAAGGTGCTTTAATAGCTACTCTTATTTCTATATTTATTTATTTACTAATATACAATAAACGCACAAGAATTATTGCTATAAGTTTAATAATTGTTTCATCATCAGTTTTAGCCTTTAACTCGCAAGCTAATACTTTTGTGGAGGAAAAAATAATGCTTAAAGATAAATCAGGTCAAATACGAATCTCTCAATGGCAGGAAACTTGGCAAATGTTAAAAAATGATAATAACTGGATATTTGGAGTTGGATTATTAAACTATCAGCAAGCAGTAGCTCCTTACCATCAAGAAGGTATCTTCATCAAAGACCACCAAGACCCTGACTGGCTTAGAAAAACTTTATATAATCAAGAGTTTAGAAAATCAGCTTGGCAACCACTAGAAATATATCTTTATCCTCATAATATTGTTTTAAACTTTTGGGTAGAACTTGGCCTTCTAGGTTTAATTGTCTTTATGTTTTTATTTATTAAAATATATATAAAAGCGATAATGCTATTGAAAAACAATAAAAAAGAATTTAAACCAATATTGATAGCTATAATCTCCTCAATAAGTGCAATTATTATTCACGGCCTGGTAGATGTTCCATATTTTAAAAACGACCTCAGCGCATTGTTTTGGATAATTGTCTCCTTATTGGCGCTAATTAGCATTCATTCTAAAACTCATGATAAAAGAACCAATCACAAAAATAATAGCTAACTCAGGTTATTGCTCAAGAAGAGACGCTGAAAAACTAGTAAGGAAAGGTCTTGTTTTTGTTAATCAAAAACAAGCCCAGCTAGGTGATAAAGCTAATAGAGATAATGAAATTAAAATTAATAACAAAATAATTAAGACTAAGCTTGAATTAAAATATTACCTAT
This sequence comes from Patescibacteria group bacterium, assembly GCA_035269015.1. GTDB lineage: Bacteria > Patescibacteriota > Patescibacteriia > Patescibacteriales > UBA12465 > JAIPJO01. The sequence continues at coordinate 21,959 of DATFJU010000016.1, read as the reverse complement.
TAAATAAACCACAAGGATACACTTGTACTAATAGAAAATTTAAAGGTGAAAAAAATATTTTTTATCTTTTAAAAAAGGATAGAGGTTTAAATAATGAAAAATTAAATATTGTTGGTCGTTTAGACAAAGACAGTCAGGGTTTAGTTTTCTTAACAAATGACGGAGATATAACTAATAAATTAACTCACCCTCGGTTTGAGCATACTAAAGTATATGAAGTTGAAACTGAAAAATACAGCACCCCTTTCTCACAAATTCAAGATAGCTTTAAACAAGGACTAGATATTCAAGAAAAAACTCTAGCTAAAGTTAAAAATGTAAAAAAAATAAATAAACAAAAGTTCTTAATTACTTTAAGTCAAGGTCAAAACAGACAAATAAGAAAAATGTTTGCTCATTTTAATATTAAAGTTTTAAAAATAAAAAGGATATCTTTGGGGCCCCTAAAACTAGGTCAAATAAAAGAAGGTGAATTTAAAAGATTAAACGAAGAAGAGCTTAAAATATTAAAAAAAATATAGTAAACTATTTGTTGTCATCAATAAAAAACTCATAACCTAAAATCAAGGCTGGGGTAGATAGTAAATACCAAATAATTATATCATCAATTGGAAAAACAATTCCAGAAACAGAAATAGGCCATAAATAATTTCCTGGCCACCACCAATGTCCAATTAATAAAGAAACTATCTCATAAATAAAGAAAATTAAAGCAAAGAACGCTGTGGGAATCAGTGTTTTTTTAATAAGTTTAGGAGTTTTAAAACCTAAAATTATCAAAATAGGAACTAGAAATATTAAAGCTAAGATATGGTAATCTGTTTTAATAAGATCAGAATTAAAGAAAAATACTCCGTATGTTATTATTGATAAAAATAAATATAATGATATTAATGTTTTAAATCTTTTATTTATATCTACTTTTGCTTTTTGCGTATCTAGAAAAAACTCATAAAAACTTAAAATCCAAAAGAAGTTTAAAAAAGCAAACAACATATTCTCTAAAGGTATTAAACCAAAAGGGCGAGCAAATATTGAAGCTACATCCCAAGCGTTTGCCAACCTTGCCATCAACTCTATTGGTGGGGCAAATAGAAGGGTAGTAAGAAAAGAAAATACTATTATTTTAGTTTTCCCATTTTTTAATAAAAAGAAATTAAATAAAGAAGGTACACCCAAAACTATACAAATAGCTAAATAATATGGAGGCTCTAACAAATAAACTAATAAACTAGCCATTATTACATATAAAAAAAGAACAAGCATTATTAATGGCTTTCTCGTTTGTAAATAAGATCTTGTCATATCAGTAAATATTTATCTCATCTCCTACTTTTATGTCATGTCTATCACTATAATTAGCATTAATTTCTAAAACCATATTTGCTGATGATGAGCTTTTATAATAGTTATTATAATTTTTACCTTCAGGTTCTAAATCTTTATATATATCAGTAATTATATTATTATTGATAAACAAAATATCAATTGGCATCATCATTTCTCTCATTACAAAAGTTCTTGGCTTACTATCCTCAAAAACAAAAAGCATGGCGCAGTTGCCACACAAATAATTGCGGTTGCTTAAACCTTTCTGGCGCTCATTACTCTCATCCGCTATTTCTACTTGAAAAATAGTATTTTTTATCTTTACTTCATCAATTTTATTAACAAAAAAAGCCGTACTTAAAAGTAATATTAAAACAATAATTATTAAAAATAGTTTATTCATTGAAAATAAAATTTAAAGCATTGCTAAGACAATATAATAAGCAATCAAGCTAGCCACACCTCCTAACACCGTACCCCACAAAATATCAGAAATAACAATTTTCCAGTTCCAATCTTTAATAAAACTAGCATTAGTTAAACTATAAATAGAATAAACAATAAACCCAAATAAAGCTCCTTTTTGTAAAACTATTAACCAAGAACTAGCAGGAATAACCACAAAAATAAACAATGCTAAAGTAAAAATTAAATAAAAAAGTATAGCCGGTAACCAATTAATACTATCTTTTGAAATGTTAGCTAAGTATTTCTTGTATATTTTGCCAGCCACATATTCAATCCACAACATATCTAAAATAAATAGGGCTACCAAAGTAAATAAATATGAACTTATTAATTTTAAAGCTTCCATAAATTAATAAATTAATGCTAAATGATTAATCTAAACAAGGCTTTGCTTTTATAAGCTCCAAAGCAGTAGGCGATGAGCCATCTTCAATCTCCCTCACCCTTTCTTCTCCTAATTTTTGTATAAAACAATCTTCCATTTCCGGAGTTACTTCACTTGGTACTGTTGCTGGATCAACACCGATACTTTCAAGTTGAGCTTCTTGCTCAGCACTTAAAGCAGAGTTCTTATCTTCAGTTTTATTAATATCATTTGTTGTAGTAACTTCTTCTTTTTCATAATTTATCATGGTTTTAATACCATAAAAATCAGTTTGATATAAATAAAAGACTGCTACGATAAGTAAAAAGAAGATTACACCTAAAATTACAAAAAATACTCTTAGAGTTTTTAAAAATGTATTCATATTATATGTTAGTAACTTGAATTAACTAAGTTCACTTATTATTATTTTAGCACAAAAAAACCCTATTTTAAAGAATAACACTAAATGTTTTGTAAGTCTTTAGCTATATTCTTCTTTAATAACTTTAGCATTAAGTTTAAAAATGGTTTTATCTAAAATAAAAACTTTAAAAGTAAAACCATAAAAACTACTAATCTTTAACTTCAAAACTAGAAAAACTTTCTATACTATTAGAAAAGTGATATTTTATTTTTTCAGGTTCTGCTATACCAGGGCCACTTTTAATAAATTCAAAAAGTTCAATTAAATCAATTTCTTCCCCCTCAACCTCTGCTATCACACTGCCATCATCTTGATTTTGTACAAAACCTTTTAAATTCAACTCTTTTGCTTTGTCTTTTATTTTTTTTCGAAGAAAAACACCTTGAACAAAACCTCGAACCTGAATATTCATGTGTTTTAACATATATTTATTTTTTATATTTATAATTATCTAAAAAGAGTATATAATTGAAAAACTAATATAGCAACAGTAAAGAAAAGACCTAAAACGGGCACAGCAAACCCATAGCTTTTAACACCTTTAGGTTTTGGATCTCTTTTTTTCAAAACTATAAGCGCTAAATTAATAAAAATAAATACAGTAAGTAATATATAATTGGTAGCACTAGCTAGTGATTCAAGATCAAACATTAAAGCTAACGCTAAAATAATCCCACTAGAAAAAATAGTAGCCCAAATTGGAGTTCTAGTTTTTCTATTTAGTTTACCAAATATTTGCGGTGCTAATTTTCTTTGAGCCATTCCATACAATACTCTAGCGTTCATAACAATTTGCACCATAACACCATTAATTATAGCTATTAATCCAATAATGCTAATAATTAATGGATAACCTGCTCCTTTTTGCGCTAATATATCAGCTAGTGGTGCATCACTAGTCTTTAACTCTTGGACAGAAAGACCTAAAACGGCAATAGTAGCAACTATTATGTAAAGTATGGTTAATATAATTAATGACCCTATAATAGCTCTAGGCATATTTTTTTGAGGGTTCTTAGTTTCTTCTGCTACATTAACCACATCTTCAAAGCCAATAAAGGTAAAAAATCCTAAAAAGGCTCCCATTAATATTCCTCTCCAAACATTAATTTCAAAACTAGGAACAAATTCAGAAATTCTAGCTGGTAATTGACTTAAATTATCTCCAGCAATAAAAATAATTAAAAATATACCCAAAAGTTCAATAATTGTAATAATCGTTATTGTGGCTGCAGACTGTGATATACCCCAAATAGCTACTGCCGATAACACAAAAATAACAACTGATATAATTATCCAAGGTGCAATATTTGCAAATTCATGAACATAGCCTACATAACCATTTAAAACTGTGGCTGTAGATATAATAGCAGAGGCAATCAATAACCAACCTATAATTTTAGAAAGTGCCGGTTTTTTAAAAGCACTATCTACATAATTTACAGCTCCGCCACTCTTTGGTATACGAGCTGATAGTTCGCTATATGAAAAGGCAGTAAATATAACTAGTATAGCTGAGACAATAAAAGCCAATGGGGTAAACATTCCGGCATGACCAATGATTTTTCCTAAAATAACATAAATACCTAAACCTAAAATTGTTCCTGTGCTATAGAAAAGCAAAACCGGAAAACTTAAGGTCTTTTTTAATTTAACAACTTGTTTTTGTTTAGACATAATTTATTAATTCTCATCTAAGTAAAATCTAACTAAAATATTTTCATATTTATTCTAACACATTTAAATCTTTATTAAAAAAACCACCCTTTTAAAAGAGGTTCTAAGCGCTAAGAAAATTTAAATTGTTTATATCTAAATCCTAACTATAGTAAGTAACAAATACTTATTTATCATTAATATAAAAAACTACTATTTCCCCAGGAAATAACGTGCGAAGCGGTGGCCCAAAAGTTCCTACGCCGGCACTAGTGTATGTTATCATTCCTTTATAATCAGAAAGTCCATAAGAGAAATCACCATATAAATATCGGACAAATAATGAGAAAGGGCTGATTTGTCCACGATGAGCATGCCCTGAAAGCATTAAGTCTGCTTTTAAAGCATGCGCCTCAGCTTGATCAACTGGCACATGATTAATAACTACTCTTAAATTTTGTTTATTTGCACTTAAGTTATCTATCTCTCTTCTTATATCACTATCTGTATCATTTAGATAATCAAAGCCAATAAATTCAACTCCCTTTATATTATAAGCTTCATTCTTTAACTCATGAAGTCCTGCCTCCAAGACAATACTTGTAAGTAAGTTTTCATCTATATAATGGTCATGATTACCTGGCACAAAAACAATAGGGTTATTAAAGCTTTTAAGCGCTGGAATAAACTTTTTTATTTCTGAATCATTGCCATCAAACAAGTCACCACTTATCACTACAATATCTGCCTCTAAAGCGTTTACTTTAATAGCTAACTTCTTTAAATAATTTGTTTGATAAGTTAAGCCTAAGTGTAAATCTGATAAGTGCACAATTCTTATACTATCTTTAAAATTATTTAAATTGTTTATTTCTATTCTTTTTACTCTAGGGAAAAAAGCGTTATATGTTCCTAATAAAAACATAAAAACTACCAAAGAAAAAAGAATTTTTGCCAATAATTTCCTTTTGGCAACAATAAATTTAGCAAAATAAAAAATAGCTCCAAATATTAGCATTTGTGTTAAAAAACCAAACAAAACCGCGCTAATAATATATATAAAATCAAAAAATGATTTATTTATGTAGTTTATTAAAACAACATTGAAAATGAAAAAAAAGGTAACTAAAAAAGGTATTAAATATGCTAAATATTTTCTTTTTTTAAAACTAAATGTATTATATATTAACTGCCCTGCAAAATAATGACTTAATATAAATAGCAATAGTATTATAATTGAATAAATCATAAAAATAATAAAAAAAATGTGTTTACATCTATATTATAACAAAATAACGCTATCCCCGCACTCAAAAAAACATCTTTACTTTTATCATACAAATTTCCTAGTAAGATATTAAAAAAAGCAAGGATAAACCTTACTTAATTTAATGCGGAACGGACGGGACTCGAACCCGCGACCTCCTGCGTGACAGGCAGGCGTTCTAACCAGCTGAACTACCGCTCCTAATGTTTACAAAATACAGCCTACAGGCTGCATCAATACACCTTTTATCTTTTTTAAAGACAAAGAAATATTAACAAATAAAAAAGTATTTGTAAAGACTTGCTATAATCCTTTATTTAGTATACAATAATAGTACTTGAATAGCCACTTGTGTTGGTTTTTTAATTACCAAAAATATGGAAAAACAACAAACAATGAACCAAGAAACTCTTAATCAAATCAAACAAGAGTTAATGGATCGAAAAAATAAAATACTAGAAGATCTAAATGACATATCTAGAGAAGATAGTCATGAGGCAGATAATCGAAGTGCTAAATTCCCAGAATATGGAGATAAGCCAGATGAAAATGCTCAAGAAATTAGTGAATACAGTACTACTGTAGAAACACAAAGAATATTTGAAAAAACACTTTCAGATATAGATAAAGCACTAAAAAGAATTGAAAATAGAGAATATGGTACCTGCAAATATTGCGGACAACAAATCAATCCTAAAAGACTTTTAGCTAGACCAACTGCTAGTTCATGTATAGAATGTAAAACAAAACTACAAAGTAGCTAATTTTACTATGATAAAATCAAATACTTTTAATATAAAAAATATAGCAACAATTACCATACTTGCTATATTTTTTATTTTTGATCGTTATCTTAAACAAGTAGCTGTTAATAATAACCCTAATTTAAACTTATTAGGCGAATACCTTAAATTTACTTTTTCTAAAAACTTTAACATTGCTTTTTCCTTGCCAGTCTCTGGAATGATATTAAATATTATTATTGTAAGTATAATAATAGGACTAATATTCTATTTAATCTATCTAATAAAACATAAATACTCACATATTGTAATAATAGCTTTGTTTGCCCTAATACTAGGAGCTCTTAGTAATGCTTTAGACAGATTAATATATGGTTATGTTATAGACTATCTTGATATTTTAAACTTCACTGTTTTAAACATTGCTGACATATTAATATCTTCAAGTGCCTTTATTTTAATACTTTTAAATTTTTCTTCATCAAAATATAATAAAAAAAACCATCTCTAAAGATGGAAATATATAATTATATAAAGATGTGTAAAGTTATAATTTTAGACACCAAGTTATTTATTATCAAAATAAAAAACTCTCTTCGTATCTTCTTTATGTTCAATTCTTATTATCTGCACATCTTTAGGTAATAACTCTTCCACTTTATCCGCCCATTCAATTAACACTATAGTGTTTTTGTCATTTAAATATTCTTCAATACCAATTTCTAATAATTCTTGGTAACTATTTAAACGATAAGCATCAACATGACAAAAAACTCTAACATTTTTTTTACTATTTTTTATTTGATAAGTTTTAATAATATTAAAGGTAGGGCTAATTACTTCTTCTTTCACTCCTAATTCTTTAGAAAAAGCCTTAGCAAAAACTGTTTTTCCAGCACCTAAATCACCAATTAAAGCCACCACAGCTCCAAGCTCCACGTCTTTAGCAAAAGCTTTAGCTATATTCTTAGTTTCTTTTTCTGTTTTTACATCCAAATGTTTCATATACTTATTAATTTAATTATATATCTTTAATGTATTATAACAAAATTAATTATTATTATAAAAATATAAACAAAAAAACAGAGATTAATCTGTTTTTTTTGGTGGGTGCACAGGGATTCGAACCCCGGACCCCTTCGGTGTAAACGAAGTGCTCTAACCAGCTGAGCTATGCACCCAATATATAAAGCTCGGTGGGCGAAAGAGGACTTGAACCTCCACGGGCCTAAGCCCACAAGCCCCTCAAGCTTGCGCGTCTACCAATTCCGCCATCCGCCCGAAGCGTTTATTTAACAACGGTTTCCTTAAATCTTTTTTTGTAACCTCTTCTTAAGAAATACAACTTAGCACGGCTAACCTTAGCAATCTTTTTTACTTCTATCTTATCAATACTAGGTAAGTTTAATGGAAAAATCTTTTCCACACCAACGCTATCAGAAACTTTTCTAACTGTAATAGTACCACCAATTTCTTTATTATGCTTTTTAGCAATAATTATACCTTCAAAATACTGAATTCTTTCCTTTTCTTCTCCTTTAATATTAACTTCTTTAATTTTTTGATATACACGAACAGTCATACCGGGTTTTAAGTCGGTTTGATTTAGGTTTTTAGAGTCAGCACTATTTTCAACTTTAGTCTCTGTTATATTTTTGTTTTTTTCCTCGTTATTTTCTTGTGAGGTTTTTTTCTCTTCAGCCATAAAAGTAAAATAAATAAAATAGAACACTTAAGTTCTATTAATCATTTGATTAATTTTTATCTACAAGTCATTTTATAACTAATTTTTAGTCTTGTCAACTGAATATAAACCTTTTAATAATTTTTTGCAATCTTCTATAGCTTTTTCTAAATTTCCATCACCATTTTCAATTTCATAATCATATATACTCTTGTTCTTTAACCATTCTTTAGTATAAGCCATTCTTTCTTCCAAATAAGTGCTCGGGAGATTATCTCTTTTTTTAATTCTTCTTTTTAAATCTTCTAAAGGAGCATTGATAAATATTGCATTAATTTGTGGAAATAGTTTTTTAGCGGTGATCACTCCTTTATACTCTATCTTCCAAATACCAATTTTTCCGCTTCTAGCCACTCTAAGTAATTCATTTTCATTAACACCATAATAATTATCATTATATTCTTTAGCATATTCAATATACTGATTTTTAACTATACCTTTTTTAAATTCTTCCCTGCTAACAAAATAATATGAAACCCCCTCTTTATCCTCTGCCCTCATTTTTCTGGTAGTAGTGGTAATAATTTTTTCAGCAGGCAAATCTTTTAATACAGCTCTAATAATACTATCCTCTCCGGCTCCAGAGGGGCCTGAAATAATTACAATATTTTTGGCAATAATTTGCTTTTCTTCTTCAGTCATTTGATAAAAAATAAGATTAAAACTATAATAGAAAAGTAGCATGTTAATATTATTAAAACAATAGTGCTTTTTATTTTATATGTATTTAGAAAAACTTGAAATACAAGGATTTAAATCCTTTGCAAATAAAAACACCTTAGTCTTTCCTGGTTTTGTTTCTAAAGACAAAAGAGGTCTAACTGCAGTAGTAGGCCCAAATGGGTCAGGAAAATCGAATATTGCTGACGCTGTACGTTGGGCGCTAGGAGAGCAAAGTACTAAAACCTTAAGAGGTAAAAAAAGCGAAGATGTAATCTTCTCAGGATCTGATAAAAAAGGACAACTCGGCATGGCTGAGGTTTCTTTATATTTAAATAATGAAAATAACGATATTGAAAAAGACTCTGAATCATTTTTGCAATACAAAAACATTGTTATAACCAGAAAGCTATTCAGAAGCGGAGAAAGTCAATATTTAATTAATAATCAAAAAGTGAGATTGTCTGATGTGCAAATGCTACTAGCAAAAGCCAATTTTGGACAAAAAACATATAGTGTAATTGGCCAAGGAACTGTAGAAAACTTTTTAAACACCTCTCCAGCAGAAAGAAAAGACTTCTTTGATGAAGCTACTGGAGTAAAAAAATACCAAATTAAAAGAGACCTGGCTTTAAATAAATTAATAAACAGTTACGATAATTTAGAACAAGCAAGTCTTCTCATTACAGAGATTGAGCCTAGACTAAAAAGCCTAACGCGCCAGGTTGAAAAACTTAAAAAAAGATCACAACTAGAAGATGAGCTAAAAAATCTCCAATACAATTACTATAGTCTACTTTGGCAAGAATTAAATAGCTCTTTAAGCACAACAAACAATCAGGCGTTGGAACAGGAAACTATAGAAAGAAATAAAAATGAAGACTTAAATAAAATTAATAACAAGTTATTTGAACTAGAAAAAAACAATCAAGAAAGTGAAGAAAAAATAGAAATTAAAAATAAACTTTCCCAAGAACAAATTTCTATTCAAGAATATAATCGTAAATTAGCCCAAATTGAAGCTAAACTAGAAATAAACCTAGAGGCTCAAGGAAAATTTGACCTATCTTGGTTATATCAAAAAGAAACAGAATTAAAAAATAAAAAAGGAGAGATTAATAAAGAAATTATTAATTTAGAAACAAGATTAAACCAAGAACAACAAGAAAAAAGCAATCCAGAAATAGATAATTTAAATGAGAAAATTAAACAACTAAACACACAAATACTTAAGTTTAGTCAAAAACAGCCAGAGCTTAAAACCCTTATCCAAGATTTTGCTAACAAGTTCAACAATCTAGATGTTAACGAGCCTAATTTAAAAGAAGAAGTTAAAAAACTACAAATTGAATTTAAAGAAAAAATCAAACCAATTCTAAATAATGAAAATCAAAACGAAAAACAAGAAAACGAAATACAAAAAATACAAGCAGAAATTGAGAACCATGGAAACAAAAAAGCTCAACTTTTAGAAAATGAGCAAGCTAAAAAATTGGAAAAATTTAAATTACAAGAACTTTTAAATAATAAAAAGGGAGAGAAAAATAACATAAAAAGCGAGCTCCAAGACATAATTGATAAGCTATCTAAACAAAAAAATACTGAAAAAACAGATAATTCTGAAAACTTAGAACAAGAAAAGAAAGAATTGTTATCAAGTCTAAATAAATGCAAACAAGTAGAACGAGCACTAAACCAAGATTTGTCTGCTTTAGACAATAAAGAAAAAGAGCAAAGACAAGAACTCTTTGACCTACAAAAAAAAGTTCAAAGAATTCAACAAGAAATAAATAGTGTTAGCATAAAATTAAATGATTTAAGAATACAAGCAGCTAGAAAGGAAACCCGTTTAGAAGATCTAGAAAATGAAATTAGAAGAAATGAATTATCACTAAGAAAGATAAAAGATACTAAAGTCAATTACGAACTAAATAGAGATAAAACATATAGCAAGATTGAGTCAAACAAAAGACAACTTGAACAAATTGGCGGTATAGATCCTGAAACAGAACAAGAATATAACAGCACTAAAGAACGTTTTGATTTCTTAAGTAAACAAAGCGAAGATTTATCTAATAGCATTAAATCATTAGAAAAAATAATAAGTGAACTTGATTATACTATTAAAAAACAATTTGATAAGGAATTTAAAGTGATTGAAGAAAATTTTAAAAAATACTTTAAACAACTATTTAGCGGAGGTAAGGCTAGCTTAAATAAATTAAATAGCCTAGATAATAAAGATGACAAGAAAGACCAAGAAGAAAATAAAACTGAAACTGAGAAGATTAGATTTTTAAAGAAACACGATACTACTGGCCTAAGCGGTATTGATATACAAGCTTGCCCTCCTGGTAAAAAAATTAAGTCTATTAATATGCTTTCTGGTGGAGAAAGAGCTTTAACCGCTATTGCTTTAATTTGTGCTATTATTAGCGCTAATCCTGCACCCTTTGTAGTTTTAGATGAAGTAGATGCTGCTTTAGATGAATCTAACTCTGAACGTTTAGCAAATATTTTAGATGAACTATCACACAAGACTCAATTTATCGTAGTTACTCATAACAGAGCTTCCATGCGCAAGGCTAGCTTACTATATGGAATTACTATGTCTGACAATGGAGTTAGCCATTTACTCAGTGTTAAATTAGAAGATATCAAAACTCAATCAGACATAAAAAATCTTAACAGAAAAAAATAAAAAACTATTTCGTATATATTAATTTTTTTGCTATAATAAATATAAGACTTAAGTCTTATATTTATTTAATTTATTGATAATTTTATGAAAAATAAAATTATAGCAATCTCATTACTTTTATTATTCATACTAACTTCTGGTTTTGGTTGTAAAGGAGTAGATAAAGAAGTTCAAGAAGCTATGAAGCCAATTACTCTTGAATACTGGCGTGTTTTTGACGGGCCAGACACTTTTGAAGAAATTATAAAAAACTACAACAGAATTCATCCCTTTATAAATATTGAATACAAGAAGCTTCGTTATGAAGAATATGAAGATGAGCTTTTAAACGCTTTAGCTGAAGACAGGGGTCCTGACATGTTTTCTATTCACAATACTTGGATGAAAAAATATGAAAATAAAATTAAACCACTACCTGAGCAAATTACCATGGCCTATCCTGTTGAAAAAGGTTCAATAAAAAAAGAGATTATTCCTGAACTTAGAACTAAAAGAACTATTAGTCCTAAGCAATTAAAAGATATATTTGTAGATGTGGTAAGTCATGATGTTGTTTTTGATGACAATAAAATATACGGACTGCCCATGTATGTAGATACTTTAGCTTTATATTATAATCGTAGTCTCTTGAATAATGCTGGTATTGCTACAATTCCTAAATACTGGAACAGTGAATTTCAGCAAAGTGTCAAAAAGTTAACTAAACACGATAATCGTTACGGCATAATTCAATCCGGAGTTTCTCTCGGTGGTAGTGATAATATTGAGCGATATAGTGATATATTGTCGCTACTTATGATGCAAAATGGAGCTATTATGTTAAATGATAGTAATCAAGTACAATTTCACTCCATCCCTCCTGCTTTTAAAAGTGACGACTATAATCCTGGTTTAGAGGCTCTCCGTTTTTATACAGACTTTTCTAATCCAACTAAAGAGGTTTATAGCTGGAATGAAGATTTAAATTCTTCCATGGAAATGTTTATTAGTGGTAATTTAGCTTTAACTTTTAGTTATTCCTATAGTTTAGAAGATATTAAAAACAGAGCTCCTAAATTAAACTTCTCAGTAGCTAAAATGCCTCAAATTGAAGGAAACCCTATTGATATTAACTTTGCTAACTATTGGATAGAAGTAGTTTCAAAAAAGAGTAAATATGCTGATGAAGCTTGGGACTTTATACATTTTGCTACTAGCCAGGAACAAGTTACTAGCTATTTAGATGAAACCAACAAACCAACAGCTATACGCTCAATAATTAGTGAACAAGAGATAGAAAACCCTGAGTTAAGTATATTTGCTAACCAAACTTTAACAGCTAGAAGCTGGTATCAAGGGGAGAGCCCTCAAGCTATGGAAGAAATAATGGGAGAGATGATTGATTCAATAATAAATAAAGAATCCGAACTAATAGAAGCAATCAATTTAGCAGCTTCAAAAGTACAACAAACTATAAACTAAAAAAAATGAAACTAAAAAAATACAAAAAACAAGTACTATCCATATTTATGTTCTTTGCAATATTAGGCTTAGGATTTATAAGTAATTTAACAGCAGGTCCATCAGAAGCACATGCAGCACCAATAATTAGTGCGGACACTTTAGGAACAGCTTGTTATGAAAGAGGAGACTGTGGTTTAAATGATTTTATTAAAATAATAGAAGCCTCTTATACTACAATTTTTGGTTTTATAGGATCAATTGCTCTTATAATGTTTATAATAGGTGGGCTAATGTTTCTTGTCTCAGGAGGTAATCAAGAAAAAGTGGCTAAAGCTAAGAAACTTATGATTAGCGCTGTTATTGGACTACTTATAGTTTTTGCTAGTTATTTAATTATTCAGTTTGTGCTTGACACGGTAGGTTATGAAAATGCTGCAAGCTGGAACACCGCTCCATAATCATAATACCTATGGTAACTTTTAAAAAAAAGAATTTGTTTGAAAAACCAAAAAGTTTAGGTGAAAAATTAAAAAATGCTAGAGAAAAGCAGCACTTAAGTTTAGAGAGGGTAGTGAAAAGCGTTGGTATAAAGAAAAAATATCTTAAATCACTGGAGGATAATGACATTAAAAGTATACCTGGTGGATTGTACGCTAAAAAATTTATTAAACAATATAGTAAATATTTAAATTTAGATCAAGAAGATGTTGATAAATATATAGAAAAACTTTTAATAAATACTAATTCACAGCCAAACTATTTTTCCCACAAAAAACTGTCAAAAAAAAGATTTTTAGTATTTCCTAGAATTATTAGAACTGTATTAATAGTAATTGTAGCCCTAGCTTTTCTTCTTTATTTAGCCTTTTATTTTAATAATTTAGTATCACCACCGCAATTAAAAATTATTTATCCTTTAGCCAATCAGACAACAGATAAAAACCCTATTGTTGTTAAAGGAGAAACGGAGCCAGAAACAGAAGTATATATTAATGGATCCACAGTTCTTATTGAATATAATGGTTATTTTGAAAAAGAAATTAATCTAAAAAAAGGTTTAAATAAAATAACTATTGAAGCTAAGCAAAGATACAGTCGCACTAATACTAAAACTAGACAAATAAAACTAGAATAATATTAATTTAATATATGAAAAAAAATAAAAGATTACTTTTAGACATTGACTCTACTTTACAAGAAGTGCCTATAGAAAGTGGCCAAAAGGTCGCTGATCTTGGTTGTGGTAAATTTGGTTATTTTATATTAGCAACCGCAAAAATGACAGGTAATCATGGTATTGCTTATGCAGTAGATATACAAAAACAACACTTAAAAGAAGTTGAGAAACAAGCCAAGAAAGAAAATCTAACTCAAATTAAAACCGTTTGGACTAACCTAGAGAAATGGAAGGGAGCCAAGATTGAAAATAACTCCCTGGATGTAGCAATGCTAATTAACACCTTAAATCAATCGGATAAAAGAGCTGATATTCTAAGAGAAGCCTCTAGAATGATAAAAAAGAAAGGAAAATTATTAATTGTAGAATGGCTTAATAAAGAACTACCTTTTGGTCCTAAACCAGAAAAAAAAGTAAAAAAAGAAGCTATTATTGACGCGGCCCCTAAATTAGGTTTAAAATTAGATAGAGAATTTTCAGCAGGAGAATTCCACTATGGATTATTATTTTCTAAATTATAAAAATATGAACAACTTACTTACATTAAAATTCTGGATAACCAGTCACCCTCCTAAACTACTTCCTTTATACCAAAACATTTTATACACTATAACTGCAATTTTTATTATTGCCAGCTTTGCATTCGCACAACTAAAAAAGAAAAAGAGTATTTACCAAAAGATTTATGTCAAGTTATTTAATTTTTCAATAGCTAACTCAATAATCGCTTTATTTATATTATTTTTTAACCTAGAAACAATTCCTTTTTTCTCAGCTCGTTTTTGGTTTATATTATGGTTAATTGAAATTATTGTTTGGTTAATGTTTATTTTTAAAGAGTTTAAAAAAATACCTAAAAAAAGAGAAGAGTACAAAAAAGACGAAGAGTACAAAAAGTATATTCCTTAAAAAATAAAAAATAAAAAAGTAAAAAGCTCCTTTTAAGGAGCTTTTTTTATATTCATACTTTATTATCTTTATTTATTTTTCATTTTCTTCATCTATATTATAAACACCTTTTAATAAATCTAAGTCTTTCTCAGAAATTATTAGTAAGTAATTATTAAATTCTACATATTTTTTTAATATTTCCAGTCCTAATTTATTTTCTTTTTTCTTCATATCACACTCTGAAGCCATTTCAACTAAAGTAGCCATATCCTTAATAAAACAATGCCCTCCAGCACCTCTTCCAACTCCACCATCAATCCCTGATTGATGTTTTATTTTTAAATGACTTAACCCTATTCTTGAATCATGGCCTACCACGTTGGCTATTTTATTATAATCAGCTCCATTTTCTTCAGCTATATTATAAAAAATATTAGCAAATAATACTTTAGCCATTAGCAGGTTGTTTCCCATGTATTTAACAAGTTCAGCCTCTTTTGCTTTTATTTTAAAATTAAACCTTGCCTTTGGTAATATTTCTAAAACTTCATCTGCCTTTTCTTTTGATTTTTCAGTATAACCTATAACATTTCTTTCTGGATATATTGTATCATTTTCAGCATTTTTTTCTGTAAGAAACTCCGGGGAGTGCATTATAAATTTATCAGTATGAATTTTTTGTAATTCATCAGTAGTTCCCACCTTAATCGTTGATTTTATGATAGCTGTTTTACCCTCTCCAACTAAATTAATTACATTAAAAATTATGTCACAAT
Organism: Patescibacteria group bacterium; assembly: GCA_035269015.1. Taxonomy (GTDB): domain Bacteria; phylum Patescibacteriota; class Patescibacteriia; order Patescibacteriales; family UBA12465; genus JAIPJO01. Next base: position 6,313 of record DATFJU010000016.1, on the reverse strand, counting down.
TAAATCCTTTGGGTGTTGTTGGCGTTGGAACTGCTATAAATACATAATCACAAGTTTTTATTAGTTCCTTATTATGAGAAAATTTATCTAAATCATATCTTACTATATTATAACCTCTTTTCTCAAAATCTTTTGCCATATTACCACCTATAAATCCTTGGCCTATAAATCCTACCTTAATATTATTTTTCATATTGTTTTTGTTCTTGTTTAATTTTTTTATAACCCTTTAGTCTTTCTCTTAACTTTATTGTTTTATACATAAAAGATTTAGCATCTTTAAAAATTTTAACCTTACTTTTTCTTTCTTGATATCTATCTTCTTGCCAATTAACAGGAATTTCTTTTAATTTATAATCTAAATTTTCTGACCAAACAATTAACTCAGTATCAAAAAACCAATTATTATCCTCTATTTTAGGTAAAACACTATCTTTAATATTATTATTAATACCTTTAAAACCACATTGTAAATCAGAATAACTATGATTTAACATAGTTTTTGAAAAAACATTATACGCTAAAGAGCTAAAGCTTCTAAACATGTTCCTTTTAACCTCTGACTTTCTTAAATGTCTTGACCCCCAAACAAGATCATAACCATTTTTTAAATGTTTAACAAGAAAGGGTAAAGATTCAAGAGATACTGCTAAATCTATATCCATATAGATAAAATAATCTGCTTCACTTTTTTGCCATAAATATTTTATAGCCCTACCCTTACCTCCTTGTTTAAGTTCATAAAAGGAGACTCTAGCATTTTTATTACTAATTTCTTTCGCAATATTTACACTATTATCGCTTGAACCGTTAACAACTATGTATATATGCCAATTAAAATAATTTTCTAAATTATTTAAATAATTTAATATTTTAATTGTATTTTTTTTAAGTATTAACTGCTCATTATAAGCTGGTAAACAGATATCTATAGTCATATTATATTTATCTTATATAAATAATACTTACCCCATTAGAAAAAGCTTTTTTCCAGCTTTTATTAGATTCTAAATAATCATGCAAATAATTATTTTTTTCCTTATGATTTAATTTTAACACCTTTTTTTCAAACCAACTATTATCTTCTTCATTTTTATTATTTTCTATTAGCACAAGCTCTATATTATATTCATTAAGCTTTTTCTCAACTTTACCTTCTTCAAAAAATTCAAAATATTCTTCCAAAAATGTATGCTTTTTATATTCAAGTTGGGGCATGCGACCATCAATAAATATTTGAGTTTTCGGGAATGACCAAATTAAATAGCCTCCCCAAGAGTATTTATTAAATATTTTTTTTGTTTTTAATTCTTCATTATTTTGTATAAAATTTACTGCTGCACAAGGATATTTATAACAATAGCTTGAAAAAGGGGTGTTAGTAAATTTAATTTGTGATAAAAGTGAACTAATAACCAAAATATACATAAAGAAAATGAAATATTTAATATATTTAATACTTATATACTTTTTGAGATAAGAAGTAGTGAAAACGTCTTTATTCTCAACAAATATCTGATTAAGCAAATAAATTATTACTGGCGCAGTAGCGATAAAAAATAAAGGAAAGTGTCTTTTTGAGCTAATTGCAAAATATAAGAAAAAAATAAAAAGGAAAATATCCCACAAATTAAACTTAATATTTTTATATTTATTTAAAAACCAAACTACCAGTATTAAAGATAAAGCGAGCCCTAAATAAGTTATTTGCCATATATTTATAGATCCCGTGTACTGAGGTAACCACTCCTGAATATGACTTAAATAAAAAGTATTAGTATAACCACTTAAAAAATCATATAATTTAAAACCATAAGGATTAACTAAAGTAATTAAAACGCTGAGTAAACTTAGACTTAAAAAAGCAACGATTTTTTTATTTGTCCATAAATATGAATAGTTTACCTTTTTAACCTTAAAATAATATAAAATTCTCTCTAATATTTTTATTCCTAAAAAAGCAAATAACAAACCTAATCCTAATATAAAAGTGCCATGCATATTAGCCCAAACTAAAAATAAAAGTGGTATTAAAATAAAATAAATAAGCTTTCTTTTTTGATTATACTTTTCTAAAACAATTAATAATAAAACAAAAAAGAGCAGTGCCAAGACTTGCATCCTAAGACCAACATGAGGGCTAATAGCAATGATTCCAAATAAAGATATTACTGTGTATATAAAAAAAGAGAAATTAAAAGACAGTCTTTTTTTATCTTTTATCCCTTTATATCTTAGCTTTAAAAATTTGTACAAGAAATAAAAAACTAATATTGTTAAAAAAACAAATACTGAACTCAAAACAATATAATTAAAATTATTATATATAAAATAAGAAAAGGTATCTAATAACCACTCATGATTTACCCACTCAATATTGTTCAAGGTATAGTTATAATGATTAATTGTTGATACTTTTTGATCTTGAACTATACTTTGACCCGCTTTTAAGTGCCAACCTAAATCAGGATCTAAATAATTAAAACTATTATTTAAAAAAAATACAAAAAATAGTATAGCCAATAATATTAAACTTCTTAATAATGTTTTTTTCTTCATAAATTTTTTTGTACTTTTATTCAATCTTTTTTTAGTTTACCATATACAAAATTGTTTGTCTTTATAATTGAATCATGGTAAAATAAATGTATAAAAATAATATTTAATCTAGAGAGGTGGTGAATTATGAAAAAAACTTTAGTAAAAAATCTGCTGTCATTTGCTTTGATAGTTCTTATCTTAGTTCCTGTTTTTGTTTTTATGACAAATGGAGCTAATGCTCAAATAGATGTAGGAATAAACGAAGTTGAGAATACTATTGAGCTAGGAAATAAAGACCCTAGAGAAACTGTTGGTGAAATAATTAATGTAGCCATGTTATTTCTCGGTATTATCGCTGTAGGGATCATCTTAGTGGGTGGTTTCAAATGGATGACTGCTGGAGGTTCTGAAGAAAAAGTTGGTGAAGCTAAAAAATTAATGGGATCAGGTGTAATTGGTTTAGTAATTGTATTATCCGCTTGGGGTATTGCTTCATTTATTTTAGACCAACTAATAAATGCAACCGGAAATTAGTAATATTCACTATTAATTTCCAAAATCGATTTTGGAAAATGATTCCTCCTATTTAATAAGGAGGAATCACTCCTATAAATATAAATAGTTTGTGTTTATAGGAGTGATATAAATAAAAGTTTATGAAAAACAAGATTTTATACATTTTAATAGTTTTCTTACTAATACCAAACTTTGCTTTAATAACCCAGGATACTCAAGCTGCTAGTTACGGTTTAGAAGAAGCCACTCAAAATGAAACTGTTAAAAACGCTTTAAGCGCTGATGAAATTGGTATAGGCCCAGGACAAGCTTCTGGTTTTTTAGCTACTAGAACTGGTAGTATAATTGGTACCGCCCTTTCTTTTTTAGGAGTAATCTTTCTATTACTTACAATCGCCGGTGGTATTATGTGGATGACAGCTGGAGGTAACACCGAGCAAGTAGGAAAAGCTAAGAAACTAATTACTTCTGCTGTTATAGGTTTAGTTATAGTCTTTGCCTCTTATGCCCTAACATCATTTATTGGAGATATTCTTACAAATTAAAAACATGAAACTACAAAAAATATTTTACATTTTACTAGCTACTTTAATTTTTTTACCTAATAAATTAAGCTTAGCTGAAGGATATAATTTTAATGAAAATAGTGGCTTAAATAAAACTGGGGAAGAAGGTGGTTTTACTAATACTATATTTGATAGCTCTGAATCTATTAATACCTCTATTTCTCAAATAATAGGTATAGTTCTATCATTTTTAGGTGTACTTTTCTTAGTATTAATAATTATAGCTGGCTATCAATGGATGACTGCTGGTGGTAATGAAGAACAAGTAAAAAAAGCCTGGGAAAGAATAAGAAACTCCATTATTGGTTTAGTAATCGTATTAGCAGCCTATGCTATCACTTTCCTTGTTACATCTATTTTAGCAAATCAAACTTTAACTAATTAATTAGATGAAAAAACTTGTTTTAACAATATTTATAACAATCATAGCTTTATCTGTCTTTTTGCCAGTTAAAGCTGCTGATATTAGCGATGCTTTTAAAACAAGCAGTAGCACCCTATCTCAAACAACTGACGAAGCTGGTTTTTTTTCAGACGATAGTAATAATATTAATTCTTTAATACAAACCGGCATAAATACTGTTTTATCATTTTTAGGTGTTATTTTTACAATATTAATCATATATGCTGGATTCAAATGGATGATTGCTCAAGGAAACCCCGAATCCGTTACTAAAGCTAAAAGTTTACTTAAAAATGCTGTAATTGGTTTGCTTATTGTGCTTGCTGCTTATGCTTTTAGTTATTTTATATTTACCTTTTTTATTAATGTTAGTGATCAAACTTTAAATTATAATAACTAAGCTTATGAAATTAAACATTAACATACTAAAACAAATATTTTTCCTTGTTGTATTACTATCACTTTTAGTTTTACCTTATTTTGTGTTTGCGCAAGAAAACGTTAATACTAGTAGTAACAACCCTATAGATAAATTAGAAAATATAGGTTCGGGAGAACAGGGATTTTATGCTGAAGCTACTCCAGCAACCTTTTCAACAATTATTGGTCAAGCTGTGAAGGTATTGCTTAGTTTTTTAGGAATTATATTTATTGCATTAATGATAATAGCTGGATATCACTGGATGACAGCAGAAGGTAATCAAGAAGAAATTACTAAAGCTAAGGGTTCTATAAAATCATCCATCATAGGATTAATTATAGTCGTTGGTGCTTACGCTATTTGGGAGTTAATATCTTCTCAATTATTATAATTTAATTATTTATATGAAATTATTTAAAAGAATACAATTTATATTTATTATAGTAATAAGTATATTTATTATTAGTTCTAGCGCCGTCCTCTCACAAAATGTAGAACACATGGAAGAGCAAGTAGAATCTTTTAGAGTAGGTAGTGGTTATACTGAATACTCTGGTTCAGAAGGGGTTTCTGATATTGTCGCTAGAGTTATATTCACCGGTTTAAGTCTTTTAGCTGTGATTTTCGTTATATTAATAATTATAGCTGGCTATCAATGGATGACAGCAGGTGGAAGTGAAGAAAAAATAACTAAAGCTAAGAAAAATATATCTAATGCAGTAATAGGTCTAATTATTATACTATCCGCCTATGCTATAACTTGGTTTATATTCACTTACTTACCAATGTCAGCAGGAAGCGGAGGAGGTGCCCCAACGGGTGGTAGTGGAGATTAAATTGTTACAAATATAAAAATAAGCCCCTTTCTTTTTAAAAAGGGGCTTTTTGTTTTTTAGAGTTCAACATAGGCATAATTATCTATCTCTTGAGAGGTGTAATTTGTACCTCTTAAATCTTCAGAGGATACTTCAACCTTATGTTGAGGTAACATGGATACTCTTCCTTTCCATGCGCTTTTACCGTTATAAATAAAATCTACAACGTAAAAACCAATAGGTAACTTTATCACTTTTTTTCCCTCTGCTTGCAACCTCGTTGAAGCTACTTGTCTAATAACTTTAGCATCCTGGATTAAAAATCCTGGTTTTGCTTCCTTAGGTTTAACCAAATAAATCTTTACATCCACTGAATAGGGGTCTGTAGACATATAAGAATGTCTTTTTCGTGTCTTATTCATAAGAAGAAGATTCATTTGAGAACTCTGTTCTGCATTCGCATTAGTTCCGTTACTAGCATTTACTACTTGATAAAAATAAGCAGCTTCATAACCATCATTTGAGCGAACTTTAATATTCTTTTTTTGTTTGCTCTGAGCTAAGTCTTCCATAACATTGGAACGACTCTCTTTTATTCTAAGCAAACTATTTTTGTCTGCCTTAGTTAAAAGATCGCTTTGGTCATTGCTTTCTTTACGAGACTGCGCATTATGCATTCTTAATTGCTTTTTTTCTTGTTTATTAAGAAAAGCAACTTTTTCTTTCTGGTCTTTAATGCTCATACTACCTAATTGATACTGATATGTAGAACAAGACGAGAAAATAAGTGCTGTTAAAATTGTAATGATCAAAAATAAGTTTTTCATGATTTCTATTTTTTTTTGAGTTTCTACTATAATCCTTATTTAATTATTTATACTATAGCATTAATATTAATTGTTGTCAATAGTTGTGGCATTGCAGCGAAGGGTTTACACTCGCTAACTCTTCTAATCGCTGCATAGGTGTTTTTCCATCCATACCTAATCCTCTGTGCCTTTTCTGGTAATTGTAGTAATGCAGGAATAGGTTAATCCTGTATTGCATTTGC
>DATFJU010000015.1:0-13829 GCA_035269015.1 Patescibacteria group bacterium | reverse complement strand
TGAGCTTGGTATTTATCCAGCTGTAGATCCACTTGATTCTTCATCAACAATTTTAGACCCTAAGATTGTAGGAGAAGAACATTATAATGTTGCTCGTGAAGTACAGATTGTGTTGCAGAGGTATAAAGATTTACAAGATATCATTGCTATTTTAGGTATGGAAGAATTATCAGAAGAAGATAGAATAACAGTATCTCGTGCTAGAAAAGTTCAAAGATTCTTGTCTCAACCTTTTGCAGTAGCAGAAACCTTTACCGGTGTAGAAGGAAAGTATGTAAAACTTGAAGATACTATTAAGGGTTTTAGAGCAATTTTAGATGGTAAATATGATAAATATAACGAAGCAGATTTCTATATGAAGGGTATTGTTGATGAAGTTGGTAAATAATTTAATTATAATAATAACTGACTATATATGCCCAGCAAAAAGACAATTAATTTTGAAATAGTAACACCTGAAAGAACTATACTTAAAACAAAAATATTTCAAGTTACTGTTCCTACTCAAGAAGGAGATATTACTGTTTTACCAGAGCATACACCTTTAGTGTCAAGCTTAAAAACAGGAGTTTTAGAAATAACTAAAGAAGATGGAAATATAGAAATTATGTCTGTGGCTGGAGGTTTTTTAGAAGTTTTGCTTGATAAGGTAGTAGTATTAGCTGATAATGCAGATAGAGCCCAAGAGATAGATGAAAAAGAAACTGAAAAAGCTAGAAGAAGAGCAGAAGATATTTTAAAGAATTTAAGAGATGATGATAAAGAGATGTTTGCTGAAGTTAGCGCTCAACTTGAAAGAGAGTTAGCTAAAACTAAAACAATCAAGAGATGGAGGAATGTAAGAAAAAGGTAGTAAATAATATAAAACATTCAAATATATAAAAAAGAGGCTTATAGCTTCTTTTTTTGTTGCTTTTTTAAATTAAACATGTGAAAATATAAATAGATTAAATTATTAGTACTCATTTTTATATGAAATATATTACATTTCAAAGCAAAGATAAGTTTACACATAATGCTATACTTTTAGGAAGCACAAAATCTAAAAAAGCTTATATTTTTATTCATGGTTTAAGTGGTGATATGTTTTCCAGGTTTTCTTTAAATGAAAAATTAGCAAAAAAATCTAGAATGCTTTTAAGTTTTAATAATCGTGGTCAAGGTATAATAAATAAGTTTAAAAAAGAAGACCCTAAATCAAAAAAAGGATATAAATCAGAGTTAATAGGTTCAGCTTTAGAGAAGTTTGTAGATTGTAAGTATGATATACAGGGGGCAGTAGATTATTTAAAAAATATAGGTGTAAAAAAAATATATTTAGTAGGTCATTCTACGGGTTGCCAAAAAAGTGTCTATTATTTAGCTAAGACAAATGATAAGGCAGTAAAAGGAGCTGTGCTCTTAGCCCCTATTAGTGATTATAGTGCTACAATAAATTCTATTAATCCTGATATGTATAACAGAGCTTTAAAAGAAGCTTTAAAGATGAAAGAAAATAATCAAGCTGATAAATTATTGCCAAACAATACTTGGTTTGCGCCAATCAGTGCTCAGAGATTTTTAAGTCTATATACTCCAAATAGCACTGAGGAAATCTTTAGTTATGGCTCTAAAAAACAAGCTACTTTACTTAAAAAAGTAAATAAAAAGCTATTAATTTTTTTAGCAGAAGCAGATGAGCATAATAATAGAGATATTAACGATCTTAAAATTTGGTTTGAAAAAAACACTAAGAAAACAGATCAAGTTTTTATAGTTAATGAAGCTAATCATGGCTTTCAAGGCCAGGAAAAGAAGGTAGTTAATATAGTGCATAAATATTTTTAAAAATATGAAAGAAAAAATTATACTACTTGCAGTTTCACCTAATAAAGAAGGAAATTCTTTTACTTTAGCTAAAAATTTTCTCAGTCAAATAAATAGTGATAAGTATGAGGTAGAGATAATATATTTATATAATTGGCATTTAAATTATTGCAGTAATGAAAATTTTAATTTTGGCCCAGAAGAAAAAGATGTAGAAAAGGAGGCTAAAGAATTGTTTTCTAAATTTAAAAATACCAAGTATGTAGTTTTAGCTACCCCAATTTGGAATTTTGGTTTGCCAGCTATATTAAAAAATTTCCTAGATAGAGCTAGTAATTATGGTAGGGTTTGGTCTGATAAGAAAAATATGAAGGTTCCAAATTGGAAAGAAAAAAAATTCTTTCTTATTTTTACTTCTGGGGCCCCTAAAGTAGGTTTAGTATTAAACTTTGTTGCTATATTACAAACTTTTTTAAGTCTAAAATATTATGGTGCTAAGAAAAAAATTGTTAAAATAAAAGGTAGTTGTGGTAATGGTAAAAGAAATTTACTTAAAGATAAAACTAGATTGCTTAATAAAATGAGTAAAAAAGGTAAAAAGATATTTATTTAGATTTAATTAATATTATTTGTATATACTATTTTAATGAAAGATAATAAAAAAATAAAATATAAAATTATAAATAGTTATAAAGCTAAGCATTTACGCTTAGCTTTATATCTTGATAAAAGTATTGTAATAACAAAGCCTTTTTTATGTAGTCAAAAAACAGCAGAGAAGTTTATTAATTCTAAAAAAAATTGGATAGAAAAAAAACTCCAGCATTTTGATAAGCTACCTCAAAAAAGAAAGTTTAGCAGGGAGCACTATTTAAAAAATAAAGAATCCGCTAGAAAGATAATCAAAAATAAGGTAGATAAATATAGTAAAGAGTTAGCTTTAGATTATCGAAAAATTAGTATTAGAGATCAAAAAACTCGTTGGGGAAGTTGTTCTAAAGATGCTAATTTGAATTTTAATTATAAAATTATTCTTTTACCTGAACATCTACAAGACTATATAATTATTCATGAACTCTGCCACTTGCAAGAATTAAACCATTCTAAAAAGTTTTGGGATTTAGTAGCTACTATTTGTCCTGATTATAAAAAACATAGACGAGAGTTAAAAAATACAAACTTTTAATTAGTCTTCTTTATATTCATTTTTTCTTGAAAATCAAGGTCATAGTTCTCTTGACAAGCTATGTATTAGTGATAAAATAATAAGAGATTAGCACTCATAAGCTTGGAGTGCTAAAGTATAACTATTAATTAATATAAAGATATGAACTTAAAACCATTACATTCAAATGTTGTTATTAAGCCTTTAAAAGCAGAGGAAAAAACTCCTTCCGGTATTGTTTTACCTGAAACAGCTAAAGATGAAAAACCTGAACAAGGTGAAGTAATAGCTGTTGGACCAGGTAGAAAACTTGAAAGCGGTGATTATTTAAAAGCTTCTGTTAAAGAAGGTGATAAGGTTGTTTTTAAAAAATATTCTCCTGATGAAATAAAAATAGCAAATGAAGAGTATCTAATTATAGACGACTCTGATATTTTAGCTATAATCTCATAATTGATAATAAACTAATAAAGAAATATATGTCTAAACAAATAGTATTTAATGAAGAAGCCAGGAAATCATTACAGGTTGGAGTTGATAAATTAGCCGAGGCTGTAAAAGTAACTCTAGGTCCTAAAGGTAGAAACGTAGTAATTGATAAAGGTTTTGGTGCTCCTACCATTACTAAAGATGGTGTTACTGTGGCTAAAGAGGTGGAGTTAGAAAATAAATTGGAAAACATTGGAGCGGAAATGATTAAAGAGGTTGCTTCACGTGCTAATGACACCGCTGGAGATGGAACTACTACGGCTACCATTTTAGCTCAAGCTATGATTAAAGAAGGTCTTAAAATGGTTTCAGCTGGTGTTAGTCCAATTGAAATTAGAAAGTCAATTGAGAAGAAAGTAGAGAGCTTGCTTAAAAATCTAAAAGATATGAGTAATGATATTTCTTCTAAAGAAGAAATTGCTCAAGTAGCTTCAATTAGTGCTAACAGTAAAGAGATTGGTGAAAAGATTGCAGAAGCTATGGAAAAAGTAGGTAAGGATGGAGTAGTGACAGTAGAAGAAGGACAATCATTTGGTGTAGAAGTGGAAGTAGTTGAAGGTATGCAATTTGATAATGGTTATGTTTCACCTTATATGGTAACTGATTCAGAGTCTATGAAAGCTGAATATAGTGATCCTTATATTCTAGTTACTGATAAAAAGATATCTTCAGCTCAGGAGATAGTACCACTACTTGAAAAATTAGCTCAAGCTGGTAAAAAAGATTTAGTTATTATTGCTGAGGATATTGAAGGTGAAGCGTTAGCTACCTTTGTTGTTAATAAAATAAGAGGTGCTTTTAATGTTTTAGGTATTAAAGCTCCAGGTTTTGGAGATAGAAAGAAAGCAATGTTAGAGGATATTGCTATTTTAACTGGAGCTACTGTTATTTCAGAAGAAGTAGGTTTAAAGTTAGATAGCATTGAACTTGAATCCCTTGGTTCAGCTAGAAAAGTGGTAGCTGATAAAGATAATTCTACTATTGTAGAAGGTAAGGGACATAAAAGAGAAATTGATGAAAGAGTTGTAAGAATTAGAAAAGAATTAGAAAATACTGATTCTGATTTTGATAAAGAAAAATTACAAGAAAGATTAGCTAAGCTTTCAGGTGGTGTAGGAGTTATTAAAGTAGGTGCTGCTACTGAAACTGAAATGAAGGAAAAGAAAGATAGGATTGAAGATGCTCTTCATGCTACTAGAGCCGCTCAAGAAGAGGGTGTTGTTGCTGGTGGTGGTTTAGCTTTAGCTCAAGCTGGTAATGCCTTTGTAGAGCTAACTGATGACAAGAAAGATAAAGCAGGTGAACGCATTGTTGATCAAGCAATACTAGAGCCTATTAAACAAATTGCCAGTAATGCTGGTGAAGATGGGTCTCTAGTCTTATATAAAATAATTGAAGCTAATAGAGAAGGAAAGAAAAACTTTGGTTATAATGCAAATAGTAATAAGTTTGAAGACTTGGTTAAAGCTGGTATTATTGACCCAACTAAAGTGGTTAGAAGTGCTTTGGAAAATGCCGCTAGTGCTGCGATTATGTTTTTAACAGTAGAAACTGTTATAGCTGACAAGCCAAGTAAAGAAGGTGATGATAAGGCAGGTCAAGGACAGGCTGGAGGAATGCCAGGAATGGGTGGTATGCCAATGATGTAATTAGCACTTAAATATTTATAAAAACAGGGCTAATATTAAAGCCCTGTTTTTTTGTAATCTAAAGAACTTTTATAATCGTTTTTTTTTTGCTAAAATGTAATTATATAATTAATAGTTATAGTAGTTAGTTATGAGTACTAAAAAAATAAAAGTTGCTGTTAGTGGTTATTTTAATCCATTGCATGTTGGTCATTTAGAAATGATTAATAAAGCTAAGAGTTTAGGGGATTATTTAATAGTAATAGTTAACAATGATAAGCAAGTAAAGATAAAAGGTTCTTATCCTTTTATGCCTGAACAGGATAGATTAAAAATAATCAAATCATTAAAAGGTGTTGATGAGGTTTTTTTGTCAATAGATTCTGATGCTACAGTTTGTAAAAGTTTAGAAGCTCTTAAACCTGATATATTTGCTAATGGTGGAGATAGAAAAAATATAAATGACATACCAGAGTGCACAATTTGTGAAGATTTAAATATTAAAATGGTTGATGGTCTAGGCAAAAAAATTAGAGCTAGCTCTGAAATTATTGCTAAGACCAAGAAACATAAACAATTATGAAGAAGTTTATCTTGTATTTAGGAGCTTTTATTTTAGTTAGCATTATTGCTTTTTTAAGTTTTTATTATATTAATATTAATTTACCTTATGATAAAGATGGTGAGGTGCAGGCTGTAGTGATTGAGTCAGGAGCTAGTTTAAAAAATATTGCTAAGGAGCTTAAAGAAGAAAAATTAATACAATCAAGTAATTTATTTATACTTTATGCTAGAAACAAAAACCTACAGTCCAAACTTCAGGCAGGTGTCTATAATTTAAGCCAAGATATGTCTATAAAAAATATTGTGGCCAAGATTAGTCAAGGTCAAGTTAATAGTCAGGAAATAACTGTTAAACTATTAGAAGGTTGGTCTAATGAAAAAATGGCTCAATATTTTGAAAGTGAGGGGATTTGGCAAAAGGATGAATGGTTAAATGTTGTAGGCTGGTCACAAACGAGTGATAAAAAAAATAATAAAATGTTGTCAAAATATAAAGAAGATTATAGTTTTTTAGAATCTAAACCTGAATTTAATTCTTTGGAAGGTTATTTATTTCCTGATACTTATAATATATACAAAGATAGTGAGCCCCAAGATTTAGTTATTAGAATGTTAAATAATTTTAATAATAAAGTCACTCCTCAGATGAGAGAAGATATTAAGGAGCAAAGTAGAAGTATTCATGAAATTGTTACTATGGCTTCTCTTATTGAAAAAGAGGCTAATATTAAATATAATGATGATGGTCTCCCTGTTTTGACATCTATTGAAGAAGCTAAAATAATATCTGGTATTTTCTGGGATAGAATTGCCAGAGGACAGGCTCTGCAATCTTGTGCTTCTTTAGCCTATATTTTAGGAGAATATAAAACAGTTTATAGTACAGAAGATACTAAGATTGAATCACCTTATAATACTTATCAAAATGCCGGTTTACCCCCAGGTCCAGTTAGTAATCCTGGAATTGTAGCCATAAAGGCAGCTATTTATCCAGTCTATACAGAATATAATTATTTTCTTTCTCCAGTTGGCAGTGATGAAACTCTTTTTTCTGCCACTTACAGTGAACACTTGCAAAAAAAAGCTCAATTTATTGATTAATTTTACATAAATTTATGTTTGAAGAAGAACAAAATCAAAATCAAGACAAGCAAGAATTTCAAAAACCCTCTTCAGAAAAGTTTGTAAATAGTGATTTATATGGTCAAAAAAGAATTTTAGGTATAATTCCTTATAATAAAACTATTAAAATAATCTTTTTAGTATTGTTTAGTTTAGCTGTATTAAGTTTTATTGCTTGGATTATAATGCAAGTTGATTTTAGCTCAAATAATAAAACTGAAGTAGAGGATAATAATACTTTAGATAATCAAGATAGTGAATCTGATAATCGTTTGAGTGGGGAATTACCACAAACTTCAGAAAAAGAAGATTTAGAAAATGGAAGGTCACTTGTAGATGATGTTAAGGTGGAATATTTATCATTTTCTGATTTTTATGAAAGGCCAAGTGAAACATATGAAAGATCTATAGGTGATTACGATTTACCACTTAACGTTAAAGTTGATGCTGTTAATTATTATAATGTGTCCAGAAAATTTAACTTGGATGATGGTGTAGATAAACTTAATCAAAATGGTTTTGCTGTATTTTCTAATCCTTATAAAGAAGAATTTAATGATTTTTATGGTGCTTATGACTGGTTACATGAGAAAAATATACCTGTAGTTATTACTAGTGATTTTTTAATTTACTATTATCAACATCAATTAAACAAAGTTTTTAAACAAATTGAATCTAATATTTTTTACGATAACCTTTGGGAGATAAACAAAAGTTTATATAATCAAGCTCGAAGTCGTTATGAATTTAGCTTAAGGGAGAAAGGTAATGTAAATGACCCAGTGCTAGAGGCACAAAGGTTGGTAACAGCTTATTTGGCCGTATCTCTAGAGCTTTTAAAACCAAGTGCTGAGCAGATTAATAAAAACAATGATTTTAATGATCAAACTAAGTTTAACCCTAAAGATGAGGCTGTTTATAGTTTTGAGTTACCATATTATTTATCTGAAGATGTTAATAGAGAAGTTAAATTAATCAGAGAACATGAATTGGAAACTAAATCTCCAGTATTATTGTATGATAGAGATTATAATAATTTTGTAGTTCCTAAAGAGTATCAAGAAAATGCTAGGTTAAATAATTTTTATTTGACTAATAAATGGCTACAATCAGTTTTCCCTTTATATTATAAAAATGATGATTGCTCTGATTGTCTTTTAGATCAAGATGATTGGCGTATTAATACGATTGCCGCACATATCTTATCTCAAGATATTTCAAAAGATGAAAAACTAAAAAACAAATGGGCTAGGATATACAAAATTATGGCTTTCTTTAAAGGTTTGCGTCAGGATTTAACTTATGTAAATTATAGAGATGCTTTTAATAATAAAGATATTGAAAATTTTGATGAGTGGTTTGGTAAAAATAATGATTATATAGATGAGAGATTGTATAACTTGCAGTTTGAAATTAGTAAATATAAGTTCTCAGATTTAAAAGGAGGTTATAATGAAATTAATGAAACTAATAGAGCTAACGCTGGTTTAAAGTTGTTAGCGGATTATTATTGGCCTAATAGTTATATTTTTAATAATTTAACTTATCCAGAAGTAGGTATTTATAGTGGTGCAGAAAAAGATTCAGATTTAATTACTGCTTGTGAAGGCAGGACTGTTAATGGTGAAATTCGATGCAACGGCTTTGGGTTAGATATAATAAACTTAGTAACTAAGATTGATAGTGATAATGAGTATTGGCAAAAAAATACTAATTATAATAATTACAATGAACAGGTAGATAAAATTAAGTATCAATTAAATGAGTCAGATAATTGGCAAGAAAATAATTATTGGTCTAATTTTAATTTAATTAATTCCATGTTTGGTTTTGAACGCAGTAGCAACCCGCGTTATGCGCAAACAAAAGATTGGCAGGACAGGTTGGTTATGAGTTCTTTAGGCTTTTGGGTTAATTTTCAATTAGAGCCAGATTTATTAGGCTTATATAGTTTATATAGTGACGAAAAAGATACTCTGAGTTATAATGCAGCAAATATTAATAGATATAATTATATTGAACCTAGTTTATCTTTATTGGATAATTTAATAGCTAGCACTGATATGATTAGTCAAATGTTTTCGGCCTTACAGATTAGTAATGAAGTTGCTTCAGCTGGTATAAATTTAAATAATATGAATGTTACCTTTAAAGATTTAAAAAGTATCGTTTTAAAACAAAATAAAGGTGAAGAGATTTCTGATGATCAATATAATTTGATAGATGATTTAAGTCGTGAGTATATTGTTAGAGAAGCTAGTGATAAGAGTTTAATATTAAACACAGATGATAATGATTCTCAATTATTAGCTGAAATTAAAGGTATAAAAATGATAGCTTTACTTAGATATTATAAAGATAATCCTATTTTAGTTTTAGGCCCAATATTTAATTATCAAGAAAGTAAGCGTTAATTATATTTAAAAATATAAACGTCACCGTCAAATAGTTTATATTCTTCATCAGCAATTAAACTAGCCTCATCAATTATTTTTGTTGAGGCCCACCAATATTTATTAATTACAAAGTAGACAGTTTTAGCTCCTGTTAATTCACGAGCTTTTTTTATTGTATCTTTACTAGAACCTTCATAGACCATCTCTAAATAATATTTATATAACTCACCACTGGTTGGTATAGGGTAATAAAAGATATTATTTTTAAAGTATTTTTTAAAGCCAAATGTTTTTAGAGCTGCTAAGCTAACTTGCTGATTAGCTAATACAATATAGTTATTATTTTTATTATTTTCTTCAATAAATTTTACTGTCTCTATATCCTGGAAAGAAAGACTATATCCTCGGGAGTTATAGAAATTATCATGTCTAGGGTAAGAGTAGTATAGGGAAGCACAAAAAAGTAAAGGAATAATTAATAAAGCAGATATTTTAAAATATTTATCAGTTAAGTTTAACTTTGATAGTAAGTATTTGAAACTAATAATTATCATGGGCAAGAAAAAAATAATACTAATAATTAATATTCTTTCCCTATAATAATCTCGTTCGTAAGCAATTAAATATTCAAAGTTTAAACCTTGACTAAGTAAATATGATAGAAAAAAAGATAGTCCTAAAATATTGGTTAGCATAAATATTTTAGGAGTGTTTTTGTAGTTTTTTAACCAAATAGAGAAACCAAAAAATATTAAGATTAGAATAAAAATAAAGGTGTTGAAACCATAGAAATAGCTAAAATTAAGCCATATACTCTCTCCTGAAGGCCAAAATAGACCAAACTGCTCTATGGTACCAAAATTAATATTAAAAGAGCTCTGACCCATTAAAACAAAGGCTAGGGGTATTGATATTATTGATGCTAAAGAACTTAAACTAAGCAGGGTTTTATATTGCCAGGTTTTTATTTTATCTCTATTTATATGTATAAATACTAAAACCCAAAAAATTAAAGCAGGTATACCAGCTAAAGGATGAATAAAAAAACTTGCCAGTGACAAAATACCACTTAGATATATATATTTTCTTTTTAA
This sequence comes from Patescibacteria group bacterium, assembly GCA_035269015.1. Taxonomy (GTDB): domain Bacteria; phylum Patescibacteriota; class Patescibacteriia; order Patescibacteriales; family UBA12465; genus JAIPJO01. The sequence continues at coordinate 3,565 of DATFJU010000015.1, read as the reverse complement.
AGTAGTTCCAAGAACTAAACTTAGTATTAAAAATAAATAAGCTAAATTTTGAGGTGTACTAATTATAAATATTGAAAAGGGAAGCATTAGAACTAAGGCGCTTATTACTGTGTTTCTATGTTTAGTAAAATAATGCTTTATAAATATGTTAAGTGCTAAAGGTAAACTTAAAGCAGAAATAATTGGTACAATAAATTTATTCACAGTTTCTATGGATACCTGCAAAATGTCATGTATTATCAAAACAATAGAGTAATAACCATTATAATAAAGGTTTTTTGGATGAATTTTGCCTAATTTATCAATGGCCTCCATACTAGCTTGGTGTATAAAGGGATCAAAACCATAACCAATTTTATAGACAATTAATGCCACAGAAAAAGAAATTAAATATAATATTATTAAGGCTAAATTATGACCTTGATATTTATTATAAAAACCATATAAACTAATTATAGCTAAAGCAGTATATGAAATAAAAAATCTAGTATTTAAAACTTGCCAAGGAGAAATTAAGGCTTCTGCACTAACAGCTTCTATAAGTAAGTAGCTAATAATAAAAAGTATTAAAAAATATAGTATATAATAGAAGGTGGGAGCTTTAGTGTTTCTTTTTATTTCTTTTAACTTGTCTTTAGAAAATTTAATTTTTAAAAGCTTAACACTTAAAATAGTACTAGTTATACTTAAAAGTAAAACTAGTATTCTCATTGTTTGATTTAACTCAAAGCTTAAGTAAACAATTGATCCCCAAATTGCTAAAAAAGATAAGCTTAAAAGTATGAAATAATAGATTTTTTCTAAATTTTTTGTCATACTAATAATATAGCAAATTATTGCTTAAAATGGTATTTTTTGCTAAGGTAGTATAAATTAAAGCTATTTAATAGTTATGAAAGTTAAGGAAAAAAAGACAAAAAAATATAACAATTTTTTCTCTAAAAATTGGCGATTAATGACAATAATTATTTTAGCCATTATTTTTTTTGTAATTTCTTCTTCTTATAATTTTATAGCGCAAAGTCCTGATTATGTAAAATGGGGATCACCTGATGAGAATGCAAATTATGTTTTTTCTAAAGTTTATAGTAATAGCGCTAGTCTTACTATAAAAGAAAGGTATAATTTAGGCACTGGTGGAATTATACATCCCAGAAGTTTTAAAAGTGATGGTCCATGGTTAAAGCCACTTAGTTTTCTTGGTGTTATTATAATTTTTGGAAAAATAGCTTCTATTTTTGGAAATCAGCTTATACCATACTTAACACCAATTTTTGCCAGTATAGGTTTGGTATTTTTTTATCTTTGGTTACAAAGAATATTTACTAAAAGAATTGCTTTCTTATCAAGCCTTCTTTTGTTCTCGTTTCCTGTATACATATATTATACATCTAGAAGTATGTTTCATAATGTTTTGTTTGTTGTATTTGTAATTATTTTTTTATATTTCAGCACTTATATTGTTAATAATAAAAAGATTAAAACTAAATTTTTATCATATAAACCTAAGCTAGTATATATATTTTCACTTATTGCATCTTATTTAGCTGGATTATTTTTAGCTTTAGCTCTTATTACTAGAACTTCTGAGGTGTTATGGTTAATGCCAGTAGTATTTTTAGCTTGGATTTTTTATTTCAGAAGCATAAGTATAATTAAAATACTATTATTTTTGTCAGGAATGTTTACTGGTCTTTTACCAATGTTTTATTATAACCAAATTTTATATGGTGCTTTTTGGCAAGGTGGGTATAGTGAAATGAATGAATCTTTACTTACAATTAGTAAATCAAGTGGAGACTTGGTAAAGTCTACTGTTAACAAGCAAACTGATATGATTAGAGTAGCTTTTAATAATATTAAAGATACTATCTTTTATTTTGGCCTTAAGCCTTGGCAATCAGTAAAAATGTTTATTATATATTTTGCAAAAATGTTTTGGTATTTATTCATACCGCTGACTTTAGGTTTTTTAATATTATTGGCAAATATATACAAATGGCCTAAAAAATATTGGTTGTATATTGTTAGTTGGTTATTTTTGTCCGCTGTTTTAATATTTTATTATGGAAGTTGGAAGTTTACTGATAATCCTGATGCTAGTAGTCATACTATTGGTAATTCCTATACTCGCTATTGGTTACCAATCTATTTAGGATCTATGCCAATTATTGCAATATTTTTTGATAAGTTCTCTAAATATATATTTAAACAAAAGAAATGCTGGACAACTATAAGTAGAAATGGACTTATTGCTATATTTATATTTATAATTTATCTATTATCTTTTTATTTTCTTATATTTGGATCAGAAGAAGGGTTATATTATACATATTTTAAGTTTAAAAAAGATCAAGTAAATGTAGAAAAGGTTTGGGGTAATACAGAGCAAAATGCTGTGATAGTGACAGAGTTTCATGATAAGTTGCTTTTTCCAGAGAGAAAAGTTATCAGAGGATTATTAACAGATCCTAATATGAATCATTACTATGGTCAGGTAGCAAAAAAACTACCACTATATTATTTTAACTTCACCTTTCCTGAAAAAGATATAAAATATTTAAACGAAAGAAAATTACCAGAACATAATATGAATATTAGACTTAAAAAAGAAATTAGTTCAGAATTTTCTTTATATGAATTATATTTCATAGATAATAAATTAAAAGAAAATTAATATTTTTTTATATATGCATTATCACAGTTATCATATAATAACTATTGGTTGTCAGATGAATAAAGCTGATAGTGAAAGAATTGCTAGTTATTTAAATTCTAAAAGAATAACAAGCACAGATCAAAAGTCTGCTGATTTAGTTATTATTAACACTTGCGGAGTCAGACAAAAGGCTGAGGATAGAGTATATGGTTTAGTAAAGCAGATAAGGAAAGATAATAAAGAAAGTGATGTAGTAATTACTGGTTGTTTAGCTAAGAGAAAAGATGTTATTAAAAGATTAGAGGGAAGAGTAAAGCTTTTTATGCCTATTAATGAGCTACCTAAGATGATTGAGCTTTTAACTAATAAATTAGACAATAAGTCGTTAGATGACTTAAGAGAAAATCAAGGAGAAAGATATCTAGAAATAGAGCCTAATTATAGTAATAATTTTAGCGCTTATGTTCCTATTGGCAATGGTTGCAATAACTTTTGTTCATACTGTGTAGTCCCTTATGCTAGAGGTAGAGAGGTGTATAGAGACTACAATAAGATTATTGCTGAGGTAAAGAAACTGGTTAGTTTAGGCTATAAAGAAATAAATTTAATAGCTCAAAATGTAAATAGTTATAAATCAAATGATAAAGATTTTGCTGATTTAATATTAGAAATAGAAAAAATACCTGGAGATTTTTGGCTTAGATTTTTTAGTAGTCATCCTAAAGATATGAAGGATAAATTAATTAAAACAATAGGAAAGTCTAGCAAATTAGCCAACCATTTACATATAGCTGTACAATCTGGGGATAATGAAATATTAAAGAAAATGAATAGAAAATATACAGTAGAGCAGTTTAAAGAATTAATTAAAAAAATTAAAAAAGAAAAGCCAGGTATAGCTATCAC
>DATFJU010000014.1:0-30582 GCA_035269015.1 Patescibacteria group bacterium | reverse complement strand
AAAATTCTAATAATTGGCTATCAAAAAAAGGTTTCTATGCTTTTAAAAAAGAGAATACTTTAGAGCTAGGTTGGCAAAATTCTCAGGGTAAAACATATAGTATAAGTGTACCTTATTAGTTTTACTAATCATCTAAAGCAGTGTATAATAATATTAGAATTTTTTTAACGCTTTATCATCTTAATTAATTATAATTAATTTATATATATGATATTTGATGCTTTTTCAATTATAGTTTATAATACAGGCCTAGCAATTGAGTATATTGGTGTTTTTGTGGTAGTGGCGGCGGTAATTTCAGCTTTATATATGTTATTTTTTGCTGGTTTTAGTAAAGATTATATTAGGATAAAATTTGCTAGAAATGTAATGTTTGGTATTGAATTTATTATCGCAGCAGACATACTTTTAGTAACAGTAGTACAGAGTTTAGATGAAGCTATAAAATTAGGTGGTATCATTTTAATTAGAATACTTTTGGGATATGCCTTAAGACAGGAATTCTTATATGATAATAAAAAATTAGATAAAATGTATAAAAAATAATTTAAATATATGGCAAATAAAACAACTGATAAAAAAGTAGATAATAAAAATCATAATAATCCTAGGCAAGAGGCAGCTGATACGGCTATTGAGCAGATTAAAGGAAAGTTTGGTGAGGGAGCAATTATGAGATTTGGAGAAACTAGAAGAAGTGATGTGGATGTTATACCAACAGGTTGTCTTTCTTTGGATATGGCTTTAGGTATTTTAGGAGTTCCTAGAGGTAGAATTGTTGAAATATTTGGACCAGAAGCTTCGGGTAAAACTACCCTAGCTCAGCATATTGTAGCTGAAGTACAAAAGAAAGGTGGTTTAGCTGCTTTTGTGGACGCTGAACATGCCCTTGATCCAGAGTATGCCAAAAAAATAGGTGTAAATGTGAATGAACTATTAATTTCTCAACCAGACACAGGAGAGCAGGCTCTAGAGATAGTTGAAACTCTTACTCGCTCAAATGCAGTGGATGTGATAGTAGTTGATTCTGTAGCGGCCTTGGTACCACAAAAAGAAATAGATGGTGAAATGGGGGATCAACATATGGGGTTGCAGGCTAGACTTATGAGTCAAGCTTTAAGAAAACTTACAGGTGCTGTCTCTAAGAGTAAAACAGTTATTATATTTATTAATCAAATTAGAAATAAGATCGGTGTTTTCTTTGGTAGTCCAGAAACTACAACTGGTGGTAATGCTTTAAAGTTTTATTCTTCAGTTAGAATTGAAGTAAGAAGGGCAGCACAAATAAAGCAAGGCGATAAAAGTGTTGGTAATAGAGTTAGAGCTAAAATAGTAAAGAATAAGGTGGCTGCACCTTTTCAAACTACCGAGTTTGATATTATGTATAATGAAGGTATTTCTTTAGCGGGTGATTTATTGGATATAGGTACAGAATATGGGGTAATTAAAAAAGCTGGTAATAGTTATAGCTTTGGAGAAGAAAAGTTAGGAGTAGGTAGAGAGAATGCTAAAAAAACTATTAAGAGTGATAAAGCTTTAATGAAGAAGATTAAAGATAATATATTAGAGCTTTACAAAAGTAAACAAAAAGAAGAATAAATTAATTATATGGTATAAAACCGTTTCAATCTAGAAACGGTTTTTTATTTATAGGTATTTAATTTAACATTATATGAAAAAAAATATTATTATTTCTGTGGGAGGCTCCCTTATAGTTCCTAGCGCTGGTAAGGTTGATCATTTGTTCTTAAAGAAATTATTTAAATTAATAAATGAAAACAATCATAAGTACAGATTTATTTTAGTTGCTGGAGGTGGTAAAATAGCTAGAAATTATATTTCTACTGCTAATAAAGTTACTAGTATTAGTGATGAGCAAGCTGATTGGATTGGTATTAGCGCTACTAGATTAAATGCAAATTTACTTAAGATAATTTTAGCTAATAAAGCTTATAAAGATATAATACAAAAACCTAGCGATGATGTACAAACTAATAAAATATTAGTAGCTGGCGGCTATAAACCAGGTAGATCTTCAGATGACATGGCAATTTCTTTGGCAATAAAGCATAACGCTGAGATTGTAATTAACATGACAAATATAGATTATGTATATGATAAAGATCCTAGTAAATATAAAGATGCTAAAAAGCTTACTGAATTATCTTGGGACAACTTTTTAGATATAATTGGTAGAAAATGGGTCCCCGGTAAAAATGCTCCTTTTGATCCTGTGGCCTCTAAATTAGCCCAAAAAAATAATATTAAGGTTGTAATTTTAAATGGCAATAAAATTAGTAATTTAAATAACTATTTACAAGATAAAAAGTTTAAAGGCTCAGTAATTAGTTAAAATAAAAAACTCCCAATAAGGGAGCAATTGTTTTTCAATAAGGCATTTAAGCCTTATTTTTTTTGTGCGCCGTGCAGGATTTGAACCTGCGACCGTTTGCTTAAGAGGCAACTGCTCTACCAACTGAGCTAACGGCGCTAGTGTGACTGGAGAGAGGCTTGAACTCTCGACCTCGGCGTTATGAGTGCCGCGCTCTAACCAACTGAGCTACCCAGTCATATTTAAGGCTTATGTGTACTCGGCAGGATTTGAACCCGCAACCTCCTGGTCCGAAGCCAGGCGCTCTATCCAGTTGAGCTACGAGTACATGCCTTTAAAAAAATATTAACTTTTTAATTCATCTTTAAGTCTTTTACCAGTTTTAAACTTTGCTACTCGTACTTCTGGAATAGTTATGCGTTCGCTTGGTTTTTGAGGATTAACACCTCCACGAGCATATCTAACCCTAGAAAGAAAGGTACCAAAGCCAGCGATAGTAACGTGATTGTCTTTCTTTAACTGTTTAATAACAGTATTAGTAAATGTATCAATCATGGCTTTTGCTTGTTTTTTACTTACTTCAGCCTCTTCTTGAATTTTGTTAATTAGTTCAGCTTTGTTCATATAATTACAATTAGGTTATCATTATAACATAAATATTTCAAATGTGAATATTAACGAGCATACTCTGTTACACGTAGCTCTCTAATTAGGTTAATTTTAATTTCACCAGGATATTTTAATTCTTCTTCAATTTTTTTACTAATATTTTTAGCTAATTCATGAGCTCCATAATCATCTATTTTTTCAGGAGTTACAAATACTCTCACCTCTCTACCAGCTTGGATTGCATAGGTTTTGTCTACGCCATCAAAAGAATTAGCAATCTTTTCTAATTCTTCTAATCTTTGCAAGTAGTTCTCATAATTATCATTTCTTGCTCCAGGTCTGGCAGAAGAAATAGCGTCAGCTACTTTTACAATTACAGATTCTAAAGTTGTTGGATTATCATCATGATGAGATTCAATTGGAGCTATTAATTCAGGTTGTAAGTTAAATTTTTTGGCAATATCTCTACCAATTTCTGTATGATTACCTTTGATTTCATGATCAACGGCTTTTCCAATATCATGTAATAAGCCACCTTTTTTAGCGAAAGTAACATTGGCGCCCAATTGTTCAGCTATTAGAGCTGATATATGAGCCACTTCAATTGAGTGACGCAGTGCATTTTGTCCATAACTAGTTCTGTACTTAAGTCTGCCTAGTATTTGTACTAGTTTAGGATCAAAGCCTGTTACACCAACTTCATACATAGCTTCTTCACCAGCTTTTTTAATATCAGCCGCTATTTCACCTTTTGATCTCTCCACAGCCTCTTCAATTTTAGCCGGATGAATACGTCCGTCTTTAATTAAATAGTCTAAGGTTTTTTTAGCAATATGTCTTCGGATTAAAGAAAAACCTGATACTGTAATAGCATTTGGAGTATCATCTACAATAATTTCAACTCCCGTTGCTTGTTCAATGGCTTTAATATTCCTACCCTCTCTACCAATAATTCTACCTTTAATTTCATCGCTAGGTAAATCAACGGTGGTAGTGGTTAATTCAAGTGTATAGGTAGAAGCTAATCTTTGCATAGAGGTAGCCATAATATCTTTTGCTTTGTTTTCTAATACCTCTTGATTATCACCTTCTAATTTTCTGATTTGTATTAATAAATCTTCTTTGTTTTCTTCTTCGATGTTTTTTAACAACCTTTCCTTAGCTTCATCTTTATTTAAAGCAGCTATTTTTTCTAACTCTAAGTTTTGTTCTTCTTTTATTTTTTTAATTTTTTCTCTTATTTCTTGGACTTCATTGACTTTATCATAAAGTTTTTGTTGTTTGTCTTGAAGTTCAAGTAGTTTTTGAGAAAAAGAGTTCTCTCTTTGTTCTAAACGTCCTTGTAATTTACTAATTTCTCTTCTACGTTCAGATTCTTCTTTTTTAGCCTCCTCTAATATTTTTAAGGCTTTATCTTGGGCAGACAATAAGTGTTCTTTGTGTTTTGTTTTAGCTTCATTAATGATTTTGTCCGCCTTTTCTTGTGCATGACCAATTTTTGATTTTGCAAGTTGTTTACGAACAATAAATCCAATAAAAAAAGCTCCTACTGCTACTGCCAAATACAATAAATATTCTATCATATGCTTAATTTGGAGTTTAGGACCTTTATAACCGGTATTAGATTGTATAGAATTCACTAATAACTAAAATAATAAATACATCAAGATTTTATATCTTTATAAGCAATTTTTTATGTAAATTAATGAATTATTAGTTGTTTTCATAATATTATTACTACAGTAAACTGCATTGATCTTGGGTTTGTGTATTCTATCTTTTTACTATATAAAACTCTTCTATACATTTAAATACCTAAATCTCCTAAATTCCAGTTCAATTTAATTAATTATTAAACTATAATAATCTTAGCAGAAGAAATTGTTTTTGTAAAGATTAAAACGTTACTTTAAATAAAATAATAATATTTTTAATATAATTTTAGCTTGACTAAAATGGTTCAATAAAGTAAACTATTAAAAAACACTTTAAAAAAGGGCTCGAGCCCATTTTTACATTTTATGAATTTAACAGAATTAGCAAGAAGATTAAAAATAACACCACAAGAATTACGTGATATTTTGCCACGTATGGGGTTTAGTGTGGGTCAAAAGGCTATTAAGGTTGATAATCACACAGCCCAGAAGGTTATGAGGGAGTGGCCGAAGTATAAAAAACAATTAGAAAGAGAGGAAAGAGAAAAGGAAAGAGAAGAAGCTGAAAGTGAAGATGATTTACCTAAAGAAAAAAAGAAAGTTGAAGTAGGTAAATACATAACTATTAGAGATTTTGCTAGTATTGCAGGTATTGCGGTTAATAAAGTTTTAAGCACTTTAATGAAAAATGGTGTTTTTGCATCTATAAACGAAAAAATTGATTATGACACTGCTTCCATTGTTTCAGATGAATTAGAAATTGAAGTTGTACCGAAAGAAGCAGAAGAAGAGTTTGAGAAAAAAGAAAATGAAAAAAGTATTGAGGATGTGCTAGAAGCTGAAGAAGATGATTCATTAGAAGAAAGAGCTCCAGTGGTAGTAGTTATGGGTCACGTAGATCATGGGAAAACCGCTCTTTTAGATGCTATTCGTAGTACAAAAGTAATTGAAAGTGAGGCAGGTGGAATCACTCAACATATTGGTGCTTATCAAGCAGAAAAAAATAACAGATTAGTTACTTTTATTGATACTCCTGGACATGAGGCTTTTACGGCTATGAGAAGCAGAGGAGCTAAGGTTGCTGATGTGGCAATTTTAGTTGTAGCAGCTGATGATGGGGTTAAACCTCAAACTATTGAAGCTTATAGGATAATAGAAAATGCTAAAATTCCGTTTGTTGTAGCTATTAACAAAATAGATAAAGAAGGAGCTGATATTAATAAAGCTATGCAAGATTTATCCTCTAAACTTAATCTATTGCCAGAAGAATGGGGAGGAAAAGTTATTACTGCTCCTATATCTGCAAAACAAAGAGAAGGTTTAGATAAGCTTTTAGATATAGTTTTATTGTTATCAGACACTGAAGTTAAATCATTAAAAGCTAATCCTCATGCTGATGCTACCGGGACTATTGTTGAATCTCATGTTGATAAAACTGCTGGACCAGTAGCTACAATTCTTATTCAAAATGGCACTTTACACGTTGGTGATCAATTATGTTTTGAAGATGTTATTTATGGAAAGGTAAAAGCATTATCAGATTATAAAGGAGATAATATAAAATCAGCCGGACCTTCTGTTCCGGTAAGGGTTTTAGGACTTAAAATTACTCCTAAAGTAGGAGATATGATGTATGTAGGAGATGGTAAGAAAGTGAAAAGTAAAAAGATTAAATATAGTGAGAATAGAGATGCTTCTGAAGCTAGTAATGATAATAATAATTCCAAGGAGCAACAAAACTTAAATGTTGTTATTAAAAGTGATGTTTTAGGATCAGCAGAAGCTATTGAAGAGTCACTTCTAAAGCTAAATAGTGAAAAAATGAAGGTAAAAGTTTTGAATAAGAGTCTGGGTAACATTAACGAAAGCGATATCAAAAGAGCGGAAAACTCTGATGCTATTATTTTAGGTTTTAATGTCAGTGTTAATAATGAAATTCAAGAACATATTAGAGAGAAAAATATTAGAGTTGAAATGTTTTCTGTTATTTATGATTTAATTAAATTTGTTAAAGAAGAAATGCAAAAACTTGTTGTTCCTGAAATTGTTAAAAAAGACATTGGAAAAATTAAGGTTTTAAAAATATTTAGGACAGAAAATAAAAACCAAATTATTGGTGGTAAAGTAATTGAAGGTGAAGCGCAAAATAATTCTAAAGTAGAGGTAATTAGAGAAGGTAAGTTTGAAACTCAAGGGGAAATAACTCAACTGCAATCAGGTAAGCAAGATGTAGATAAAGTTGAGTTAAATCAAGAGTGTGGTTTAAATTTTGCTGGCTCACCCGTAGTCCAAGAAGATGATGTGTTGGAGTTATACAAAGAAGAATCTATTAAAATTACATTATAATGTCATCTCAAGAAAGATTAAACTCTCTTTTAAAAACAGAAATAGCTAAGATAGTTAACCAGGAAATTATTATTCCTGGAGTTTTACTTACTATTTTAAGAGTTAGCTCAGATGATAGAGGCTCATTTTTAAAAGTAGAATTAAGTGTTTTACCTTCCACTAAAGCAGGCACTGCTTTAAACTCTTTAAGAAAAAATTCTAAAAGTATAGCTAAAAAATTACAAACAAAAACCCGTTTAAAAAGAATTCCTAAATTAGATTGGAATTTAGATTTGTACAATAGTTCTGATTATGAACTTGATAAAATCTTTAAACAAATTGAAGATGAAAAAAATGAATAGCTTAAATACTTTGTATCAAAAAGCTTGGGAAGAAATTCAGCAAGCACAAAATATTTTAATTGTTGGTCATGTCAATCCTGATAGTGATGCTATTTCTTCGGTTGGAGTTTTAATAGAATTAATGAAGAGGATTGGTAAGAAATATCTTGCTTACTGCCAGGATAAACCTGTTGATGCTTACAGTTTTTTACCACATGAAGAAGAAATACTTGCAAACAAAGACTTTAATCTTAAGGATTTTGATCTTCTTATAGCGGTAGACTGTGGTTCTAAAAGTAGGACTTTTTTAGATAAGGAAATAGATGAATTAAAGAATAATGATGATAAAACTTTTTTTATTATTGAATTTGATCATCATCCTAAGTTTGAGGATTATACGGATATTGAAATTAGAAATTCACAAGCCTCATCTACTACTGAGGTTTTGTATCATTTTTTTAAAATTAATAAAATAGAGTTTAATAAGAAAATTGCTACTTTAATTTTATCTGGAATACTTACTGATACAGCTAATTTTTTATACTCATCAACTGGAAAAGAGACTATAGCAATTTCATCAGAAATGTTAAGTTATGGTGCTCAATTTCCTAAGATTGTAAATAGAATCTGGAACAATAGAAGTATACAAAGTATACGTCTTTGGAGCTTAGCTTTAAATAATTTACAAATTAATCATAAATACAAGATTGCTTTTACAGTTTTAAGGCATCAAGAAATAACCGAGGTTTTAAAAAATGATGAATATTTTGATAGTGATATATTTGGAGAGATTGCAGGTTTCTTGAGTAATATGGCTGATGTTAAAGCAATTATGCTTTTACGAGAAAAGGAGCCAGGAATTATTAAAGGAAGTTTTAGAGCTTCTGCTTATAGTGATGGTATTGATTTGTCTAAATTAGCTCAAATATTTGGAGGTGGAGGACATGCTAAGGCATCTGGTTTTGCTTTAGAAGGGAAAATAGCAAAAAATAATAGTTCTTGGGTAGTTAAATAAGTGTAATAGTTTAAATAGATAAAATTTTATAAGACTATACTTGAAAATATAACAGTTATTGTTTATTTTGGTGCTTTTGGCGCCATTTTTTTATTTTCTGGTGGTTGCCTGACAAAAGCACATCTGGTACTGGTAGAGTTTTTTTCTTGGTTTTAAAATATTGAGGTTTGCTATATTGTGGGTATTCCAATAACCCTGGTTTATTATGTGATTCATCGACAATACTTTCTTTATTTCCTAAAACTTCCGGTAATAGTCTCATGCTAGCATCTATAATAGCCATAGCAGGTATCTCACCGCCTGTGAGGACGTAATTACCAATAGATAGCTCTTCATCAATAAATTCTTTTATTCTCTCGTCAACACCCTCATAGCGCCCACAAATGATGATGATTTCTTTAAGGTTTTTAGCATATGATTTAGCAAGACTTTGATTAAAAGTTTTTCCTTTAGCTGAAGTTAATATTATCTTTCTACTTTTCTTCTTTCTCGGAGCTAATTCTTTCAAAGCTTTATATAATGGTTCTACTTTAAGTATCATACCGGCACCTCCACCATAAGGAGTATCATCTACAGTTTTATGTTTATCAGTTGCCCATTTTCTTAGATCGTGAACTTGTATGTCAATTAGTTTGTTTTTTTGTGCTCTAGCAATAATACTATGAGAAAAATAGGAAGAGAATATTTCTGGAAAAATTGTTATAATATGATATTTCATAATTAAGTTTTTAAAAACAAAACCACAACTTTTAAGTTGTGGTTTTGTATTCTTCTATAATGAATATTTTAGATGTTTAAGTCATCCACTGAAGAAGTATCAACTTTTTCAGCATCCATGTTTTCATTGTTAGAACTTGGACGATTGCCTGCATTAGGGTCGTAAATTTTAAGATTTACTCGGCTGTTGTTTTTAGCACCAATAATCTTAAGTAAAGTTCTAATTGCTTGTGCGGTTTGACCTTTTTTACCAATAACATAACCCATGTCTTCTTGGTCAATTTTTAAGGTTAGAAGAACGCCCATTTCGTCAATGGTCCTTTCTACTTTTACTGCATCTGGTTTAGAAACGATTTGTTTCACAATGGTTTCTAAGAATTCTTTATCTTGTGCATTTTCTTCTGCCATATGTTGTCTTTGTCTTATCAAATTGAACTAAAATCAGTATTTATATTGATTTGCCAATTTGTAAGAAACTCTTTAAGAATTAGTACTTTCTATTATAATAAATTTATAAATTTTGTCAAGAACAATATTATTTCTCCCCTTCTTTTTCTTCTTTTTTAACTTCGTTAGTTTCATTCTTGCTTTCTTCTTTTGGTTCTTCTTTTGGTTCTTCTTTTGGTTCTTCTTTATCTTTTTCTTCTTTTTTCTTTTTTTCAGCTTCTTTTTGTTTAGCTATATTCTTTTTTGTGGCTGTTTTTGTAGCTTTTTTCTTTTCACCTTCAATAATCTTATTATCAATAAAAAGATTATTGATTGTAGGTGACATTTGAGAGCCTTTTGATATCCAATATCTTACTCTATCATCATCAACTTTTAGGTTTTTATTATGTGGATCATATGATCCTAAGATTTCTAAAGCACGACCATATGGATCTTTGGCTTTTTCTGAGATAACGATTCTATAAGTAGGTCTATTTTTTTTACCCACTCTTGATAATCTAATAGTTAACATGTTTAGCAGGGTTGATAAAAGCTTTGTTAGAGCTTTAAAACCATTAATATTAATTTAATTAATAAGTAAATATTAACTTAATAATAACTAAAAGTCAATAGTAATTTACTTTTATTAAAGAAAAGTTTTTAAACTTCTACTTGTCTTATTTTTTATTGGAATTATTGTGATTTGTTTGTTCTTTAGACCAGTATTTTTCATTTTCCGGAAGTTCTTTCATAGTAAGTTTAATTTTACCATTATCATCAACTTCTTTTATCTTTACTTTTACAGTATCACCAATTTTTACAATATCTTCAGTCTTATTTACTCTATAAGGAGCTAATTCACTAATATGAACTAATCCGTCTTGGTTTTTATTTAATTTAACAAAAGCTCCAAAGTCTAGAATATTAACTACTTCACCTTCAATAATTTCACCAGGTTCAAATTCATGTACTATTTCTTTAATCATAGCTTCAGCCTCCCTTAATTTTTCAATATCTTGGCCAGTAATAACTACCAAACCATCTTCTTCAATATTAATTTCACATTCAGTTACTTCAATAATTTTGTTAATCATTTTTCCTCCTGGTCCAATTACCATACCAATCTTTTCAGGTTTAATGTGTAAGTTAAGTAATTTAGGAGCATAAGGTGAAAGTTCTGGTTTTGGTTCTGCAATAGCTTCATTCATGTTCTTAAGAATTTTATTTAAAGCTACTCTTCCAGCCTTTAAAGCTTCGTGAATAATATCTTTATTTAAACCATTAGTTTTAGTGTCTAATTGTATAGCAGTGATTCCGTCTTTTGTTCCAGTGATCTTAAAGTCCATTCCACCCTCACCATCTTCTAAGTCTTGAATGTCAGTTAGTATTTTCCAGTCACTCATATCTTTATTTGAAGCCATACCGATAGCAATACCTGCTACAGCAGTTTTGATTGGTACACCAGCGTCCATAAGTGAAAGTGATGAGGCACAAGTAGAAGCCATTGAAGAGGATCCATTAGAGCCTAGTGTTTCTGATACGATTCTAACAGTATAAGGGAAGTCATCTTGACTTGGTAACACTGGAATTAAAGCTTTTTCAGCTAAGGCGCCGTGACCAACTTCTCTGCGACCTGTTCCTCTAAGAGGTTTAGCCTCTCCTACACTGTAAGGAGGGAAGTTGTAGTGGTGCATAAACCTTTTAGTGCTAGGTCCTTCAAGTCCTTCCAGTGATTGTTCAAGTGATGGAGAACCTAATGTTAGTACTGACATTACTTGAGTTTCGCCACGAGAAAATAGTCCAACACCGTGATTTCTAGGTAAAATACTTACTTCTGAATTTAATTCTCTAATTTCATCAAAAGCTCTTCCGTCAACACGCTTATTATCTTCTAAGATTGCTTTGCTAACTTGGTTTTCAATATTTTTATAAGCAAGTTTAGAAATAGATTTCTTTCTAGCTTTTTTATCAAGCCCTTGATCAAATAAATATTTATCTAATTCATTTTCAATACTTTTAACTACAGCTTTTCTATGTTCTTTGCTGTGATATTTTTGATCAAAAAGCATATTTTTGACGTTTTCATCTAGCCATTTTTGAGTTAACTCTAATGCTTTCTTTTCTTCTTCTTTAGCTTCTTTTTCGCTTTCATCAAGTAGTTCCGGTTTTGGAGTTTTTGTTTTAACACCAAATTTTTCCTTAAATTCTTTAATTAATTCAATTGAACCTTGAAGTTTTTCCTGTCCAGCAAGTAAAGCTTTTTCCATTTCTTCTTCTTTAAGCTCATTACCACTACATTCAATCATGATAGTTTTATCTTCAGTTCCAGATACAATTAAATCTAAGTCACTTTTAGCTTGTTCATCGTAAGTAGGATTAAATACAAGTTCATTATTTATTCTTCCAACTCTAGTACCACCAATTGGACCAGCCCAATTAACACCTGAAACTGATAGAGCTGCTGAAGCAGCTACTAAAGAAACAATGTCAAAGTCATTTTCTTGATCTACTGAAAGTACTGTGATGATAACTTGTACATCTTTTCTGCTTTCATCATCAAATAAAGGACGAATAGTTCTATCTATCATTCTACCTGTTAAAATAGAGGCATCAGTTGGTCTTCCTTCTCTTTTTACCCAACGAGAACCTTTAATTATTCCGGCTGCGTATAATTTTTCTTCGAAGTCTACCATTAAAGGGAAGAAGCTTACTCCTTCTCTTTCCTCATTAGCTTCAACAACGGTAGCCATAATTACAGTATCTCCGTATTGTACGGTTACTGCTGCGTCAGCTTGTTTAGCTAATTTGCCTGTTTTTATTGTTAGAGTGCGGCCAAGCCACTCTTTTGAAAAACTTTTTTCTTCAAACATATTTTTTATCTAAGCTTGACCATTAAATTACAGAACTATAAGTAAATAAACTTACAGCACTATTTATCTAATGACCAAGCTTTAATTATTATTTATTATTAATTGTAAATATCTATCTATAAACTATATATAAATATTTATTGTAAATATTTTTTATCCTCACTAAGACTAATAAAGTCATCACATTCTTCTACTAACTTACTAGAAGTGGTTTGTCTAAACCCCATAACTTCAACTAAAGCACCGGTAGTGTTTTGTATATATTCAACTAAAGGTAGATAATCTCCATCTCCAGTTACGAGTACTATTACATCTAAGTTCTTAGATAATTTAATAGCATCTACCGCAATGCCAACATCCCAGTCAGCTTTTTTCATACCTGAAGAAAATATTTGTAAATCTTTCATTTTTACTTCAAAGCCTTGTTTTAGTAATGCTTCAAAAAAGGAAGTTTCCTCTTCGCTTTCTGTGTGAATAACATAGGCTACAGCACGAATAAGTTTTCTGTTATCTACAGCATTTTTTAAAACTTCCTGAAAGTTAACTCTTTTATTATAGAGATTCTTGGCGCTGTGGTACATGTTGGAAACATCTACTAATACGCCTACTCTTTGTTCTTTGTGTTTTATCATTTTATTATTTATTTTCTTTTAAATCTTCCTTTTCATCAACAAGTGGATTAGCAATTTCTTCTAATTTCTTTTCTTTGTTTATTTTTTCTTCTTCTTCTGCTTGTAATTTTTGCGCAATCTTTAAGTTTAATGATTGAGCCAATTCTTTAAAAGCTTTAGGATCTTCTTTTTGTAAATATTTAAGTAATTTTCTTCTTTCACTAACTTTTTTGAGTAGTCCTCTACGAGAAGAATGATCATGTTTATGATTTTTTAAGTGATTGGTTAAATCTTTAATTTCTGCACTTAAAATAGCAATTTGTATTTGTGGAGAACCAGTATCGCTTTTATGAGTACGATATTTATTAATAATTTTATTTTTTTGATCTTTTGTTAACATAATTTTGTCGCTTAAACCGAGACATAGTCTAAAACAAGGCTAAGCCAAGTTTAAGTAATTAGTTTTAATTTATTTTTTTAAATTGTTTACTTTTTTTTGTAATCTTGATTTGTATCTATCAGCAGTATCTTTTTTGATAACTTTCTTTTTAGTAGCTTTATCAATTGCTTTAACAGCTTCTTGATTTAGTTTAGCAGCTTCTTCCTTAACTCCTCCTTCAATAGCTTTACGAGCTTTCTTTAAAGTTTTTTTAAGCTCTTCTTTGACAGATAAATGTTGGGCACTTCTTTTAGTGTCCTTTCTGAGTTGTTTTTTTGCAGATTTAGTATTTGGCATATTTTTTTATTATATAATTGGTCGGGGCGCTGGGACTCGAACCCAGGATCTCATGCTCCCAAAGCATGCGCCTTAGCCAGCTAGGCCACGCCCCGTTTAAGCTAGACCATGAGGTGCCGAGGGAGAGAATCGAACTCTCGACACAAGGATTTTCAGTCCTTTGCTCTACCACTGAGCTACCTCGGCTAATGTTGAATTGTTAATTTATGTTGCGGGGGCAGGATTTGAACCTGCGACCTCCAGGTTATGGGCCTGGCGAGCTGCCAACTGCTCTACCCCGCGTCAACTGGTGGGCAATGGAGGATTTGAACCTCCGACCTCAACATTATCAGTGTTGCGCTCTAACCAACTGAGCTAATTGCCCTTTAGTTTTTTGCTAAGCGTAGTACATAACAAAAAAATCGCCAGCAAAAGCGTATTTCAGTGTTTTTATAATATCAGATACGAATAAAAAAAGCAAGTCCTTTTTATATAATTAGATAAAACACTGCTATCACTGTCTTTTATTGCTGAGAAAATATAAATATACTTTTTAATTTATATTTTCTTAGTAATAAAATGCTCTAAAGCTGTTTCTAGTTCAGTAGAGCCAGTTTTAGATAAATATTCAATTTCGTTTAATTCATGTAGACTTTCTTTTATTGCGTTTAATTCAAATTGTCTGGCTTGGGCACAGGCTTTTTTGGCAACAAAGGGGTGTAGACCAAACTCATTAGAGATATCGTTAGCACTTTTTCCCTTGTCTTGAGCAATTTTTGCTTGTATTATTTGTTGAAATTGTCTTCTTATCATAGCTAGCAAATATTCAGGAGAAAATTCTGTTTGTAATTGTTCATTTAAAAGTGTTAAGGCTATCTTATAATCTTTTTTACCTAAAGCGTCAGTAAGAGCAAAAATGTTTTCTTGAATTTCTAAATTAATATTTTCTTTTACTAACTCTAAAGTTATAGTGTTTTCTTTGTTTAAATGACAAAGTTTATGTAGTTCATTTTTTAAGGCCCAAAGATTGTTACCTAAATTTTTAATAAGTTCATTACTAGCACTATCAGTTATTTCTTTATCATGTTTATCTACATATTCTTTTATCCAGCTTTTAGTTTGATAGGGAGTCATTAACTTGAATTCTTGTGCAAACTTTTCTTTACTTAAATATTTAAATATCTTTTTTGCTGGTGCTAAAAGTTTTTTTTCATCAATGTTATTTTCAAAGAAAACAATAGCATGAGGATTTTCACTTATTTTTTCTTTTTTTAAGTAATCTAAGAATTTCTCTAAGAAGTCTTTATTCTTGTTTTCTAATATATCTTCAATAATTAACATTTTTTTCTCACTAAAAAGACTTTCACCTTTAATACCCTGGTTTATTTCTTCAAGATTTGTTTTTTGACCATCAATTCTAAGTAAGGAATTATCAGCGTTTTTAATATTGTCTACAAATCTTTTGATAATCGCATTTAACTTTTCTTTACTTCTAAAAGTGTCTGGTCCGTATAGAAAAAAAATCATAAATTATTTGTTTACCTCTTCTTTAAAAAGTTTACCTCTTTCTTTGTAATTTTTAAATAAACCAAAACTAGCACAAGCAGGTGATAACAACACCGTGTCTCCTTTTTGGCTGTTTTGCTTAGCTATTTTTATCGCCTCTGCCATAGAGTCTACTTCAATAATGTTATTATCATTATATTTACTTCCTAAAAGTGACTTTTTTAGCTCATCAGAACCCTTACCAGGAAATAATATAACCTTTTTAACTTTAATTTTAATATCTTTAGCTAGAGAAGAGAAGTCAGCTCCTTTATCAGGACCACCAGCAATTAATATAATATTTTTAGAAAAAGAATCAAGGTCTAATTTAGTGCTTTCAGGTGTGGTAGAGAAGGAGTTATTAAAGAATTTTACATTATCTTTTTCAGCTACAAATTCCAAACGATGCTCTAAGTTTTTAAAGTTTTTTACAGTCTCTAAACTTTTTTCTCTGTCTAAATTTAAAAGTTCAGCTAATTTTAAGCTAACTCCAATATTTTCTAAATTATATATTCCTTTAAGTTGAGTTGGCACATCAGCTTTTTTATATTCAAGTAATTTACCATGATATTTTTCTAGACAATTAGGAGTGTTTTGTTTGTATTCTAAAATAACATCATTTTTAGTAATTAAATAATCATTAAATTGTTTATGTTTAAAAATATTAGCTTTAGCTAAAAGGTAATCATTATAACTATGATGATAATTAGGATTTTGTGGATCAGCAGCGCTTAAGTGTTCGTGATAAATGTTTGTAATGATTGAATATTTAGGACTATAGTTTAAATCTTCTAATTGAAAGCTAGATAATTCTAGGACTATGTAATTATCGCTTTGAATATTTTCAATAAAGTCAAAAGGAGCAATGCCAATATTTCCACCTAAATGTACTGGTTTTTTATTCTTTTTTATAATTTCAGTTATCAAAGTAGCAGTAGTGCCTTTTCCTTTAGAACCTGTTACACCAATAATATTTTTACTAGGGCAGACTTGAAAAAACAAATTCATAGTACTACTTGTTTCTACTTTTGCTTTTTTAGCTGCTTTAATGCCAGGACAAGAAAGAGACCAGCCTGGAGAGCGAAGTAGTATTTCGTATTTATCTAAATTAGTGTTGAAGGTATTTTGTAGTTGGTACTTATATTTTTGGGGGTCTAGCTTTGCTTTTTTTAACTTATCATTTATTTTTTCTTGTGTTCTAAAGTCACAAATTGTGATGTTAAATTTAAGTTTTTCTCTATTTATGTATTTTAATAGAGCCAGATTTTCAAGTCCTAGACCTAGTAAAGCAACCTTTTTATTTGCTAGTATTTTTTTTAGCTTTTCCTTCATATTTCTAATTTTTTTAAATCTCCCCAAGATGCGCCAGTTTTTATTTCTGCAATTAAAGGTATACTTAATTTACAGACATTCTCCATTATTTCCTTTATTTCTTTAGCATAAATTTTAATCTTATCGTTTTTTATACTAAAAATCAATTCATCATGAACTTGTAGTAGTATTTTAACATCGTCTTTATCTTTGTATTTATTATATACTTTATTCATAGCTATTTTAATAATATCAGCGGCCGTACCTTGAATGGGTGTATTTATAGCGGTTCTTTCAGCGGCTTTTTTAACTAGGCCAATTTCTGAGTTTATTTCAGGTATTAACCTTCTTCTGCCAAACATCGTTGTAACGTATGATTCTTTTTTAGTGAATTCAATAGTATCTTCAATGTATTGTTTAACGCCACTATATATTTGAAAATATTTATCAATAAAATCTTTAGCCCTAGCATAAGGAATGTTGGCGTTTTGGCTTAAGCCATGTGGTCCTTGTCCATATAAAATACCAAAGTTTACTGCTTTAGCTTCTTGCCTCATCTTAGCACTGACATCTTTTTCTTCAATTTGATTAATAGCAGCCGCAGTAGCTCTATGAATATCTTGGTTATTTTTAAAAGCATTAACTAGAGTTTTGTCTTGAGACATTTCAGCAGCTAGTCGTAATTCAATTTGTGAATAATCTAAAGCTACTAAACTATAATTTTTTTTAGCGGTGAAGGCTTGTCTAATTTCTTTTCCTAGCTCGTGCCTAACTGGAATGTTTTGTAAGTTGGGAGCAGTGGAGGAGAGTCTGCCGGTAGCAGTGACAGTTTGATTAAAGTGAGTGTGCAATCTATTAGTTTTAGGATTTATTAGCTCTGGCAAGGCATCAATATAGGTTGTTTTTAATTTATATAGTTCTCTATATTCTTGAATATGTAAAATAATAGGGTGTTCCTGTTTTAGTTTTTCTAGCTCATCAAAAGCAGTGGAGTAACCAGTTTTAGTTTTTTTAATATTTTGTGTTGGAATATCTAAGTCCTTAAATATTATCTCTTGTAGTTGTTTAGGGGAATTAATATTAAATTCCTTGTCGGCTAGTTTATATATTTCTTTAGTGATATCATTTATTTCTTTATTAACTTTTTTAGCAATTTTATCTAGTTTATCTCTATCTAAATAAATACCATTATCTTCTATGTTAGCTAAAACCTCTATTAGTGGTAATTCTACGTCGTAGTATAGCTTCTCTAGATTATATTTTTTAAGCTGTTTTTTTAAAATTGGTATTAAACGGTTAGTGCAGTCGGCATCTTCACAAGAGTATAGTGACATTTTTTTTAGGTCTACATCTCCGTAGCTAATCTTGTTTTTTCCTTTACCCACTAAATCATCTGAATTAATCTTTTCCCAACCTAATTCATTTTCTGTTAAAGCATCTAAGCTATGCTGTCTATTGCCAGGATTAATTAAATAAGCTGCAATTTTAGTATCAAAATTTAGTCCCTTAACTTCCACGCCTTGAGCCCTCATTAATCTAAGATCAAACTTTACATTATGACCTATTTTACCAATCTTTTTATCATTGAAAATAGGTTTTAATTTTTCTAACCATTTATTATTATTTTTTTGATTACTAAAGAGATCAAAGTTTTTAGCGCTAGAGTTAATGTTTACATAGTAGGCTTCTTTTTCTTTCCAAGAGAAACTTATGCCTAAAAGAGTGGCAGAGAAAACATCCAGAGAGTCTGCTTCTGTGTCAAAAGTAAATTCTTTTTGTTTGTTTAATTCTTTTAAAAAGGCTTTAAAGTCTTCTTCAGTGTTTACTAGTCTGTATTTTAATTCTTTCTCATTTCTAGCAAATTTATCAATATTTTCAGGTTTATAGTCGCTATTTTTATTTTTCTTAAGTTTTTCTACTCTGCTAAGTAAGGTTTTAAATTCTAAATTTTTAAAAACTTTAGTAATTTTTTCTATATCAATATTTTTAAATTCAGCTTCTTCTAGTTTAAATTTCAAATCAATATCTACCTTAATAGTAGCTAAACTTTTGCTAAGCATGGCTTTATCTTTATTTTCTTTAAGTAGTTTAGTAGTACGTATTTTTATTTCTTTCGCTTCAGGGTGCTTTTCTAAATATTTATATATATTTTCTAGATTACCAAATAGTTGGAGTAAATCTACAGCAGTTTTATCACCTATACCTGGTACTCCTGGAATATTGTCGCTAGGATCTCCTCTTAAGGCTTTGTAGTCAATAATTTGATCAGGTCTTAATCCGTATTTTTCTTCCACTTTGTTGCTATCATATATTACTGTATCACTTAACCCTCTGCTCATGGTATAGACTTTGGTGTAAGGACCAATTAGTTGTAAAGTGTCCATATCACCAGTGATAACCATTTTTTCTAGATGTTCTTTTGTTTTTGAGCCTGAATCATTTAATTTATTTACTATTGAACCAATTAAATCATCAGCTTCATAGCCTGTCATTTCAAAAATAGGTATATTAAAAGCTTTGACCACCCTTTTTACTAACGGTATTTGATCATACAATTCTTGTGGTGCCTTTACTCTTTTAGCTTTATATTCTTTATATTCTTTATGTCTGAAAGTAGGGCCTTTCTTATCTAAAGTCAATATTATGTAGTCAGGATTTAAGTCAGTAATTGATTTTAAGAGAAAGGAAGTGAAGCCATAGACAGCGTTAATAGGAGTGCCATTTTTAGTGCTTAAAGTGGGAGGTAAGGCGTGAAAACTTCTGTGAATAAGGGCGTTACCATCTATTATTATAATCCTTTTTTGTTTAGTCATAGTAACTTAATTTTAACATGTTTAATTTATAAATAATAGTTTTATTGAAAAATTAAAAAAAACATTTTTAAATAATTAAATAATCAAGCTATAAATTTATTTGTTTTGTGTTTTTATAAAACAAAAAAACACCAAAAGGTGTTTTTGTGGACCATAAGGGATTCGAACCCTTGACCTCCTGCTTGCAAAGCAGGCGCTCTAACCAGCTGAGCTAATGGCCCTAAACTTTATTATTAACAATTTACTTAATTATTTACCCATTTTTAATCAGAGGTGATAAAAGAAACTGTAAAAAGTCGTCACTCATGCCTAACATAATAACTAATCCTATAAAAATAAGCAAGAGTCCTAAAAGTTTGTAACCTAACCTAGACCCACCTTCGGTTCCAAGGTTTCTTTCAAAGAAACTATTTCTACCAAAATTTTGTAGAACTACATTTGTTTTTAGCACCATATAAATGCCTAAGGCAATAATGAGTACTCCTAAAATAAATTGCATAATTTTTTATCTAATATAATTTAAAGGATTTAATTTTACATTATTTATTATAACCTCAAAGTGTATGTGAGGTCCAGTGCTCCAACCAGTTGAACCCATAGCAGCTAGAGATTCACCTTTTTCTACAGTATCACCTTTTGAAACATATAATTTAGAGGCATGTGCATATCTAGTTTTTTTACCACCTCCATGATTTACTAACACATTATAACCATAGCCTCTGCTCCAGCCAGAATATTCAACTGTACCAGCTTCAGAAGCATATAAAGGTGTTCCAGTTTTATTAGCAATATCTAAACCAGTATGTCTCCAGGAATAGTATTGAGTAATACGATGACCAACAGTTGGCCATAACATTTTATCCGAGCTAGGTGTAGCTGGTTTTGGTTTTATTAAATCTTTAATCACATCAATACCACTTGATTCACTAGACACACTACTTGTGTTAGAGGTGCTAGCAACTCTAGTCGTATTTGTTTTACTAGCGCCTGGGATAAGTAGTTTTTGTCCTATTTTTAAGGTATTAACACTAGATATATTATTTGCTTCTAAAATATCACTGGTGCTTACATCATATTTATTAGCGATATAACTAATATTTTCTCCTGAGGAAACGTTATGACTAATACCGGAAACAGGAAGTATTTGTAAAGTATCGCCAGGATGAATAACACCGCGAGAACTTAAATTGTTTTCCCAGAGTATAGTATTAACGCTTACTCCAAATTTATTAGCAATAGTGCCAATAACATCTCCTGGCTTAACTTTATAGTTAATAGTCTCAGTTCTTTTGCTCTTAATATTTGCTATGGGTTCATTTTCATCTACTATTTGATCAATACCTAAATCACTACCAAATTTCTCTGCTTCTCTTTGTAGGCTTATAGCTGTTTCTTGGCTTATTTCTAAATTTAAATCTTCGAGTTCCTCTTTCTGACTATTGGTATTAATATTAATATCTGAAGTCATAATACCTAGTTCTTGATTAATTTTACTAGCACTGGTGTTAAAATTGTTATTTGAACGAGTCTCCTCAATTAATTCTTCTTCTTGAGGTAATTGGGCAAATTCAGAAACAACTAATTCAGCCATGACAGTGTTATGAAGCTTGCTAGCGCTGGCTTTAACTGGGCTAACAGATATATTTTGATATAAAAGAATTGAGACTATAATCATAGCTATTATTATATGTAGCATTCCTTTTTTAAATATAATCCTTTTAAGATGAGAGTTGTCTTTACTAACCTTTTTTTTGGTATTTCTGTATAGATGATAAGTTTTAACTAGTTGTTTGTATAAAAGTAGGTTAAATATAAAAAGCAAAGGCTTTTTAAAAAAATAGATAAAAAACCAATTAATTAGTTTTTTAACAAAAAGAAAGCCTTTTATGAATAAAAGTAGTATTTCTATAAGTGTTTTTTTTATCTTTAGTTTTATTGAAATATATTTAGGATTATAGCTATAGTTTAGAGATAATATCAATAATAATTTAAGTGGTCAATAAAATTGAATTATGATAAAATAATTATAAGATTATTAATTATAATTTATGTATAAAATTGTTTTTGTAAGACATGGTCAAAGTCCATGGAATAAAAAAGGTCTTTTTACTGGTTGGGTGGATGCAGAAATTGAAAGAAATAAAATGACAGATGTTGATTTAACTAAAAGAGGTATTGATGAGGCTATAAAAGCAGGAAAGATTCTAAAAGAAAAAGGTTTTCATTTTGATGTCGCTTATACCTCCTATTTAGAAAGAGCAATTAAAACCTTGCAGATTGTTTTAGATCAAATGAATTTAATGTGGATTCCTGTTATTAAGGATTGGCGTTTAAATGAAAAACATTATGGTAATTTGCAAGGACTTAATAAAAAGGAAACAGCTAAAAAAATCGGTGAAGAACAAGTGTTTCAGTGGCGTCGTGGTTATGATGTTAGATCACCTAAGATTAAGAAAACTAATAAGTATTATACCAGAAAGGACCCAAGATATAAAGATATTGATAAAAATCTATTGCCACTTACTGAAAGTTTGAAAGATGTGGTAGATAGAGTTAAGCCTTATTGGCAAAAAGTCATAGCTAAAGATATCAAGGCTGGAAAAAAGGTCTTAGTTTCAGCACATGGAAATAGTCTTAGGGCTATTATTAAATATTTAGATAAGGTTTCAGAAGAAGAAATAGCTCATTTAAATGTTCCCACTGGTATACCTTTGGTATATGAGTTAGACAAGAATTTAAAGCCAATAAGACATTATTATCTGGGTGACGCTAAAGAGATAAAGAAATTACAAGAAGAGGTAAAAAATCAAGCTAAGATAAAAAAATAGTTAAAATATTTTTTAATTTTTTTGCTTTAAGTATTTTAAATTATAGGTATATAAAACAGAAGTTTTAACTTCTGTTTTATTATAAATCTTTTTTCTATTATTATTTATCCTCACTGCCTGGCACAATCACGTCAAAAGGCTTGTTTTTGCCATAGGCTTTTGGACCATAATCTTGAGTATAGTTTTTAATATTTTTCTTGAAATAATCAGGTTTAGTTTCTTGGATTTTACCCATTAAATAATAAGTTAAAGATAATATATAAGCATAGCCATGATTTTTAGGAAGATTTATGTCCCAGCGACTATCTTTATCACCAAAATATTTATTTTTCTCACCAATACTAATTACTAATTCTTTTTTCCAGGGGATAACATATTTAGCGTGACGGGCTTCTCCTTGGCTAAAAGCCTTTATGTTTAATTTAGGTCCAAAAAGTTCTCTCTGTTTTATCTCTAACATGGGGGCAATACTTTGATATTTATCAGGTAGGATGAAGCTATAGGCCTGATAGTTTTTGAAGTTCTTTGGTAGCTTCAAGTTTTTTATTTGTTTTAAAATGTATTTAGCCTTTTCTCCTGTACTAGCTAAAATCATAGCCATATAAGTAGAAACATTATAGGTATATGGTTCAGGTAATTTTTTAAAGATTTCTACTTTATCTGCTATTTTTCCAGCTGAAGAATTTTTACTACAAGTAATAAGGGTAGTTTTTAAACCCATTTTTTTAGCTAGTTTAGTTTCCCAGATAGAGTCTTTTTCTCCTGAGGCTGAAATGATTATAGCTTCTCTGCTCAAGCCTTTTTTAATTAGCGGTTTGTAATTAAGAAGTATTTCTTTAAAGTTGCTTTCACTGGCAATAATGGCAGGATTTTGGGCAAAAAGAATGTTAGCGGTATTATAGGCATTACCTGAACCTACTACAAAAGGAAACTTTTTATTTTTTAGATTAAGTTTTTGAGGAGGATTTTTTTTAAAAAACTCTAAGGCGTCGATAGTGACTTGGTTAAGATTTGTAATTTTCATATTATTATTTTATTTAAGTCTTGAATTATTAAAATTTATCTATCTTTCTTTTATATTATATTAGAGATTGATTTTTATTTCAATTTAAGATAAAATTAAAAATACAAAAAGCAATTAAAGTTGTCTTTTATTTTTAATATAAGAGCTTATGTCAGGACATTCTAAGTGGTCTACAATTAAAAGAGCTAAAGCTGTAAATGATGCTAAAAAAGGTGCTATCTTTACTAAAATAAGTAATCTTATTACCATGGCAGTTAAAGAAAAAGGGTCAGATATTGACTCTAATTTTACTTTGCGCATGGCTATAGATAAGGCTAAGGTGGCTAACATGCCTAAAGATAATATTGAAAGAGCTATAAAGCGAGGTACGGGAGAATTGGCAGGAGATCAAATTGAAGAATTGTATTATGAAGGCATAGGTCCAGTTAATTCACAGTTTATTGTTAAATGTTTAACAGATAATAAAAACAGAAGCGCCTCATCAATTAGACATATATTTAGTAAATATGGTGGTGCTTTAAGTTCAGTGATGTGGAATTTTGATAAACGTGGCGTGATTAGTTTTAAAAAAGCACAAATAAAAGATTTGGATATAGATAAGGAAGTATTAGAGTTGGAGTTAATTGATACTGGAGCAGAAGATATTAAAATTGAAGATGAGGATTATGTTATCTATACACAGGTAAGTGATTTACAAACTGTAAAAGAAGTTTTAGAAAATAAAAATATCAATATTGAATCAGCTGACTTAAATTATATAGCTAAAGATGAACAAGCAATACCAGAAACAGACAGAGACAAGGTAGAGAATTTTGTTAATGCTTTAGAAGATGATGAAGATGTATCTGATTATTATACAAATTTAAAATTATAATATGTATAAACATATATTAGGCATTGATCCTGGTATTGCTGATACTGGTTATGGAATAATACGGGTACATAATAATAATAAGATGGAGTGTGTAGATTATGGTTCTATTGTCACTAAACCCAAACAAAAACTAGAAACTAGATTATTGTTACTCTATCAAGAACTTAATCAAATAATAGCTAAATATGAACCTGACTTAGTTGGAGTAGAAGAATTATTTTTTAATAAAAACACATCTACTGCCTTAATTGTTGCTCAAGCTAGAGGAGTAATATTATTGTCTGCTATGCTTGCTAAAGTAGACATTGTTCATTATACTCCTGGACAGGTTAAACAAGCAGTATCTGCTTTTGGCCAAGCGCAAAAAGGACAAGTTCAAAAAATGGTTAAATTATTACTTAATTTAAAAGAAATACCTAAGCCAGATGATGCTGCTGATGCTTTGGCTGTGGCAATTTGTGCATCGTCATCGTTAAAATTTAATTAATATGAAGAAATTAAAAATTGTACATATTGCTTCAGAGGTTGCTCCTTTTACTAAAACAGGAGGATTAGGTGATGTTACTAGATCATTGCCTAAAGCTCAACGTAGATTAGGGCATGAAGTTAGAACAATCACACCTTTGTATGGAAAAGTTTTAGATAAGAAGAAGCATAATTTAAAATTGTTATTTTCTGATGTTAAGGTAGCTCTTAATTCTAAAGAAGCAGTTAGAGTTAATTATTGGCAAGGTTATGCTATGGATGGCTTACCTATTTATTTTGTAGAAAGCGCTAAATATTTTTCACAAAGGAAAAGTCTTTATGGCTCTAAACATGAAAATGCTAGATTTTTAATTTTTAACGTAGCTTCTTTAAAGTTAATATCATTGTTAAAATTTTCAGCAGATATAGTTCATTGTCATGATTGGCAAACGGGTTTGATCCCATATTATTTAAAAACAGATTTTCGTTATTCAAAAACTTTAAAAAAAGCAAAGACTGTTTTTACTATTCATAATTTGGTGTTTCAATTTGGTCAGAATTGGTGGGAGGTACCAGCAGAGAAAAAAGATTATGGGCATAGTAGATTACCTCATATTAGTAATCCTGATGTAGAGTATATTAATTTTGCTAAAAGAGCCATACTTTCAGCTGATGTTATTAATACAGTTAGTGAAAAATACAGAGATGAGATTATGACTAAAAGTTTTGGTCAAGATTTACATAGGATTTTAAAAAATAGAAGTAAAAAACTTTTTGGGATAATAAATGGTATTGATTATAATACCTATAACCCTGAAAATGATATTAATATATTTAAAAATTATACATACAGTAGTCTAGAAAATAAATATTTAAACAAAGAATATATACAAAATAAATATAATCTTCCTATTAATTCTAAAATTCCTGTATTTTGCACAACTTCTAGAGTTACTTTTCAAAAAGGCTTTGATTTAATTTTAAAAACTATTATTCAGTTATTAAATTTAGATGTGCAAGTAATATTTATGGGTGATGGTGATAAAAATTATCTTAAACCAATTAAAAAGTTAGTTAAAGAGAACCCTGGAAAATTAGTGTGGTCACCTTTTAATCCTAATGAAGAAACTTTATTATATGCTGGTTCTGATTTCTTTTTACTCCCCTCTAATCATGAGCCTTGTGGTATTAACCAATTAATTGCTATGCGCTATGGTTGTGTTCCTATTGTAAGGGAGGTGGGTGGTCTATATGATACAGTGAACAATTTTGATCCCAGCACTAAAAAGGGCATTGGCTTTACTTTTAAAGCAGAAAACCCTTTTGCTTTTTATGGAGCAATTGTTAGAGCTTTGGAAGCTAAAAAGAATAGTTTTCTTTGGGGTAAGCTTATAAAAAGAATTATGAAAGAATCAAATAGCTGGGAGATACCTGCTAAAAAGTATATTGAGCTATACAAAAGAATCAATAAAAAATAAAATGAAATATTATGAAATGGATTAACTTTATTCATTTATATCAACCAGCAAATACTAATAATTATTATGTTAAAGAAGCTGTAGAACATAGTTATAGTAGAATTTTAAGAGCTTTACAGGAAAATCCTGATATTAAGTTTACTATTAACATTAATGCTTGTTTGCTTTATCAATTAGATGATTTAGGCTATATGTGGCTTATTGATGGTTTCAAAGAGCTTTATGAAAAAAAACAAATAGAAATAGTTTCTACTGCCTCATATCATCCTGTGATTCCATTATTACCAGAACATGAGATTAAAAAACAAGTCTTAGAGCAGGAAGATGCTTTAAAAAAGTATTTAAATGTACAAGAAAAACCTAAAGGTTTTTTCTTTCCAGAAATGGCCTATAGTCCACAATCAGCTAAGGTTATTAAAGATTTAGGTTATGAGTGGATTATATTAGATGAGATTGCTTATCAAGGTCATTTAGATAAGGTTGATTTTGAAAAGGTTTATTTTGATAAAGTTAGTAAGTTAAAAGTTGTTTTTAGATCTCGCAGACAATCTAACACTTATGTACCAGATTTAATTTTTAGTTTAAAAAAGAAGCAAAAAGAAGTATTAATAATTACAGCTACCGACGGAGAGCTTTATGGTCTAAGACATCAAGACCCTAGCGGTGAATTAGAGAAATCATTAAAAATACCTGAACTTAAAACAAAGACAATAAGTGAGTATATTAAAAGTAGAGAAGTTCTAGAGATTAAACCTTTAGCTTGTAGTTGGGAGTCTATGCCTAAAGAGCTAGAGTCTAATCAGCCTTATATACTTTGGAATGGTAGAAATAACCCTATTCACAAAGAATTGTGGAAGTTGGCAAACTTAGCAATGGTAACCTTAAAAGAAAATAATAAAGATGAAAATTATAATTGGGGACGTTGGCATTTGGTGAGAGGTTTAGCTAGTTGTACTTTTTGGTGGGCGTCAGCTAAAGATTTTAAGCACAACTTTGGACCATATGCTTGGAACCCTGACGAGATTGAAAGAGGTTTAGAGGAACTTATTAGATCTATTAGATCTTTAGATAATGAAAAATTAAGAGCAGATAAATTAAAAGCAGAAAAAATATATTTAAAAATTAAGGCAATGATCTGGAAAAGACATTGGCAATATTATTGGAAAAAGTAATTATGCATAAAGCTTATCAACTATTTAATCCTGAGTATATAAAGGATTATTTTAAAGAAAACATATTACCATTATACCCCCAGTTTTCAGATATAAGAAAGATAAAAATAATACCTCACAAAAAATTAATATGGGAGGATGAGGCTTACCATATTGTTAGTGAGTATGAGGTTAGTTTTTTAGAGATTGTTGGCGATAGTAAGAAGGTAAAGAAATTACCTATCTTTTGTTCAGCTCATTCTCATGAAAAAAGATATAATGTATATGAGTCTTTACATTATTTATGGGAAAAGGGTTTTGGTCAGGGGTATAGAACTATTCCTAAACCTTTGTATTTTAGTCAGAATTTTAACGCTGTTTTTTATCGTGGAGTTAAGGGTAATAATCTGTATCATTATATTAAAGAACATGACTTTAAAAGTATAGAAGAGGTAACTATTAAAACTGCTAAATGGTTTGTTAAATTACATAATTTAGATACAAGTGATGCTAAGAATTTCAATCCTGAAAATAGTCGTATATTAACAGTTTTACCTGGAAAAGAGCATGTACTAGAGACAATTAAGAATGAAGAGCCTGAATATTTTGATTTATATCAAAAAGCTTATGATCACTTTATTAAATATGAAGATGAATTCTTGCAAAAAAGTAATAAGCACTATTTAGTACATGGTGATGCTCATCCTGAGAATATTATTAAAATGGGGGCCAAAAAGATTGCTGTTATTGATTTTACCGATTTATGTCTAGGTGATTTTGCTAGAGATATAGGTACCTTTTTACAGCAAGTATCATATATGGCTGATAGAAAGATTAATGATAAAGATTACTCTTTAAAACTGCAACATATATTTTTGGATAATTACTTTGATAGTGCTAAAATAAAGCTAGATGACAATTTAAAAAGGCGTATTTCCAATTATTATCATTGGACAGCAATGCGCACTGCCACTTTTTTGTTGATGGGTACTTATTATCACCCACAAAGAGCCAAGGATTTACTGGAAAGTTTAAGTTCGTCATATTCCGAGTTAATAAAAGTGTTTAAATAAAGTATTATGAAAATTGACCTGCAACTTCACTCTACTTATTCAGATGGTTTTTTTAGTCCGACAGAATTAGTTGATTTTTTGGTTAAAAATAAAATTAATGTAGCTGCTTTAACTGATCATAATACTGTTAAAGGACAAGATGAGTTTAAAAGGGCAGCCAAAAAAGCTAATATTAAAACTATTACTGGTATGGAGTTGTATGTGTATTTGGAACATAGGCATTTTAATATTTTATGGTATAACTTTGATGATAAAGATCCTGAACTTCATGATTTACTCAGAAAAACTCAAATTAGAAGAAAGGGTATTGTTAGAAAAGCTTTAAATAAATTAAAGAAGCAAGGTTATAAAGTACAAACAGAAAAGATTTTAGATAAGTTTACTCATTATATTGCAGTTAATAAAGTGGCTGGTGAATTTTATTCTCAAAATAAAGCTAAGGTGCACAAAGAATTAGGAAATAATAATCCTTTAGAGGAAGATATTTTAAAAGAATATTTTTACAACCATAGTCATGCGCGATTAAGAGAAACTCATGTTAATATTGAGAGAGTTTTTAAATTAAGAGAAAAAATAGGTGGACAGATTATTTTTTGTCATCCAGGAAAGTATAATAAGTATCGCGGTAACCTGCCTGAGAAATTAAATAAATTAGGAATTGATGGTATTGAAGTTTTATCACCCCATCATACTATTGGAGCAATAGTCTATTGTCAGTATTTAGCGCATAAATATGATTGGATTGAGACAGGTGGTTCAGATTTTCATTTACTTGCTGGACAGCACTTTAGTTTGCAATGTGCCTGGCAATGGTTCAATATTGAATCTGATTATTTAAGAGAGATATATAAAATTATTAAATAAACATGAAAATAGCTATAATTTCAAAATTATGGGAGCCGACATCACCTAATTCTACTGGAGGAACTGGAGTAGCTATTGGTAATTTAGTTAATGGTTTAAGTGATAAGGGTCACGAAGTAACTTTGTTTGCTACTGGCGACTCAGAAACTAAAGCAAAAGAATTAGTGTCAGTAAGAGAAAAGTCTTTTACTAATGATTACAGTGAAATACAAGAATTTGATAATATCGCTGGTGCTTTTAAAAGAGAAAAAGATTTTGACATTATACATTCAGCTGTGGAGCATAAAAGTCTTTTCTTTTCAGGTATTGGGCAAACACCAGTTTTACATTCAATTAGATATGGAGAATTTTTTGAGCAAGAAATAGATATTTTAAAAAAATATAGTCAAGAAAATTTTGTTGGTATTTCTAAGGCCATAGCTAAGAAATTTAATTTTCTTAATTTTCAAGGTATAATATATAATGGACTCAATTTAGATGATTTTCCTTGGCAAGAAGAGGGCCAAGATTATCTAATTTTTTTGGCTAGAGTGTCTTCGCAAAAAGGTCCTCATTTAGCTATTAAGCTAGCCAAAGATTTAAACAAGAAATTAATTATTGCAGGGAAAACTAGTGATAGTGATAAAGACTACTTAGATAAACATTTTTGGCCACATATTGATAATGAACAAATAATATATAAAGGTGAGATAGGTTTTGCTAAAAAAATAGAATTACTAAGAAATGCTAAGTGCCTACTTCATCCAATAGAAAATATTTTTGAGGCTTTTGGTATGAGTTTAATTGAAGCTCAGGCCTTAGGGACACCGGTGGTGTCATATGATAATGGATCGCCTCTTGAAGTTATCAATCAAGGGAAAACTGGACATATAGTTAAAAACTATGCTGAGATGGTAGAAGCAGTAAAAAAGATTGATAAAATAAAAAGAAAAGATTGTAGACAATGGGTAGAAGATAATTTTTCCTTAGAAAAGATGGTAGAAGATTATGAGCGATTATATAAAAAAATTATAGATAAATAAAAATATGAAAAAAAAAGAAATAAAAGTTTTAATGACTTCAGCAGAGATAAGCCCCTTTGTTAAGGTTGGGGGTTTAGCTGATGTTGTGGGGTCTTTACCACCTGCAATGAAAAAATTAGGAGTGGATATAAGACTTGTGATGCCTAAATACGGTAATATTGATGATAAAAAATATAAGTTAGAAAGAATTTATAAAAATATTAAAGTTCCATCAGCTACTATTATACAAACAATTGATATTTATTTAGGACATTTACCAAATACTGATATTCCAGTTTATTTTATTGACAATAAAAAGTATTTTAGCAAAAAAGAAGTTTATTGGGGAAACAACGCGGAAAGATTTTCATTTTTTTGCTTAGCTGTAACATATGCTTTATCAGAGTTAGAGTTTAAACCTGATATTATTCATACTCATGATTTTCACACTGCTTTACTTAATAACTTAGTTAAACTTTCAGATTATATATATTCAAAAAATGCTAAAACTCTTTATACTATTCATAATTTAAATTATC
>DATFJU010000013.1:0-23879 GCA_035269015.1 Patescibacteria group bacterium | reverse complement strand
TGCAAAGAAACTTTATCACTATCTTTTTCTTTTACATCAATAGTAACCTTGTCACCTTCTTTAACGTTGCCAGTAATAATATTCATGGCTAATTCATCTAAAATCATAGTTTGAATTAAGCGTTTCAAAGGTCTAGCTCCGAAGGTAATATCAAACCCTTTTTCTGCTAGTAGTTTCTTTACTTTTTGACTCACTTTTATACTAATATTTTTGTTATTTAATCTAGTTTCTACTTTTTTTAACTCTAAATCAACAATCTTTGCTAGTGTTTTAGTGTCTAAGCTCTTAAAGAGCACTATTTCATCAATACGATTTAAGAATTCTAATTTAAAGAAGTCTTTTAAAATATTATCAATCTTTTCTTTCATTTCCTGGTCTCTACCCACGCCTTCTGTGGCATCATATTCGTTTTCCTTAAAGCCAATAGAGTATTCTTTAATAACTTCATTACCTAAATTTGAAGTCATAATAATGATAGTGTTTTTAAAGTTAACTTTTCTACCTTTAGAATCAGTCATGTGACCATCATCTAGGATTTGCAGTAGTATGTTAAATACTTCAGGATGAGCTTTTTCTACCTCATCAAAAAGTATTACACTATATGGTTTACGTCTAACTTTTTCAGTAAGTTGACCTCCTTCGTCATGAGCTACGTAGCCTGGAGGAGAACCAATAAGTCTTGCTACAGAATGTTTTTCCATGAATTCGCTCATATCTAATCTAAGCAAGGAGTTTTCATCGTTAAACATAAACTTAGCTAGAGCTTTAGCTAACTCAGTTTTACCAACACCAGTTGGACCAACAAACATAAAGGAACCAATAGGTTTCTGTTCTTCATTAATACCAGCTCTAGATCTTCTAAGAGCATTAGAAACAGAAACAATAGCTTCATCTTGACCTACTACTTGTTTTTTAAGCTCATTTTCAGCTCTTTCTAGTTTCTTTATTTCACTCTCTAACATTTTGCTAACTGGTACTCCTGTCCAACGAGCTACAACTTTGGCAATATCTTCAGCATCTATTTCTTCTTTTAAGATGTGTTGTCCTTTCTTTTGTATTTTGGTTAGTTTTTCCTCCTCTTTTTTTACTTCTTTTTCTAGTTCAGGTATTTCACCATATCTAATACGAGCTACTTCAGTTAAATCGTCACCACGTCTTTGAGTTATTTCAGCTTGAATCTTTAGTTTATCAATCTTTTTCTTATGGTTTCTAATGGTGGTAATAATATTCTTTTCATTTTTCCAGTGTAGTTCTAACTGATTAGCTTTTTCTTTAACTTGTTCTAAGTTTTTATTTATTTTTTTATATTGATTAGTATTTTGTTTTTTCTCTGAGTCTAGTCCAGCTTTAGCAATCTTTAATCTTTCTACTTCACGTTTTAGACTATCTAGTTCTTCAGGCATGGAATCAATTTCCATACGCAAGGCTGAGGTAGCCTCATCAATTAAATCAACTGCTTTGTCAGGTAAAAAACGATCACTAATATAGCGAGTAGATAATTCAGTAGCCGCCTTTACAGCATCATCAGTTATGCGAACGCCGTGATGAACTTCATATTTTTCTTTAATTCCTCTTAGAATGTTAGTAGCATCTTCAATGTTTGGTTCTTCTACCATTATAGGTTGAAACCTTCTTTCTAAGGCCGCATCTTTTTCAATATATTTTTGATATTCTTTAGTTGTAGTAGCACCAATAGTTCTAAGCTCACCTCTAGCTAGAGCGGGCTTTAACATATTAGAAGCGTCCATAGAGCCTTCTGTGGCACCAGTGCCAACTAAAGTATGTAATTCATCGATAAAGAGAATGATTTTACCTTCTTGGCTTTTAATTTCTTTAAGTACTGCTTTTAATCTTTCTTCGAATTCACCTCTAAATTTAGCTCCAGCTAGCAATGATCCTAAGTCAAGAGTAACAATCTCTCTGTTTTTAAGATTATCTGGAACATCACCACTAATTACTCTCTGGGCTAATCCTTCAACAATAGCTGTTTTACCAGTACCAGCTTCTCCAATTAAAACTGGATTATTTTTGGTTCTGCGTAATAGGACTTGCATTATTCTTCTTATCTCTGTATCTCTGCCAATAACAGGATCTAATTTTTTAGTTCTAGCCATCTCAGTTAGATTGCTAGTATATTTTTCTAATACTCTAAACTTTTTTTCAGGAGCAGGATCAGTTACTTTTTGCTTACCTCTTACTTCATCTAAAAGTTTATATACAGTTTCATAATCAATTTTATATTTTAAAAGTAAATTTTGGGCAGGTGATTTTACACCAATTAAAGATAGGAGTATATGTTCAGTGGAGATGTATTGATCTTGCAAAGCTTCTGCTTCTTTTTTAGCTCTTTCTAATATAGCTGCCACCTCACTAGTACCTTGCACAGTATTGATGTTGCTGTATTCAGGTTCTTCAGTTTGAGTTTTAGGTAGGGAACTAAGTTTATCTAAAGAATCATATTCTAGTTGATCAGGATCAATCTTCATTTTTTCAAGTATTGGTCTAACTACACCCTCCTGTTGTTGTATCAAGGAAGCTAAAAGGTGTAAGGCTTCAATATTTTCTTGTCCATTTTCCTGCGCCAACATTTGAGCATTGATGATAGCTTCTTGTGATTTATTGGTAAATTTATTAAACATGTTTTCCATATAATTATTGATATTTTTATTTGTTTTATTTAGCACTCACTTTTATAGAGTGCTAATACATTATAGTCAAAGATATAGCGCTTGTCAATGATTGTTTATTTTTATTATTCACTCCTTTTGTGTTATAATAAAATAGATATGAAAATAAAAACAAACACAGCTAGCCCTAAACTACTTATCCAAATTATTTGGGAATTTTTGTATTTTCCTATCTGGTGGTATAGCCAGGGTTGGCTACGCTTTGCTAAATTATTATTTGGTTTTTTATCTTGGCAAAGTGCATCTTTAGGAGTGGGAGTATGGTTAAAAAATATTTTTGTTCCTATGTATGGTCAAACTGATTTTAGCGGTAGACTAATCAGTTTTTTTATACGTTTAGTACAAGTTATATTTAGAGGAATACTTTTATTTTTAATTTTTATTCTCTGTTTAATATTATTTTTTCTTTGGGCAGCAATTCCATTATTAGTGGTATATGCTATTGTTTTGCAATTAATATAATTTATGTCAGATAAGAACTTTTTACCTAATTTTAATAAAGATAAAGAATCTGAAAGTGAGGATATGTTTTTGGGTCAGAAATTGTTTTGGGGACAACCCCTAAACCGTACTTTTATATATTTAAAAAGAAGTAAAAAAAATTTAGATAAAGTTATTTTAGCAGTCTTTTATTTCTTAGCTATTTTAGGCTGGGGAGCTCTATTGTATTGGTTTTATTTAGAATTTAGTGCTGAAAGTACTAAAGGTACTATTGAGATATTAATGTTTTGGCGACAGCAGAGTTGGTTAATTTTAGTTTTTTTAGTTTCTTTGTTTTTTGATATGTTTATTATTTATAGACAAAGCGAAAAAAGAGCTAAAAAAGAGAAGATAAAATATAAAAGAGGAAAAGATGATGCAGATTTAAGCGCAAAAGTTATAACAAAAAATAAAAAAGATTCTTTAGATATTGTCACGGTATATAATGATAAGGCGATAAAGGTGGTTAATGATGCTTATCTTTTATCTAAGAAATTAGGTCAAAAACAAATGACAACTAAGCATATATTTTGGTCACTTTTAAGTGATGATGTAGTTAGAGATATTTTTACTCGTTTAAATATAGATGCTAAAAAATTAATTTCAACTTTAAAAAGACATCTTAACCAAGAAGAAAGAGAGCAAAGTAGTTCTCCTATTAGTTTCTTAACTCATCAAGTTTTAATTAATGCTTATTTAAATGCTATCCAATATAAACTAAAAGCCGTGGAACCATGGAATATTTTGGTTCCTATAATTGAAAAAGATAAAGTTCTTGAAGAGATTCTATATGATTTAAAAATAGATATTTCTAAACTTAAGAATGTTATTGAATGGCATTATATTGATCAAAAGTTTAAAAACAATAAACAAGAGTTAAGGAAGTTGGCACGCTTAAAGCCAGGCTCAGCTATGAACAAATCTTATACAGCTGTAGCTACTCCAGTTTTAAATCGTTTTTCTTCTGACTTAACCTTAAAAGCTAAATATAATCAATTTGAATTATGTGTAGGTAGAGAAAAAGAAATATCCGCTATTTTTCAGGCTTGGCAAAGTGGTCATGCTGGTACAATTTTAGTGGGAGAGTATGGTGTAGGTAAGAGAACAATTATTGAAGGCTTAGCTCAGTTAATGGTAAAAGAAGAGTTACCTAAATTTTTAAAAGATAAAAGGCTTTTAGAACTTAATGTTTCTAAAATAATAAGTGGTGTTAATGCTAGCGAGGCTAGTCAAAGACTTTTAACTTGTATATATGAAGTAAATAGAGCTAAAAATATAATTCTATTTATTGAAAATATAGAAAACTTAAGTGGTATTAGTTCTGGATCAAAAGAAAGTTTAGAGCTTACAGAAGTCTTGGCTGATGCTTTAGATAAAAGAGCTTTGTATTTTATTGGTTCAGTTACTAAGTCTAATTATGCTAATTACATTGAAAATTCAGCTCTAGGAAATATTTTAAGTACAGTGGGCGTAGTTGAACCCAATATAGATCAAGCTATTCGTATGACTGAAAGTAAGATTAGCCAGCTAGAGGCACGTTATGGAATATATTTTTCATATAAAGCTGTGTCTAAGGCTGTAAAGATCAGTGATAAATATATTCAAAATAAGTTTTTACCAGAAAAAGCTATTAATTTAGTTAAAAAAGTAGCTGGACAAGTGTATCAAAGATGTCAAAGCACTGGTAAGGATTGTGTGTGTACTGAAAATGATGTTTCTAGAGTTTTAAGTGAGGAATTAGGCATTCCTTTTGATAAGATCTCTCAAGATGAAACACATAAATTGATTAATTTAGAAGAATATATACATGCTAGATTAATAGGTCAAGAAGAAGCTGTTAGTGCAGTAGCAAATAGTTTAAGACGTAGTCGTACACAAGTAAGAGAAAGTAATAGACCAATTGCTAACTTCTTATTTTTAGGACCAACTGGTGTAGGTAAAACTGAGTTAGCTAAATCTGTTAGTGATATATATTTTGGTGATGAAAAATATATGATTCGTTTAGATATGAGTGAGTACCAGCATCCAGATAGTGTTAAGAAAATGATTGGTGATAGTGAAGGTACTCTTGGTTATTTAACTGAAGCAGTAAGAAAGAAACCTTTTTCTTTAATACTTTTTGATGAAATTGAAAAAGCTCATCCTGATATTTTAAATTTGTTTTTGCAAATGATGGATGACGGTAGACTTACTGATGGACAAGGAAGAACTATTAGTTTTTCTAGTTCAATTATTATTGCCACTTCTAATGCTGGAGCTTTATATATTCAAGAAGCCGTGAAAAAAGAGGTGGACATTAATGTGATTAAAGAAGCATTAATTGATGAGCATTTAAATAAAGTGCTTAGACCAGAGTTAATTAATCGTTTTGATGGTGTGATTGTCTTTAAACCACTTAGTCCGGCCAATGTTTTAGCTATTTGTAAGTTAATGATTAAGAAAATTGGTAAAAGATTGGAGAAAAAAGGTATCTATATTGATTACGCGGAAACGGGGGTCGAGAAGCTTGCTCAACAAGGTTATGACCCTAAATTCGGTGCTAGGCCACTGAGAAGGCTTTTGCAAGACAAGGTAGAAAATGAAGTTGCTAATTTGTTATTGCAAGACAAGATTAAAAGAAGAGATACTGTTTATATAAATTCTCAGGCTAAAGTGGAAGTTAAGCATGGTAAGCAGTTATAATAATAATTAATTTAATTATATGACTTTAGAAATTTATTCTAATCCAGAAGCAAGATTTGATAGACAAGAGAGAATTTCTGATGATTTAGAGGATTTTGAAAATAGCGTAGAGTCTAGTTTTGAAAATCAAGAAGATAAAGATAAAGTATTTAAAGCTCGAGATTTAATGCTAGAGGTACATTTAGGTCAAAAAGATAGAGCTGATGGTATGCCTTATGCTAAACATCCTTTAGAAGTAGCCCAAAAGACTATAGATATAGCAGATGAGCCCAAGGTTGACTTAGTGATAGCTTCTTTACTCCATGATAGTGTAGAGGATAAATCTGATGTATTGTTTACTAAAAGAGTTAACAAAAAATATCCAGACAAAGATTTTATGTTTACGGTAAATGATGAACTTAAGGAAAAATATAAAGAAGTGTTTAAAAGTTTTAGCTTTAGAGAATTAAAAGATATATTTGGAGAAAAGGTTGAATATTATGTACATAATTTAACCAATCATGATTTTGATTCTTTAATTGAAGACACTAAACCAAATGCTAGCAAAGAGGAAAAAGAAACATTAAAAAATGATTTATACAAAGAGCATGTGGAAGAAATCATTAAAGACCCTGATTTGTGTTTATTAAAATATGCTGATTTTTCAGTTAATGTAGATTTAAGAAGTTTAGATAAAGGCAATGCTAAATACAAAAAGCTACGTAGAAAATATAAGTCAGTTATCCCAATATTTATTAAACAATTAGAAGGTATAGATGAAACCCATTCTTTGTATAAGAAAAAAGATAAACTTATTACTGATTTACAAAAAGT
The DNA here is from genome assembly GCA_035269015.1 of Patescibacteria group bacterium. Classification (GTDB taxonomy): domain Bacteria; phylum Patescibacteriota; class Patescibacteriia; order Patescibacteriales; family UBA12465; genus JAIPJO01. The sequence continues at coordinate 17,217 of DATFJU010000013.1, read as the reverse complement.
ATATAAAAATCAATATTCTGATTAATTATAATTATTTAAAACATAAAAAATATAATTAATTATTTTAAAACCATATTTCTATGGTTTTTTATATTATATTTAAGTTCTCTGGTATATTTTTAAAATATTAGTTAAGATATAAATATAATCAATAATCTATGCTTTGGTGGCAATATATTACAATTTTTTCTTTCACCTTTGTTTTAACAGTCTTTAGTGCTGAGCTTGTTAGAAGATTAGCTTTGTGCTTTAAAATAGTTGATCATCCGGAGTTAGAAAGAAAAATTCATAAAAAGAAAATACCACTCTTGGGAGGAGTAGCTATATTTATTAGCTTCTTTTTTGTTGCTTTTATCTTTAAAGAACAGTTATTAGCAGGAGATTTAAACATTAATCATTGGTTGGGAGTATTCTTTGGAGCATCACTACTTATGATAGGAGGTTTTTTGGATGATAAATATAACTTAAAATCTTGGCAACAGCTTATTTGGCCTGTGTTAGCTGTAAGTCTAGTTATAGCTGGAGGGGTGGAAATTACCAAAATAAGTAGCCCTACAGGTAATTCTATATTTTTAAAACAAATACAAATATTAGCTGGCATTAGTTTATCAGAAGTCTTTTTATTTTTTTGGCTCTTAGCTATAACCTATACCACTAAACTACTTGATGGTTTAGATGGTCTAGTTTCAGGATTAACTGTTATTGGTTCTTTAGTTATTTTTCTTTTTACTATTACTACTAAATACTATCAACCAGACATCGGCTTAGCTGCTTTAATATTAGCTGCTGCTAGTGCTGGTTTTCTACTTTTAAATTGGCATCCAGCTAAGATATTTTTAGGTGAGGGAGGATCACTTTTTCTAGGTTTTCTACTTGGTGTTTTAGCTATAATTTCTGGTGGAAAGATAGCTATTACACTTTTAGTTTTAGCCCTACCTATACTTGATTTAGCCTGGACTATTTTAAGAAGATTGTATCAAGGCAAGAACCCTATGAAAGCTGCTGATAATAAACATTTACATCATCGTTTTTTATCTTTGGGTTGGGGACAGAGAAAGGCTGTCTTAGTGTTTTATTTTTTTGCTATTGTTTTTGGTATTTCAGGCCTTTTTCTTCAGAGTCAAGGTAAGTTTTATATGTTACTTATCCTTTTTTGTATTATGCTTTCTTTAGTAATATTTTTTTCATGGTGGGAGAAAAAGAAAAGAAATGATATTAATTTATAGTCAATACGTATAAATATTAATAAAGACAAAACATTTATTTTTCTGCTTTAAGATGTTATAATAATTAAAGATATTAGCTAATAATTAATAAATAAAAATATGAATACAGATAGATGGAAAGATATTATTGCCAATATTAAAGATAATTTTCAAGTGGAAGATTCTGGTAAAGAACATATTGATGATGAAGGTGGTGTTGATGTTGAATATATTGTTTTTATTTCTAGTCAAGGTAAGTTTAGATTGGAGTTTGTAAGCAAGCCGGTGATACTTGATAAGAAGACTACTTTTTCAAAACGTATTGGTTCAGAAACAGCAGTGGAATATGTCTATAGTGATACTGAAAGAAATCAACATTTAATTGCCTATAGCTGGAATGATGATGAAAATAATTGGCAAGAAATTGATGCTAAGAATTTTTCTTAAATTATGAGAGCTGTAATTCAACAAGTAAGTCAGGCTCAAGTTAAAGTTAGTGGTGAAGAGTTTTCAAGAATTGATAATGGACTTCTAGTGTTTTTAGCAGTGAAGCAAGATGATGAAGTAGAAAAATGTCAAAAGATGGCTCAGAAGATTTCTAAGTTAAGAATATTTGAAGATGAAAATGATAAGATGAATTTATCTGTACAAGATATAAAAGGAGAAGTATTAGTGGTTTCTCAGTTTACATTGTATGGAGATGCTAGTTCTGGTAACCGTCCTAGTTTTATTCATTCAGCTAAGCCTGATAAAGCACAAGAGTTTTATCTACAGGTTATTAAAGATTTACAAGATCTAGGTTTAGAGGTTAAAACCGGTAAGTTTCAAAAACAAATGCAAGTTAATTTAACTAACATAGGCCCTAAAACTATTATTATTGATTTATAATTATATGAAAAAATTTAAATTCATTTCATTATTTGCAGTTATTGCTTTAGCTTTATTTTTAAGTGCTTGTTCATTTAATGAAAAAAATAATAATGAATTCAACACCTATAACCCCATTTTAGATAATAATATTGCTAATTTAGAAGAAAAAATAAATGAGCAAGAAAAAATGAAAAAGTTTACTTCTATTGACGAGTTAAGAAGTTTTTTGAATGAAAATGCAAATAATCAGACAAACAAATATTTAGGGAATGCAAAGAGTATGGGCAGAGAAAACATTATGATGGATACTGCTTCTCCTGTTTTACAAAAAGAATCGTCAGGTGCTAGCGAGGAAAGCTTAGATTATTCAGAAACTAATGTTCAGGTAGAGGGAATTGATGAAGCTGATATTGTTAAAACTGATGGTGATAATATTTATACTCTTAGTGGTAGTGAGTTGTACTTATTATCTGCTTATCCTGGAGAAGATGCTGAAATTAAAACAGTAATTGAGTTTGAGACTAATCCTTCTAAGTTATATTTAAGTAAAGATAAGTTAATTGTTTTGGGTTATAATTATAGTATTTCTGCTAATACTAAAAGGATTGCTTATGATATATTACCTAGAAGCTCATATATGTTTGCGAAGATTTTTGATGTTTCTAATATTAGTGAACCAGTCTTAGAAAAAGAATGGGAATTTGAAGGTAATTATAGTGATTCTAGACTTTTAAATGATAGTTTATATTTGATTTCTAATAAAAGAAGTTATAATTTAGCTGATGACCATATATTACCAGCAGTGCTTGAAGATGGTAATTTAAGAAGCTTTGATTGTGATAGTGGAGATTGTTTACAAACAAGTATCTATTATTACCCCAGACCATATACTTCATATAATTATACTAATGTTTATAAGATTGATTTAAGTAATTTAGACTCTGATCTTAAGTCTTCTACCTTTTTAGTAGATGGAAAGCAAACCGCTTACATGTCTCATAATAATCTTTATTTAACTTATAGTAGTTATATTGATAATTATGAAATTGAGTCAGAAGTGTTAAGGGATTTAATTTATCCTTATTTAAGTGAAGAAGAAAAGCAAAAAATTATTGATATTGAAGAAGCTCCTGATCATGTTTTGAGTTCAATGGAGAAACAATCTAAAGTTAGACTTATTTTAGAATCATATTTAAATAAGCAAAGTCAAAAAGAACAAGAAAAATGGCAAGAAAATCTAGAATCAGCTTTAAAAGATAAATACTTTAAGCTTGAAGATAAAATTGAGTCTACTATTGTTCACAAAATTAATTTAAGTGAAGACAATTTAGAGCCAGATGCTCAAGGTCAGGTTCCTGGTACTGTTTTAAATCAATTTTCTATAGATGAGCATAAGGAGAATTTAAGAATAGCTACTACTAAAAATAATGATTGGCAAAGAAGATTTGCTGAAATGGATTCAAACTCAGAAAATAATGTATATATTTTAGATGAAAGTTTGGAAAGATTAAGCAGTATTGAAGACTTAGCAAAAGGAGAAAGGATATACTCTGCTCGCTTTATGGGGGATAGAATATATTTAGTAACCTTTAAACAAGTTGATCCTTTATTTGTGATTGATGCTAGTAATGCTAAAAATCCTAAAGTTTTGGGTGAGTTAAAAATTCCTGGTTTTTCTAACTATCTTCATCCTTATAATGAGAATACTTTAATCGGTTTTGGTAAAGATACTTATGTTGATGATAATGATAATGTTAGAACTAAAGGTTTAAAGTTATCTTTATTTGATGTTACTAATCCAGTTGAACCAAAAGAAATAGATACTTACACAACTGGAGATTCTGGCTCATATAGTGAGGTTTTACATGATCATAAAGCTTTGTTATTTTCTAAAGAAAGAAACTTATTAGTTCTTCCAGTTCGTTTAAGATCTGATAGCGACAATAGTTGGGAAGATTCTTTCAATGGTGCACTAGTATTTAATACAGAAAATAAAGAATTTAATTTAAGAGGTAAAATTAATCATGTAAAGGAAAGTGATGATTGGAGAAGATATTATAATGATCAAGTTAGAAGAAGTTTATATATTGAAAATCAGCTTTACACTGTTTCAGATAATATGCTTAAGATAAACGATATTAATACCTTAGATTTAATTAAAGATATTGATTTAGAATATAAAGGTTCTGATTTTAATGTGGTTAAGCCAGTTAAAGAATAAAGATTAATTATTTAGATATATTAACATGAAAATACCAAGATTAATGATAATTTTAGTTCCTGTGCTTGCATTTATAGGATTGGAGGTTTTAACCATGAAGCCATCTTGGTTTTATTATGTATTAATATTTAGTAATTTAGTAGTTTTTAGTTTATATTTTTTTGCTCGCGCTGCTAAAACCGATAGAGCTTGGTTTAATATTTTAATATTGCCTCTCTTGTTCCTTAATTCCAGTATTTTGTATAGTAGTATGTTAACAAGTACTTTGTTAATTCAGTTGCTTTATCTTTTCTTTTTAGGTTCATTATTTATTTATTTACGTAATCTTTATATCTATCTTTTTAAACCTTTAAAGTATAAAGCTCAGAGTCTAGAAAATATTAATTTCTTAATTTCCTTTGTAGTTGTTTTTTATAGTGTTGCTGGAGTTTTGGGCTTAAAGAACTTTATTGACTTAGAATTATGGCAAATAATTATTCCTATAGTAATTGTATTATTTTCTATTTTATTTCAATTGCTTTGGTTATATCAAGTAAAGTTTAAAAATAATATAATTTTTAGTATAATACTTACACTAACAATATCAGAAATAGTTTTAATTAGTAGCTTTTTGCCACATATGTATAGTATTATAGGCTTAATGATAGCTATAATCTTTTATGCTAGTGCAGGGCTGAGCTTATTATATTTAAGTTATAAATTAAGTAAGTTGCAGGTAAAGATTCATTTAGGTCTTAGCATTACCTTTTTAATATTAATTTTTTTAAGTTCCCGTTGGATATAAAATATATGAAAAACAAAACTATTAAGATCAATTTAGTCGTCATTATAATTGTTATTATTATAGCTATTTTAGGTGGTGTCTTGGGTATCTTATTTACCCGTGCCTATATTTTTAATGATATTTATTCAGGTGCCTTTAGTAGCGAGCTTAACTTAAATGACTATAATAGATCTAATCTAGTCATTAGAGATGCTAAAAAAGTAGTGGTAAATCAAGATGTACAAGTAAAAGAAAGCGCTGATCAAATTAGAGAAAGCATGCTCAGTATATTTGTTAAAAAAGAAGATAATTCAAATGTTGATTCAAAGCTTAAAGATACAAATAATTTAACAAGTACTGATAATCAGGGCTCTCAATTAGAAAGCTTTTATCAATTAAATAATCCCAAAAGTACAGCTTTAATTGTTAGTGCTGATGGTTGGGCAATAGTTAATAAAGATAATTTAAAGGTAGATATTAATTTTGCTGATAATTTTGTAGCTATTAGTTCTGATAGAGTGATATATGAAATTGATAAACAGGTTAATATTGAAGATAATTCTTTAGCTCTAATACATTTACAGGAAGCTTCAAATCTTAGACCTATTAGTATTATGCCTACTCAAGATTTGATTTCGGGACAATCACTTTTAGTTTTAAATTCACAAAAACAAATAATTACTAATTTTTTAAGTTTAAAACAGGATAGTAATTTAATTAAAAATAGTGACAAATTTGATTCTAGTATTGAAATTTATCCTGAAACACAAAATATAATGACATTACCATGGATCTTTAATTTTAAGGGTCAGGCAGTGGCTGTATTAGAGGGTGATACCTGGATGCCTTTATCTATATCTGAATTTGCTATAGCAAACGTTTTAATGGAACCAGAAAAAGAAGAGATTAAGTTACCAAGTTTAGGAATTAATTATATTAATCTTTCTCAAACAGCTCAAGTAGATAATATAAAACAAGCAGGAGCTTTAATTTATTCTAATAAGGCTGGTATAGCTGTAATAAAAGATTCTAACGCTGATAAAGCTGGCCTTAAAGAGGGTGATATAATACTAGCAGTTAATAGTTTAAATTTAGATAAAAATCTTAGTTTAACTGAAGCTCTATTTAGGTTTAGAAATGGGGAAGTAGTGGATTTAACAATATCAAGAAATGATTCTTTGCAAATAATTAAAGTAGAATTATAAATATGAAAATAAAAAGTATTAGACAAATAAAAAATTTAAAAGGTAAAAAAGTATTCTTGAGGTTGGATTTAAATGTTCCTATTAGAAGAAATAAAGTTGTAGAAACATATAAATTAAAAATGGCTCTTCCAACTATTAATTATTTACTTGAAAAAGAAGCAAGAATAATTATTGCTAGTCACCTGGGTAGACCTAAAGGAAAAAGGGATGATAAATATAGTTTAGAGCCAGTAGCTAGAGCACTTGAAGATCTTTTAGAAACTAAGATAAAGTTTAGTAAACAAGTTGTAGGGAAGATGGTGATAAAAAAAGCTAAGACTTTAAAGAATAAAGAAATAATGCTTTTAGAGAATTTACGTTTTGATTCTGGCGAAAAAGAAAATAGCCTTGTTTTTGCTAAATCTTTAGCTGAGTTGGCTGATATTTATGTTAATGATGCTTTTGCAGTTAGTCATAGGGCTCAAGCTTCAGTAGATAAAATAAAAAAGTATCTTCCTAGCTATGGTGGTTTTCTACTGGAAAAAGAAGTTAATAACTTGTCTTTAGCTCTTAAACCTAAAAAACCATTCCTGGCTGTTATAGGTGGAGCTAAAATTAGTAGCAAGATTAAATTATTGGAAAGTTTAAGTAAAAGTGCTGATAAGATATTAATTGGGGGAGCTTTAGCTAACACCTTGCATTTAACTAAAGGTAATGAGGTGGGTAAGTCTTTAGTAGATAAGGATAGTCTTGTTTGGTCTAAAAAGTTTATTAAACAAAAAAAAGTGAAAGATAAGATTGTATTACCTAGTGATTTTTTAGTTGAAAATTCAAAAAAAGAGGTGGAAGTAAGGAAAGTAGGTGATGTAAAAAAGACTGATAAAATATATGATATAGGTCCTGATACTATTTTTGATTTTAGTAAAGAAATTAAAAAAGCCCAGACTTTAATTTGGAATGGACCACTTGGTATGTTTGAAAAAAAGAAGTTTAAACAAGGTACTATGTCTATTGCTCGCAGTTTAGCGCTACAATCAAAAAAAGAAGCGGTGTGTATAGCTGGAGGCGGGGAAACTATTGAGGCTCTTAGTGTCTTAAATTATAGAGAATATATTAATTGGATATCAACTGGCGGAGGAGCAATGCTTTCATTTTTAGCAAATGAAGATATGCCAGGTTTAAAAGGGTTAATAAAATAATTTAAATAATATGAGTAAAATAAAATCACTTGTAGCTAGAGAGATACTTGATTCACGTGGCTACCCGACTGTAGAAACTAAAATAACTTTAAGTTCAGGGCTTAGTGCTAAAGCCTCTGTTCCTTCTGGTGCTTCTACTGGTGAGCATGAAGCTCATGAACTTAGAGACAACGATAAGGATAGGTATAGTGGCAAGGGGGTTTTAATGGCTGTAAAAAATGTTAATGAAGTTATAAATAAAAAATTAAAAGGGAAGCTGGTTACCAAGCAAGAAGAAATTGATAAAACAATGATTAAGCTTGATGGTACAGATAATAAAAGTAAGTTAGGTGCTAATGCTATCTTGTCAGTTTCTTTAGCAGTGGCCAGGGCAGGCGCTCTAACTAAAAAGCAAAGCTTGTATGAGTATATATATAAAACCTATAAGTTTAAACATAAATATAAATTACCAAGACCATATTTTAATATTTTTAATGGTGGCCTTCATGCTGATACCAATCTAGACTTTCAGGAGTTTATGATAGTTCCTTTAAAAGAAAATAGTTTTGCTGAAAAAGTACGTATTGGCGCTGAAATTTTTCATTCTTTGGGTGAGGTTTTAAAGTCTGCTAATTATGATACTGATATTGGTAATGAAGGTGGTTATGCTCCTGATATTGATTCTAGTATTCAAGCTCTAGAGCTAATATTGGCAGCTGCAATAAAGGTTGGATATGAACCAGGAGTAGACATTGGCTTAGGTACTGATGTTGGTTCTTCTGAATTGTATGATAAAAAAACTAAGAAATATATTTTTCCTCTTGATAATGCTAATTTTACAAAAGACACATTGTCAGGATTATATTATGAATGGTTGAAAAAATATCCATTTGTTTCTATTGAAGATCCTTTGGAGCAAGATGATTGGCAAGGATGGAGTGAATTGAATAAACAAATTGGATCAGAGGTTATGATTGTAGGGGATGATTTATTTGTTACTAACGAAAAAAGACTTAGAAAAGGTCTAGAAAAGAATTCTGCTAATACTATTTTAATTAAACCTAATCAAGTAGGTACTCTTAGTGAGACTGTTAGTTGTATTAAATTGGCCCAAAAGCACAACTATGAAATCATGGCTTCTCATCGTTCTGGAGAAACCACTGATGAGTTTATTGCTGATTTAGCTGTAGCGACTGGAGCAGGGCATATTAAGGCTGGCTCTTTATCTAGAGGTGAAAGACTAGCAAAATATAATAGATTAATGGAGATAGAGCAAGAGTTAGGTTTTTAAGTATTAGAGACAAAATTTTGTAAATAAAAATAGCAAGTAAATAACTTGCTATTTTTATATCTTTTTATTATATGAATTCGTTTATATAGTTTTACTTTTTAAACAGCAAATATCATCCAAGCTAAAAGACTAACAATAAAACCTAAAACTGAGCCAGCTAGAACTTGCAGGGGAGTATGACCAATCTTTTCTAAAAGCTTAGGGTATTTTTTATCAAGAAACTCATCTTCATCTAAGTCTTTAACTAAAACATTAAGTATCTTGCCGTGATTACCTAAATAACTTCTAAGACCAATAGCATCAGTAATGATAAGTAGGGTTAAAACTACACTCATTGCAAATATGGGTGAGTCTACTCCTTCTTGTAGGGCAATGATAGTAGCTAAGGAAATTACAAGACTGCTATGACCTGAGGGCATACCAGAATAAGCAAAAAAGTGCTTAAATTTAAAGCGATTCTTTTTAACAGTAAATTGTTTTATTAGCTGAGCTAAGCCCGCAGCTATGATTGGGGCAATTAAAATTAAATACATATTTATATGTCAATTTTATACATCTAAATTTTCTACTTTCTTAGCGTGTGTTTGTATGAAATGTTTTCTAGGGGCTACGTCACCACCCATAAGCATGTCAAAGATTTGGTCTGCTTTAGCAGCATCATCTACAGTAACTTGTTTTAAGATTCTGTTTTCTGGGTCCATAGTGGTTTCCCATAGCTGATCAGGATTCATTTCACCTAAACCTTTGTAGCGTTGTAAACTAATTTTTTGGCCTTTAACTTTAATAGTAGTTCCATCTCCTTCAGCTTCTTCAGCAGTTGCCTTCTCAATCTCTTCTTCATCAATATCACCGCCTAAATCTTTAATAATCTCTATTTTATCAGCTTCAGTATAAGCATATCTTACCTGACTACCTTTTTTGATTTGATATAGTGGTGGTTGAGCGATGTATAGATTACCGTTAGTAATTAAAGGATTAAAATGTCTAAAAAATAGTGTTAGAAGTAAGGTTCTAATATGAGCACCATCAACATCAGCATCAGTCATAATAATTATACGATGATAACGAAGTTTTTCTAAATCAAACTGTTCATCTATATTTGCTCCTAGAGCAATAACAAGATTTTTAATTTCATTATTAGCTAACATCTTATCCATTCTAGCTCTTTCAACATTTAGTATCTTTCCTCTAAGTGGTAATATTGCTTGGAAACGTCTATTTCTTCCTTGTTTAGCACTTCCTCCGGCACTATCTCCCTCCACTATGTAAAGTTCTGATTCCTCTGGTTTTCTGCTAGAGCAATCAGCTAGTTTTCCTGGTAAGGTCATACCTTCAAGAGCCCCTTTTCTAAGTATAGTTGCTCTAGCTGTTCTAGCAGCTAGACGAGCCTGAGCAGAGACAATACATTTACCAATAATAGCTTCAGCTTCTTTAGGGTTTTCACCTAAAAATATAGAGAAAGCTTCACCAAAGCTTTGTTCAACATAAGTTTTAATTTCAGCATTACCTAATTTTCCTTTAGTTTGACCTTCAAATTGAGGATCTGTTAGTTTAACGCTGATAATAGCAGTTAGACCTTCTCTAACATCATCACCAGTTAAGTTTTCTTCTTTTTCTTTTAATATTTTTTGGTTACGAGCATATGAGTTTAATGTTCTGGTTAGGGCAGTCTTAAAACCACTTAAGTGAGTTCCTCCTTCAGGGTTGTGAATATTGTTAGCAAAAGAAAGTACGTTTTCATTATATTCATCATTATATTGTAAAGCTATTTCAACTTTAGCGTCTTTAATGTCTTTATCAAAATAAAAGATTGATTTATGCTTAGGGTTTTTAGTACGATGCAGTGATTTTACATATGATTTTATACCACCTTCAAAATAGAATTTATATTCTTTTTCTCTGTGCTCCTCTCTTTTATCTTTAGCAATAATAGTAATACCTTTAGTTAAATAGGCTTGCTGTCTTAGTCTGTCTAATATTTTACCCCAGTCATATTCAGTGTCTGAGAAAATTGTATCATCAGCTTTAAAAGTAATAATAGTACCAGTTTTTTTAGTTTTACCAATTGCTTTGGGTTTAGTTTTACTTTTACCAATAGAGTATTCTTGTTCCCATATCTTTCCATCTCTATGAATCTCAGCTTTAAAATAAGTACTTAAAGCATTAACCACAGATACACCCACACCATGAAGACCACCAGATACTTTATAACTTCCACCATCACCAAATTTACCACCAGCATGTAGTTTAGTTAAAACAGTTTCTAAGGCACTAAGTCCAGTAGATTTATGCTTGTCAACTGGAATACCACGACCATTGTCTGTTATTTGTACTAAGTTTTTAGGTAATAAAGTTACAGTAACTTCATTAGCATGCCCAGCCATAGCTTCATCAATACCATTGTCTACCACTTCCCAGATAAGGTGATGTAATCCCGTAGCTGAAGTTGAACCAATATACATTCCAGGTCTTTTTCTAACAGGTTCTAAACCTTCTAAAACTGTAATATTTTCAGCTCCGTATGCATTTTTTTTCGGTTGTTTTTTTGTATTATCCATGTCTATAAAAATAATTAGCCCGTTATCACGGGTACTTTTTTCTTAATGTATTTCAATTTTATATTAACATTTTAGCATACAAAATAGGCTTTGGCAATCTTTAATTAGCTCTTTTTTTTATTCTAATTTAATGTTATATTATTAATATGACTAAAATACTTATCACAGGTGGAGCAGGGTTTATAGGTTCTACTTTGGCTGACAAATTAATAGAAGCAGGTCATGAAGTTATTATTGTAGATAACCTTTTTTCTGGTAAAAAATATTATATACCTAGTCAAGCTAAGTTTTATCGTTTAGATATAGTAAAGGATGATCTAAGTGCTGTTTTTGAAAAAGAGAAACCTCAATACGTTTTTCATTTAGCTGCACAAATTGATGTTAGAAAGGCAGTACAAGATCCTAATTTTGATGTTAATGTTAATATTTTAGGTGGACTTAATGTTTTAAGAAATGTATATAAGTATAAAGTAAAGAAAATCATTTTTTCTTCTACTGGAGGAGCAGTATATGGTGAAGCTAATACTATCCCTACACCTGAAGATTATCCGGCTATACCGCTGTCGCCATATGGTATAGACAAGCTATGTTTTGAAAACTATTTAAAGTATTATCATCAAATATTTAAACAAGAATATACAACCTTGCGTTTTGCTAATGTTTATGGACCTAGGCAGTATAAAGGAGGTGAAGCTGGAGTGGTAGCAATATTTTGTAGTCAAATAGCACAGAATTTATCCTTGACCTTAAATGGTGATGGAAGTCAGACTAGGGACTTTGTTTATGTTGATGATGTGGTTAGAGCACTAATAAATGCTATGACAGTTAATTATAATGGAGAAATAAATATTGGATCTAATATTGAAAGTAAAGTTAAAGATATTATTAAATACATTGAAGATTATACTGAAAAAAATTGTCTAGTTGAAAAAAGGCCAGCGGTTAAGGGAGAACAGCAGAGAAGTTTTCTGGATAGCTCTTTAGCTAAAAAGGTTTTAGATTGGAAGGCTGAAGTAAGCTTAGAGGAGGGAATTAAAGCTACTTATAAATGGACTTTAGATAATAATTAATATATATGAACAATCGTTATGTTATTGCTAATTGGAAGATGAATTTATCACTAAGTGAGAGTGTGCAATTAGCGAAAAAAATAAATATTAAATTAATGAAAAAAATATGGCAAAGGCAAGTAGTTATTTGTCCTGATTTTTTAAGCCTATTTTCTATTAGCTCAGCTTTAGAGAAGTCTAAGTTAAAATTAGGAGCTCAAGATGTGTTTTGGCAAGAGCAGGGGTCATATACAGGAGAAGTTTCGATTAAAAATTTAGATCAATTAAATGTTGAGACAATTATACTTGGACATTCTGAAAGAAGAACAATAATGAACGAGAGTTCTAAGATGATAAATAGAAAACTTAAGTTAGCGTTAAAGTATAATCTTAATCCTATTGTTTGTGTGGGTGAAAATGAAGAAATTAGAAACAAGGGTAAAGAAAAAAGTTTTTTAAAAAAACAACTCAAAGAAACCTTAGGTAACTTAAAGCCAGGAAAGGCTCAAGAAATAATTATCGCTTATGAACCTATTTGGGCTATAGGTACAGGTAAAAATATGCCAGCTAAGGAGGTGAAAGAAATGCTTAGTTTTATTAAGGAAGAAGTTGCTAAATTATATAATAAAAGCTTAGTTAATAAAAGATTTGTTTTTATCTATGGTGGTAGTGTGAATACTGAAAATATTAAAGAAATAAGTAAATACCCTCAAATTCAAGGAGTTTTAGTGGGTGGGGCTAGTCTTGAATTGAATAGTTTTGTTAAAATTTGTAAAAGTATTTTAGAATAATATGTTTGATTTATTGCCAATAATTGTAATAATTATTTCTATAGTTATCATTTTGATTATTATAGTTAGAAAATTTCCAGCTCTAGCTATTTTAGATGTGGAAAGTATTCCTGAGGAAAAAGAGGCTAAATTTAAAGAACAAATTAAAAAACAGCTTTTTAACAGAGCCTTGGGTAGGCATGGTTCTGGTATTGCTAGATATTGGCTTAGTATGGGTAAAAAGATAAATGAATTCTTTTTAGATATTATTGCTAATTTAAATAAAAAAAAGAAATCATATTTATTACAAAAAAGAATTAATTTTGATCAAAAAGAAAAAAAGTCTAAAAAACTTTTAACTGAAATTAATAATTATCTTAATCAAGAAGATTACGAAAAAGCTGAGGAAAAAGCTATTTTAATTTTAGAGTTTGATAAACATAATCAGTTAGCTTTTGAAAAATTAGCTAATATATATTTTTTACAAAAGAAGTATGATGAAGCCAGAGAAACATATCTTTTTTTGTTAAAGTTAATTGCTGAAAAAGAAGATAATATGGCTCAGGCTGAGATATATTTTACTATGGCAGATATAAGTCAAAGAAATAATGACCTTGAACAAGCTAAGGAAGATTTACAGCAGGCCTTAGCTATAGATGGTAAAAATCCTAGGTTTTTAGATAAGTTAGTTGAATTAAATATTGAGAGCAAAGATAAAGAATCTGCGATAGCTGCTTTTTCACGTCTTTTTAAGGTAAATTCAGATAATAAAAAATTATCTACATATAAAGAAAAGATTGATAAACTTTAGTTGACAAAAACTACTTTTAAGATAAACTAAAAAATAGTTTATTATTTTATGCCGTTGTAGCTCAGTTGGTAGAGCACTTCCATGGTAAGGAAGAGGTCCGCGGTTCAAGCCCGCGCAACGGCTCATTAATTTTAAGATTAATATATCTGTTAAATAAAAATACCTTTTTAAAAAAGGTATTTTTTTGTAGTTTATCTTTTTGTTTAACGATACAAATCTTCTATATCATCTTTTTGATCTTTTCTAGATTCTTGAATTTGTCTTAATCTTTCTTTTTTTCCTTCTTTCTCTAGTTTTTCAGCTTCTTCCTCTAAATCTTTGTCATTTTTTCTGTTTTTTGAAATATCATATTCTTTGTATTTATCACTTTTTTCTATTTTTCTTTTTTCTTCCTCTTCTATCTCCTTGTTCTCTTTGTTGGATATATATTTTTCAAAATTTTCCATAGTATTTTTTATTTAATTTGTTTATTTTTTATTAAAGGGTTCTCCATTTCTTCTTTATGTGGTTTTTTGAATAAGTTGATTAAAAAAATAATGGGTTTATTCTTTTTCGTTGACATTGAACTAGATAACCAAAATCCTGAAATTAAAAGCAATATTCCTCCATATATCATATTACTTGATGGTTTTTCGAAAAATATAATATAGCCAAAAAAAGCAGCTACAATTGGAGAAACAATTATATCAACTAAGGAGTATATAGCTACCTTTATTTTTCTAAGTACATTGGCGATAAAAATATAGGCTAAACCTGTAGATATAAAACCAAGACAGATAAGCCAAACTATTGCTGGTATTTGTAGATTAAAGAAGCCTTGATACACTTGAGTTGCTAAGAGATTTCCTGATCCAAAGATAAATATCATTGGTAAAAGGATTATAGTAGCTACAAACATATACCAAACCACTAAAGTAGCTGAGTCAGTTTTACCTTCATAGCGCATATAGGTAACCAGAGCTGCGTAAACAGCTCCATCAATTAAAGCAATTATATTTCCAGTAGCAGCACCTTCTTTAAGGGGTTTAGCGATAAATATACCTACTAGAGCAATAATGAATATAAATATATGCTCTTTTTTTACTGGCTCTTTTAAGAAAAGATTTGAAAATATAAATACAAAAAAGGGGGCTACACTCCAAAATATAACCACATTTGCAATAGGAGCCATACTCATGGCTACATTAAACATACTAATTTGCAAAGCAATAAGAGCACCAATAATGATTACAGATTTAATATTCTCTTTAGATAATTTCCAAAACTTTTTATCAATAAACGGTATTACTATGAGCATAAATATTAAAGCAAAGAAAACTCTATAGAAATTAATGCTATAGATAGAAAAAAAGTCTGTACTTAATTTAACAAAAACACCAATAGTAGCCTCAGCTAAGGTAACAATAAGAAGGGAAATATATTTATTCATAGTTTATCATTTTATTTATATTATTTATATTATCATATTTTGAATTATTTATCTATATAATTCATAGATATTAACTGCCAATTGCTTGACATGAAATTAGACTAATGATATATTAATATAATTAGTTTTTTTAAAATTAAATATAAATTAAATAAATAGGAGGATTATCATGAAAACACAAACAACCGATGTAGCAGAACTTCTTGAAATTATGAAAGAAGAAAAAATCCCAATTACTGAGATTGTTAATCTTATTAATGCTAAGTTGGGGCTTATTCAAAGAGGCTCAAATCCAGATGAGCAAGAATTTGCGTTAGAAATTGATTACAGCAAAACTTTAGCTGAAATGTATGAAGCTGGTCACTACGATTTCATTTCTTCTTATGTAAATGAAAAAAAATTTTCTATTCCTAAAGTTTTTTTGAATAAAAAAGAAATTGTTGTAGCAAAACTTTTAACTTTTAAAGGAATAAACGAGAATTTAAGTAAGGAAAAGAGATGTAAATTATCTAGGCATGAACAAATAAGCTATGCAAAGGATAAATTAATTAGAAAAATTGATGAAAAAGGTTTATATGGTGCAGGTTTAATTGAACTTTTAGCCTTTGGAAAACAGTTTTCAACTTTACAAATGCAGTTTGATATTGTAGCTCCTAAGTTTGACGCTACAATCTTTAACTCTAATCCTTTTGGTTTAGACTCTAGAGATAAAATTGCGCCTATTCTTTCTTTTAGTGAAAAGGGTCGCGAGTTATTTTACCGATACTTTTATAACATTAAGGAGGTTGATCGTATCCTTTGTATATGTAAATAGTTATTTACAAAGAATAAAATAATCCCACTAATTTGAAAAGTGGGATTTTTTTGTAAACTAACCTTTATAATAGGAAATATAAAACAATTTTGAAAACAGGTAATCTGAGTTTAAATTCTAATCCAAAGTGCAACATTTAAGTATTTCTAAAAACCTCAGCTGGAGTACGATAGTTAAGTCTTTTACGCGGTCGATTGTTGATCAATTTGACCGCTTTTTTAATATCATCATTATCAATATTAGCAAAGGATGATTTTTTAGGAAAGAATTGTCTAAGTAATCCATTAAAGTTTTCATTACAACCTCTTTTCCAGGAATGATATGGATTAGCAATATATATATTTATTTTAGCTTTTTTCTCAACTAATTCGTGATCTGAAAAAGTAGCTCCATTGTCATAGGTGATAGTATGTTTTCTATTTTTAGCTATAGTTTTGAAATCTTCTAAAGTATTTAAATAGGTGTTTTTGGCAGTAGCTCTATTTAGGTTACTAGCAATAGCTAAGCCACTCAATCTATCTACATGAGTTAATATGTGAATAGTCTTTTCTTTGCCTACTATAGCGCTCCTTCCCAGTCTCTAATTCTTTCTTTTTTCTCCACTATTTCTGGTCTAGCATCTATTCTTTTCTTCTTGAGCTTGTCACGTTGTTTTTCGCGTATTCTAGTACCATATCTACGCCTATATTTACCTTTCTGACATCTTATTTGGTTAATAATTACTTACATAACTATTATACCAGCTGAGGTGTCCTTTTATTTAATCACTTAATGTTGCACTTCGGAGCAGAATGTAGCATGTTTTACTTGTCAGCCTTGCTGCAAAGGGGTTTACACTTTTCAAGGGTAAAATATAATAAATAGTTATCTATTTATTATTATTTTAGCCCATATGAATCAATTTGACCCTAGATATATGCAATTATTAGTATTTAAACTAGAAAATATCAATTCAGATAAACAAACAGTTATTTCTGTAGCCAAGGAATTAAATGTTAGTAGACAAACTATACATAAACACCTACTAAGATATAGACGTTTTGGTGAAGATGGTATTAGACGTATTCAGGCTAA
>DATFJU010000012.1:0-15240 GCA_035269015.1 Patescibacteria group bacterium | reverse complement strand
GCCAAAATACTTAAAACAGTTAAAGACAAAATTAAATAATTTTTATAGATTTTTTTTCTCATATATTAATAATGTTCAGCGCCTAGACCCAGTGGAGCGCTCGGAGCTTCTTTGTCGGTGGGAATACCTATAACTTCATTGGATAAGGGGCTTTCTGCTCCAGTGTCAGTAATAGCACTTATCTTAAAGTAATAGGTTTTATTATCTTCTAAATTATTTACTACATAATTACAATTATTAATTTCCCCATCCTGAGTACAAGCCTGACCAGCATTAGGATTATCGGGATTAGAGCTTCCATCTAAAGCAACTTCTACAAAGTCATAGGTTTCGCTTTGCTTATCTCTATAATATAAAATATAATTGTTAACCAGGTAAGAGCCTGAAGTCCAAGAAACTTTAAGACTTCCACCTGTTTCTAAATCACTAACTTGAGAAATTGTACCAATATCTGGCACCGCCTCTCTAAAGAAATAAGATTCCTTTAAAACATCCCAAACACATTGAGCTTCTGAACTAACACAATCATCACTAGTAGAGCATGGGCCACTACCATCTGAACATATCTTACTTGAACCTCTAATCACTGCATTTTCATCAATGATTGCTGGTAGATCATCATAAGTCCCCTCCTCACCAGCATCTCTACAATAATAGAAATTATAATTATAACTTTCACATTCTTCATCTGCTAAAGTACAGTTATTAGAAGCATCCATCCATGGACTCCAAGCATTAGTAACAGGATCTGGAGCAGGCCAAGGATTATTACAAATAAATACATAAGCTGACACAGCATGTGAAGAAGCATCACCATCAGTAGTAATATTATCAGTATAACTGCTCATATCTACAGTAGCCTTAACAAAGGTTTGCCCATCAGTAATATTATCAGCTGTACCCACTAATTGTTTATCACTATAACTCTCAACTTGAGCAGAATTTTGATTAATAAACTTAAGTACATCGATATTATCTATATACCAGTTCCAATCCCAATCATAAACACTTGTTCTGGATAACCTTTGTCCATCAATACTGAAAGCTTTAGCATGATATTCTTTATCCCTATCTTTTACTGTATCGTAAGTACTATCAGTAGGATCATTATCATCTTCTTCTAAACTATTTTGAGTAGTGCTAAATAAATATGCATCGGGCTCAGTTCTAACATAATCTATCTTACAAATACCCGGATCATCACCTTGATCTTTTAAGGTTTCAAATTTCCAAATATATGAATTAGGATAATTTATACCATTAAAATAAAGATTTTCTCCTTCTACATAATCACCTATATTTGCATCCAAGTAACCATCTTCATTCATACCTATATTCTGATAACTCTTTACACCTGTGCTACTATCAAGGTCCTCGTCACCCTTTACAATTACATAATGAATTGTGTCAGCATCAAGTACCTTGTTAGGAGAATATGTTAAAGTGGTACTTCCATCAGGACTAGTTTCTTGACCAACAACACCCGGTACTAAACAGTAGAGATCACTCTCGGTAGGCATAGAATTCCACTCAGCCAAAGTCCTGCTAACATTATTTAAATTAAATCTATCTAAAATAGGCACTAAGCGTTTACTAATATTTGATTTTAATTTTTTCCACCAGACAAACTTAGGTGCTTCTAAATCTTTATTAGCCAAAAATGTACCGGCAGGACACGGTGTGCCATAATTATATTCTGCTAACAAAAGTATATTATTATTAAAACTACTTCTATCCATTTTTTGATCAAAAGGAACACTAATTAAAGTATTTCTACATACATCAGGTTGCATATGACTAGGACTTACTCCTTCATCTCTATCAACTCGCGGTCTATTCCTACAACAAGTATCAAGACCACAACCAGCTTGATCATTACCACATTGACTATCAGCACTACAACCACAACACAAGCCTCTGTTTTCTCCATCACAAGGTGTTTGGTTAGCTTCACAGTTTAAATTAGTATTTATATCTAAACAACTATCATAATCAGGAGCTTCTGGATTAGTACTAGTATTATTTGGATTACAACAACAAAATCCACAATCACTACTACTAGCAGGGCTACCATCTTGAGCTAAACAGGCAAAAGGAGATCCGCAAACAAAAGTGTCGCAAACATCCTCTTCTTCACTAGCACAACTAGCTCCTAAATTAGAATTAGTGTTATTTGCACAAGCATCTTGACAAGTTAATTTATCTTCATATTGGAAATAAGGGTTAGGATTTCCTCCATCACATAAATCACTATCTTCACCTGTTAGACAATTATAATAAGCACAATAAGATGCTTCATCTCCTTCACCACCCATTTCATCACCCGACCTACATGCTCCAGCTCCTTCTTCTGCTTGAATATCAAAACAACAATTAGTATCTTCTGCGCATTGATTTTCAGGCAAACCTAGACAAGGATCTTCATCACTACAATTTTCTGTACAAGTTGTAGGGTCAGTATAATCCCCTATATTGCTTGGAGTACCAATATTACAAGTTACACTATCCTGATCACAACTATAATAAGCACAATAACCAGTAAAACTACTAGCTTCATCCTCAATAACACCAGTGTCACCAATGCCTCTACAAGTTTCATTTACACTATCATAACAACAACTACTACCATGAGCTGTACAAAGTTCTGGAGTAGATAAATCTTCACAATCTACACAAATACCTTCTGAGTATTCTGTAGCATCACAAAATTTACCACTGGTAGTAAGACAGTTGCAAGCTTCATCTTGTTCTGCTTGAGTATTTCCAGCAGCTGCACAACCTGAACAATATCCATAAGTATCAGTATCTTCTCCTTCTGCTCTATCGCTACCACAAGAATTTTCACAATTTAAAGGTGCACAACAATCTCTTTCGCTTTCACCAATTTCACAACAACATTCACAACTAGAATTATCATCAATTACACAATTATCATCAGCACTACAAGTTGCACCACTGCCACAGATAGTAGCAGTCGCACAAACTCCACCACCTTCTGTATCATCAACACAAGTTAAATTACTATCTTCACATGCTGAACAAATATTAGTTTCATCAACACAAGTACCGTCTCCTATATTGGTCCAATTTTCAGGACAAGAAGTATCTACATTAATTTGCCAATGATAATTATTATTATATTCTTGGCAAGTTTGATAAGCATAAAATGTTTCATCTCCTAAATCATATGACATTTCCCCTGATAAGGAACAACTGCTAGCTTCTAAGACACATTTGTCTAAATTATTATCATAAAGACAATTATTTCCATCATTACAACCATCATAAAAATCACAGCTATAATCACATTCACTAATAATAGTTTGACCGCCTCCAGGATATATAGAGCATTGCCCAGGCGAATTAGGACAGAATTCATCCACCTGACAGGCACCCATAGCTTCCGCCATTCCTTCACAACTATAATAGTCCTCAACAGTATCAGTGGAACTACCTTCCCAACCAGTGCTAAAATCCCATTGATATATTGAGCTAGGTATATCCACAAAACAGTTTTCATAAATATTATCACCTAATCCCTCAACTTCACATCTGCCTTCTTTGTATGTTCCTGATGGACAACATATTTGCGTACCACAATCATCATTAACCTCACATTGACCAACAGAAAAATCTAAAGAATTACCTGTTACAGAGTTTTTTATAACACGAACTGGCCCAGTGCTAGCATCCTGTGGAACCTGAGTTTCCATATATAAATAATCACTTTCTGCTATAATTTCAGAATTTTGATTTTGATTATAATAAAACCTAACTGTTGCTTGGGTAGAAATTTCACCAAAATATTCTCCATATAAAGTAACTGGAGAATTAGTAGGACCTCTAATTGGTTCAATTTTACATAAACTAGGTTTTAATTCTTGAGTATTATCTACTGTAAAAGCATTAGGATTAGCTTCATTTGAGTTAATTTCCCACTCATCTATTTGCATGTTAATAGCATAGGTTCCGTTTTCAGCATTCTCAGGCACTTTTACAATCACTTCTTTATCACCCCAAATAGAAGACTGACAAACACTAGGAAAATTATAACTAGCTTCATAATTACCAAAGAGTACTTGATTAAAACCTCTAACATTACCAAAACCAGAACCTTTAATACTTACATACTGTCCAGGCGCTCCACTGCTTGGTGAAAAAGAATTAATATATGGACCTGTATCAGCTTCAGCTTCTTTAGAGAAATCAAGATAGTTACTCTTTACAGGGAACCCACTAACTTCTTTCATAACAAAACTTGTCATATCTCCTTCTTGAATATTAGGAACTAAAGTTGTACCACTACTTTCAACAAAATTAGAACTGAGACCTCTAGATTTTTGGTCATAAGTTCCAAAATAAGCATCACTAGCGCTTAGTTTCAAACCTTGATATAAAACCTCATCAGTTAAAACACCTCCTTCAGGATTTAAAGTACAAAGTCCAGGACGTTCAATATTATTAACAATAAAGTCATCTATGTATGGTCCTGAATCATTATAAGTATTATCAAACAAATTATCATCAGTGTTTCTTACTGCAATGGGTCCTGAATTAGCCCCACTTGGAACTACAGCAATGATTAAATTATTACTTATAAGTCCACTACAATTTTCATTAAATTGACTAGGATCAACAGCTAACGCATCATCGTTTTCATTATCTATGTTAGCTAAAAATACAACTTCTGTGCTAGTTGAAAAATTATATCCATGTATACTAATTAAATTACCACTAGCACCATTTGGTGTTTCTAAATTACAAACATCTCCCTCAACGCTACAATCTGAATCTTGCAAACAAGGAGAGTTAACATTATTTTCACAAAACCCTCCATAAGGACTTATGCCTGTAATTATCGGAGAACCTTGACAAGTACAGGTGTCTGCATCACAAGTTAAATAATCTCCACACATATTATCACTAGGTTCACTACAAACACCTTCTTCACTGTTTGGGTCAGCCTCACAAGCATCACCAGCTCCACCCAACTCCTCACAAAGACAATCTTGATTACAAAATGAATTATCATCGCAAATGCTATCATCTTGTTCACAAACATTTTGAGTTAAAGGATTACCATCACAAGACTCTCCACTGCCAGAACCACAGTCAGAACCTACACAAAGCCCCCAAGAACCATCAATACAAGTTCTAACTCCATCACAACCACATTCAACTACTTCACCGCTAGTGCAACTAACCCCAGATCCACTTCCTGGATCAGTAGCATCCATTAATCTACTTAAAACAAAACTAGCTATTCCCCAAGAAGATAACACTATTACTAAACCTATAACACCATTTTTTAATATTCTCTTAGCACTACTTATTTTTTCTTCCTCTCCTCCAGCCATCATCCATTTAAACCCAGCAAACACAATAATACCTACTGCAATAACACCTAAAAACAACATAGCTATATTAATAATCCTACCCACTACTGCTCTTGGATCTTCATTACCCAATTCAATGCTATTATTAACAGCATTAACACCAGCATCTAAAGCTTGAACTGGCTCTACCGGTAATATGAATAAAGATAAAGCTATAACTAGTAATATTAATATATTAATTTTTCTCTTAAACATTGTGTTTTTGTATTAATTATTATCACAATTTGCACTATTAACAGCCGTACCAGAACAACAAGTTGGATTTAAATCACTAGCTATACAATCAGGGCCACTACTAGGTTTGTAACAATTTTGATATATATCTTTAACGCCTGAACCAACATCTGTAATATGGGTTAAAGCATCATTAAATAAAGAATGCTTGACAATAGCAGAGCTAACATCAGCTTCTCCATCTAAAGGCGCTGTATCAATATTTTCAGTATTAATCCAATAACCTAGTCCATAGGGTTCAGACCCTCTAAGATTAATTAATTGATGTTCATACTCTTTATCACCTTGCTGTATTATTACACTGCCAGTTTTGAGAGAACTACTGCTCATTAATTTGTTAAAATCTATCTCAACTGGATTATTTAAGTTTACCCCTTGATCACTAAGTCCAGGACGAGTGGCCATAATTTCAGGTGAGGATATTTCAATTTTGTCATTAATATAAAAACTCCACATATAATTATCTTTACCTTCACTATCATCATTGTTTTCATAATAAAAACTAAGTGGTCCATCAGCTACACCATCGCTATTTCCATCTAAAGAATTAAGCGCTGCATCTAAAATACCACTTAAACCTGCCCCCGGGTCACTAGAGGGATAATTATTACCTTCACCATCTTGGCAAACGTTATATCCTAAACCAGCATCTTCACAATTATTATATGGTGAGTAGGAAATACAATCATCATCGCTGGCACAGCTCCTTAAATCAGAAGCTGTTAAAACCACAGCTAAATTACTAGAACCAGGCAAACAATAGATAGTTTCACCACAACCATTAACTCCACATTCATTATTGGAAATAAACTCAACTGTTTTAAATTGATTGGAAACCACAAAATCACCATCTAAATAGTTACCTTCACAAATATTTTCATTACAATTATATGACAAGCAATCGCTATCATTTATACAAGCATCACCAGAACTATTAGCTCCTTCCTTACTATTAATAATTCTCAAAAACGAAGAAATATTAAAAGCCGAACCTGAGATCGTTGCAGGATTTATTGCTTCATTAAAATTAATTTGCACGATTGAATTACGAGGTTGATCTTTTTTGTCTTCAATATTTTGCACCTCTTGTCCAGTTATACCTCCAGACATTGGAGTAATATCTAAATTAGCAGACGAACTATTTAAAATAATATTATTACCATCTTCACCCTGAACTTTTGCTTCTAAATTAATTGTATAATTTTCAATATCAGCTTCTACATCAGGATGTCCACTTAAGGCAATATAAATATTTTGAGCTTGTTCATTGATATTACTACTAAAAATTATATTATTAGTACCTACATTTTCACTTACAATATAAGTTTGAGAGCCAACTGTTAAAGAATCAGCTAATACTTCAGGTATAACATTAACTTCCCAAGCACTACCCTCTCCATAATTGTCACCATTAACAGTAAGGGTAAAATAATTATCAAAAATTACTATATTATTATTAAAAACACCTTGCGCTACCAAATTGCCATTATTATTAAACAACTGTGCTTGAGCACCTCCATCTGTGCTTTGAACGGTAAAATTATCAATTTGTTGGTGATAATTTTCAGAAATTTCAGCACTAGCTTCATCCCAAGTACCCTCAAAAGGATTTTTTACAACACTATCAATGCTAGCTGGAGTATAAGTATTTAATTCCCCTGAAACAGTAATACTACCAGTAGCAGCCTGATAACTAGTACTACTAACACTATCCTTACCATTATCAGGTGAAGGAAAAACACCACTAATTTGAGGAGGTGTTAAATCTAAAAAAGTACCAACTTCAAAGCTCCATTCTAAATAATCAGTACTACAATTATCAAATATATTACCTTGATCAATTTTTTCTATAGCGTTTGACATATATACAGTGTGCCAAGTCTTTGAAGAAGAAGAGCCTAAATATTTGTCAGGTACTAAAGAGAAAGATAAACCATCACCAGAAACCGTGGCATAAACATCTGTTATATTATTTCCACAATCACCATCATCACAAGCATCTCCATTATTTTGTTCATATATATGTATATTTTCAGGGTTTATTTTATCACCACTGTTACAATAATCACCATCTCCATTAGTATCTAAACAAAAAGTTTCTAAATTTAATTCTTCTTTAAACTCTATAAGTATAGCTGTGTTTCTAGCTACATCTTGCTGTGAAGGCTCGGGATATACACTTTGCACTGAACATGAGCCAATAACACCAGATCCTATAACGCCACCTGCACCTGTACTGCTCCCACCATTATTTATACCACCATTATCAGTAGCATCCATTAATCTACTTAAAACAAAACTGGCTATTCCCCAAGAAGATAACACTATTACTAAACCTATAACACCATTTTTTAATATTTTCTTAGCACTACTTATTTTCTCTTCTTCTCCTCCAGCCATCATCCATTTAAACCCCGCAAATATAACAATACCCACCGCAATAACACCTAAAAACAACATAGCAATATTAATAATTCTAGCCACTATCACTCTTGGATCTTCGTTACCTAATTCAATGCTATTATTAACAGCATTAACACCAGCATCTAAAGCTGACACTGGAGATGCAAAAGAAGCAAAACCTAACACCGCTAAAACAAATATTAAAATGGAAAACTTAAATTTCATTATAGTAAAATAAATACATTTTAGCTTTGACTGCAAGCTATGTTTATAGTATAATAAATTAAATATAATTATCTTCTTTATTTTATTATAACACATAATTAATAAAATAAAAAAGGATAAATTAAATTTCAATTTTTAACATGACTATAGAAAGAATAATTAAAAAATTTAAAGAAATACACCCCGGAATTAATACGTCCTTACTCCTTTCTGCATACAATTTAGCTAATAAAGCTCATCAAGGTCAAAAAAGAAAAAGCGGTGAAGATTATATACAACATAGTCTACATACCGCTTATGTTTTAACACAAATTAAAGCAGATATTAATACTGTAGCCGCAGGAATACTTCATGATGTCCCAGAGGACACCAAACATACCTTAAAAGAAATTAAACAAAAATTTGGCGAAGATATATATAATTTAGTTAACGGTGTAACAAAACTTGGAACAATTAAATATAGGGGTGAAAAAAAATATAGAGAAAATATTAAAAAAATGTTTATAGCCATGGCTAAAGATGTTAGAGTTATATTTATTAAATTTTGTGACAGATTGCATAATTTACGTACTTTAGAGGCACTACCCCCTAACAAACAAGTACGTATAGCTAAAGAAACTCTTGATATCTATGCACCTGTAGCTGGTTTACTAGGCATGTGGCGTTTAAAGTGGCAAATGGAAGATATCTGTTTTAAAATTTTACAAAATGAAGAATATAGAAAGCTGGAACATAAATATGAAGTAGAAAAAAAAGCAGAAAGAAACCAATACTTTCAAAAAATTAAAAATATATTAAGTAATAAATTAGAGGAAAATGGAATAAAGAATTACGAAATTCAAGTTCGCTTTAAACATTTATATAGTATTTATCAAAAAATGAAAAAGAAAGATCGTCGTTTTGATGAAATATATGATGTTTTTGCTTTAAGAATAATTGTTCCCTCTATCGATGATTGCTATAAATCCCTAGGAGTTATACATACTATTTGGAAACCAAAAGCTAATCGTTTTAAAGATTATATTGCCGCAGCAAAACCTAATGGTTATCGATCACTTCACACCACCATTTTTGGCCCTGAAGGTAAAAATGTAGAATTTCAAATAAGAACCCAAGAAATGCATGATGAATCTATATACGGATTATCAGCTCACTGGTATTATAAAGGTAAAGGCAGTGACAAAAGTGCCAGACAACCATACTGGGTTAAAGAAATTCTTAAAATACAAAAAAATATTAATACCAAAAACTTTATTGAAGAAATAAAATTAGATATTTTTCGTAATAGAATATTTATTTACTCACCTAAAGGTGATATTTTTGAACTTCCAGAAAAAGCAACTCCAATTGATTTTGCTTATGCAGTTCATACTGATATAGGCAACAAAGCTGTTAGAGCTTTGGTAAATGATAGAATAGCTAATCTTGATTACTCTTTAAAAAATGGTGATATTGTAGAAATTGTTATAGACAAAAATCGTAAATACCCCAACAAGAATTGGTTAAAATTTGTCAAAACTAAAAAAGCTAAAGAAAGAATTAAGCAATACAGCAAAAAAACTGCCTTTAACAATATTAAAGACCTTATTACAAGAAACCCGAAGGAAGATGAGATTAAAAAACAAAACAAAAAGAAAAAATAAAAGAAGAACATATATAACATACTAAAAAGAAGCATCACTTAGATGCTTCTTTTTAATCATTGATATTTAATTTAACGCTACTTCCTATCATCAGTTAACTTACCAATCTTACGCAAGTACTCATTTTTCTTTCCTAATTCTAAACTAGTTAAAGCATATTTTTTCTGCTCTCTTTTAGATTTCTTGCCCTGATAATATTGTTTTTCTCTTGCTTTGTCCAAGCGTTTAGAATTTCTAAGTCCTTTTTTAAATCTTCTTAAAAAACTTTCAAAGTTTTCACCTGTTTTGCGTTTAAAATCTGCCATAATTAACACCTTCCTTTCTATTTATATAGTTTATTATATTAATAATATATAACTATTATTTTAACTTTTTATTAATATCACTTTTAATCTTTTTCTGTGGTATTATTTCTTGCACACCTGATTCCATATCTCTTAAAAGTATAGTGTCATCATTTAATTCCTTTTTACCAAGAATTAGAGACAGTCTAGCATCTAAATCCTTAGATTCTTGTAGTTGCGTTTTTAAACTATTAGTGGCAAAAGAATGTCTGACATTATAACCTTCTTTTCTTAATTCTTCAAATATCTGAAGAGATCTAATTTTAGCCTGTTCACTTATTTGAGCAATAAAAATAAGATTATATGGTTTTGGAAATAAAATCAAGCCCTGTTCCTTGATTTTTGTTAAAGTCCTCTCTAAGCCAATAGCCATGCCAACAGCAGGAGTAGCTTTATTTCCTAGTTTTTCAACTAAGTTATCATAACGACCACCACCACCAAGTGAATATTTAAATTGAGCATTTTCCTTCTCATCTAATGGCCAAATCTCAAAAACAGTATCATTGTAATAACTTAAACCTCTAACCAAATAAGGATCAAAGTTATAGCGAATCTCTAATTCATCTAAATACTCAACTACTTTACCAAAATGTTCTCTACTATCTTCACTTAAAAAGTCAGCAATCTGTGGAGCATCTTTTCTAATATCCATACATTCTTTTTCCTTACAATCAAGTAATGCTAAAGGGTCTTTGTCTAATAGTTTCTTACATGAATTACACAATTTACTACGCTTACCTCTTTCTTTATAAAAAGCAAGCAGTTTTACTTTGTATTCTTTCTGACATTCTTTATCCCCTAAACTATTAATTTGCACTTCAACATCTAACCCTAGGTCTTTAAACATATTATAAGCAGTAACCATAAGTAATACTTCAGAAACTGGTTTATCCTCTCCAAGCACTTCTGCATTTACTTGATTAAATTGCCTATAACGTCCATTCTGTAATTTTTCCTGTCTAAAAACAGGACCCACTGAAAATAAACGTACAGGGTGTAACATCTCTTCTTCTAGATTGTATTCTTGGTATGCTCTAAGTATTCCTTGAGTTAATTCTGGTCTTAAAACTAACTTTTCTTTCTTATCACTAAGAAAACTATATGTCTCTTTAGGGTCACTACTTCTAAAAGAACTCTTAAATAATTCAGCTTTCTCAAATATTGGTGTCTCTATTTGTTTAAAACCATATCTATGTAAAAAATCAACTATATTTTTTTTAACTATCTCCCAATTATCAAAATCCTTAACAGTAACATCTTTAGTTCCTAGGGCACGAGAAAAAGTTTTTCCTGGTTTAGTGTTTATATTTTTTTTATTAGATCTATTATTTTGACTTCTTTGTTTGGGCATATATATAGTTATTAATAATTGATATTATATTTAAAAACTTCAAATTTATCTATTGGCCAACCTCTAATCCATACTTTACCAATAATAAAACTTTTATTAACAGGACCAAAAATGCGTGAATCTTTAGAGGCAGAACGATTATCCCCTAAAACATAATATTCATCTACTTTTAATTCCATCTCTTCGTTTTCCAAACCGTATGTTTGTGTACCATTAGGTAAGTATTTTTCATCTAATAAAAATCCTCTAGGGTTATCCTCATTATATATATAGACTAAACCATTTTTCACTTCTACTGTTTCTCCTGGTAAAGCAATTATTCTTTTAATAAAATATTCCTGCGGATGTCTAGGGTAACGAAAAACCACTACTTCACCTCTTTCGGGCTCATTGAACCGATAACTAATTTCATCTACTATTAAATATTCATAATCATGAAAACTAGGCTCCATGGATGCTCCCTTTACATAAAAAGGTTGTATTAAAAAATATCTAACTGGCACAATAATGGCAAGTGATATTAATACTATCTTTAAAACTTCAAAAAGAAAGCTAAAAAACTTTTTAAACATAAGTTTATTTATTTATATCAATAAAAGTAAACTAATTATATCATTTTTTAATCATAAAATCAAGCAATAAACTATTTATCAAGTTAAGCCCTAATAACCTTAGCAACTACACCATTTATAGTATAGCCTAAAGAATCTAAATCTTTCTTATGTAATACAATTGGTGGTATTTTTAAGCTTGATTCTGAAATTAATCTAATTTCATCACTTTCTCTATCTTCGTAAAAGCGTTTAATATTAGCCAAACCATCTATAATAGAAAGAACATAATCACCGTTTCTTGGTTGTAAGCCACTATCAATAACTACATAATCACCATCTTTTACGCTTTTTCCATTAATATTAGCTTTATTTAATGATTTACCCACAGCCTTAACAATAAAAAGGTCTTTAGGATTTCTTTTTTTATTTAAAACCTTAGGTGATATTTTCATGTAACCCAAAATATCTTGCTGAGCAATCTGTAAGGCTTGTCCGCAATTTGCTAAACCTAAAATAGGCAAATTAAATAGCTCACCAATAACAAAAGCTTCGCCAGAAGATACTTTAGTTTTATCTTTCTTAGAATCTAAGTAAATTAAACCTTTAGCTTTTAATTTATCAATATGATAAATAACTGTTTGTGGATTTTTAATATTTAATTCTTTACCTATCTCACGATAAGTCATAGTATTAAGATTTTTTTTCTTGGCTAAATCAAGAATTCTTTTTTGATTATCATGCATATATTTATATTAATAATTATTATATAGATATTATAGAGCATGAAATAAATTGTGTCAATAGTTTTATTTACATTATTTATTTTATTAATATTATTTATTATAATTACAGTAAAATAAAAAAACACCTGCTTCAACAGAGTGCATAAAAAATATAATTTAGCTAAAATTTATTTAAACTAAAACTTATTTTAAATCAAATTATTTTGCCCTACCTGATTCTTACCTAAATGCTCGTAACCTCTAGCAGTTGCCACTCTACCTCTAGCTGATCTTTCTAAGAAACCAAGTTGCATTAAATATGGTTCATAGACGTCTTCAATTGTTGACATTTCTTCACCGGAGGCGGCTGATAAAGTATTTAGCCCTACTGGACCACCATTAAATTTATCAACAATAATTTCAAGTATCTTTCTATCAATAAAGTCTAAACCTAAATTATCTACCTCTAACATTTTAAAAGAATTCAAACAATCTTTTTCAGTAATTTCACCAGTACCTTTTACTTGGCAATAATCTCTAACTCTTTTAAGTAATCTATTAGCAACCCTAGGAGTACGACGAGAACGACTACTTATTGCCTTACTAGAAGCTTCATCAATATTTATTTTCAAGATACCAGCACTTCTTTTTACAATCTTTTCAATATCATCTTCTTCATAAAAATTTAAATGATGTACTAATCCAAATCTATCTCTAAGTGGTGCAGATAAATGACTAGCTTTAGTGGTAGCTCCAATAATGGTAAAACGTGGGAGATCCAAGCGTAGGGTTCTAGCACTAGCACCCTTTCCCATAATAATATCTAGAGCATAATCTTCCATAGCTGGATAAAGTATTTCTTCAATACTTCTATTTAAACGGTGAATTTCGTCAATAAATAAAATATCATTTTCAGAAATGTTAGTTAAAATAGCAGCTAAGTCTCCACCTTTTTCAATAGCTGGCCCAGAAGTGATTCTTAAATTAGCACCTGTTTCTTTAGCAATAACGTGAGCTAAAGTAGTTTTACCAAGTCCAGGAGCGCCATACAAAAGAACATGCTCCAAAGCTTCTGATCTTTTTTTAGCAGCTTCAATGCTTATCTTTAAATTATCCTTTACTTTTTCTTGTCCAACATATTCATGTAAGTGTTGAGGACGCAAAGAACTATCCCAAGCTTTATCATCGGAATTTTCTTGTGAACTTATTATTCTATCTGTCTCTTCCATATATTTATATAATAATGTTTATATAATAATACTTTTCTATATATTATATTATATTACTTAAATCGTAAAACAATAAATTATTTCTAAAACTTTCTAAACTCACAAATACTATTAAAATCACAATAGGAACAAGTTCTAGAACTAGGAGTAGGACTAAAATCCATTGATTTAATTTGCTCTATTTCTTCTTGTAATTGTTCTTGCAATTTCTCTAGCTGTTTATCTGTAGCTGTAAAAGAAAGTTTATGACCTTCACTGTCTAAGAAGTAATAACTTAATTTTGAAACTTTTAGATTTAAAACATTTTCTAACGCTAATTGGTATATCATTAATTGTCTTTTATCTTTAGGGTCTAACTTATCTTTTACTCTACCAGTTTTATAATCAATTACCTCTACAGTACCATCTTCTAATTTATCTACTCTATCAATAGCACCTTTAATTGAATCTTGACCAATTTTTAAGACAAAGTTTTTCTCTAACATTACTGGCTTTATATTTTTCTCTTCTAATAAATTATTATAGAAATTAATTAAAGCATTTTTACCTTTCTTATAATATTCTTCTTTTTCTTTCTTAGTCTCATAGCCTCCACCTTGCCAATAATCATTATATAAGTCTATTAACCTATCTAAGTTTATCTGACTTTTAATTTCTTCTTTTCTATTTTTAGTTTCTGCAAATAAACTAGTTTGAGCTTGGCTTACTTCAAGTAAAGGATACATAAATTGATATAAAGTATTATGTAATGTTCTACCAAAAGATAAGCTAGCTTTTTCTGGAGCAGGAACTTTTAATATAAAAGCATAGCGGTATTGCCATGGACATTTACTATATGACTCAAGTTGAGAAAAAGAAAATTTACTAGGCAAACTAAGTTGACTCTTGTTTACTTCACTTAAGCTTTTAGCATCTTGTTTATATAAATCTTTTTCTAGTTCATTTAAAGCTTGATAGTCAGCACTAAACTTTTCTTTAGCATTTAAATTCATCTCTTCTAGAAAAAGAGATGGCTTTTTCTCTAATTTTCCACCATAATCTTTAGCACTAGTTAAATAAAGATTTTCTTTAGCTCTAGTTATAGCTACATAAAATAGTCTTCTCTCTTCTTCAATATGAAAGTCTTTGTCTGACTCAAC
>DATFJU010000011.1:0-31580 GCA_035269015.1 Patescibacteria group bacterium | reverse complement strand
AGACAATATGACTAATTTAGAATTAGTTCTTAATATGCTGGCAGAGGCTTCTACCACAGAGATATCTAAGAAACATAAACCAGAGGGATTACCTGAGAACAAGAAAGTTGCTAAGAGAGGTGGTAAAGTAGCAAAGACAGCTAGAAATGAAATAGAAAAAGATATTGGTGAAAGTGTTATAAGTAATAAAAACTCAAAACATTTACAAAACAAAAAACAAAAAAAGATTAAATAGTTAATTTTTGATAATATTAATAACTTTTTACATATTGATACAAGTCTAATATAGGATTTGTTTTTTGACTTTTATCTCAATATAGCTTAGAATATTTTTAGTAGAGCTCAATGAGCTTTATTTTTAAAATTCTTTTTATTCTTTTAATTCTATGAATTTTAGTGAATATCAAAAAAAATCAAGAAGAACAGCTCTTTATCCTGATCAGGGTAGTAATTATATTTACCCTACTCTAGGTTTAGCAGGGGAGTCAGGAGAGGTTTCTGAGAAGATTAAAAAGATTATTAGAGATAAAGCAGGAGCAGTTAATGATGAAGATAGAAGAGCTATAGAAAAAGAATTAGGTGATGTATTGTGGTATTTATCACAACTAGCAACTGAGTTAAACATTGATTTGGAAGGTGTGGCGCAGAGAAATATTGAGAAATTAGAATCAAGATTAGAAAGAGGAACTTTAAGTGGTAGTGGTGATGATAGATAGTTGAACAACTAAATATACTATATAATTTATTATATATATCAGGAGAGGTGCCGGAGTGGTCGAACGGAACAGTCTTGAAAACTGTCGTACCAGAAATGGTACCGAGGGTTCGAATCCCTCCCTCTCCGCAACATCGTGCTAGCACGAGGTGGTTTAAAACAGGGCTTTTCGAAGCTCTGTTTTGTTTTATATTAGGCAAAACATAAATTGATTTTTATATAAAATTATGATAAATTTGATTTAAGATATTTTATATAATGATTAGTAGATAGCGTAAAATTAATATTAAACATATATTTAAATAAAAAATTAGTTTAATAAAAATTTATGGAGATAATAATTGAATGGTTGTCTAATAATTATGAATGGTTGTTCGGGGGCATAGGAGTTGCTTTCTTAACTTTTTTTATACGTTTTTTTGAAAAAAAAGGATATTTATCTATAAAGCAAAAACAAAAATCAAAAAATAATTCTTCAAATATTCAGATTGGCAATATTAATAAAATTAAAGATGAATAAAAAGACAACACAAATATCTAAGAGTGGTGACGATTCAACAATTGTTCAAGTTGAGACAGTAAATGTTCAACAGGGTTTTTCATACTCTGACGTGAAAGATATCGCCCTAGATGTTTTTAAGGAGAATTTTTTAGAGTTATCTCAAGAAGCTTCACAGATAGCCACAATTAGGGCAGAAGAGATAACTAATAATTTTATTGAAAAACTAAAAAAAGAAAAATCTTCATCTCTTGAATTTGTGAATAATCCGGGTTTTCAATATATTCTTTATGAGGCGCAAAAGAATTATGCAAAAACAGGGGATAAGGATATGTCTGAAGTGTTAATTGATATATTAATTGATAGAATTGATCATCAAGAACGAGATTTAAAGCAAATAGTTTTGGATGAAAGTATTAGCGTTGTCCCAAAATTAACTGCTTCGCAAATGGACACTCTAACAATAATATTTCTTTTAAAATATTCAGTAAATAACGGAGCAAAAGACACAAAATCGTTCAGAAATTATCTAGAAACAAATATAAAACCCTTTACAGACAGCCTTTCAAAGGAAAATTCTTTATATCAACATTTAGAATTTGCAGGTTGTGGGAGTATAGGCATGGGATCAAATAGAATTGAAGATATTTTTAGCAATACATACAGAGGGCATTTTTATAAAGGGTTTGAAAAAAATATATTTGAAGAACAAGTTGGAGCCACAGGAAATTTTTTTAATGAGTTTACGACTATATGCCTAAATGATAGTAGCAGGTTTCAACTAAATGTTTTAAATGAGGATGCTTTAAATAAAAAAATAAATAATGCTAAATTAGATGAAAATATTTCCAAAAAGTTAAAATCTTTATTTGGACAGCATATTTATTCTAATGATGAAGTTAAAAGTAAGTTAATTGAAATAGGAAAACCGTTCTTAGAAGCATTAATTGATTTATGGAACCATAGTTTTATGAAAAATATGTCTTTAACATCTGTTGGAATAGCAATTGCTCAAGCAAATTATAGACGAAAGACAGGATTAACATTAGATTTAAGCATCTGGATTAAGTAAATAATGTAATCAATTTGTTTATATTCTTGTGTTTTCTTCGTGATTTGATGAATTTTAAATGAAATTTATATCAGAAAATATTTTGCTTTGTTGTTTTATATCTAAATTTTTGATAAACTTTAGTTAAAATTAATATAAATTGATTTTAATTTTATGAAACTGATAAAACACAAGACAAAAGTCTTTGGAAATGATTGTTGTCTTGAATTAATGGATTTTAATAAGAGTGACGGCAAAAAATGGAAAAAACTTTTTGATATGTGGAAAATTTTAAAATTTGGTATGAGAGATTATAAATCTAGGGAGCCAAATTTTCCCGAAGGTTTATCTGAAGTTGCTTTTAGCTTATATTCAGGCTCAAAAAGATTTATATCTCTTCAAGGAAAATCGTCAGCATCTTTTGACACTTTTAATACTAAAACCAATAGAGCGGAACAAATTAAGGCCTGTAGCGTAGAATCAGATTTAACATCCTTTGGACCTGATTCAAAATGGGATGATTTATATTTTTTAGATTTTTATAACGAGGGAAAGCTAGATGGGACTTTTAATGTTTATAAAGTTCCTTCTAATCTCATATATGATATGAAAGTTAATAAAAATCAAACGATGAAAGAACAGCAATTACAGGGAAGACGTCCAAGATTTAGTATTACTGACAAGATTATAAAAGAACAAAATTTAAAACCTATAGCTAAAAATGTAAAAGTTTGGTAATTATTTTTCAATAGCTTTTCTTATCTCTTTTGCAATATTTTCAATTACAGTAACTGTCACTGAGTTTCCAGCCTGCTTATATAAAGCGGAGTCAGCTAATTCTTTAGGTAATTTATAATTTTTAGGGAAACCTTGAATTCTAAAACATTCACTGGGAGTTAATTTCCTTATACCTTTTTTATCTTTTATTATTGGTACGTTATGGCCACCCATTCCCATATTGGCTGTTAATGTTGGGCACACGCCTTTTTTATTTTCTCTAACATATTTTCTCCTCCACTGATAAACTTTGTTTTGATCTTTAATATCATCTTTAATTTTCTCAAATAAAGGCTTGTCGTTATAATAATATTTTTTATCAACCTTTTCTTCTAAAATATCTTTGATTTTTATTTCTAATTTTGTTTGTTTTGGAAATTCAAAATTATCTATATATTTTTTATTTTTAAATCCAACTATATATATCCTTTCTCTGTTTTGAGGTATGTTTCCATATTCCATACTATTTAATACCTTGAATTTTATATGATAGCCAAGGCTAACTAGCGTCTCTTCTATAATTTTAAAAGTTTTTCCTCCGTCATGACCTTTTAAATTTTTTACATTTTCTAATAAAAAACCTGCCGGTCTTTTTGCTTTTATTATCCTAGATATATCAAAAAATAAATTACCTCTATCTTTATCTTCAAAACCCTTTCTATATCCAGCTATTGAGAATGACTGGCAGGGAAATCCTGCTAATAGAAAGTCAAAATCAGGTAAATCGTCTACTCCTATTTTTCTGATATCTTCAACTATTAATTTAGAGGTTTTAAAGTTTAAGTCATAAGTATTCTTGCAGTTTTTCTCAAAGTCATTAGCAAAGACAGTATTAAACCCAGCCTTTTCAAATCCTAGTCTAATACCACCAACTCCAGCAAATAGATCAAGTGTTTTAAACTCTGGTTTATCAGGATTTAGTTTTCTAATTATATTTACCACCACACCTCTAACCTCTACTTCTTTTTTAAATAGTGGTAGCATGTTTTGGTTAGCTGGTTGTAGCCTGAATCTATTATTTTCTCTATATAATTTTTTTAAAGTTGCCTCGTTATCATCTATGATGGCGACAACTGTTTGTCCATTTTCAGCAACTGATTGTTTTTTAATTATAACAATATCTCCGTCAAAAATACCTTCTTCTATCATACTATCTCCCTTAACTCTTAAGGCGTAGTGTTCAGAGCTTAAATCTAAATCTTTGGCTGGAACTGCGATTGTTTCTTCTTTTGTTTCTATAGCTTCAATTGGCTTTCCTGCTGTTATTGTTCCCGCTATTTCAATCTCAATAATTCCAGAATTGGAAAGGGATATTGATCTAGGGTGATTTTCTTCTTTTTCTAGATAACCCAGCTTGTCGAGCTGTTTTATGTAATAATGGGCAGTTGAAACAGAGGATAGTTTAAACCTTTTTCTAATTTCTTCTAAGGAGGGTGAATAACCATTTTTTTTATTATAATTTTCAACAAAGGATAAAACCTCTTTTTGCTTCTTAGTTATCATATTTTTATCTTATTTATTAATATGACAATATTATAACATATTAGAAAAAAAATAGAAAGTCTTTATTTTTTGCATTTATGCTAATATTTCTTACTTGTTGGTAACTTTTCTTTACTTTTCGGTATTTTTACGTTATATTGAAGGTGCGAAACAGTAAAATATATTTGTGAGGATTAGCCATTTTTTTGGTTTATTTTCCTATTTACGTACAGAAACGGGCACTCCGACTGAACGTAAGTAGGATCCTCACGGACACCTTTTACTGTTTCGCAACTAGGTCGGGTGTCCGTTTTTGTTTTAACGACATTAGACCTATTTATAATTAATATAAAAAAATATGAGCGATCAAACAACTCAAAGTAAAAAAATCACAATAGCCCTAGTGCTTAGTTGGATTTTTGGCACCCTTTTTACCTTAACTGGAATTTTTTCTATCTTTTCAGATCCAATACCGGGATTAGTTATGTTAGTAATGGCCGCGGTTATTCTTCCGCCTGTTACAAAACTAGTTGATCAAAAGTGGAAATTCAGTCTTTCAAGAGGCATGAAAATTGGGGTCATCGTTATTGGTTTAATAATTTTTGGTGCGACTGTTAATCCTTCTTCCACCGACTCCAATATTCAACAAGCTGAAACGCAGGGAGAAGAGCAACTTATTGATAGCGAAAATATAATAAACGAAGTGGCTACAGCTAATCAAAAAGATGAGGAACAGCCACAAATAGAAACCAATGAAGAGAAGGCAAATGAAGCAGAAGTAATTCCTACTTTAAATGAGGAAAACAATGAAAACCCCGAAGAAGTTAAATCTACAATTCCAGATGTTGTTAGTCAAAGTCCAGCTCCCACCAAAATTGAAGATAAACCAGAGCCAGTACAAAGTGAAACAGTTAGCCAAAGAAATGCGGTTAGAAGTGCAAAATCTTATTTAGGCTATTCAGCTTTCTCTCGTAGTGGATTGATTAAGCAATTAGAGTATGAAAAATTTTCTAATTCGGATGCGGTTTACGGAGTAGATAATTCTGGTGCTGATTGGTATGAGCAAGCAGCTAAAAGTGCTGAGCAGTATATGGATTATTCAGCTTTTTCTCGAGGCAGTTTAATTGAGCAGTTAAAATATGAAGGATTTACGCAAGCACAAGCAGAGCATGGAGCTAGCGCAATTGGTTTATAATAAGCAAAGATAAAATTGAATAAAAGTATTAGATAAACTAAATATAAAATTAAGATAAATTATATCTAAACAATCTCTACCACTTTATTATTCAGTTTTATTTCCCCATTTAAACAAGTAAGTAATTCTCGCTTTTCTTGATCCTCACCTTCTTTTAGTAAAAATTTAATGTAGTTCTTAACATCGACGTCGCTTACGTCGATGTTTTGGTTTTTGCCAGTTGCCATCATTTGAAATTTCTTAAATCTTTTTATTTCTCCTTCGATTTTGTCTTGAACAGGTAACTTTTTAAAATCTAATTTCTCAACTTGTTTTTGTAGTTGTTTAATTAAATCTTCCTCGCTAATATAACCTGATTTACAATTCTTATCTTTCGCCTTAGTACAGCCATAATAAATATGACGGTTATAGCCGCCATTTTTTAGTTTCTTAAATTTTTCTGTTGCCGATATACCCGAACCACATAAACCGCAGGTCATAACTTTAGTAAAAGCGAACTCAATATTTTCTCGTCTCACTAATTGGGAATTTTTCATTTGATCCTGAACTAAATCAAATACTTCTTTTGTGATTATTGGTTCGTGCTTTCCTTGATACCAATTACCACTGCCTCGTGGGTATTCAAACGGGCCATAATAGAAAGTGTTTTCAAGAAGACGATAAATGTTACCTAGACTTAAATGTTTTTTTCCAAGTGCTGTTCTAAAGTTTAAATCAAATCGTAGCCAATTATAAATCTTTCTGCCTGACCATTTTTCATAAGCAACTTTTTCAAACATTAGCTTTATAACGTGACCCCTATCGGGATCGACTAAGCACTGTCCTTTATGATCAACTCGCTTTTCTTTAAAATAGCCAGTTGGTGGACAAGTGGGCCATAAACCCATTTCACACCTTGCCCTTAAACCTCTTTTTACGTTTATTCCTCGATTATCATTTTCTAGTTTTGCCTGAGAACATAGAATCATGAGTAAAAACTTTTCATTAGGTGAGTTACTAAATGTTTGACCAAAGGTACGAATGCTCATTAATTTTTTCTCATCCATTAAATCAACCAGTGATCCTAAGTCGCCAGCGTTTCTAGAAAGTCTATCGGGTGCCCAGGTTAGAATTGCATTAAATTTTTCTTCTGCTATGTCTTTTAGTAGTTCTTTAAAAACAGGACGATTGCCAGAATCTTTAGCGGACTTTGATTCTCGTCTGATATCGACAATTTCAAGATTTTCTCGTTCGGCAATTTGAAGCATTTCCTTAACCTGAGAATCAATGGACTGAACTTGTCTTTCATCTGATTCAGCGCTTTTTCTAGCATAAAGGCAATACTTTAAGGGAGCGTCTAATGGAGGCATATGGTTTAATAGTTAATTATTAGTTAAATCTACGCCTCCATTAATGACACACTTTTAAGCTTTTGCTAAGCAACTAGCTGTTGGTAACTTGTTGGCAATTTTTGAGCTGATTTAGGCTATGTAGATAGATTATACAGTCTTGGCACTCTTGGTGGTGACTCAACCATACTATTAACTAGGTTTATAAAAGCATCTGCTAAATCATCATGTTTTTCTACTCCGAAGTGAATTATCTGCTGTATTAATTCTTCTGCTCCTTCTCTAGGAAATAGTACTTGTCCGGTTTTAATTAAATTAGCAGTTAGAACTAAGCGACTTCTTTTATCTTGATGACCTGGCCTAGTAGTTACAACATCTCTTACTCCGTCGAAATTTAATTGTTGCGGTAGAGCTTTTTGATAGGCGACATCTTCAACAACTAATTTAACTATATGAAAGTCTTTCTTGTAACTTTCAACAATTATTTTGCAAGTTTCAACGGTTTCAGGGAAATTTAATCTTTTATTCACTATCTTAGGAAGTATGTATAACCGATATCCTTTTTCTATTTCAAAAAGCATACCTGGTACCATGGCAGTATAATCAGCCATTGAGCTTTTAGAGATGGCTGGATCAATTCCAACTCTCACTTCTCGATGTGAACTATAGTCGTCAAATAATTGCAAAGGTTCAGGCAATTTATCATAATATTTTATCCATTCAGCAAATATTGCTTGGTCTTCTAGTGGTACAATATTCAGCAGGTATTCTTGTTGCCAAGTGATTTCATTGCCAACTTTTTTACGTTCTATTTCAATATCTTTTTTGCTTGGATATTTACCAGGCCACAAACATTCTCCCTTTCCATTAATCAAAGGATAATAAAGAAAATTACCATCAATAATATCTTTTTCTCTTTCTTCTTTTAGTCTCATTAGTAGAGAGTCTTCGTGTAATAGATTACCCACTATAATTAATCTAGTATCTTTATCGCCAGCTGGAATTATTTCTCCTTTAAGCCATTGATAGGTTTTATTACGACTATCTCTGGTTTTGGTTGAGGCTATATCTTCAACGTCGTCGCAGATAATAAGGTCAGGGCGATTTTCATGATGTCTTATTCCTCTAATACTTTGATCAACTGAGGCAACCGTGATTCTAGAATTAGTATTAGAAAAAACTACAGATTGAGCACCCCATTCGTCGCTATTTTCTCTAAACGGATCAAGATCTTTTTTAAGTAAATCATTATCTTCAAGTTCACGCCGTAAATTCATCATATGTTGTTTAGCCTGAGCTTGAGTCTGACAGAAAATAACAACAAACTTTTTTTGTTGTTTTCCAAGTATCGCCCAGATAGGATAGGCGGCGGTTACAATTGTTGATTTACCAGACCCTCTAAAAGCAACTACAAACAAATTTTCTTTATGACTCAATTCAATTAAGGATATTATGTGTTTTTGAAAATCAGCAGTTTCATATTTAACATAATGAGCATAGTAGAAGTGAAAAAAGTAAGAAAAGCTTTCTCTAGTTATCGCTGTTCTTATTTTCTTGTCTTTTGTCATTTGTTCCACTAATTTTTGTGGAATCATTTTACTTTTCTTCATATTTTTTATTAATTAATTTTTTACTTGGCAATATTTTTGCCATTTTTAAAGCATGCTTAACAACTTTAGCTTGAGCAGGAGTTAACGCATCGCTACCTTCTATTTTTGAAGTTACTTCAATTTTTTCTTTGAACTTCGGATTTCTGTGCCGA
The DNA here is from genome assembly GCA_035269015.1 of Patescibacteria group bacterium. Lineage (GTDB taxonomy): Bacteria > Patescibacteriota > Patescibacteriia > Patescibacteriales > UBA12465 > JAIPJO01. The sequence goes on along the minus strand of DATFJU010000011.1, from coordinate 22,771 downwards.
AGCCAAAAACTAATAGCTGACCAATTCTTTTCTTTAATTAAAGTTAATAATTGGCTTTCGCTCATGTCATTTACTAGTGCCTCTCCTTCAGCTAGAGCCTCCTCCATTTTACTGGCAAACTTTTTGTCTTCACGTTTCCAGCGATATACACTATTTCTTGAGATTCCTGATTTTTCGCAGGCCACTAAAACAATTGGCACCTTTCTTAACTCTTCAAAAAAATTTTCTTGAAGGCGGTTTTTCTTAGACATGTTCCACCACCTCCTTTCTTCCAGTTAACTTCCTGTATCTTTTAATTATTAAGTCACAAAAGATTGGTTCAAGCTCCATAGCATAAACTTTTCTTTTGAGTTGCTCTCCGGCTATTATAGAAGACCCTGAACCAGCAAAGGAATCTAAAATGATGTCTCCGGGTTTAGCACAACGCCTTATAGCCTTCTCATAGAGCTTAGGTGGCTTGCTGGTGGCATGTTCGTAATCTTTGCCTGAAATACGTTTAGTAAGCCAAATATCTAAAGAATCATAAATATCCTCAAGCATCTGATTTCCCGTTCCTAATTCTTTATTTAAGACTTCGTTGTAATTTAAAATCTCAGGATTAATATATGGCCTACCCTTAATTCCATAAACGGCGGGTTCATAGCACTTATTAAATGCGACTTTATGTGTTGGAGTTTGTGAATTTTTTAACCACAAGCAAACCCTTTTGTTAGCTATCCCTAATTCTCGATATAATTCTTGAAAAAGACCGATATAAGTTTGGTCGCACCAATAAAATACATGACAATCATCTTTAGTATTTGGTAGTGCAGATAGGAGGGAATTTTTAATAAAACTTTTATACTCCTCATAACTCCTATTATCACGAACCTCTCCACCATATTCACTTTTTCCTCCAATTCCTTTAGAATAGTTAAGATTTAAATTATAGACTGGGTCGGAGAATATCATTGAAGCCTTATCACCACCAAATAATCTTTTGAGATTATCAGGGTTAGTGGAGTCTCCGCAAAGTATCTTATGAGGACCTAGATGAATTAAATCACCAAGTTTAGTTTTAGCTTTCTTTATTTTCTTTAATTCTTCCTCGATATTGAAATCTTCGTCTTTAACCTCTAATTCTTTATCCCAAAATTTAAATAATTCTAGATTATCAAAGCCAATATCGGTTAATAAATCTAGATCAAAAGATTTTAATTTTTCAAAATCCCAATCACCGCCTAAAGCGTTGCTAGCGATTAAGTATCTCTTGGCTTCGTCTTCGCTTAACTTGCGATTAGGAATTCTAACGTCGATTAACTTTTCACCTCGACCTAATAATTGAAGAGCTTTAATTCTTTGATGCCCAGCTAAAATCTTATTATCAAGATCTAGCGCTGGAATTTCAACTAAATTAAATTTAGTTAAAGATTTTTTGATATCTGCCATTTGCTTGTCAGTAATTTTTCTAGGGTTAACTTCCTGGGGAATCAAGTCATTAACTCTTTTTTGCACTGTGTGCCATTGTAATTTTTCCTGCGACATAATTTTAATGTTAATTATTAATCAGTGCAGATAAACAAAAAAGCCTATTCCGCACACGAAACAGACAAAGATAAAAATTATCTTAAAACTGTTTCTTGCGCGGAATAGGCATGGTTTTTAGGCGATACACTATTCTACTTTTTACTACGCGTTATATAAATTGTTAATTTATTATTTATTTGAACCTCTTAATACTCTTTTTCCATTTTTACTTTCCATAAATTCTAACGTATCATCTCCAAGTATAATAGGAACCCCTCCATCTGGTATTCTAAGTAGTATTCCATAGCCCCTTTCTCTTTCTTCTTGGATATAATTAAATAAGTTAGGATCTCTTTGAATAATATCTATTACTATTTCGTCAGTATTTTTTTTGTCTTTAAATTCATCGACTTTAAAACCATATAGCCTCGACGGCTTGTTAGTAGAAGAGGATTTTTTTATTTTCTCTACAACTGATTTTGTAGGTCGCCTTTTAGAAGAGTGGAGCTTTATATCTGTAATATAAATTATTTTATATTTGAGCCCCACTTTTCTGATAAATGGTTTTAGTTCTAATTCATATTGCATATTTATATTTTAATATTTTTTGTCTTTTGGAGGGCAGGGGTCGTTTCCTGGCTTAACTGTATCACTATCTCTTATTTTTCCGTCTAGCCCATAGATTCTTACTTCTCCACCACCAGCATTGGAGCAGAATTGCTTAGCCATCTGCTCCGCCTCCCTTTGAGTGTCAGCTATTCCGCTAACTCTTTCAGCGCCACCTTTTTTGATATTCCAAGTATTAGCGTCTTTATTTTTTGTTACGTGGTAATTTGGCATATTTTTATGATTAAATTTTATTATATTGACATTTTATATCACTTTATCAAAAAAGTCAATATTATCAAAAATATAAATAAATAACTTGACTTAGAATAACATTTTTGTTAAAATTTAGATAGTTTATAAAAAGGTTTATAAAATAAGTATTATTTATGAAAAAATTAAATGAAATTCAGGAAAAAATCCTTAATTTTGCTAGAAAAAACAATATTTCTAGTATGACATTAACAGAGATAAGAAATGGTTTAGAAAAGGAATATAATTATAAAATTGACCACCTTTTTAAGATAAAATATCACCTTGAGCAGTTAAGAAAAAAGAACCTAATTTATATAGATCCAAGCCAGAAAAAGGAAAAGGTTGCAGAGTTAAAAGGTTTTGCTGTGGATAACTTAATAAGTATTCCGATAGTTGGCTCTGCTAATTGTGGCCCAGCACTAGAGATAGCAAGTGAGCAAATTAGAGGTTATCTAAAGATATCAAAAAACGTATTTAATTTTTCAAGCCCAGAAAACCTTATTGCTGTTCAGGCAGTAGGCGATTCTTTGAATAAAGCAAATATTAATGGAGAGAATGTTGAAGATGGAGATTATTTGATTGTTGATTGTAAAAAAATTCCAGATGATGAGGATTATGTTTTGTCTGTTATAGACGGATCTGCAAATTTTAAAAAGTTTTATAAAGATAAAAAAAGAAAAGAAATCAGATTGGTTTCTGAGTCCACTTTAAACATAGCCCCAATAATATTACATCAAGATGATTTAGGTCCACTCGGTTACTTCGTTAATGGTGTTGTAGTTAGGGTTGTTAAAAATTAATTTAAAATTTATGAATAAGATTACAATATTGGCATCATTACAAACTTTTTATGCCTCAGGCCATGATTTGATTGATGTATTTTCCCGTTTGTTTTTAAGATCCATAGAAAGTCAAAAAAATAGCTCATTAGCTAATTTACAGAATACAGTACTTGAAAAATATAAAGTTAATTTGCCTATTGATATTTTGCAAACAATAGCGAAAAGGCTTAATAAAAATAAATTAATTAAATATGAGAATTTAAAAAATGGTTTTATATCGTTGACGGAAGAGGGTGTTAGCTTGCAAAACAAAATAGAAGAGGATCTAAAGATAAAGGAAAGAGAAAATAATGCACTAATCCTTAGTATCAAAAATTTTTTAAGAGAAAAAACAAATAATGAATATACTGAGAGTAAAATAATAGAAGAATTAAATCTTTTTATAGAAGAAAGCGCTGAAGAAGCGTCTTTTATTCTATCAAACGGAAGTAGTAATGGTTATAGGCGTGGAAATGGTATTTCAAAATATTTTACAGATTATTTCATATTAACAGAAAAACAAGATCCTACGAACTATGAAAGATTAAAATCTATTCTTTTTGGGGAAATAATTGCAAAGTCTGTTTTGGAGAACAGAACAAATATAGGCGCCAAATTTAAAAATCTAAATGTATATTTAGATACAAATATAGTTTTTAGTTTAATGTGTTTTCATGAAGATGAATTTAACCAACCGACAAAAGAATTAATTGATATCATTAAATCTCTGGGCATAAATTTAAAAATATTTAATTTTACTAAAGACGAAATAATTAAAACATTAAGAGGGTATTTAGACCAAGAGCCTTATTACTCAAAGTATATAAAAGTAAATTCTATTTATCACATTTTAAAAAGAAATGGTTATTCAAAAACAGATCTGTTGTCGGTTATTGAAAATATTGAGGAAAAGATAAGTGAACTAGGTATTGGTATTAATTATTCTTATGATATAGATTCACTTTTAGAAAAAAAAGATGAACAAATAGAAGGGTTGCAAAGAGAAAAGCCAGATAAAAATATTGAATCTATAAAGCATGATATAGCTGCAATTTTAGCTATTAGAAAATTGAGAAAAGGAGGTACAAGCTCGCTTATAGAAAAATCTAGAGAAATATTCTTATCTGCTGATAGAAAGTTGTCCATATTTAATAATCAAGAGTTTTCTCATAGTAAAAATAAAACCATTCCAGAAGTAATATTAAGAAACCAATTAACTGGAATCCTATGGCTTAAAAAAATAAGGAAACACGATGACAATATTTTTGTTAGAAATTTACTTATTACGCAAATGAACGAAAATAGAATTAGCTCGTCTTTGTGGGATAAATTTATCAATGAATTAAAAAAGCAAAAAGCAAAAAGCAATATATCTGATGATGATATTGATTTAATTATGTCTTATGAAGAAACAGGAAGTATATTAAGAGAAAAAGGGGAGGACGGTATACAAGAAATATTCAACGACGAAAGGATAGGGCAAAAAAAAGTTGAATTACAAAAAATGGAGATAAAACAAAAAGAGAATGAAGATAAAATCAAAAAACAAGAAGAACGCTTGTTCAATGTTGCTAAAAATATAGAAAAAGATTGTAAAATAAAAGTATCTAGGGTAATTAATTTTGTGATTATCATATCCTTTATTATCTTAGTCGTTCCCCTGGTTATATTTTTATACATAAATTTGTATCTATTATCAATTTCCTTAATTGTTTTAATATTTATTTTATTGGAATTACTTTTTAAAAAAGATTTTCTTCCACAAAATTTTAGTAACTGGATGCCTCCTCGTTGTAAATTTTCAACCATGAGGATTAATATTGAAAATAAAATTATTCAGCGTTGTATTATTAAAAATAAGAGGAAATTAGATATTGCTGATTAATAAATAATGAGTGGTAAAGTCATTCTAATATGTAAAAGGTGAATTAATTTTTTATTATGAATATCAAAACACAGGTTTTTATCCATAAAAATGTTGCAATAGAAATATTCCCAATGGTTTTGTCTTTTGGGAGAAATTTATTAAAAAAATCAAAAAAAATAAATAAATATCAATTATCTCTTAGAGAAGTTTTTGGTTTATGCGTTCTTTCGGAGTTTAGGACTTTTTTGAATGCCGATAATAAATGGGTTTTTACAACAGAAAAACAAATATCTGATGATGGTGCAGTTGCAATTATGGATAATACAAATAAAATAATATATTATGAAAAAATTGAACAAGTATATTTACCAGGGTGTTATTTGAAAAGAGATGTCTACCAGAGTATGAACGATTATATTCTTAATTATATTAATAAATCAAAAAATAATGGTTCGGAATATGAGGCTGATCAATCTCTGTTTGTTTTAAGTGATATTAAGTCAGAAAATTTTAACGATATTTTTGAGTGGAAAGACTTTGTTAAGAAATTTTTCAAAAATTATCATTTTTTGCACTTATATTTTTTAACTCTAACCAAACATAGTCGAAAAAGTAATGAATATTATTTTTTATCTTTTACAAATCAAAAACATAGGCAACATTTAAATGGAGAATTTAAGTTCGAAGTAAGAGCTGAAGGCTTTTTTAATTTTAAATGTTTGCAAAAAATAAACCTTATGAAAAAAATATGAGCAGAAAATACCTAAAAACCGTTGAGGAGAAAATTGAAACTAAAATAAATAAATTACTTAATGACGATTTCATAACAAGATTAAATAATGTTATTTGTTTTAAAGAAAGAGAAGTATTTTCTTTTGATGATAATAAGATTTCCTACGGGCTGACTCGAGTTTCACCTTTTAAAATAAATCCATTTTATGAAGATGATTATAAAGTTACAATATTATTAAATCATGAAAATATAAACTTATTAAGTAGCAATTTATTAAAACCACCATCTGGCGCTAAAGTAATATTTTATATTTTAAAAGATTATGTTGAAAATATAAATGAAATAAAAATTGGCTCAGAGCTAAATCAGATTTCAAATGGCGTCGTATCTATTACTAAAGAATTATATTCAACTATAATTCATATAAATAAAGAAGAAGCTGTTGATAAAAATATTAGAGTAAAAAATAGAATTATTCCATTTCTAAAAAAAGATTTTTACTTGAATAATATACAAGAAGTTGGAGTTGAAAGAGATTATGGATTGTTATTAAGAGAAATTATTTCGAGTGATCAACTCACTAGTTCTGACGTATTAATGTTGACGGATAAGTTGGAGGTCGGTGATGATAGCAAAATTGTCATCACGCAAGAAATCAACAAACAAACTAGTTGGTTGCTTAGTATTTTAAGAAAAATTACAGATGAGCCAAAATTTGATAAGTCATTAGCTAAAGAATATGGGAAAGAGTATTTTAATTATCCAAAGATAAGCGTTACAGGACCAGAACATTTGATGGAAAAAATATTAACTGATTATGGGAAAAATATTATATTTGGCGTTCCCGCTTTGTTTAATACGGATAAATATGTGACATCAATGTTACCAAGGGTACAATTTGATATTATTTTAGTAGATAACTTATCTGATGTTGAAATAGTTGAGCTGAAAAGACCCGATGTGTATGTTTTAGAATTTGATCAAAATAGAAATAAATTTTATCCATCTAAAGATTTATCTGTGGCCATTGGTCAATCTGAAAGATATATAACTACTCTATATAAAGATCATGATTCAGATTATAAAATACAAGGAAAGACAATCAAAGAATATATAAATCAAGAAATTGGAGGTAGTGTAGAATTAAATATAATTAGACCAAGTGCCACTGTAATAATTGGGAGTATCCATCGTATAGCAAAAGATTACGATAGTTTGGTTGGCAAGAAACCAAGGACTAGAGAAGAGTACGAAGTCAATATGTGGCAAGCATATGGAGAACTGAAAAGCACACATAAAAATATTAAGATTACAACCTACTCCGAATTAATAGAAGGAGCTGAGCTTCGGATGATGAGCTCTTAATTTTTGTTATAATATTATAAATAAATAATTATGATAATTTATGAACGACAAAGAAGTATCAAAATTAATTTGGAGTAATGAAACTGCTTTAAGAGAGAATTTATTATTAACTAGTGAGGCTGTAAAAATTCGTGACACTATCTTTGAATATTTAAATTCAGTTTTAGACGTCAATTCTTTACCAGGCTTAAGACTAAGAAAACTTACCTCAAATGAAAAACCAGATTCTTGGTGGTCTAATTCGGCAGGCTTTCCAGTTGATAATGCCTGGCAGAAAATTGAAAAATATGTTGATATTTTCCAGCAGTATCTAGCAGAAAAGACTATTAAAAAAAGAATAAGCGACGATTAATTTTTTATTGAATCAAGGATCCAGGGAGAAGACCAACATATTTTAGTTGGGAAAAGAGATGGATCTGGAAGTAAGGCGCATATAGTAATTGATGGTGTAACCGGAGAGATAAGAGTTGAAGATAACCAACAGGCCCCAGAAGAAGTAACAGAAAGAATAGAAGCTATAATCAAATTACCAAATGGTAAGCAAATCAAGACAACTAGAGAAATATTAGAATTTATTGCTGATGAATAAAGATTACATATATCTGTAACTTTTATATCAATACTTGTGTCACTTTTGTCACTTTTAAGAAAAACCACAGCGCACGAAGATCCTATTTATTAAAAACTTAAAAAATCACTAAAAAGCCTTACTGGGCTTGCCGAAATTACGGTTCCAGCCCGAGGTAGCCCGCATTTATTAAACTGAGTATAAAGCTCAGTTTTTTGTTAACTATTATTTTCATAACTATTATGCTACTAGCTGAACTGTTCTTTTGTTTAATAACTTAATGTTGCACTTTAAACTAGAATGTACCATCTTGGGATTATTTTATAGAAATTTTATCTGCTATTTGTTATACTTATCTTATATGAAAAATATTAATAATAAAATAACAGTAATATATCAAACAAAAACAGGAAAGCTTGAGCTTCGTGGTGATTTTAATAAGGAAACAATTTGGGCAACACAGGCTAATATTGTTTCACTGTTTGGAGTGGATCAATCTGTGATTTCTCGTCATATTAAAAATATATTTAAAGATAAGGAGATTGATAAAAAAAGCAATATGCAAAAAATGCATATTGCAAATTCAGATAAACCAGTAACTTTTTATTCTCTAGACGTGGTTTTAGGTGTTGGCTATAGAACAAATTCAAAAGTTGCTATTGAGTTTCGCAAATGGGCCACAAAAACATTGAGAAATTATATTACTAGTGGGTATATTTTAAATCAAAAGCGGATAAAAGAATTAAAAGATAACCAATTAAATGAATTTAAAGAAGCTGTTGGTTTAATTAAAAAAACAATTGAAACAAAGCAGGTAAGTAGCAATGAGACAAAGGGATTATTGCAGGTTATTACAGAATATGCTAATACCTGGGCAATATTACAGCAATACGATGAAGATAAGTTGCAAACTCAAAAAACTGCAAAAGTAAAAAATATATTAGATTACAATGTTTCTCATGAAGCAATATTAACTTTAAAAGATGATTTAATAAAAAAGAAAGAAGCAAGCGATTTGTTTGGTAGAGAAAGAGATGAAGCTTTAAAAAGTATCTTAGGTAATATTAATCAATCTTTTGGGGGAAAGGAGTTGTATCCAAGTATAGAAGAAAAAGCTTCTCATTTAATTTATTTTGTTATTAAAAACCATCCGTTTACTGATGGAAATAAACGGATCGGTTCTTTACTATTTATACTGTTTTTAGCACGTAATAAGTATCTATTTAACAAAAAAGGAGAAAAAAAGTTTAGTGATAATGCACTTGTAGCTTTAGCGCTTTTAGTGGCTGAAAGTGATCCTAAGCAGAAAGATGTTATTATAAAGTTAATTATTAATTTTATATCTAATTAACTTACTTATTATTAGTTTTATTTCGAATAAGGTTGATTACTCTCCGCGTTATATTAAAACAAGACAGAAGATGTCTTGTTTTTTTTATGTTTTAAGATTAGTGTAAAGGATACTTTTTTATTTTAAATAGATAATTTTTATTACAATATAATATGTATAAAATATTATTTTTATGTTATATTATTTATATAATAATAAAATAAAATTTATATTAATTTTTATATAAACATGAAAAATATGAATGAAGAAACATTAACAAATGAGCAAAATGAGAGAGTGAAAAAAAAGAAATAAATAATAGAGCGATGACTTTAAAAGATTGGATGATAACTTTACTTATTACTTTTATACCGTTGGTTAACTTAATAATGTTGTTTGTTTGGGCTTTCTCAGAGGGTGAGAATGTGAATAAAGCTAATTGGGCTAAGGCGAATTTATTATGGATGGCAATTGCTGTTGTTTTGGCTCTTATTTTTTTTGGACTTATAATGGGTTTTGCATCCTCAGGAATGCAAAGCTAAAGCTTTTAAACTATCAAAAAAGATAATTATTTAGATATTTTGTTGTTAGAAATTTGTATTTATAGTTAATTTGTTATTATATAAGTATATGAAATTAAATTTAGGCTGCGGAGACAAAAAAATAGAGGGGTTTCTTGGTGTAGATAAAATTAAAACTGAAGCTACAGATGAAAAATGGGATTTAGATGTTTTTCCTTATCCTTTCCCTGATAATTCAGTTGAAGAGATATTTATGGATAACGTTCTAGAGCATTTGGAAGATGTTATTTTAACTATGGAAGAAATATATAGAATATGTAAGCCTGGAGCTAAAGTAAGAATTAACGTACCATATTTTAAAAGCAATAGTGCCTTCACTGATCCCACTCATAAACATTTTTTCACCGAAAATAGTTTTAAATATTTTAACAAAAAACACAATTTACATTTCTATACCAAGGCTACCTTTAATGTTGTTGAAGTTAAACTCGTTAATTATAGCAGTAAGGAGTATAGAGATAAAAAACATTTTTTTCGCAAATTAATTCCTTGTAAAAAAATATTAAATCACCTTTTCTTTAATATGTATGATGAGATTCAGTTTGAGCTAGAGTGTATTAAAGATTAAAAAACGAGCTTAATTAAAGGCTCGTTTTTTGTTATATAATTATTTATGTATTGAACTATTTATATATTCTTTTGTATTATTTTTTTCTATTTTAAATTAATATCATATATTTCTTCAGTGCTTTGATCAGTGAAATATAGCTTAGAGCCATCATCACTTATCACGGGTTCTGATATATTGTATCTTCCGTCTGGTATGGCCATTAAATCTTTTTGTCCAGTAAAAGTATCTATTCTATATAAATTATCATTTGTCTCTAGAGCTAAATCAGGTAATAGTCCTGAGGCTTCTGGTAGGTTTTCAGGGACACCGCAGTAGACATATCTATCATCAGAAAAAGTGCATTTATCTGCCCATGTTTGTAGATTTAGATTAGTTCTATTACTACCAATTGAATCACCCTCTGCATTAACTATCCAGAGCTGAGGTTGTAAGTTACTGTTGCTATTGTAGGCGCTGTAGAGAAGTCTGTCTCCTTTGTCAGACCAAGTAGCTCTAACATCTCTACCTTCTACAGTAGTTGATTTAAAGTTTTCTCCGTTTAAGCCAATAAAGAATAAGTCTTGTCTGTCGAAATCTGTGCTTTCGGTGTACATAGCGGCCACTTGATTATTTGGTGACCAGCTTGATATTACCTTGTCACTGTTTTCACCAATGTGTTCGATGGATCTAACTGATGAACCATCAGTGTTTGAAGTAACTAAATAACTGTTATATGGATCTGTGCCAATACTTTTAGCAACAATCTTGTCACTTTGAGGTGAAAAATCAAAATCTTCCCAGTGTTTAGGCATGGTAACTTGTTCTTGTTTGTCGAAGTCGTAGATAATATTTGATCCATCAGGGTATTCTAATACCGCTTTATTTTTATCAGGTGCCCAGGATATTTCTTTTACTTCATGAAAAACTTGATCACTTAATTCATAAATATTGCCGTTATTATCTAGACGATAGAATTTTCCCTGATCTTTGTCATAAAATTGTACACCGGTACCATCGCCACTTAATGTATTTCCCAGGGTTTTACCAAGATAACTAAGATTAGTTTTAGTAAAAGAGCCACTAGCTATAGGACTAGGTCCATCATCACTAAGCCTTTCTTCTGGTTCATTTACAGCTCCCTCGTCTTCTTCACCTGGCAATTCTCCTGGTTCCAATTCTTCACCTGTTTGAGGAGTACCCTCTCCGGATTGGGGTAGAGATCCTCTTGAATCTTCTGTTTCAGTGCCTGGTACTTGAGGTATTGGAGTACTTTGTTTAAAGAAGGTGTTCCAAATAAGGATAGCTAGTAGTACTATCAAAGCTAAAAATAGAATTATGTATATTATTTTTTTATATTTCTTAAAAAATTTCATCATAATGATTTAATATTTAAAATGTGTTATAATTAACTAAAGTAAATTACTTGTGGTATAACTATATTTATTATATAATATAAATAATTATAGTTCAATCTATTTTTTTTTAAAAAAATAGTAGATTGATAATTTTAAATTTATGGGACTATTTTCATCTTCAAGCGATAACTCTTTTTTAGGTATAGATATTGGGGACTCATCAGTAAAAATGGTGGAGTTAAAAAAGAAAAACAAAAAAATAATCCTTTCTAATTATGCTTTTTCTGAAGAATTGGGTATAAAGTTTAGCTCCATTGAAGATATTGATAATTTAGCTAAAGCGATTGTTAAAATTAAAAATGAAGTTGGTATTACTGCTCAAAAAGCTACAGTTTCATTACCAACTTTTGCTGTTTTTTCCTCAGTAATTAATTTATATAATTTAGATAAAAAATCTTTAGCTGAGGGAATTCATGAAGAAGCTAAAAAAGTAATACCGCTTCCTTTAGAAGAAATGATTTTAGATTGGAAGGTATTACCAAAAGATGATAAGGACAAAAATAATAAGAACGTAAAAGTATTTTTAACTGGTTCTCCAAAAAAATTGGTTAAAAAGTATGTTAATATATTTACTAAAGCTAAATTATCACTTTCCAGCTTAGAAACAGAAACCTTTTCTCTTATTCGTTCACTGGTGGGCAATGATAATTCTTCTGTTCTTATCGCTGAAATAGGGGCAAATAGCACTGACATTTCTTTAGTTAGAGAAAAGATACCAGTTTTAAATAGATCCATTGATGTTAGTGGTAATAGTGTTACCAAGACTTTAATGCAGAAAATGAACCTTAGTTTTGAAGAAGCTGAGCAGATGAAGTTTGATTTGAGTAGTTCTAGTAAAGAGGGAATGCCTGAATCTGTATTAAAATCAGTCACGCCTATTATTAACGAGATTAAATACATGGTGGAGTTTTTTAATAATAACTATAATGAAAAGTTAGAGAAGATTATTCTCTCAGGTGGTGGTTGCTTACTTTTCAACTTTGCTCAGTATCTAGAAGATCAACTAGATATTCAAGTCATTATTGGTGATCCTTGGGCTAGAGTATATTATCCACTAGAGATGAAACCAGTATTAAGAGAGCTAGGTCCCAAGTTAGCGGTTGCTGTTGGTCTGGCCATGAGAGAAATTGAATAATTTTATATAAATGAAATTTAATATTTTTTCTAAAAAAAAGAAAAAAAACAAAGGTGCTTCACTCCAAGCAACTGATTTTTTGAATCCTAGAGACAGTGATTTAGGTGAAGATGATAAAAAAAGTGAAAAGAAAAAGGAAAATGAGAAAAAAGAAAATAAAGTGAGCAAGAAAGAATTAAAAAAAGCTGAAAAAAAGAAGAAAGCTGAAGAGAAAAAAGCTAAGAAAGAAAAGAAAAAAGAAGAGGATAAAAAGGAAAATGAGAAAAAAGAAAATAAAGTGAGCAAGAAAGAATTAAAAAAAGCTGAAAAAAAGAAGAAAGCTGAAGACAAAAAAGCCAAGAAAGAAAAAGAAGAAGAAGAAAAAAAGGAAGATCAAAATAAAAAGTCCTCAGAACAGAAAAAACAAGTTGCAGAAGATGCTAAAAAAGATAATCAAATAAGTTCTAATCATGAATTTGAAAAATCAAATATATTAGAGATTAACCTGGTTAAAGATGAAATTAATGTTTACTTTGATTGGTATAAAAACATTGCTTTCTTAATTGTATTTGTTTTTCTAAGTTTTGTCTTAGTAGCAGAAATATACTTAGCTTTAACATGGTGGGAAGATAAGAATAATAGTGTTGTTAGTCAAGAAGAAACTAGATTTATTGAGCTTAGTGAGGAAACTAAAAAAATTAGAAGTGAAGCTGAAGAGGCTTTAAATTTTCAAACTAAATTAAGTAGAGCTAATTTTCTTTTAGATAATCATTTGTATTGGTCAAACTTTTTTGATTATTTGGAAAAAAATACTTTAAGGAACGTTCAGTATTCTGCTTTTGCGGGTGATATTGTAGGTAATTTCTCCCTTCCAGCTGTTAGTGATAATTTTCCTAGTTTAGGTCAACAAGTATATCAATTACAATCAGATCCAAATACCTTAAAGGTTAATATTTCCAGTGGTGAAAAATTAGAATCTGAAGAAGAAAATATAGAAAAAGTAGAATTTGAAATAGATTTAAAGGTAAGCCCTGAATTATTTAAAAAATAGTTAATATATGCCTGAAAAAGAACAAGGACAATTAAACAACAATAAGGCTAAGAGTTTAGATAAGAAAGAATCTTCTGTAATTAGTACTGAGGCAGAAAAAAGGAGAGCCAGGATAAAGGTAAAGATTAATAGTTTTTTTAGTGTTTATTTTAAATTTGCTATTTTAATAATAGTTTTAGTTATTTTTTTCTCTTCTTATGTTTATATTTTAAAACCGAAATATGATACAGCAGTTGAGGCAGTAAAGGGGAATATTATTAGTCAAGAAAGAGTTTATTTACTACAGTTGAATAAATTAAATAAGTTTAAACAATTAGTGGCTGCGTATAATAAAATACCAACTGATGAAAAAGATAAATTAAATAATTTATTGCCACCAGATTATATTAAAGAACAACTTTTTATTGAATTAGGATATATAATACCTCAAAAAGGTTATAATTTAAGTCATCTTGATTTTAAAAAAGATAAAGAGATGGAGTCTGAGCAAGAAGGGCAGAGAAATGTTAACACTAAAGAAGAGAAAACAGCTCGTTCTTTTCTTAATGAACTACCTTCTGATATTGGTTATATTGATGCTAATTTAAAAGTTTCTGTTGTTACCTATAATGGTGTTAGAAACTTATTAAAAATTTTAGAAAATAATTTACGGTTAATTGATATATATAAAGTTTCTTTTGATCCTGAGGGTGAAAACTTAGAATTAAGTTTTGTTACCTATTATTTAAAAGAAGATAAATAAGTTATGAGTAATTACAAAAAAATGTTAATATTGTTTATACTCTTTATTCTGATTTTAGGTATAGTTTTATATTTATATAAAAATGAAATAGTTGATTATATCCAGACATCCTTAGAGAGAAGTGGTACTGTTTTAGAAGATACTACTTTACCACAGGTTTCTAATGTAGATGAAAATAAAGTATTAAATACCGAAAGTATAACTAAAACTAGATTTAGAATACTTAAAAATCAAGTACCAGAAACATTTTTAGATGAGAAAACAGCTACGAGTACTGTTTTTTCTAATAAATCATTATTTTTAAAAGCTGATAATGTCAAATAAACAAAAAGAATTATTAGATCTTCTGCTGGCAGAAGATATTATAAGACAAGATAAATTTCTTAAACTTTCTAAGGATATAAAGAAAGAAGATTTTAATTTGGATAAAAAATTACTTAAAGATAAAATTGTAAATGAAGAAGATCTCACTAGATATAAGGCGCAGATACGTGGTTTAGAATATAAAAATTTACTTAAGATGCAGATTACTGAAGATAGTCTTAATTTTATTAGTCAAGACATAGCTAAAACATATTCAATTGTTTCTTTTTTAAAGACTAGCAGTGAGGTTCACATAGGGATGGTTGATTCTAACTTAAAGGCGATGGAAGCTGTTAACTTTTTAGCTAAAGAATCAGGACTAAAAACTTATTACTACCTTATATCTAAATCTAGTTTTAATAAGGCTATTAAACAATATCAGAAAATTGAAGAAGAGATTTCTAGTGCTTTAAAAACTAAGGCGCAAAGTGAAGGTGATGACATGCTAGAGATAGAAGATGATAAAGAAAATTTAGTTGATAGTTCAGATATTAATAGTGCTCCAGTAGCTAAAATTGTATCAGTAATTATTCGTCATGCTGTAGATGGAAGAGCTTCAGATATTCATATTGAACCTATTGAAAAAGAAAGTAGAGTTCGTTATAGAGTGGATGGAATTTTACATACTTCATTAGTTTTACCTAAACATATTCATAATGCTGTCGTAGCTCGTATTAAGGTTTTGGCTAGATTAAAGTTAGATGAGACGCGTGTTCCTCAGGATGGTCGTATTCGTTTAATTATTGACGGTAGAAGAATTGATTTTCGTGTTTCTACTTTACCAGTGGGTAAACATGAGAAAGTGGTAATGCGTATTTTAGATAATGCTTCTACTAAAGTTAAATTAAAAGAGCTTGGTTTTAATAAACAAACCATTAGGGTTATTACTAGAAACATAAAAAAAACTAGTGGAGTATTATTATCAACTGGTCCTACTGGTTCTGGTAAAACCACTACTTTGTATGCAATTTTAAACCTTATGAATAAAGAGGGTGTTAATATTTCAACTTTAGAGGATCCGGTTGAGTACCAAATGGAAGGTATTAATCAATCACAAATTAGACCTAAAATTGGTTATACTTTTGGTACTGGTTTGCGTTCTTTCTTGCGTCAAGATCCTGACATTATCATGGTGGGTGAGATTCGTGATAAAGAAACAGCTGAACTTTCAGTTCATGCTGGTTTAACTGGTCACTTTGTGCTTTCCACTTTGCACACTAACAATGCTATTGGTACTATTTTACGTTTACTTGATATGGGAGTAGAACCTTTTCTTTTAGCCTCAACTTTAAAGGTAGCTTTAGCCCAGAGGTTAGTTAGAAAACTTTGTACTCATTGTAAAGAAAAGATGGAAATGAGTGAAGAGGCACTAAAGGATTTCCATGAAACTTTAGATACTGTGCCTGATAAAATATGGAATGAAGAAATGGAAGGTAAAACTAAAGAGGATATCAAAAATATGCAATTATATAAACCTAAGGGTTGTTCTCGTTGTGATAAAACTGGTTATAGCGGACGTTTAGGAATTGGAGAGATCATTGAAATTAACGAAGATTTAAAAAGATTAATTGAAAAAGGTAATCAAAATATCACTGAAGAACAAATCAGAGAGAATCAGATTTTTGTTAACTTAAAACAAGACGGACTATTAAAGGTTTTAAAAGGGATAACCAGTTTAGACGAAGTTCTTCGTGTAATTCAATCATAATATAATATGCCTGTATATAAATATAAAGCTAAAGATAATTCAAAAAACAAAATTATTAGAAATAATATAGTGGCCTTTAATGAAACAGAGGCTATACAGAAGCTAGCTAAAAAAGACTGGCGAGTTTTAAAAATGCAAAATATTTCTGATAATTTTGAAGGTAAACTGCTTCTTTACATTAATAAGATTAAGCAAAAAGATTTAGTGATGTTTTTTAGGCAGTTTGCTGTCATGATTGAAGCTAATGTTACTATTGTAGAATCACTTAAAACTTTAGTAGATCAAACTAAAAATATATCTTTACAGAAGTTAATTTCTGAATTAGCTTATGATGTTGATAGTGGTTATTTGCTGTCTGATGCTATGGCTAAAAGACCTGATGTTTTTTCAGAGTTTTATATAAATATTATTCGCTCTGGTGAAACTTCGGGTAAATTAGAAGAGGTTTTAAATTATTTAGCTGACGAGGTAGAGAAAAACTATGACATGGTTTCTAAAATTAAAAATGCCATGATTTACCCTATTTTTATTATTTCAGCCTTGATTGGTGTAGGTATTTTTATGATGGTCTTTATATTGCCTGAGTTAATTAGTGTAATTGCAGAGTCAGGTGGGGAATTGCCAGTTTCTACTAGGATAGTTATTGCTGTTTCTAACTTTCTACAAAGTTATTTATGGTTAGTTATTATCTTGGCAGTTGGTGCTGTTTTTGGTTTTAAATATATTGCTAAAACTAAAAAAGGGGGAGCTATTTTAGATAAAATGCGCATTAGTCTCCCAGTTTTTGGTAATTTATTTAGACTAATATATATTGTTAGGTTTACTAGATCTTTAGGCACCCTCTTAAAAGGTGGTGTTAATATTAGTAAGAGTTTGGAAATCTCTGGAAGAGTGGTGAAAAATCAGGTATATAAAAGACTTATTAATGACACTTTAAAAGCCGTAAATGATGGTAGCTCTATTGTATCTGCGTTTGAAAAATCATCTGATATGCCAGTTATGGTAACACAAATGATGGCTATTGGTGAAAAAGCTGGTAAGCTCGATGACGTATTGGATAGAATTACTGAGTTTTATAATAAAGAGATAAATAGCACTTTAGATAATTTGACTACTATTTTAGAACCTTTGATTATGGTTATTTTAGCAGTTGGAGTTGGTATAATGGTAGCAGCTGTGATACTGCCTATGTATAATTTAGCTAGTTCTTTCTAGGTACAGTATTAGTTTCTAAAAGAAGTGTGAATAAGTTCATTCATCTAAAGATTTGCAGTTAACAATATGAATAAAAAAGGTTTTACTTTAATCGAGCTGTTGGTTGTAATTGCTATTATTGGACTGCTTTCAACCTTAGCGATTGTAGCTTTAAATAGCGCCAGACAAAAATCAAGAGATGCTAAACGTGTAACTGACATTAAACAAATTCAGACAGCTTTAGCAATCTATTATAATGACAATTTAGAATATCCAGCTGATGTGGTATCAGGCGGTTCTATAGGTACTACTACTGATGTTATTTATATGGCTAGAGTGCCTACAGCTCCAACACCTGTAGATGGCAATTGTCGTGATGCAGAAAATACTTATAGATACATTCGAGAGGAGCCTAGTGGAGATAGTTACGAATTATATTATTGTCTTGGGGCAGAGACCGGTAATATACCAGCTGGCGTTCAAATTGCCACACCGGGAGCTATTTATATTAACATTCCCCCTCCACAAATGTAGTGTTTAGTTAGCGTTCAAGCTGTTAATCTTGGAGGTATAAATTGTCATATTAGAATGTCCTGTTATTAAACGATAATTAGGAGAATGTAAAGTATTGTATATACTTATTAAAAATGATATAATATATATAGTAATATTGTACATATTTATTAAAAATGATATACTAATAAATATAAAATAATTATTGATTAAATTGATTTAAAAATAATTCTTTATTAATTCTTTATTATAAGATTTAATACAAGAATAAAAAGCGAATATGAATAAAAATAAAAACAAAAAAGGTTTTACTTTAATCGAACTGTTGGTTGTAATTGCTATCATTGGGCTACTTTCAACTTTAGCAATTGTAGCTTTAAACAGCGCCAGACAAAAATCAAGAGATGCTAAGCGTGTAGCTGACATTAAACAAATTCAGACAGCTTTAGAGATTTATTACAACGACAACTTTGAGTATCCAGCTAATGTGGAATCAGGTAGTTCTATAGGTACTACTACCGGAGCCGGAGTTATTTATATGACTGGAGTGCCTACAGCTCCAACTCCTGCGGATGGAACCTGTGAAGGAGATACTGGATCTAATAACAATGCTTATACTTATGTACAGGAGGATGGTCCTACTGGTTCTAGTTATAGTCTAAGTTATTGTCTTGGAGCGGAGACAGGTAATGTTCCAGCAGGTCCTCAGACTGCTACGCCTGGAGGAGTTTACTAATTTAATAATAATTAGGCCTAGTTATTATTTAAGGAATCCCAAATTATTACAAATAAAACCATTGGTTTTTCCAATGGTTTTTATTTTGTGTTATAATCTAAGATATATAGGTGTTCTATATTATTTAGTTTAATTATAATATTTAACTTAATATTATTGTCTTATGCGAATTAGACAAATTAAAGATGATCATGAATTGAATACTTTTTTAAATAAACAAGACTTTTCTCAGTTCTTGCAGTCTTCATATTGGAGAGATATTCTTAAAGCACAAGGACAAAAAGCTCATATAATCTCTGTAGTAGATGATGATGAGAAAATAATTTTAAGTTGTTTGTTTGTCGAGTATGATTATGGATCTTTTAAATATTATTATATGCCCAGAGGGCCAATATTAGATAAAAAGTATAGAGAAAGCAGGGAGGAGGCTGTTAAGCTTTTGAACTTTTTCTTGGCAAAATTTAAAAACACTATTACTAATAAACGAACATTATTTCTTAGATTAGAGCCTAACTTTGAAGATATTAGTGAAGGTAATAAGTTTTTTCCAGATTTAAATAAATTCAAATTTAAAAAAACATTAGATATTCAGCCTAGTAAAACAAGACTTCTTGATTTAGATAAGAGTGAAGTTAAGCTCTTAGAGGATATGCATGGTAAGACGAGGTATAATATTCGTTTAGCTAAAAGAAAAGGTGTAGAAATTGTTAGCCTAAAAGATGAAAATGATATAGACATTTTTATTAACTTACTTAAAACTACTAGTGAAAGAAATAATTTTTCCTTGCATCAAGAAAATCATTATAGAAAGCTCTATCATAATGGCGGAGATAAGCTAAAGATATTCTTTGCTAAACATGGTGATGATATTATTGCTGGAGCTATGTTTTCCTTTTTTGGTGACACAGTTACTTATCTTCATGGAGCTTCAGCTAACAAGAAAAGAAACTTAATGGCTCCACATTTACTGCAATGGCAAACAATATTAAAGGCTAAAGAAAAAGGTTTTAAATATTATGATTTTGGTGGTATAGATGAGAAAAAATGGCCTGGTGTAACTAGGTTTAAGGCTGGTTTTGGTGGTAGGGAATATAATTTTAAAGGCACTTATGATCTTGTTTTAAAGCCTTTAGATTATTATATATATACTATAGTTAGGAAAATAAGGAGAAAGTTTCTATGATTGAAATTAACAATATTAATAGTGAAGAGATTGATTTGCAGAGGATAAACAATTTAGCTCAGAGTTTTTTAGATAAGCATGGTTTAGATAATAAACTTGTTTCTATTGCTTTTATTTCTAAAGCAGAAATGAGAAAGATCAATCGTAATTATAGGGATAAAGATAAAAATACAGATGTTTTATCATTTACAGAAGAGAGGGGAGGTAATTATTTGGGTGAAGTTTTAATTAATTATGATAAGATTAAAGAGCAAGCTAAAGATTTTAAAAATAGTAATGAAAAAGAATTAGATTTTATTTTAGTTCATGGATTATTACATTTATTAGGTTACAGCGATGAGAAAGAAAAAGATAAAGAAGAAATGATTAAATTAGGGGATGATTTTCTAGAAAAATATTATAATCAAATATATTAGTGAAGAATTATAGTGATATATTATATGAAAAAAAAGATAGGTAAAATGAAAAAGAAAATACTTAAAATTTTTATAGTTGCCTTTGCCTTTGTATTTATATTAGCGGCACATTTTTATATTTCTCCGCAAGCTTTTTTTGGTGCTAAACTTTTTCAAAACCCAGTTTTCAGTGCAGTTGCTGATAATGTTAGAGGTTTTGGACACAGCAGTGAAAGTCAGTCTTGGATAAGTTTTAATTGTGCTAGTGATCCTAGTGTTGGTGGACAAAATATCTTTACTTTTAATTTTATTACTAGCGAAGCTTCAACTGAACCAACAATGCACTTTTCTTTTCCTAGTTGTGCAGAAAATGATTATGGGGTAAATATTGATGATAATACTGGTGAGATTTCAGGTAAAGCTTTAAGTGATCATTATGGTTGGATAGACTTTAATCATACTACTAATCCTTTTGAGCCTAAAGCTTTCTATAATTCTTCAACTAAAGCAATTACAGGCACTGCTTTTGTGGAGAGCTTAGGTACTGTAGATGGAAAGATTAATTTTCAAGATATTATTCTAGATGTAGATGGTTATTGGCACGGACATATGACAAATGGTGATATGGGAAATATAAAGTTAAACTGTGATGACAGCACTCCAACTAGCACACACCCTGATTGTATAGATAGTTTCTTTAAGGTGAAATATGTTATGCCACTGAAGCTTGAGACCCTTAGCGCTCCTAATTGGAGTATTGAGCAGGTTTGTAGTAGTTTTGCTAATAAAGCCATACTTCGCTGGGAAACCAGTGGTGATCCTCAAAGTGCCTATAGGGTAATAATTGACACTGATAGTGTTAGAGACGATGATACTCCTTATTTTGATAGCGGTAAGGTTATTAGTCCGGCTCAACAATTTATTTGTCCTGATGGTGATTCTTGTACTTTAGATTATGGTACTAGTTATTATTTCTGGGTTCAACTTTATAATAGTGTAGATGAGCCTATTGATTGGATACAGTTTAATACTAATGAAGATGGACATACTTTAACTAATAATGAAGAATATAATATTGCAAATAGCCCTAATCCTAATTTAACCTTTACTACTTATAGGCATGACTTTCCTGAGCCTAGCTTTGTTTGGACTCCAACAGAGATAGTTATTGGTGAAGAGGTAGAGTTTGAAGGGGGAGCTGAGTATTATACCGACGCTTTTCCTAATAGCAATCCAGAAACTTGTACTGATAGCACTTGTGACTTCGCTTGGAGCACTACAGTGGCATCTAATATTTCTAATGCTACTAATTCAACCACCACTATTATTTTCACTCAGTCTACTGATGGATCAGTTATTTTGAATGTAACTGCTCCTGATGGATATGTTTGTGATGGTGTTGAGCCTTTATCAGTTGATTATGAAACTCCTATTTGGAAAGAAGTTAAGCCATGGTAAGGATGAATAGAGACTGAAATATATTTAAAATAATATAATTAAAACAGTGAAAAAAATAAAGATAAATAATTTATTATTAAAAAAGAAGTTTTTAAAAACAAAGCCTGCTTTTAGTTTGATAGAACTTCTAGTTAGTATTGGTATTATTGTTCTTATCTCTGGACTTTTTTTGGCTAGTTATAGGACAGCCAATAAACAAGCAGAGCTTACCAGGTCAGTTAGTGATCTTTCTAGTAGTTATAGAAAGGCCCTTAATCAAACTTTAGGTTTAAGTGAGTTTGATGGTACTGTGCCTGAAGGGGGCTGGGGTGTTCATATTGATTTAAATTATGATACAACAAAATATTATGTTTTTGCTGATAGGGATAATAATGGACAATTTGATGATGGGGAAGCTAACCAAGAAGCAGGGGGAGAAATTATAAATACACCTAGAAATATAGATATAGATAGTATTGTTATAAACGGTACTAATGTGAGTTATTTAGATGTAATATATATTCCACCATACCCTACAATTATTTTATATTCTCCTGATATAACTGGGGAAATAACTGAAGCTGAGATAACTATGCTTAACTCAGAAACTGGTAATACTAGAGCAGTTGAAGTTAACTTTTTAGGCTTAGTTGATATGTTGGATTAAGTTATTTGTTTAATTTATTTATTAAATTTAAATGAAAAATATAAACAGAAAAGATATTAAAGATTTAGAAT
>DATFJU010000010.1:0-6013 GCA_035269015.1 Patescibacteria group bacterium | reverse complement strand
ATCATGCTACTACCAAAAGTTATGTTGATTCTTCTGTTATTGGTGATACGACATGTGATGGTTCGACTTGTAATGTGACAAATACGGGGACACTGGATGGATTTAGCGCTACCTCGGCTTCTACACCAAGCACTATTGCAGCCAGAAATAGTTCTGGGGATATTAATGCTAGATTATTTAAATCTGAATATGATAACACGAACGGTAGTGTAAACTATATCATGACTCAAATTGATACTGTTAGTAATAATTATATTCGTCCATCAACCCCTGCTCAAGTTGCCGCCGATCTTCATACATCTTTGGATAGTTACCTTATTACTGGGGTTACCGCTGGTAATCAGCTCACAGGTGGCGGTACATCAGGGACAGTTACTCTTAACGTTTCTGAAGGTTCAGGCTCAGGTCTTGATGCAGATTATGTAGATGGTTTGCATGCTTATCGTTTTTTGAGAAGTGATGCCAGTGATACAATGGATGCAGGAACAAATACTACCTTAGCCATATTAAGTAATGATACAGGAAAATCTCGTATTGCTTTACATGGAGATAGTCAGGGAACAGGTCAGGTTTATGTAGGACAATCAAAAAGTCATGGTGGAGGAATAGAGTATAATGGTGATAGTTCCCCTGCAACTACAGGGGCAGGTTCTGATTATATTACTTTATTTAGAAACTCTGCTGGTGATTATCAATGGACTGCAAGAAATAGATATAATTCTAATAACTGGGAATTTAGAGGTTCGGTAGCCGTAGCAACTCCTACTGCTAGTAATCATGCCACCACTAAGAGTTATGTTGATTCTGCTATTACTAGTGGTGACGCGGATACTGTAGATGGTTTGCATGCTTATCGTTTTTTGAGAAGTGATGCCAGTGATACCTTTACTGGAAAGTTAACCGCTTCTGCGTCTAATAGACAATCTGGTATTTATGGAACATATGATTCATATAAAATAGATCATATTTGGTCTATGGGTACTGCTTATGATATTGCTGCTGATGGTTCAAACTTCGGTAATTTATATGGTTTAGCCTATAAACACACTAATAATACTACTGGAGGTGCTATGGCTGGAGGACATCAAATGGTGTGGGCTACAAATGGTCATCCAGATGCAGCTTTGGGTGACAATGGCATTTGGGCAGAAGATGATGGAGTATTCGGAGGTGACGTAACAGCTACTGCCTTCTATTACAATTCAGATAAAAGATTAAAAGATAATATTGTTTCTTTAGGTAGTGAGAGCTTGGCTGTGATTGATAAGTTAAATCCGGTATCTTTTACTTGGAAAGAAGATGGCGTTGCCTCACAAGGTTTTATTGCTCAAGAAGTAGAGAAGATAATACCTGAATTAGTTAAAACCAATAGCGAAACTGATATGAAATCTATACAGTATGCTAACTTAACTGCTGTTTTAACTGCAGGAATAAAAACACAAGCTGCAGAAATAAAAACACAAAAAGAAAAAATTAATAATTTAGAAACAGAGCTTGAAATACTAAAAATACAAGTTAATAGTTTAAAAAATAATTAATAATAAGAGATATATAAATTAATAAAAAAAGAAAATTATTTTATTAACAATAATCTTTTAATAATAGTTCTTACTAAAAATAAATTGAAGAGGGAAGTGAAGATATAAATGTGTTGAGAGAGATGTAATCAATAATAGGAAGACATCTCTTCAGATAGCTTATCTTCAGTTATAGAGCTCATTTTAAGTCTTTATTTTCCTTTAACAGAAACAGGTTTTTTTCTACATTTACCACAATTAGGATAATAATTCTTTTTACTTTTTTTCTCTAAAATATCTAAGAGTTTATACCCTGTTCAAGCTATTAACAAAAAAGACTAATTATGATATAATACAATTAGTCTTTTATTATACAAATATATGCATAAACAAATTAAAATAATTATACTTTTCTTCATTATCTTAGCCATAGTTTCAATGTCTGGTCAGGTTTTTGCTCAAAATGACTACGAAGACACAGCTGAAATGAGACTTCTAAACAATGAACTAAATGCTAAGAAAAAACAACTTGATACTATTAAAAAAGAACAAGAAAAATACAGGAAACTAATTGATGAATTTCAAAATGAGCAAAGCACCTTAGAAAATCAGGTGTCTATTTTAGAAAACAGAATTAGCAAAGCTCAACTAGATATTACTGAATTAGAACTTGAAATCGATGAACTTAACTTAGAAATTAGAAAATTAGGACTAGATATTCAAGCAAAAGACAGAAAAATTAATAATGAAAAACAACACTTAGGCAACTTATTAAAAATGGTTAATAAACAAAATCAAACATCTACATTAGAAATTCTATTGTTAAATAATTCTTTAGCAGAATTTTTAAATCAAGTAAAATATTTAGAAGATACCAATAAAGAAATTAGCTCTAGTTTAGATGATTTAAAAAAACACAAAAAAAAATTAGAGATAAATCGTCAAGATAAAGCCCAAAAAAATGAAGAATTAGCTAAACTGAAAAAGAACTTAGAAACAAAAAGAGATGCTTTAAAATATGAAAGGAATAATAAAGAATATTTACTAGTAAAGACAGAAGAAAAAGAAGATAAATACCAAGATTTACTGTCAGAGGCTAAGAGACAACAAGAAGAAGCATCACAAGAGATTGTAAACCTTGAACAAACTGTTAGACAAAGATTGCAAAAACTAGAAGGTAATAAGCTTGAGGCTTTAGATAGTGATTTTGCTTGGCCTGTTGCTAAAAATTACATAACTTCAACTTTTCATGATCCAAGTTATCCTTTTAGACATTTAATTGGTGAGCATCCTGCTATTGATATTAGAGCTAGCCAGGGAAGCACTCTTAGAGCAGCTGCCTCTGGTTATGTAGCTAAAGTTAAATTTGATGGTACTAAAAGTTATGCCTATATCATGATTATTCATGCAGATGGTTATTCAACTGTTTATTCTCATCCCTCATCTGTAATTGTAAAAGAAGATGATTTTGTATTTCAAGGACAGGTAATAGGAAAAACTGGAGGGATGCCAGGAACAATAGGCGCAGGTTATTTTACAACCGGACCTCATTTACACTTCGAAATTAGAAAAGAAGGTATTCCAGTTAATCCTTTAGACTACCTTCCTTAAAAAAACCTTATTTAAAAATAGTAAACATTACTGCAAGGGATGATAACGCTTATGTATTTTTTGGGCGTACTTATCAGAAGCATGTACATATCTAGTAGTAGTATCTAGAGATTCATGCCCTAAAAGTATTTGTATAGCGGCAGGAGAGGCTCCTGATTCAGCTAAATAAGTAGCAAATCCATGTCTAAGAGAATGAGCTGAAGCTGGTATATTAATATCTAAATACTCTCTATATCTTTTAATTCTTTCTTGTAAATAGTTAGTAGAGAGTTTTTTATGTTTAACTCCTGCATTTAGTCCACGATAGGGAACAAAGAGGTAAGGGGAGTGCTCAGGCCTTATTTTGAGGTAATTATGAAGATGTACTAGTGCTCTAGGGGTTAAATAAACAAATCTCTCTTTTTTTCCTTTACCTAAAACAAAAACTTTTCCTTCTTTATCAATTTGATTAATTTTTATATTAATTAACTCACTAATACGAAGACCGGTAGCAAATAGAATTTCTAAAATAGCTCTGTTTCTAGTGGCAATTTTAGTATTTTTTTCAAATCTATTTGGTGCTTCAATAAGCTTGACTAATTGTTCTAATTCTGGTACTTGTGATTTCTTCTTAGTAGTTTTAATCATTTTTATGGTATCAGGGGCTAGGGGAGTATCATAATCATTATCAATTAAATATTTTAAATAAGCTCTAATAGCTGATAACATTCTATTGATTGAATATGGAGAAAGTTTTTTAGTTGTTTTTTGAGACTTAGCGGTAGTTCTATCAACTGAGGTTAAAAGTGCCTTGTAGTTAAGTAAGTCTTTTTTGTTTAATTTATTAAAATCTAACTTAGAATCCTTTAAAAAATTTAAAAAGACATTAAGATCACGTTCATAGTTATAGATAGTTTCTTGTGAATAATTATTAACCTTAAGGTTTAAAAGGAAGTCATCTAGATAGGGTAAATAAGACATATTAGTTATTATTTAGCTAATTTTAGTTGTTTTATTAACTGAGTATAATATCCCTTACACTCAGTTATAGTATAGCAAAAAAATAAACACACCGTCAAACTCTAATAAGTAATGGTTAATCCAAAGAGATTAGCCTCTGTATTAAAGATAAGAAATACCTTTACTAATAATAAAAATACTCCTATAACTAACAAGCAAAAAACTATAACAGCAATCACAAGTAATGTTTTAAATAATGTTTCCATATATAATTTAATTTAAAAATAATCTATTACCGTACCTTAGGTCTATATAAGATCTTTGAAAGAAATTATCATTTAATTTATTTTCTTTTAATATTACTAAGTTACGCACCTGACTACCAACCTCATTATTAATATTTAAATAAAGTATAGGTCCATTAACAACCTGAGCACTTAATCCTGAGTTTATATTTTTTACAATAAATTTTTCAATTACTATATCACTAGACCTTTGCTTTAAGTCATTAAAAAAGTTATCAATAAAAACAATATAATCTGATTCTATACTAACTTTATTTTCTTCTATTTTATTGTTGCTTTCATTATTAATTATAGCATAATTTACAGAATTAACATCTTTTAATTCATTTATTTTATCAACAATATAACCGGCCTTATCAATATAGTAATAATTACCATCCTCTAAAAAGATAGCTTCATATTTTCTCTCACTAATATCTATAATTATTTTACCAGGTAACTCTTTATTAATATCAACTTGAGCAAAGTTAAAATGATTTTTTAAAACAGTAGATAAATTATTAGTACTTATTAAAAATAGATTATCTTGTTGCAAAAATAATTTAGTTTTACCACTAACTTCAGAGATTTTATCTAATACTTCATGTTCAGCTGTTCTTTCTAATCCATTAATTTCAATATTTTTTATTTTAAAAGTATCTGAGATATAAAAAAACCAAAAAGCAAAAGCTAGTATTAATATAATAACTAAGCTATATAAAATAAACTTTTTTGAGACTCCTGTCCTTCCCCGTCTTTTATCTTTAAAGAAAGGATTATTAAAACTCTTATTTTGATAATCTTTGCGTCTTCTACGCTTTTTTAATACTCTTGACATAATAATTATTTTATGTGATTACCTATAATCAACTCTAGTAAATCAATAAATTCATAGCCTTCTTTACTAGCTGCTTCCGGCATTAAACTAGTTTTAGTCATACCTGGTATAGTATTTATTTCTAAAAAATATAACTTCTTGTTTTCTTCATCATAAAGATAATCAACCCGAGCCAGATCTCTAGCACCTATAGTTTTAAAAACTAATTTAGACCACTTTTGAGCTAAACTATATATTTCTTTATCTATTTCTGCTGGACAAATATAAGTACTACCGCCTTGACTATACTTAGAGTTGTAATCATAAAACACACCTTTATTAGCAATAATTTCCATTACTGGCAAACTTAAAACTTTATTATCTTTCTCAATAACAGAAACAGTTAATTCCTTAGCTTCTTTTAAATATTTCTCAATAAGTACTTCTTCATTGTTGTTTAAAATTATATTCACTGCCTCTTCAAGTTCACTAAAATCATAACATATATTAATATTTACCGAAGACCCCCCTTGATTAGGTTTAACTATAACTGGATAATCAATACTTAAATCAGTAATATCTTTGTTATTATTAACTAACTTTGAATTTAAAACTTCAATACCTTTTTCTTTAAGCAATATTTTACTTAAATTTTTATCCATCGCTACAGCGCTAGCTTTAATATTAGAAAAACAATATGGAATCTTTAAAGACTCTAGATAACCCTGGATACTACCATCTTCTCCGCCCTGACCATGTAAAGCTGGTATGCAAAAATCAAACTTTTTATTTTTAAAATCTAAACTAAATTTTTCCAAATCAGTTTTAGGGTCATATTTAAAAAC
>DATFJU010000009.1:0-2957 GCA_035269015.1 Patescibacteria group bacterium | reverse complement strand
AGTGCTGTAGGTACTCAGGCAGGATTTTTTATTGTTAGAGATTTAGCTATTAAAAAGAAAATAAATTTCTTAGCTTATAGTTGGCGACAATTTAGAGTTATTTTATCTTTGGGCTTTTTTCTTAGTATCCTTATCTTTGCTGTTTCCTATCTTTTCTATAATAACTTAGCTATTTCTTTGGTGTTATCTCTAGCAATACTTGTGACTATAATATCATCTATTATTACTGGTATTTTTATCCCTTACGCTTTTAGCAAGCTACGTTTTGATCCTGCTAATGCTAGTGGGCCTATTGCTACAATTTTACAAGATATAATTAGTGTAGGGCTGTATTTACTTATAGCTAAAGCATTACTCTAGTTGTTGTTAATATTTATTTTTTTTATTTTTTGTTATAAAATATTAATATAAATAATTATAAAAATTACTTGCGTTTTAAAGAAATTTTTTATTAACTAATATTTAGTTAAATATAATAAATCATGTTTGGTAAGTTGAAAAGTAAAGTATTATCAGCAGGTAGATCTGAATGGACTTCAGAGCGAGGTTTTGTTTTAGCAACTATTGCTGGAGCTGTGGGCCTGGGGAATATCTGGAGATTTCCTTATATTGTTGGTGAAAATGGTGGGGGGTCCTTTGTTTTAGCTTATATTGTAGCTATATTACTTTTAGGTATTCCTATGATGGTACTAGAAATTAGTGCTGGGAAAACTGGTCATGGTAGTCCAGTGAGAACTTTTCGCTTACTTAATAAAAGAGCAGCGCCTTTTGGTTGGTTTGTAGTTTTTCTTACCACTGTCATTATGAGTTATTATTTGGCAGTAACTGGTTGGACTTTAGGTTATGCTGTTGAGAGTTTTTTTGGTTCTATTAAAACTTTTGCTGATTTTACCAATAGTTACATGCCTCTTTTATATTTTTTGATAGTAGTAGTTTTCACTGCTTATGTTGTACAAAGAGGTGTAAAAGCAATCGAGTTTTTATCTAAAATTTTAATGCCCCTTTTAATATTGATAGTGTTATTTTTAGCTGTTTATAGTTTAACTTTAAAAAATGCTGGTGAAGCTATATCCTTTTTATTTACCCCTGAATTTTCCGCTTTAAGTAATATTAATGTTTGGATTTTAGCTTTTGGGCAAGCTTTTTATTCTTTATCAGTGGGACAAGGATTTTTAATTACTTATGGTAGTTATTTACCCAGTAAAATAAATTTACCCAGAGCTGCTGGTGTAGTAGCTTTGGTGGAAACTAGCATTGCTATTTTAGCGGGTGTTATTATTTTTCCAATTGTTTTTTCTTTTGGTTTGGATCCACAAGAGGGAACACAACTTGCTTTTACCACCTTGCCTCTAGTTTTTAACTCTTTTGCTTTTGGAAAATATTTAGCCATTATGTTTTTCACACTTTTCTTTTTAGCAGCTATTAGTTCTTGTATTGCTGGCATGGAGGTGATAAAGACAGCGGTGAAAGAAGAATTTAATTTTTCTTCTAAAAAATCAACATTTATAGCTTTTTTACCTATTGTACCTCTAGGCTTTTTATCTGCTCTTAGTTTTACCCCTATGGGCTTTAAGGTTTTTGGCCGTCCCTTTTTAGAAATTTTAGATCTTTTTGCTGCTAATCAATTAGTGGTTGCTTCAGCTTTAATTGGTGGTGCTATTATTAGTTGGTCTTTTTCTAAAAAGGATTTGGCTGCAAGTTTTGGTACTAAGTGGATAAAAGTTTCAGAGTTTGCTATAGGAGTCTTCAGGGCCTTGCCGTTTGTAGGGGCTATTATATTACTTCTTTCCTTTATCCTTTAATTAAGTAAAGCGGTTTCTTTAAGTATGTAGCTTATAAAACAAAGATTTTAAAAAGGCATATTAATAATAATTATTTTTATTAAAAAATAGAAACACTTGCTTTTTTCTTCAATTACTGCTATAAAGTAATAGTCACAAAAGAACGAATAAATATTGAAAGATATCTCGCTTTTGCCGAGATGTTTTTATTTTTAAACAAATATATGAAAATACGAAATATAGCCATCATTGCTCACGTTGACCATGGTAAAACTGCCTTGACTGACGCTTTAATGAGGCAAACCAATACAGTTAAAGATGATGTTAGTATGGATTCTAACAAGCTAGAGCAAGAAAGAGGTATCACTATATACTCCAAGAATGCTTCTTTAATGTATAAAGATAATAAGATAAACATAGTGGACACTCCTGGTCATGCTGACTTTAGCTCTGAGGTAGAGAGAGTTTTAAGGTCAATTGACTCAGTGCTTTTATTAGTTGATGCTCAAGAAGGACCGATGCCTCAAACTAAGTTTGTTTTAAAGAAATCTTTAGAGCTTAATTTAAAACCAATAGTTATTATTAACAAAATAGATAAACCAGCGGCTAGAGTAGAAGAAGTACATGATGAAATTCTTGAACTTTTTATGGACTTAGGTGCTAATGATGATCAGCTTAATTTTAAAACTATTTATACTATCGCTAAAGAAGGAAAAGCTTTTACAAAAATGGGTGATGATAGTGATAATTTAGAGCCTTTACTTAATTTAATCTTAGAGCAAGTAGAACCTGCTTCTAATGAAGAAGATAATGATAAAGAATTAAAAGCTCAGGCTTTTAACTTAGCTTATGACAACTACTTAGGAAGAATGGCGATTGTCAGAATATATCAAGGACAATTAAAGCAAGGAGGAGAGGTTGTTATAAAAGGAGAAGGAGAAGAGTTTAGAACGGGTAAGATAAATAAAATATTTGCCTTTGATGGTCTAAAAAGAGCTGAGGTAGACAAAGCAGTATCAGGAGATATTGTTATGATAGCTGGTTTAACTGATATTTGTATTGGTGAAACAATTTGTAATAATAGTGAGCAAGAATCTTTGCCAGTAATTAGTATTGATGAACCTACTATATCATTAGAGTTAATGGTTAACAGTTCACCTTTTGCTGGAAAAGAAG
>DATFJU010000008.1:0-36252 GCA_035269015.1 Patescibacteria group bacterium | reverse complement strand
CTCTGCCCCTCTCCTCCAGAAACTTCATGAGGGTAACGATCCTTTTTATCTTCCAAACCTACAATCTTTAAAACACTAGGAACTATCTTTTTAATTCTAGCCGGTTTCTGTCCACAAACTTGCAGAGCAAAAGCTACATTTTCAGCCAAAGTCTTTTTAGGTAATAGCTTAAAGTCTTGAAAGATAACTCCAATTTGTCTGCGTAGATAAGGAACATGGGCATGACTAAGATTAGTAATATCCCATTCTCCCACTACCATCTGTCCTTTATCAGCTTTTTCTTCTCCAATTAACAATTTTACAAAAGTTGTCTTTCCACAACCTGATTGACCAACAATAGAAACCATTTCTCCAGCCTTAACATCTAGACTGACATCTTCTAAGGCTATGACGTTTGGTTTATAGTATTTAGAAACGTTTCTAATGTTTATCATATAATAGTTAAACTTTATTTAGTATAAATATATTAATTTAAAAATATCTTCCTAGAATAATTGAAAACATCTTTAGTAGAAAATAAACTTTCATTTCTTGTTTCCGCTCCCAGTACCACCGAGATAAGTTGTCTGTTATCAGGACTTTGAATTCTACTCATTAAACAATACTTAGCTTCATGAAGATATCCAGTTTTAGAAGCAGTGAAAGGCATAACACTATAGCGAAGCCAAGAGTTGGTGTTGTATAGATTTCTAACCTTATCACCGCCTATAGTTGAGAAACTATATTGTCTAGCACTAACAGCGCTAGCAATAACTGGATCTTGTAAGACCTCTTTTGCTATTATAGCATAATCTAAAGCAGAACTCACATTTTTGGTAGAAAGGCCTGTAGGCTCATCAAAATGGGTACTTTCAGCTCCTAGAGCTATAGCCTTATCATTCATTGCTTGAATAAAAGCATCCCTACTTAGACCACTGTATCTCACTAAAGTCTCCACTGTGTTATTAGCTGAACCAACCAGTGAACTATATATTAAATCATTAACGGTTAATTTATCTCCTTCATCTAGTCTAATTCTGGCAGACTCCCATTTTGCACAGTACTGATAATTATATTCTTCATCTTGATATTTATATTCCACCACTTGCTTTAAATCTCTATTATTATCCAAGAAAACTTTCACTGCCATTAGCTTAGTTAAGCTAGCAATAGGCAAAACCTCTTCTCCATTTTTTTGCCAAAGCACATCACCACTTTCTTCATCTAAAATTACAGCTGCTTGTGCACTAATTTCTGGTTCTAAATGAGCTCCTTCAGCAGTTAAGCCTAGAGTTCTATTAGATTTATCTTTTACTATTTTTAAAGGCTCTATCTTTACCTGAATAATTCCAGCCGAAGTACTAGAGATTTCTTTAAAGGCTTCTTTATCTAAATCAATTATTCTATTAGGGAAGATTGACCTATCTGGACCAAAATCATTAATCTCTACATCTACATATTTGTCATTAGCCATATTGTGCACCCTGATTATTGAACCTTTTGGAAAATCAGGAGAAGCTGCAAAATTACCACCCTTATAGGCATACCAACTAGCATCACCTTGGCCCATAACATCGGGATGTGAGAACACTGCTATGCGAGCATATGGTAAATGGATTAAAGAGCGCACAAAATTTTCCTCTGGATAGTCTCTAGTAGGTAGCGGCCTCCAAGTGTTGTAATTACTATCAAAAAAGAAAACTTGTTTGTAGTCACTATTTTCTTCATCATAACTAAACTGAATATAGAAAGGTTTGTGATTATCATAAGCAGTTTTATTTCTAAACTCAAACTGATAGACAGAACTAAGTTTTTCTAAATTAAATGGCAAACTCATCCCTTCTATTTCCTCCATATCAACCCTAGTATCTTCACTTAATATTCCTGGCACTAAAGATAATTTTAGATTTTCTTCAAAGCCGGTAACGGTATAACCTTTAGCAATAGTTTCTTTATCTAAATAAATACTAGAATTGCTAGAAGCCTCTTCAGCTAAAGCACTGGAAGCAAAGGAAAAAAGAAAACTAAAAGAGATAACTGCTATAGTTAATATTTTAATACTTAAATTATTTAGTATAAATTGACTGTATCTACTTGCTTTCATATAATATTATAGTGCTGGTATAGCTCAATCTGGTAGAGCAATTCCTTCGTAAGGAAGAGGTTATCGGTTCAATTCCGATTACCAGCTCAATTATTTATTATTTATTCAAGTGTATAGTTTGAGTTGGGAAAGCCATTTCAATGTTTTCCTTTTCAAACTGTTCCTTGATTTGTAAGTGTAATTCTTGATTGTGATCCATATAAGCATTAAAATCATCTGTGTCTACAAAATATATTAATTCAAATACTAAAGAAGAATCAGCAAATTTCTTAAAATGCACTCTATCAAAATCTATATCTGAAATATCATCTACAATATTTTTTACTATCTCAGGAATATGTTTCATCTTTTCTTGAGGAGTATCATAGATAACACCAAAATTAACGGACACACGTCTCTTTTCCATCTTCTTGTAGTTGTGTATTTTTTGAGAAGTAAGGCTAGAATTAGCAACCACCACTTCTTCTCCTCCGATAGCATCAATTCTGGTAGTTTTAAAACCTATTTTTTTCACTACCCCCATAGTGACACCGTCTTCTAAAACAATAAAGTCCCCGGCTTCAAAAGGTTTATCAAAATAAATGGTAATAGAAGAGAAGATATCTCCCAGCACTGCTTGAGCAGCTAAAGCAACAGCAATACCACCAATTCCAAGACCGGCTATTAAAGAATTAACATTAACACCTAGATTACTGAGTATTAAAATAATAGCAAATATCCAAATAATTACTTTCATAGTAATAGATAAAAGTGGTAATATATTTTCTCTTTGCACATCACTTTCCACTTTTCTGTTTACCCAAAACTTAAGTAAGATATAAAAGAATTTAGTTACTTGATGGAAAATGAAAATAATAAACAGGGTGTTAACAATATCATTTACTATAGAACTTATCTCTAAAATTCTACTAATTATCCAAAATGACAAAACTAAATAAAAACAAAAGTTAATAGATTTTAACATTTCCACTAACTTATCATCTAAAGTAGTTTTAGAAAGCTTACTTATTTTCTCTAAACGATGCCAAATAATATTTTTTGCTATCTTAAAAACAAAAATAATTAAAATAAACAGTCCTAATGCCCAAGTATACTCACTTAGAGTGTTGTTATAGTAGACTGTTTCCCAGGGTAAATTGTTTAAAAATTCCATACATTTAGTTAAAGAAATATCTAAACCAAATTTTAGGATTAGATAACTCTTCTTTTATATTATTAGTATTATTAACTATATTATTTTGTTCTTCTATTTCTGTCTTAATTACCACTACTTCTTCACCTGGTTTTTTATAATTAAAATTTATTCTAGCTTGCTTCATAGCAGACTCATCTGATTCTAAATAATCAAACATTTCAATTAATTCTTCATTTGAATTTTCATACTCTTTCATCTTTTTTTCTATCTCTGCTATTTCTCTATCAATGGCTCTTCTATCCTGCTGATTTTTATAGACAGGAATTAATATCATAACAAGTAAAGCTAGAGCCAGCAAGGTAAAAAATATCTGACTTTTAAAAACTCTAGCTATAAAATTATCTTTCTTATAATCTCTACTTGGCATGTTTTTTTTCTTTGTTTATAAAGTAAAACTTACATATCTCTATTAATACTATATTAACAAGACTAACACCAAAAACCAAAAGCCAATCATTCAAACTCAAAGGTACTACCTGCAAAGCCCTTTGCAGTGGTACAAAATATATTGCTACCATTAACAGCACTAAACTAGCTAAAGTAGCAAAATTTAAATAAGTGTTAGAAAATGGATTTATTTTCCAAATTGGTTTCATTAAAGATCTTAAACTGAAAACATAGAATAAAGAGTTAATACCAACTATAGCAAAAATAATAGTTCTTATATAGTTAATATCTAAGTCCATTTTCAAGTAGTATAAAAAGATAGCGAAATAAAATAAATCCCTAATAATTCCAGCTACAAAGATAATAGTTTTCATTTCTTTATTTAAAAGTGGTTCTTTTTTAGAAAATGGTTTCTTTTTCATTAAACCACTTTCTCCCTTTTCAAAAGCTAAAGAAAAACTAGGAAAACCATCATTAACAATATTTATCCAAAGAATCTGAGCTGGTAAAAGAGGTAATGGTAATCCAAAAAGTATAGCTCCCACAATGAGGATTACTTCAGAAAAACTATCTGATAGTAAAAAGGTAACTACCTTTCTAATATTGTCAAAGATAACTCTACCTTGTCTAACCGCACTAACAATAACTTTAAAATTATTATCCAATAAAACTATATCTGCTGTTTCTTTAGCAATATCGGTACCAGAACCTAAACAAACTCCAATGTCAGCAGCTTTTAAGGCTGGGGAATCATTAATACCATCACCTGTCATAGCTACTACCTCATTTTGAGACTGCAAAGCCTTCACAATTCTTAATTTATGATGCGGACTAACCCTAGCAAATACATCTGCTTTTTTAATTATCTTTTTTAAGTCTTCATCACTAGCATCATCCAAGGCTTCACCAGTAATAATTGAATCTTTAGTAATTTTAAAACCTATTTCTTGAGCTATAGCTTTTGCTGTTAAAGCATGATCACCGGTGATAACTATAGGTCTAATACCGGCAGTTCTACACACTTCTATGGTTTTAGCTACATCTGGACGCAGAGGATCTTTTAAAGCTATAAAACCAAGAAATACTAAATCTTTATCGTGTGCTTTTAAATCTACTTTCTTCTCATCATCTATCTCTGTATCACTTATTTTCTTATAGGCTACAGCTATGAGTCTAAGTCCTTTACTAGTATAAGCTTCATATTTTTCTATTAATTTCTTTCTATCAGAATCACCAATCTTCTTTATTTCTCCTTGATGGTGAAAATATGCAGATTTTTCTAAAACTCTCTCCGGTGCTCCCTTTTCAAACAAACGATAACCTTTATTATTAGAATGTAAGGTGGCCATAAACTTAGTATCACTGGAAAAAGGTAATTCTTTAATACGTTTATACTTCTTTTCTAAATTATCCTTATCCAATCCAGCTTGAATGCCTGATAAAAGCAGGGCTTTTTCTGTGGGCATACCTAATAATTTCAAATCTTCTAAATCATTATCAGGATTCTCTACCACAGCATTATTACACAAGACTGATATACGCAATGCATAGTACATGTCTTTAGCTATATTTTCCTCATTATGTTTATCTTTTTCAAAATCTAATTTCTCATCACCAATGATAATATGGGCAACTTGCATATTACCCTCTGTTAAGGTTCCGGTTTTATCAGTACAAATAACTGTAGTTGAACCAAGAGTTTCTGCAGCAATTAACTTTCTAACCAAAGCTTTTTTCTTTAGAATTTGTTGCATACCTAAAACTAAAATAACTGTTACTGCCACAACCATACCTTCAGGGATAACGGACACAGCCACAGCAATAGAAACAATGAACATCTCAAAAAAATCTCTACCCTGGCTAACACCAAACAACACAATCAAAGCACTAATAACTGCTACTATAATTCCTAATATTTTAGATAAAGATGCCAAACGTTTCTGCAGTGGTGTTTTTTCTTCACTGGTAGCCTGTACTAAAGATGATATTTTACCAATCTCAGTATTTTGAGCTGTAGCTACAACCACACCTTTAGCACTACCAGAAACTACTACAGTACTAGCATAAGCCATATTGTTTCTATCAGCTAATGATGCGCCCACTTTTATTTTCTCTATTGTTTTAGAGGATGGCACCGACTCACCGGTAAGACTGGCCTCATTTATTTTTACATCTTTAGATTCTATCAATCTAATATCTGCAGGTACTCTATTACCTGGTTCCAAAAGAACGACATCTCCTGGCACTATATCCTTACTAAGCACTTCTTTTTCATGTCCATCTCTAAATATTACCGCTTTATGCTCCACCATCTTTCTTAACTTAGACAGCGCTTTATTGGCTTTATTTTCTTGAATAAAACCAATAATAGTATTAATAAATACAGCTCCAAAAATAACATAAGTATCTATTTCTTCTCCCAAGAAAAAAGATATAATTCCCGCTATTACCAAGATATATATCAATGGACTCTTTAATTGTGCAAGTAAAATCTTTAAAGATCCTAAAGGTTTTTCTTTTTGCAATTGATTAAAACCATTTTCATCAAGTCTTTTTTCAGCTTCATTACTACTTAAACCACCTTGAGAAGATTTTTTCTCTTTTAAAACATCTTGCCAAGTTAAACTATGAAAATTTTTCATATTTTCTATTAAAAAATAATTTAATTAATACTTTTAATTAATTCTTACTATTATATTATACCATAATAAGAGGAAGGAAAAAATAACACACTTTTTATACTTAATTTTCATATTTTCAAACTTATTCTCAGTTATAACTCGTTTAACTGTTTAAACCTATATATTTAAGTATTAAAAAAACGGAGCCTTTGTGGTCCCGTTTCGTTTCTTAGGTTGCTAATTAACCAGCAACTTTTTTTTCTGTCTTTTTACTTTAACTTCCCTAAAAAGAAAAGCTAAGAGACAGACCCCAAAATACAACATAATATATTGCTTTAAAATCATTGGATCTGTAAATTGATTAGTAAAAATACCAATAAATCCAGCTACAAACATTACTGATAATACTCCGAAAAAGAATCCAATTGTTGAATTGATATTTGCTCCAACAATTAGTCCAATAATTAATCCAACCAGTAATCCAAGGAATGCTCCAAAAATTGATCCAAAAATATTTGCAATAAAAATTGTAGTTATCAGAAAAAATGTAGTCACAAAAGAAAAGATGATAAACTTTTTTCTTCCTTTCTCTTTATTTTTAGTGCTTAAATAAGCAAGCACAAATATAGAAATAAAGGGAAGATATATCCAAGCAATTGTGATACCCCAGGTTTTTCTCGGATAAAGAAAATCTATATTTTCACCTATTTTTTTTACAACATCATCATCTCCTTTTTTAAAAGAAGAGATGATCATAGGTGTCACAAGCTTAACAACAGGTAATAGCGTCACAGGAACTGCGCCTCTATGTTTTCTTTTTTTAACTACATTACCTTTTATAAGGTTGCTAATTTCATGATTAGAAAACTTTACGTTAACATCTTCATGGGTTTTAGTTGAGTCATTGACAAAGACCAGCTTTTGCAAAAGCTTATCTCCTTCTTGACTGTAAATTGTGTCTTGCTGAGCTTTAACACTTATAAAAGTAATCATTAATACAATAAATACTAATACTAACTTTTTCATGATAAATCTGTTTTTTTTTGATTTTTATTTATATTATCTTTTATTTTCAACGAACACTATTTAATTACTAAAATTATCATAACTATTAACTAATGTCAATCTAATTTGATGATTCGTTAGTATATATAGCTTTTTATTAACATACAAAAAAAACCTAGACAATAATCTAGATTTTTATTTTCTTTTTCTAATTATCTTTCTTTTGGCGTTACCCAAAACCCCATATATTTACCTCTAAGTAAACGCGTTTGTGCTTCTAGACATGGTATAGCTCCAAAGAGAATAATGGTCACTGGCACAAATAACCACTCTACAAAAATCTGTATTTTTTTGAACCATTTAATAGGTTTCTTAGGTTTTGGTAATAATAATGTAGAAATTACTGCTGAGAGAATAAGACCTATCATAGCTAAATTCATAAGAGTGGTAGTAACTGCTGGTAAATTACCTGATAAAACTGTACTAGTAAATCTATCTCCACCTAAAATAATAGGTAGCCAACCTACCACAGCAATAATTAAGGCATTAGTAGCCCAAGAATGAAAACCATATACTTGAATTGCTATATGATATAAAACTCTTTTCTTATCTAAACTAGGCCAGAGCTTAATAGTATTAAAAATAAGGTAAGGTATGTTTTCTGCTCCCCAGGCCCAACGTCTTTGTTGTTTGTATAAACTTTTAGCTGTAGTCACAGTATTTTTATCCATAGTTACATCCATAGAAACAGGAAAATTTAAAGGCTCTACCCTATAGTCTCCTTTATAGTGTAATAAACAGTGCCAAAAAATACGTGAATCTTCACTAACCATAGTGGTGGACCAAAAACCTATGTCAGCTAAAGCTTTAAAAGACATAGAATGAGAAGAATAGGTAGCTAAACTTTCTCTGCGTATTTGTTGCATCATTTGCCAAAAAGTATTAGAGGTAGCAGCTACTCTGGCAAAAAAAGGAGCCTCCCAAACATTATTATGATAAACAGGAACTGGTTGATAACTAGCCTTATATGGATCAGGGGTGCTTAAGAATTTATATGTTAATCTATAAAAATAACCACTAGCTATAATAGTGTCGATATCAAAAACACTAACAACAATATTTTCATAATTCCAACTTTCAGGATCAATCACTTCTTCTTTAAAGTGTTTTAAAGCCCAAGCCTGATTAGCCCCCTTACCTTTTAATTCTCCTTTAATATTACCAGGGTGAAAAGCAATGTATAATTTAAAAAACTTGTCTTTAAATTCTTCTTTAATAGCCTTAGCTCTTTCTTTAGCTACCTCTCCCACTCTATCTTCCATCGCTAAAACTATAGCTATTTTATCATTAGAATAATTATCATTTTTTATAGCTAAAAGTGAGTTTCTAATAATCTGTAGATCCTCATTATAAGTTGGTAGAACCACTACATGGGTTATATCTTGCCAAGACTTTCCTTCCTTATATAAATATCTAGCTTTCTCAGGTTCTTTTACCAAATTCTCTTCATCAACAATTTCTGAGTCTTTTTGTAAATTCTCACATAAATACTGCCAATCCATAGCTTTAATTTTTTGTAGTTTTCTATAAGCAGCAATTAAATGCACGGCTAAGTATAAAACTAGTAATAACCAATAAACATCAAAAGCAATAATGAAATAAGCCACCCAGACTGGTTGAAAATATGATAAAACTATTAAAACAATTAAGGTAGTCCAACTTAAAAAACCAGGCAATATTTCTAGTGCCCTATAAAGTTTCTTGTTTTTTCCGCTTAGCTCAGTAGCCTTGCCAACCTTTAGAAAATTCATGTTTAAAATAATAAGCCTCTTTTTTTAAGCTCAAAAAAACAATTAGCCAAAGCCTTAACATCAGCTTCTGCATCATGAGCTTCTTCAAAACCACGCTGAAATAAATAAGTATGTAACTCAGTTAAATTAGGCCATTTGTATCTATTTCTACCAGGTATTTTACAAATATTAGCACTACCCTTCATAGTACAAATTTTTCTAGTACTCTCAAAAACATTAGGCATAGTATTTCTAAGAAATTCTGATCCTACTATCTTTTCATCAAAATTAATATTATGAGCCACAACAAATTCAGTCTTTAAAAGTTCTTTTTTAAATTCTTCAAGTACTGGCAACAAATCTAAACCTTCCCTTTCAGCTCTAGCTTGATCAATTCTATGAATCTTAGCTACTTCATCTGAAATAGTAAAGCCATTAGGTTTAATAATATAATTAAAACTAGATATAAGCTCACCTTGAGCAGAATAATTTTGCCAAGCAAGTTGCACTAATCTAGGCCAATTATCAAAATCTGTAATAGGAGCCTTAAAGCTTTTAGGTAATCCTGTTGTCTCAGTATCAAAAATTAAATACATAATTAACAAATAAACTATTTAAAAATTAATCTCCTCTCCTTCTTTTAATTCACCTTCTTCTTTAGAGTCATTATTTACATCTTTATTATCATCAAAGTTTTTTTCTTCATCTTTTCTGCTATTAACTTTTTCTTTGTCTTCTCCCTCTTGTTTAGTTTTTTTAACTCTACCTTTAAAATCAACTACTGCTTGTTTACCTAAGTCTTTAAGAGACAAGCTTTCATTTTTAGTAACTGTAATATCTTTTTTTTTATTATTTTCGTTTTCATTATTTTCTTCTTTTTTTATTTCTTTTATCTCTTCCTTTCTAACACTATTAATTTTCAGCTTACCATTTTTCTTTTCTAAATTATTTAAATTATTATTAAAATTCTTTTCAAAATCATTGTTATTAATCTTTTTTAGCTCTTTTCCCTTATCCTTCCTTCTTTCATCAGTGCTTTTATTCTTTTCCTCTTTAAGTGTTCCTAAGCAATCCTTACAGTAAACAGGCCTAACTCCATCTGGTTTAAATGGTGTTTTAGTATTAGCACCACAACGAGAACAAGTAGCATTATATTTATTTTCATCGCTGTTTTTTTTCTGATCCTTAGAACTATTATCTTGTTCATTTTCCTCATATTCATCTTCATGCCAGCGCATAATTTTCTCTTCAACCACCTCTCTGTCATTAGCATATTTTTCTCTAGAACTTCTAATTACTTTATCAATATTATTAGTTTCATCTTTTTCTGTAAGCGGTTTAAGTCCTCTAGCTGAAAAAGGTGTACTAGTGATACCATCTATCATTAATTTCAAATACATTTCATACTTAGGTAGATTAACTATATCTTCTTCAATAAAAGTAGGGGTAAACTCTTTAACTAATTCCTCAGCATCAGCTGCCCCGGCTCTAAAAGTAACTAAAGTACCAACATTGCCAAACACAGCTGCTTTTACCGTATCTTCTAGCTGTTCAATATATTGGTGGGCCATTATTAAATTAAGACGGTATTTTCTAGCCTCTGATAATATATTAGCAAAACTCTCTGTAGAAAAGTTTTGAAACTCATCAATATATAAATAAAAATCTTTTCTATCTTCTTCTGGAATATCAACTCTACTCATAGCTGCTAACTGAATTTTAGTAATCATCATAGCTCCTAGTAACGCGCTGTTATCTTCCCCGATTCTACCTTTACTTAAGTTCATAATTATAATCTTACCTTCATCCATAATTTCTCTCAAATCAATAGAAGAGTTTACCTGGCCCACTATATTTCTCATAAGTGAGCTAGAAAGAAACTGACCAACTTTATTTTGAATAGGTGATACTGCCTCAGTAGCAAATTTGTCAGCATAAGAACCAAACTCTTTTTGCCAAAAAGATTTAACCACTGGATCTTGAATATTAGCCACTACACTCTTTCTATATGTTTTATCAGAAAGCATTCTTACTACCCCCAAAAGAGTAGAACCAGGATAATCTAAAATTGCCAGCACTGCATTTCTTAAAATATATTCTAAACGAGGACCCCAAGAATCTGCCCACAATTTTTTAAACACACCTACTAAACCAGAAGCCACTAAATGTCTAAGATGAGGCTCTACTTGTTCTACCACATTAAAGGCAATAGGATAATTAATATCAGAAGGGTTTATATTTATCACATCTTTAACACGATGATCAGGAATAAAGTTAATAACTTTTTCAGCTAAATCACCATGAGGATCAACTACAGCTACGCCATTGCCAGCTCTAATATCTGAAACAATCATATTTTCCAAAACTGTAGACTTACCCATGCCAGTTTTACCAATAAAATACATATGACGACGTCTATCGTCTTTTTTAATACCAAATTTTTTGTAACTGTTTCTGAAATTAGTTTCAGCAAACAATGTCACTTCATTATTGTCCATCTTTCTACTTAAAGTTAGTGATATTGGTTAAAGGATTGTTTATATTGTTATTAATATTATCCACCGCTCTTTCAATTATTGGAGGTAAATACATAATACCTAAAATAATAGGAACCAAAATTATTAAAATTTTCACTACACTAATAATTCTGCTCCAAAAAATATATTTCTTAATATATCTACTAATATTTAAAATTTCTTGGCTAACAGCCAAATTCTGCTTTAAAAGCTTTTCCAAATCAGCTTCTTTTTTTTCTTGCACTTTTTGTTTGTTATCATTATCCATATTATCTCCACTTAACTAAATTAACATATTTTTTAGCTACTTTTACTAATTCATCCATCTCTTTATCATTGTAGCTTCTAAGATTTCTATATTTATCATTTATCAAGTCTGTTTCTGATTTAAACTTTTGCAGAAACCATTTT
Source organism: Patescibacteria group bacterium (assembly GCA_035269015.1). Classification (GTDB taxonomy): domain Bacteria; phylum Patescibacteriota; class Patescibacteriia; order Patescibacteriales; family UBA12465; genus JAIPJO01. Next base: position 24,244 of record DATFJU010000008.1, on the reverse strand, counting down.
TCAGATCCTTGTAGAAGCTTACCCATTTCCTCAATCTTAGCTTTATCAATCAACTGTGGCACAACCGTAGTTCTAAATTCATAATCAAGACCACTTTCTCTTATTATTTTAGCACTTTTTTTAATATTTAAAAAATCTAGTTCAACGTTTACAACTTCTTGATATGAACTAATTGGAGCTTTAAAATCCATAGCAATATAATCAAGCAACTTATCTTCAATTAATTTCTTAAGCAAATTAGGATTAGTGCCATTGGTATCCAATTTTATATCATACCCTAGCTTTCTAATCTTTTCAATAAAACTCGGTAAATCTTTATGTAAAGTTGGTTCTCCGCCAGTAATTACTACCCCATTTAATTTTCCTTGTCTTTCTTTTAAAAAGGAAAGAAGGCTTTCCTCACTAATATAAGGAGAACCTTCCTGTCCATATTTTCCATTATCTGTCCTTTTTGGCCAGACAAGCATAGGATTATAGCAATAATGACATCTAAAGTTACATCCTTGGGTAAAAACTATGGCTGATAAATGATTAGGATAATCAATTAAACTTAATTTTTCTAAACCGGCAATAATCATATAGACAACATTATTAATACACGATAATACTTATTTAATATCGTCTATTTTAGTTATTTCTTAATTTTAAACATTTTTCTATCCATGTATTCTGAAGCCTTACCTTTGTTATAATTTTTAGTAGGAGTTAACCAACCTACTACTCTACTATAAACAGTGCATTCTTGTCTTTTTACTTCTTTTGGGCTCATAATATTTATTAGAGTTTAAGCAATAGCTTAAGGGCTCCTTAATTGTTTATATATTTAATCTTAGTTATATTAACTAGTCTTATTTTCTGTATCTTTAAGCTCTTTAGTCTTAAGTTCAGACTCTTCACTATAACCAATCTCCTCATCACACTTAGGACAATACTTGTGTTCACCTTTTAAATATCCATGCTTCGGACAGATGGAAAAAGTAGGGGTGATGGTGAAATAAGGTAATTTATAATTATCAACTATAGTTTTAACTAAAGTTTTGGTTTGTTCAATATCATCAATCTTTTCACCTAAAAATCCATGTAAAACTGTCCCACCAGTATATTTTATTTGTAAATCTTCTTGTTTTTCTAAGGCTGTAAAAATATCATCAGTAAAACCAACTGGTAATTGAGTAGAATTAGTGTAGTAAGGTTCTTTACCGTCTTCATAAGCTTCTTGGTTGGCACAAATAATATCAGGATATAGTTCTTTATCTTTTTTAGCAAAACGATAAGTAGCCCCTTCTGCAGGTGAAGCTTCAAGATTGTAGAGATTATTAGTGTCATTTTGACAATCCATTAACTTTTCCCTCATCATGTCTAGAATTTCTTTAGCAAATTCCTGCCCCTTATCTGAAGCAATGTCTTTACCAATAAAATTAAGCAAAGCCTCATTCATACCATTTATACCAATAGTGCTGAAGTGATTTTGCCAATAACTATTAAAGCGCTTTTTAATATCAGCTAAGTAATAAGTTGAATAAGGATATAAACCATTATCAGATAATTTCTCAATCACTTTTCTTTTTTGCTCTAAACTGTCTTTAGCCATTTCCATTAACTCTAAAACTTTATCTTTAAATTCTTTTTTAGTTTTAGCAAGATAACCAACTCTAGCTAGATTTAAAGTAACAACACCCAAACTCCCAGTTAAAGGATTAGCTCCAAAGAGTCCTCCACCTCTTTTTCTAAGTTCTCTGTTATCCAAACGTAATCTACAACAATTATGTGTGATATTTCCTTGAGAATGTACAAAATAATGATTTTTTTCTAATTCAATATCAAAAAACTCCTGATCATAATCCAAATCTGAAGTAATTATTTCTGCTACTTTAATAACAGCAAAATCTGAGTTTCTAAGCCACTCAATTGAATCATTAGAAATATCCCATCTATCTATTGAAGATAAACCTACTGTTTTACAGCCATAGGATTGATAAAGTTTTTTACCTTCTTCTGAGTTAATATGTTTTTTATCAACTAAAAATTCAGGAATCTGATTATGCATCTTATCTTTAATTATCTTATCTCCCTTTGCGCCCCTTCCTAACGCATGCTGAATTCTGATAACCTGAAAATTATTTCTAACTACATAACTTGTACTAATACCAATTAATTGGAAAAGGAGATTTAATTCTTCAGCTAAACTCTGATCATTAATATGAATTTCTTTACCATTAGTATAACCATCTCCATCAAAAAATCCTTTTACAAAAGATTCAATTATATCAGCTGAAGAAGACCAAATCCATTTGGGTAACCTTTTATATTTACAAACATCATACTCTGTTTCCATTTTCTTGGCGAGATCACTATTATATATATACCCACGTAAAGAATTTTCGTATCTTGGATCTAAGATAAACTTCATATCATAGTCAAATAACTTTTTGACAGTAGCTTTAGTTTTTTCTATCAGTCCTTTTTCCTGTCTATTAAAAGAAATTTGAATTCCTCTTTGTCTGTTTTTCCACTGTTTACGAGAATCATATAAATAATTCCCGTCAGCAACAAAAAGACCCATGAACCAAGCTAAATCCTTAGAAATTGTTTCTTCATTATTCTGAAGAACATTGCTTCCGTCTTTCATTACTAACAAGAAATCATTTTCATCTATCTCTTTTGCTTTTTTAGTGATAATGCCATCCTTTGTATATACTGCCACTAAATGATCTGGAGATACTCTCATTGTTTTTCCATCTTTAGTTCTTATATTTACTAATGAGCGCTCAACTACTCTGAGCATCTTCTGAACTTTAACCCATTCTAATTTCCCTGATTCAGGATTTAAAGAAAGAGCTTCAACTGGACTTTTCATATCAAACCATTCGTCATCTAATCGCTCACCTTTACTTTCATCAAAAAGTTCACCTATTGTTAGTTTTTGTATATTGTTATCTTGTCTAATTAAAATATCTTCTTCGGGAAATAAACACATACTCCTAGCATCATCTCTATCCATATCTGAATTTACAAAGTTAGAAAAGTAAGGAATACCGTATTTACTAGTCATCTCCCACATAGGTTTTAACGATTCTCTGTTATAGTCAAAGTTTTTATCAATATTATAGGTAGGAATAGGGAAAGAAAAAACGCGACCCGTAGAGTCGCCTTCTAACATGACTTCAGCAAAAGCTTTATTAAACGTATCCATTTCTTTTTGAAAGTCTTTGTATTTCTCTTTTTTAATCTCACCCCCTAAAATTACATTTTCATCTCCAATCATCTTTGATGGTGTTACATCTAAAGTTATGTTAGTAAAGGGTGTTTGAAAACCTACTCTAGTAGGAACATTGATGTTAAACATAAACTCCTGTAGGGCTTGTTTAACCTGTTTATGACTTAAATTATCATAACAAATAAATGGAGCTAGGTAAGTATCAAAACTAGCAAAAGCTTGAGCTCCCGCTGCTTCTCCTTGCATAGTATAGAAAAAATTAATTACTTGCCCCAAGGCACTACGAAAGTGTTTAGGCGCTTTACTTTGTACTTTTTCACTAACACCTCCAAAACCTTTAATTAACAGATCTTTTAAATCCCACCCACAGCAATATGGAGCTAAAAGGCCTAAATCATGAATATGTAAATCTCCATTAACATGAGCCTCTCTAATATTTTTAGGATAAAGTTTATTTAACCAGTAACGAGCAGAAACAGCTGAAGCTATATAATTATTCAGTCCTTGTACTGAATAACTCATATTACTATTTTCCTTCAGTCTCCAATCTAATTTACCTAAATAATCTTCCATCAACTTTTCACCTGTAGAACTTTTTATTTCTCTTAGTTGTCTATGTTGGTCTCTGTATAAGATATAAGCCTTAGCAATATCAATTTTATTTTTTTTAATTAATACCTCTTCAACTAAATCTTGAACCTCTTCTACTGCTGGAATGCTGTTTTTATGAAATTTAGCATTAAGCTTATCAAAAATATCTTTACTAAGCTTATTAACTAAGCTTTTATCATTAGTGCCTACTGAGCGAGCAGCACTGTCAATGGCTTTAATAATTTTATCTTTTTTAAAATCAACAATTTTTCCTGATCGCTTACGGATCTTAGTGATAAGTTGTGGCATGGGGACTTGGGTTTTTACTTTAATATAAATAATATGTATATAAATTTATATTTAAAATAAGAACTTTATTATTTTTTAAATTAATTAGATTTTTTCTTGTTTTTCTTAATCCTTTTCTTAAGTAGCTTACTTAATTCTTCTTGAAATTGTTTAGCATCTTTAAAGGATTCATATACTGAGGCATATCTGATATAAGCAACCTGATCTAATTTTTTTAAGTGTTTCATAACAATTCCTCCCACCTCTTCTGAGCTAATTTCATTTTTTCTAAGTGATTGAAAATCTCTTTCTAAGCTATGAACAAGTTTTTTAAACTTATCATCAGTTATTGGTCTTTTTTCTAAAGCTCTTTTTAAACCTTTAACTAACTTATCACGACTATATGACTCTCTTTGACCATCACGTTTTACTATCATCAAATCCAAAATTTCAATTTCTTCATAGGTGGAAAAACGAAAGTCACATTTTAAGCATTGCCTTCTGCGCCTAATGCAAAGACCTTCAGAGGCAACCCTAGAATCAACTACTTTGGTATCTTCGTGATGACAAATTGGACACTTCATATTTGTATATTTATTTTATAAATACATTGTTAATAATACGCTAAATTTAAAATAAACACCTTTACAATAATAACTATATTTGGTAGTCTATAATCTTATATTAACACTATATATAGTAAATATATCTTTATAATAGCAAAGAAAAAAAGCACGGTCAAGCGCCTCTTTTTTCACTAAAGTAAGCTAATTTTATTTTTATTTTTTTATTATTTTAATTATAGCAGCCATCAAGTTTCTAGGCTCAGTCTTCTCTTTGGAAAGAAAAATATCAGCTCCTAGTTCTTTAGCCTTCTTTTTATCTGCTTCACTGTTTAAATTACTAAAAATAATTACTGGTAAATCTTTCAAATCTTTGTCTTTCTTAATGGCATCCAATATGCCCCAACCCTCTTCTGAATCCAGCTTAACTTTACCTTTACCTTTATTTTCTTTAAGCATAATATCTAAAATCACAACATCAAAATTATGTTGTTTAATTTTTTCTAACACTTTTTCAGGTTTAATAACAGCATTAAAATCACAATTATTTTCTTCAAAAAACTTTCTATAAATTTGTAATAAACTTTTTTCATCTTCAATCATTAAAATGTTTATTTTTTTATTATTTATCTTTTTCTTAATATTATTTTTCTTCAATTTCTTTTTGTACTCAAAACTATCTTTATATTCTGACTCTTTACTATTACTAACTTTTAAATGAAAACTAAAAACCGTTCCTTTATTGATTTCTGTTTCTTCTACCTTTATTCCTGAACCATGTGCCTTCATTATTTCATTAGCAATATAAAGACCTAATCCTGAACCATTAGGATTTGCATTCACAGCTCTAGCACCCCTAGAAAACTTTTGAAAAATATTAGCTTTATCATCACTACTCATGCCCATTCCCGTATCACTAATTAAAATTTTCAATTTATTTTTTTCTTTTTTAAAACTGACACTTATACTTCCCTTATCAGTATAACTTACAGCGTTATCTAGTATATTAGAAATCACGTGTTCAATATTTTTTCTATCAGCTAAAACTAAAGGTATTTTAAAATTAGTTTTTTTTATTTCCAGCTTCAAATTATTACTTTTAACTTTTTTACTGTGTTTTTTAGAATTTATAATATCAGTAATAGTATTTTTTATATTAACGGTAACTAGATTTAAAGGCACTGTTTCTCCCTCCCAAGAAAATGCCTGCCAAAAATCATTAATAGTATTGTTAATTCTAGTTAACCCTGCTTTAGCATACTTAAAACCTTCTTTGTAACTAAAACTACCATCATCAATCATACTAAAGGAACTCTTCATTATTGATATAGGAGTATTAAGTTGATGATTAACTACTCTTAAAAAATCCTTTTTTAAATCTAATAATTTCTTAAGATCTTCATTTTTTTGCTTAATATCTTTAGTTTGCTCCTTCACTCTTCTTTTAAGGGTGCTATTAAAACTTTTTAACTTTTTACTTTGCTCTTCTAACTTGTGATACAACAAGGCTCTTTCAATAGCAATAGCAGATTGACCTGATAAAGTGTTTAAAAGCTTTAAATCATTATTGTTGTAAGTAAAATAGACACTTTTTTTACCTAAAGCAATAAAACCTATTAAATCTTTTTTAATTTTAAGAGGTAAAGCTAAATGAATATTCTTAGTTCTCAATTCTGATACTAATTTAGTATATTTTCTTTTATTTCTATGCTCATCTTCTAACTCTAATTCTTCACGTATTAAAGGTTTAGATTTCTTATCTAAATATTTAATAATTTCACTGTCTTTTTTTAGAAATAAAAGTGATTTAATTTTTTTATCATGAAAATAATTATCTTTTGAATCTTTAAGATAAATGAATACCTCATCAGTCTTAACAACTTGCTTACTAGCTTTAACTGCTAAATTAATAATTTCTTTTAAATGAACATGATAAGTTAATTTTTTTACTAAATCGTTAACACTTTTTTGATAACGGTATAAATCAACAAATAAATACTTATTGGTTATTTTAATAAGTAAATAATCATTAGCGTAAAAAAGATAAGCAAATATTATGGCTATAAATATACCAGAAAATTTAGCTTCCCAGGCAAAGATTGAGCCAAATGAACTAATAAAAAACCAAGAAACAAGATAAAATATTAAATAAGAAAAAATTCCAGCACCAATAAAGATAAATATCTTTTTACCTATAACACGTAAATCAATAAATCTTTTAGTAAGCACTGCATAAACATTAACTGACATAACCAGTAGTGCTACCAGTGATCCCGAAAAGTAATAGGAAAAATCACCCCACAGAGGTGAGAGTAAGTTAAAATATAATATAGCTACAAATAGAAAAAAGTTAGAAGCTAATAAATATGTTAACTTTGTTTTATTTATATTTGAAATCTGAACATATTTGCTAATAAGTTGATAAAACCCAAGCACAAAAAAGACTAAAATGGAAAAGATATAAAAATTATAAAACTCTCCAGCAATAAACAAAGTGACACCATTACTACTTTGAATAATTAAATCAGAAGAAAATAATAAAGATATAATAATAAGAAGTAATAAGGATGATATTATCATTGCCAGTTTATCATTAATATTTTTCCTTTTTATAAATGGAAAATAATAAGAAAAAACAGCAAAACTGAAAACAGCTAAAGAAATAGATGCGAGCATTGCCTGACTTAAATAAAGCTCAGCGTTGAAATCACTTCTAACCAAAATTAAAAAAGTAGTCCATAAAGAAAAAAGTGCACCCTGAGCGAAAACAGCTCGTGCACTTTGATTTTTAAATCTAAACACCAAAGTAATAATCGCTAGAGATGACATCAAAACTATTGCTAAAGCTAGTATTAGATTAATAGTATTAAGCTCCATTGTAACTATTTATTATTTAGATTTTTTCTTAAATGTATCAATAATAATATTTAAAACTTCTTCTGGAGTATTTTCAATTTTTAAAATATAATTATCAGCTCCTAAATTTTTAGCTTTCATTTTTTCTTTAAAAGCGCTGAGGTTGCTAAGCATTATTACGATAATATCTTGTAACTTTTTATCTCCCTTTACTTTTTCTAAGACTACATAACCGTTAAGCTTACCAACAAGCATTATATCAAGTAATATTAAATCAGGTTTTTCTTCTTTAATGAGTTCTAAAGCCCCTTTAGCGGCACCAACATTTCTAACTTTATAACCTGCCTGAGATAATTTTTCTTTATAGATATTAGATAAAAACGGATCATCTTCAACTAAAAGAATATTTTTTACTTTTTCTTTAAGCATTTTATAATTATTATAAGAAATAAACTATTAAAATAATACTATTTCATCTTTTTTCGAATAAAAGCAGGTACACTCAATTCATCGTCTTCATCATCTTCAGTTAAGTTTTTTTCTTGTTTTTTAGGTTCTACTTTTGGCTTTTGTATACTAAAATCATTTTCTTTAACTTTATTATCATCACCTTCTATTTTGGTTTCATCATTAGATCCAAGTGACCAGGCTTTATTTTTCCTTTCATCTAGTGAAGTATCCTTTTTCTCCTCATTTTTTCTCATAAAACTAGTAGGCGAATATGATTTTTCAAAACCTGTTTTCTTTAAACTTTCACCCTGACCATCAAAACCGGTAGCCACTACTGTAATCTTAATTTCATCTTTTAATTTCTCATCAATTACAGCACCAAATATAATCTTAGCTTCTTCATCTGCAGCTGAAGTAATAACCTTAGCAGCCTCATTAACTTCATTCATTCCTAGACTAGGTCCACCAGTAATAGTAAAGACTATACCTCTAGCACCTTCAATAGACATATCTAATAATTTAGAATTAATAGCGTCCTTAGCAGCTTCAACAGCTTTATTCTCTCCGCTAGACTCACCAATACCCATAAGAGCAGACCCAGCATTAGACATCACAGCTTTAACATCAGCAAAGTCAGCATTAACAATACCTGGAACAGTAATAATTTCAGCAATACCTTGAACACCTTGCCTTAATACATCATCTGCTATCACGAAAGCATCAAGAAGTGAAGCTTTCTTATCTATTACTTGCAGTAGTTTGTCATTAGAAATAGTAATAATTGTATCAACCTTATCTGCTAACTCAGCTAAGCCTCTATTAGCTAAATTTTGTCTTTGTCCTCCTTCAAAACCAAATGGTTTAGTGACCACGGCCACTGTCAAAGCACCCAAATCTCTAGCAATTTGAGCTACAATTGGAGCTGCACCAGTACCAGTACCACCGCCAAGACCACAAGTAACAAAAACCATATCACAACCTTTAATAATTTCTCTAATTTCATTTTGTGTTTCTTCAGCTGCTTGTTTACCCAAATCTGAATTCATGCCTGCACCCAAACCTTTAGTTACAGCCTTTCCGATATGAAGTTTTTCTTTAGCTTTATTATAATGCAAAGCTTGTACGTCAGTATTCATAGCTACAAATTCAACGCCTTGAATACCTTTTTCTATCATCCTATTAATAGCTGCTCCACCACCGCCACCAACGCCAATGACTTTGATTTTTGCAAAAGTTTCTGCTGCTGGTTTTACTTCTGCCATAAAATATAAAATTAATGTTTTTTAAATTAAGTATCTTAAATATTAAGGAAGAATTTTCTTAAATAAACCTTTTACCTTATCTAAACTATCTCCTAGTTGCTTCTTAATGGCACTACTAGCACCTTTACCTTCATAAACGTTTCCCCAAGCTATTAAACCAATAGCTGTAGAATACTCTGGATTATTAGCTTTATCAATCACAGTAGCTAAACTACGGTTTGTGGCTATAGCTGCAGGTAATCTTAAATATCTTTTAGCTGATTCCACCAAACCATCTAACCCTGAACCAGCACCTGTTAAAAACACTCCTGCTGGTAACATACCTGAACGTTCAATCTTATTTAATTCTTCATCTATTTTTTCAAATATTTCTTCAACCCTAGCATCAATTATTTCAGCTACATATTTTCTAGAAACTTTCCCTAAATCATCATTAACTTCTTCTTCTTTAGCTAATTGCTCTAAATCAATTTCTTCTTTTTTAGTGATTTTGTCAGGCTCACTACTACCATGTTCATTTTTAATTCTCTCCGCTAAATTAATAGGACAACGAAGACCAATAGCAATATCAGAAGTAATATGTTCTGAACCAATTGGCAAAATAGCAGCGTGTAATAACTCCCCTTCTTCATATACAGCAATATTTGTAGTAGTAGCACCAATATTTATTACCGCAGCCCCTAAGTCTTTTTGTTTTTTACTAAGTAAGACTTCACTAGCAGCTAATGGAGACAAGGCAATTCCTTCGATATCAAGCCCTGTTCTATGTATAGCCTTATTTAAATTTTTCATTTGACTGCTTAGACCAAGTATTATTAAAGTTTCTACTTCCAAACGAATACCGCTCATACCTACAGGATCTTTAATATCTTCTTGATTATCTACAGCAAACCTTATAGGAATAACATGTAATATTTCATAATTTGCTGGTATGGCCACACTTTTAGCAGCTTCAATAGCTCTATATATATCTTCATCATTAATCTCACCATCACTTTTTCCAACCGCTACCACACCTTTAGAGCGCTCACAACGAGTATGTGGGTCATTAACGCTAACCCAGACATTATTAATTGGTAAACCTACTAATCTTTCAGCCTTTTCAATACAAGCAGAAATGGAAGCAGTAGTATCTTCAATACTATTTACTACCCCCTTATTAAAACCAGTGGTATTTACTGATACAGCTCCAATAACTTGAAGTGGTGCATCCTCATCGCGCCCACTTCTTTGCGCTACCGCCAATCTTATTTCATTGGAACCTATATCTAAACCCGCAATTATTTCCTCTTTCATATATTAAAAATATTAAACCTGCAATAGGTATTACTAGTATCATTATACATAATATTTGCAAGTAGCACAAATATTAGAAAAGATTAAAATACCACTGACTAATAGTAGTACCATATAACATGGTTATAATTGTAGCTAACGATATAAAAACACCCAGTGGTAACTTTTCTCCTAATTTCTTTTGACCAAATAATAATAAAGTTAAAGCTACAATTGATCCAATAACATAAGTTAAAAAAACCATCATGAACAATAATTCAAACTTTACAAGCAAAACACCAACTAAAGCTCCTAGCCAAATATCACCCTCTCCAATACCTTTCTTTTTAGTAATAATATATTGAGCAAAAAAGAAAAAACTTAAAATCAATCCAGCTAACAAAATCTGCCACCACACAAAAGATAAAAAGATATTAAAAGCTATAAACATAATTATAGCAGGAACCACCACTAATAAAGAAACAATTTGCCACCGAAAATCATAAACAAAAACAATAATCATTATAGCGATTGCTAGCCAATTTCTGGCTAAGAGCAAATAATTTAAATCAAAAATATTAGTTTGTAGCTGTAAATAAGCTAAAACAAAAAGTAAAGCTGTGCTTATCTCCACCAAAGGATACTGCCAAGATATTTTCTTCTGACAATACCTACAACGACCCTTAAGAAATAAAAAGCTTAAAACTGGTACATTATCATACCAAGATATTTGTTTTCTACAATACGGACAAAAAGATCGTCCCCTAAAGCTCTCTTCAGCGTACAATCTCCAAATAAGTGAATTCAAAAAACTTCCTATAATAAGTCCAAATATTATTACTACATATATCATATCAATATTTAAAAATTAAAATTAAATTGTTTTTTTAAATCTAAAGCAGACTTATAATCTTCACGGATAGATAGAGCTTCTTTAAGCTCTGCTTTTGCTGCCTCAGTATTTCCTTGCTGATAATAAAGCCAAGCCAAGGCTGTAAGCCAAGCTGGATCATCAGGATTTCTTTGTTCACCTTTTTTATTATATAAAATAGCCATATCAATATTATCTTTAAGATAATATGAATCAGCTATCTTTTTTAAAATTGGTAATTGGTATAAATTATAATTATAAGCTTTCTTAAAGGCTGTAATTGCTTGGTCATGTTCACCTTTAATATAATAAATATCACCTTTTTTCTCCCAAATTATACTAAGATATTTTTTTAATTGATCTCTATGATCATTGTTTAACCTTGTATCTTTTATATCAGGTACTTTTTCTATAGCAAGATCATAATATTTTAATGCCATATCAAAATTTTCTTGAAGGAAATAATTATCAGCTAAAGCTAAATAAGTTTTTGAAATATTTGGTGCTAAATAAAGTGCTTGATTATAGTCTTCTTTAGCTTGATTATAATAACCTAAAGCACTTTTAATTCTAGCTCTAACAAAGACGTGATCATAATTATTAAAATTGAAATTATTAGCAATTTCATCTAACTTTAATTCTAATTCTCTATATGGTCTTTGCTTGTTTTCAATAAGCGCATAAGATATAAAGTCAGCAAAATTAAGGTCATAATATTTATGACCAGAGCCTGTATCCTTACTATAATTATATAAAAGCAAAGATTCATTATAAATTTCCTTATCCCCTGCTATTTTACTAGCTAAAAAATAATGATTAGCAATAATTTTTTGCAGTTGCGGATAAAGAAAAAGAAAATAAATCAAAACTAAAGAAGCAATTAATAATATTCGCACAAGTTTAGAAAAATCTAAGTTAAGAACTGCATAATTATACTTACTTTCCTCATCTTTGTTAGTTCCTATGATTATCAAAGCTCCAAACAACCAAAAGTAAAAAGAAGCAACAATAATCTCAAAAGAAAAAAGTAATGTAATCAAATAAGCAATAAAAGCTAATATCAATATAGCTATCTGATAGTTATTTGCTTTTAAAGCTCTCATAGCCTGCAGGAACCAAGATCTAAGAGTCATGAAATAAGCAAAAAGAAGTAAACCTCCACCTATTAAAAGATAATCTAAAACAATATTATGAGCTCTGTCACTATAGCTATTTAATTTTTCATGGACTGCCCACTCTTTAGTATATGAATCCCTTAAAACATGCTTTTGCTGTTCAGGGCCATAGCCAATAATTGGACTTTCAAGAACTTTATCATAAGCAGACTCCCAATATAAAAGACGCATTGCTACACTACCTTGATCTAAATCTAAACTAGATTCAAGACGCGATTTGAAAAAGGGTTGAGAGAATAAAGAGGCAAAAAAAATAATTAAAGCCAATAAACTGAAAATGATCGTTTTGAATTTAATTAATTTTTTCTTTTTTATTAAAAAATAAACTATAAAAATAAAAGCTGTAGCAATAAGGCCTAACCAGGCACTCCTAGAACCTGTAAAAAACCAAGCTAAAACTAAAAATAAAGCGTTTAGTAACCAAAAATATCGTAAATATTTATTTTTCTCTACTTTAACAAGATAAAAAACAATTGGTATTACCATTACTAAAAACAATCCTAAATAATTAGGTTGTCCTAAGGTAGAAAAAGCTCTTTTAGTGCTAATAGCTGCTTCTTTCCAGTAAACAAAATCAATACCGAAGTATTGTAATATAGCATAAATACTTACTAAAAAAACTGACAAAGCTATAACTTTATACACTTCTTTTATTTTTATTAATTTAGGTTTAAAACTTAAATTAAATAAAAGCAATATAAACCAAAAATATAAAAATAAATGAGTTAAAAGACCAAACTGACGAGTATAGGAACCACCCCAAGCTTTATTAATATCAAAGGCAAACAAAGTGCTAATAATTAAAACTAAAATATAAATACTAGGCCATAGTATCTTTTTAAAAACAACTTTATTTATTTCTATCTTTTTTAAATAAATAACTTTAATCAAAGTGGATATAAATAACCCACTAACAAAAATATATAAAATAACAACTTTAGGATAAACAAACACACTGTCAAGAAAAGAAAAAGCATCAAAAACAAGCGGTAATAAAAATACCGCTCCTAAAATAAAGAACTTTATAAATATATTTATAATTTTAAGTTTATTAAAGCTTGTTTTCATAAATATATTATAACAGTTAAAAAGCTTTTTTAAAATAAAACAAAAGCCCTATCTAGGGCTTTTGAATATATAGATTATATTAACTACATATACTAAATATAAATATTATCTTTAATCTTTAATCTTTTTATTTATAAAGTCATTCCAAACTACTAAAAGAGGACTAGCTAAGAAAATAGAACTATAAGTACCAATTAGCGCTCCAATAGCTAAAGCTAAAATAAACTCTTTGATACTATTTCCTCCTAAAAATAAAATAGAAAGAAGAACTAACAAAGTAGTAGTGGAAGTATTAATTGATCTAGTAACTGTTTGGTTGACACTTCTATTAACAGTTTTGGCAAAATTATCTAATTGCTTGGGCAAGTTTTCTCTAATGCGGTCAAAAACAACAATAGTATCATTAACACTATAACCTAAAACTGTTAAAATTGCTGCTACAAAAGGAGTGTTTATTTCTAAATTCATAAATTCACCTAACACTGCAAACACACCTAAAGTAATTACAACGTCATGAAATAAAGCTATAATAGCAATAATGCCATATTTCCAAGAAGCTACTGGTTTAGAAACCTTCTTAAACACTAAAGATATATAAATAACAATAATAATAAGCACCAAGATTATAGCATTTATAGATTTGCCCTTTAGCTCTTCACCAATTGAAGGACCAACAGCATCAAAACGTAATTCTTCAATTGAAGCCTGACTACCAAGATCTTCACCTTCAACATTGTTATCGTTTATACCATAACTACTCTCTAAAGCGCCAACAACCTCTTTATGAATATCTTCTGTGCTATTTTGAAATCTTAAAAGCACAGTATCATTTTCAGTAGGCTGGACTACCAAGCTACTTAATTCTAAAGGCGCTAAAGCTTCTTTAATCTGAACAGCGTCAACCTCTTGATTGTGAATCTTAAGCTCTAACAAACTACCACCGGTAAAGTCTAAACCAAAATTAAGTCCCCAAACAGCTATAGCTATAATTGATAAAGTAACCAATACGGCGCTTAAACTAAGCCAAATTTTTCTAAGTGGAATAATCTTATACATATTATTTACTATATTTATTACTAATCCCCATTAACCAAGGTTTTTTATTTAAATATTTACTCTTTACCATTAACATAAAGGTGCGAGTTATAACAATAGCACTGAACATAGAAACTGAGATACCAATGAAAAGTGTAGTACCAAAGCCTTGAACTGAACCTGTACCAAAAAACATTAATACTAAACAAATAAATATGGTAGAAATATTTCCATCCCTAATTGATGGCCAAGCTCTAGAAAAACCTTCATCAATGGATTGAGCTAAACTCTTACCAGATTTCAACTCTTCTTTAAATCTTTCAAATATCAAAATATTTGCATCCACAGCCATACCAATAGAAAGTATAAAACCCGCAATACCAGAAAGGGTTAAAGTCACAGGTTTTAAGGCATAAATAAATAAAAATATTCCAATAGTTATAAGTAATATAGACAAAATAGAATCAAATACTTTCAAATCATGAAAAGTGTAAATCATCAAACCTATAATAATTGTAACCATTACTAAAGCTAAAATAATTGGCATGGCTTTAAATATTGCTAGTACTGTTAAACCATATATTGCCAAAGAAAGCACTGCTAATAAACCAGGTATTCTATAATATATAATCAAAAATAAAGCCACTAAAATTAAGCCTAAAATACCAGCTTGTAAACTAGTATTAATTGACTGAGCACCTAAACTAGCACCTACAGTTTTTTGACTAAGTAGCTTAATTGGTACTGGCAATGCACCAGCATTAAGTCTTTGAGTTAAAGTTTTAGCTTCTTCTAAATCAAAGTTACCACTAATCACTGCTTGACCTCCACTAATCTTTTCATTAACTCTAGGAGCGCTTATTATATAACCATCTAAAAATATAGCGATGGGGCTACCAATATTTTCTTCAGTAATTTGCCCAAACAAGTCTGAACCTTCTTTATTAAACTCTAAAGATACTTCTGGGCTATTGTCGGTAGGATTAAATTGAACTACAGATCTTTTTAAATGCTTACCACTAAGCTTAGTATTTTCCCAATCTTCATAATTAGTCGCTTGATCTTGAATACCTGCAATCGGAGAATTAATGTCCTCCTCGCTTAAGTCTATAGTAGTAGTGGCTGTAGTAGTGGCAGTGGAAGTAGCACTTGAACTAGTTTCTGGCTGTATTTCAATTTCACTTGACTGGATTTCTCCCGGAACAAAATCTTCAGGTCTTTGTTTAAATTCTAAAAGAGGAGTGTCACCTATCATTTCTGTGGCTTCATCAATGTCAGTAATACCAGCAAGCTCTACAATCAAACGGTAGTCACCGCTAGCATTACGATTAACTTGTACTAAAGGTTCACTAACACCAAAAACATTAACCCTTCTTTCAATCACATCTCTTACTCCAGATAAAGCTTCTCCTCGACCACCTTCTGGTACCTCACTAACATCAGCTTGATAGACAAGATGCGTTCCTCCTTGTAAATCAAGTCCTAATCTGAAAGGATTTTCTTGAACGTGAGGTAAATTAATTGTATTGTTTGTTACTTCTTTAGTCCATGAGGCTGCTTGATTATAATAAGAACCTCCAGTAATTAAGAAACTCAAAACAGCAAAAACTAATACTAAAACAAAAATCCATCTCCTTTTTCCTTTTGCAGATGGTTTAAGTAAACGATTCCAAGTAATTTTTTTCATACGGTTTATTCATTTAGCAAATTGTATTTGTAAGATTAATCTTAAAACATATAAAAATAAAAATCAAGGGATAATTAAAATAATCAACTTATATAAATATAATTTAGCAATTTTTTACAAATTAACAAGCAATTATTTTGCAGTTTTTTAAAAAATAAGCTTGAATTACTAATATTTTTATGTTAAGGTAAAAGTAGTTTTAATAAGCTAATAATTAATAATAAAAAAATAGTAATAAATAATAAACAATAATAATTAATATAAATATGCCTCTAATACCAACAGTAATTGAAAAATCGGGTCACGTTGAAAGAGCCTACGATATATATTCCAGATTATTAAAAGATAGAATTATATTTTTAGGAGAACCTGTAAATGATTATGTTGCTAATATAGTTATAGCTCAACTCTTATTCCTTGATGCACAAGATAAAGGTAAGGATATTAAATTTTACATTAATTCTCCAGGAGGATCAGTCAGTGCTGGTCTTGCCATATATGATACTATGCAATATATAAGTTCACCTGTATCTACAATTTGTGTAGGTATGAGCGCTTCAATGGCTTCTACCTTACTTGCAGCTGGAGAAAAAGGAAAACGTTTAGCCCTACCAAACAGTGAAGTTATGATTCATCAAGTTATGGGAGGAGCTGAAGGTCAAGCTAGTGATGTAAAAATTAGAGCTGAACACATCTTAAAAACTAGAGATAAAATGAATAAAATACTAGCAAAACATACTGGTCAAAAAATGAGCGTAATTGAAAAAGATACTGACAGAGACTTCTTCATGACTCCTAAAGAAGCTAAAGAATATGGAATTATTGATAAAATAATTACCTCATAAATACTACTACTATATAAAACAACAGCCTTTCTAATACAGAAAGGCTGTTTTTATTTGAGAATAAAATTATTTTAAAAAGCTAATTTAAACTAAAGGAAGCTACAAAAGCCTTAAAAATATTAGGATATAATGGGTTTTGAGACATGGCTATATATGAAAAAACATATATTTTCTCTTGATCTGTGTAATAAATAAACAACCCATCATCTGAACTAATCATTTCATTATCTTCACTGAAATAATTTAAAATTTCACCTTCTTCTAAGCTAAACTCTTGTCTATACCAATCTTCAATATTTAAAGCTCCCTCATTATCCTCAACTGAAATTTGAAAAAAGCCTTCATTATCATTCATAAACATCACAGAATTACCTCCATTATTAATTTTTCTTGTCCAAGCTTGAGGATGTAATATAGTATAATTATATAAAGGGTTAGAATACTCATTAATTCCAGGATTATCAATTAAAGCATTAGTGCCTGCAGGATTGTATAAACTAAGAACCTCACTAACATCATCATAACCATCGGAATCTGAATCTTTTAAATTAATATTAGTATTAAGTAAGTGCTCTTCAGGATCAGTTAAACCATCATCATCAGTGTCTTTTACAATTAATATTTCATCAGTAGTGGTAGCATTATCTTGATCAATAGGATCAGTACTAGTAGCAGTTTCATTAGTGCTAGTTCCATTTTCTGTATCAACAAGATTTTCATTAATACCATCTTCAAGACCGACACCTTCATCTATCTCAACTTCATCAATATTTTCTTCATCATTTATATCTGTTGGCACTTCATCATCTTCTTGATTAACGTCTTCTCCCTCTTGTGCCTGATTATCTTTGGCAGTATCACCTTCTTCCTGGGCTACTTGATTATTATTACCTTGTGAGCCATCCATAATATAATTATATAGGAAATAGCCAAGACCACCTAAAACTAAAATACCAACAACTATTATTAATATGCCGATATATTTATGTTTATGAGGTTTAGTAGATTTATTTTTTGAACCATCTTCTTTATTAATATCATTAGGATGAACAGAAGAATTAAATTTACCAGCCCGAAAAGGATTAGGCATACTATGTATATTTAAACCATTCTCTACCTTCTCAGCTAATTTATTACTAGATTTTTCCTTTTCCAAATTTGAAAATTGCTCACCTCCTATTTGAGTATTATATTTATTTTTTTGAAAATCACTACCGTTTTCCATATATTATATTATAAAAATTAATTTAATGGATCATGTCCGCTTTCCACCTCTTCTCCATCTGAATAACCATCACCATCTGTATCAGGATTGTTAGGATCAGTACCATAAATATTTACCTCGTCACCATCATTTAAACCATCACCATCTGTATCAGCATCAGGATTATTTAATGGATCATGTCCGTTTTCTACCTCTTCTCCATCTGAATAACCATCACCATCTGTATCAGAGTTATTTGGATCCGTGTCATAAATATTTACCTCGTCACCATCACTTAAACCATCACCATCTGTATCAGGGTTGTTAGGATCAGTCTCATAAATATTAATTTCTTCCTTTCCTGTTAAACCATCATTGTCTAAATCTTGACTTAAAAAGTCCGGTTCTTCGGGCTCTTCTTCGGGTATTTCATTGTTACTTTGATTATCATCATTAAGGTTCTGCTCATTATCATTAATATTGTCTTCCTCATTGTTAACATTATTATTTTGATTTTCACTTTCATCATTTACAGTATTATCAACTGTATTAATATTATTTTCTTGATTATTAGTATCAATATTATTATTTACAAAAAACATATTATATGCATAATAAGAACCAAAACCAACAATAGCCACTAATACAAGTATAATTAATACTATTCTGATTATTTTAGCTGTCTTAGAGATAGATTTACGATATGGCCTATATTTCTCAGCAGAAAAATTCTTTTGCTCCTCACCTGTCATTCTCTCAATTTGATCAGAAGGAAGCGATGGTGGTAAATTGGGTTTTTTCTCATTTTTTACATTATCAGTTTCTGAAAAAATATCTTCCGGCAAAGATTCATCGTTTTTAGGCTTATCACCAACATCTTTACTTTGGTTGTCACCAACATCTTTATTTTCTTTATTATCTAAATCTTCAAACATAAATTAATTATATTTATATACATGAATTATAACATTTTAATAAAATACGAACAAATTAAGCACTTAAGGGGTCAAATCCGTTTTCTACCTCTTCTCCATCTAAATAACCATCACCATCTGTATCAGAGTTGTTAGGATCAGTACCATAAATATTAATTTCATCATAGTCACTCAAACCATCATTATCACTATCCATATTTTTTAACTCTTCTTCACTAATCTTTTCTTCCTCTACAACATCTTCTTCCACAATATCCTCCTCTTGTTTGTTGTTATTAATACCTAAAGCTGACTCACATTCTTTTTTCATCTCATCTTTAAGCAAATCACAATCATTTGTTTCTAATGCCTGATTAAAATTTATATACTCTTTACAACTGTTGTTATCTTCAAAATCATTAATTTCATCACACAAAGATTCATTATAATCATTAGCAATAATAATTTTATTTAAACAAGATTCATGCCAAAAACTATCTTCAATTAAAGAACAAACATTTATATTATCATCCTGAATAGCTATTGCATGATACACTCTATTTTTACAATCACTTAATTTCTCTGAATCATTTATTTCCTGACATAAATCTAAATTAGAATTATTAACAGCAATTCTGGCTATACAACTATTTTTTATATCCTGATCCTCTAAATTCATACAATTGTTGTAATCATTTGATGCCACTGCCTCTTTATAATTATCGTTTTTCTGGTCAACTTCTTCTCTTCTAGTATTAGTTTGATTAATTTCCTCATCCTCTTCCTCCTCTGCCACATTACTATTTTCTTTATTATCTAAATTAGTATCAATAGTCTCATCACTTTGAAGCATCCCATACACTAACCAGACAACTAATAATATTAATACTGTAATAACTGTTATTAGTACAATTTTTTTTGTTTTCATATATTATATTTAATTACCACATTGCTCAACTACACCTAAGCGTAGATTATTTAACCATATTCCCCCTTCTCCTTGAAAGTTAACAGTAATAGGCACTTTATCTGGATTACAACTTGCACTTAAAGGTTCGCATTCAACACCTTCATAATTAACATTTAAGTTGTTCATGGTTTCACCTGTAATATCAAAGTTATATGGTTCATTATTTATAGTTACAATAAGGGTACCTTCTGGACCAGTTGTAATTTCATCAGTAATACTATCAAATACCTCAGAAGCATTATTAGATTGATAACTATAAACATAATTTGTATGCGCATCACAAACAGAAGAATTATCATCCGATGACCAGTAACACATATCATCGAATAATGATTGATCATCACTATAAGTAATAGTATATATAGATATTCCTGAAGATTTGATTGTATTAGCTATAGTTGAAGGATCATCACTAGGTCTACCATCTGACAACAAGACTACAAACTTATTATCAGCTTCAAAGTTTGATAACATATTATAAGCACTTTCAAGTGCACTTGCTGTATAAGTTCCACCGCCTGCAGTATATGCTTCAACTTTTGTAACTAAGTCTTCATAATTACTATAAATACTAATATCTCTAATATAATCAGAGCTAACGTTAGAGTTATATTCCACCAAGCCTACAGATATTTCAGAATCATGATTATGCAAATCACCCAAGGCACCACCTCCACCAACTCCAGTACCGACTAGTGCATCTATAACATCAGCTACATCATTATTCCAGCCCATACTTCCTGATGTATCAGTTACATAAACAACAGCTGTACTTTCTGCTTCTGTGTTAATAAGTTTTGCATCCATCAGACCACTTGTAGAATCAAAGGCTCTAACTTGTGGAAAATTAATATAAACTGTGTCATCTTCAGCTAAATAAACTTCAGATTCACCATTTTGAAAAGTTAAATTAACTTCTTCATAATTATTAATCCAACTACAATCCACACAACAATCAGCTATATCTCCACCAAAATCACATTCTTCCAACTTAGTTCCTTCAAAATTAACTTCTTGTATCATATTATCACCACAATAACCACCATCAAAAGTACAAGTTCCTTGTGGTACAGGTTTTTCATAATAATCATCAAGTTTAGTGGTACAATCATATTCTTTATAAACACTACTATCTTGTGGGCTAAGAGCAATACTACCTATACCATCACATTCTTCCTTACCGTCACCATAAGGACCTCCTCCTTGTTCTGTGTTAGGATTTTGTACAGAGCCATCACCACAATAATTATTAATTTTTAAATTAAAACTCTCAATATTCGTACCCCCATATTCATTTTCAGCAGTAACGGTAATATTATGTTCTCCCACTTCATTGGCAACTCCAGAAATAAGACCTGTGCTCTGATTACCAGTAATATTGTCAGGTAGCCCTGAAAAGCTAAAAGTTGTTTCATTAGTAAGATTTTCATTTATGATTTGACAACTATAGTCCTCACCAGCCCTAATAACTTCTTGACATTGCAAGACTGGCTGCGGTTTTTCAAAAATCACATTAAAGCTAAAGCTTTCATTAGATCCTAGTCCACTTTTATCTTGAACAGAAAGATTAAAATTAATTTGTTCAGACTCAGGATCATCAAGCCCTAAGTTTTCATTAATACTTCCATCTCCGTTAGTGTCTCCTAAAAGCCCAGTAATATTAAGAGCAAAGCGATTATCAGCAACCTTAGTTATATTCTTACTAAGTCCGTGTCCTAAATTTGTTTCTGCAGTACTAAAAGTTCCATTATTAAAATTAGCAGGAAAACCAGTATAACTAACTGTTAAGTTACTAGTAAAATTTGCGATAGAGTCAGGCAAATTATTACTAAATATAGAGGCTGTATAATCTAAAGCGTTATCCTCATCTATAACATAGTTAATATCTTCTGCTTGAATTTGAGGCCCAATATTACCAATTTCTATATTTAATTCTTTTTGCATGACATTACCGGCATTATCACTAACAATTATTTCAATAGGATAAATGCCACTATCTCCAGCTATTTGGGCAAACACTTCTTTTTGATTAGGATTATTAGTATTTTGCAGTTCAGGGGCACTTGACCAAGAAAACCAAGAACTAGGTGAAGTATCTAGTTGCCAAGTCATAGGATTTCCCTCTGGATCTTCAACTTTAATCATACCAGAAAACGTCTCATAACCAACACCTCTTAAATTATAATCAACTAAAACTGGAGTTTCATTGTTAATACTACCAAAATAACCTATATCGAAATTACAGTTCATATTACTAACACCACCGTCTGCCACATCATAGCCTGATTCCATGTTGGCACAAATATCATAATCTGTTCCATTAACATCAGTAGTATAGACATAGACTAAACTATTATCAGGTAAATCAATACCATCTTGAAGATTAGAATCAAAGAAATTTTGCGTATCAGAGTCCCAGCAAGTATCAAGAGCAAAATCTCCTCCACAATAACCTAAAGTATTGACAGGATCAATTACGTTTGATGATAACTGTATCTCTTTAGATAGCTCTGTTTGCCAACTAGGCCAAGTAGAGATAGACATTTGAGGAATATATGTTCCTGAATTTAAAGTTGGATATTTATTGTTTTCCCTGTTATATAAATCAAGTAAATAATTAACGTCAGTTAATTGTCCTAAACGTCTTACATCTCTTATTACCTGTGATTTTAAACTAGTACAATATAAATTATTTGGACAATCTTCATCAGTTAAACATGTTTTAGTGTTGCTTAAATCACTAGTAATATCTTCAATAACACATTTTCCTTCTTGCCAATCATTATTTTCATTGCCACAAACATAATTGCCTGGACAATCACCATCTTCTTGACAATACATAGTTGATATAGAGCACTTACCAGTATTAATAATATTATGGTTAAACTTCCAGTGAGAAACAATTTGTCCTAAAATATCAACTGTAGCATTTTCAGATTCTTGAGTATAAGAAATTAAATAAATATTAGTATAAATTTGACTAGTTGAAGTATTAATATTAGCAGCATTTACATAAACAGTACGACCATCACGAATAGCCTGATAACCATCTACTACAAGTGACTGAGGTGAACCTTTAAACCCTTGAGCTTGATACCATCTCTCAATTGTATAGTGATTAGGATTAGACATTACTCTAATAGCAATAGCATCAGAACTATTTTGACTACTAGCAAAATTTACTGCAAAAAATACGAGCAAACTACTTACAAAAAATACTAGAGCTAATTGTAAAATTAATTTCTTCATATTATTTAAAATTATAAATTACCTAATTTACATACTACTATAATCAACCTAACAACTATTATTATACACTATTATACCTCTAATATCTATCTACACTTTAAACAATTATTTATTTTATACATTATCATTATACACTCTCTTCCTTCTATAATAACATTAATGCAAGCCAGCTACCAATATTACAATCATTAATTTTACAATTACTACAAATAGCTAAGTAAATTATACTAAGCTTTCTTTTATACTAAAAACCTAAGAATATAAAACAAGCCATAACTTAATCCTTGAGGCAACGAATACTAAAACCATAATCACGATTGTTCGAATAACGGTAGACAGTAGAATTAGATAAATATAGTAACCGTCTAAAAGCACTGATAGAGCTAGAAAAAGTAGAAGACCACAAGAACAGACCGGAATCAAAAGAGCTGTAAGTACCAACAGGATGACGATAACCTCCAAACCTCCCATCAAAACCTACATCATCAGTGCCATTACCCTGACCTACTGCCTTAAGAGATTTACCAGCACCATATGTTCCTGAATAAGTGCCGTCATTATCAGCGCATCTTCCCCAGCCAACTTCATTTATAGAGCAAGGATATTGGGGGCTAGGACTATTTATGTAATCTATAACATAATTTTCTAATATATTTATTTCTTCATCTGTAGGTATATGCCAACCATCCATACAAATACCTTGAGCCCCAGCTACTTCAGAGCC
>DATFJU010000007.1:0-2206 GCA_035269015.1 Patescibacteria group bacterium | reverse complement strand
AAATGTATATTTTATCCCCTTTTTAATACGGTCACTAAAATTTTTAAAATCTTTAACTTTCAATCCATAGAGAACTATCACATAACGATTTTTATCATTAACAAATACTGCAGTTTTTCGTCTATTTACCCAAATAAGATTAGCGTGCCATGAAAAGAGAGGATTCTCTTCTTTAGGTAAAGTAGCTTCTCTTTTTAATTCATTCAACAATTTTTTGGTGCACTGCATTAACATTTTTAACAACTCCTTATAATTAAAAATAAGCAATAGGATTATTTTGACCCTCCTCGGGGCAAGCCCACGAGGATTCTTTATTCATAGAGAATTGCCTACTTAAAGCATACCAATTGGTAGATTAAGTTAGGTCTTATGCTTTCTGAGCAAACAAACAAAGTGATTCGCTCAAAAGCAGAGCTTTTGGCTCTCTACTTTTCCAAAAGCGTAAATTCGGGTAAGCCCTACCCTAATGAAACTAATTTATTTCTAATTCTAATTTACCTTGTTTTAAAAGATTTATACTAGCATTTATATCTCTATTATGAGTTGCTCCACACTCATAAGTCCAAGCTCGAACTGTTAGCTCTTTTACTTTAGGATTTTTAACACCACATTCAGAACAAGTTTGGCTACTAGCAAAAAATCTATCTACTTTATATCTCGATTCCACATCGAGTATCGAGTACCTAAAAGAACATTTATGATAAAAGGACTAGTGTAGAACGGACCTTTTCCAGGTTAAAAGAAAATCTTGGCTTAAAAAATGTGCGGGTTAGAGGAAAAGAGAACGTTAAGACCCATATTTTATTAAGCTGTATTGGATTAATTACGGCCAAGATTACAACTGAGAAACTTAAAACCCGTCAGAAAGAACAAGCCGCATAAATGTAAACAGTTAAAAATTAAGAATATATAAATGCCTAGGGGAAGTAGACCCTAATTTGCCTGGAATATATTGTAAATCAGTAGTTTTAACTAATTTTTTTTATTTTCAAGGAAAAATCAAGTTGATCAATTCAAAAAATTTTTTTAAGAACTAAATAAGGCAATTATGAAAGAGCCTTATATTAAGTATCGTATGTTATAAATTATAATAGACATAGTACAAAATATATGGAACCGTGCATTGTTTCAGAAAATAAAGGTTGGTTAAGACCTCTTTATTTTTAACTTGATAGTGCTTTTAAACAAACAAAAGTAAAAATACAAAAACTTCAATGGGTAACTGAAGACAGCAAGAAACATTATATAAGTGTCTGGCCAAATTTTATCATTAAATATAATCCAGTGTGCACCAATTTAATTGAGCTTATCAGGACTAATTATAAAAAGTTTTAAAGAATTTCTAAACTTATTAATAATTGAAAATGAGAGTATTTTGCTATCTATCAAAATCATCATCAAATCTGATAATATCATCTTCTTCAAGATATGATCCAGTTTGTACTTCAATAAATTCTAGTATTTCATCACCGTTATTTTCAACTCTATGTTTTTGTTCTTTTTTAATGAAAACACTTTCTCCAGCTTTTAAGTTAAATATTTCATTATCTATTGTGACTTTAGCATTTCCTTTGACTACATACCAATGTTCTTTTCTATATTTATGTAACTGATAACTCAATCTTTTACCAGGAAGAACAGTAATTCGTTTTACCTTTGATGTATCTTTTTCTTCTAATACTTTATATTTACCCCAGGGCCTATGATCTTCAAGATGGTAATTAACTCTTTGATCATTATTTTTACTTAATTTTTTTACAACATCTTTAATTTTTTGTGAACTACCCTTTTTACAGACTAATAAAGCATCATCAGTATCAACAATAATTAAGTTATTAATATCTATGCCCACAATAATTTTAGAAGTATTTAATTTAATTAAATTATTTTTTGAATTGAAAAGAATGCTTTCATTATCAATTATATTATTATTTTTATTTGTTTTAAAAACATTATAAAAAGAATCATAATCACCTAAATCATTCCAATCAATATCTGCAGGTACAACTGTAATATTACTTGTCTTTTCTAATAGTCCATAATCAATTGATATACTGTCAATTTTCTCAAATATATTTTTAATATTGTAATTATTTTGAAATGATGAATGTATATTAAAAGAATGTTTTTTCACTTCTTCTTTAAATATTTTTGAATTAAACATAAATATACCAGCATTCCATAGGTAACCATTTTTAATAAATAT
>DATFJU010000006.1:0-28963 GCA_035269015.1 Patescibacteria group bacterium | reverse complement strand
CCCTTGCAAATTTAACATGGATGCCATAGAATTATGGGTAAAGGTGGACATAATATTAGAGATTAGATGTGAATTATTTAATTTCTCTAATAATTATGCCACCTTTTTGTATTATTTCCCACACATTCTATTATAGAGCCTAGGTAGCATTAAGGCATAAAACCTTGGCTTTTTTTAAAAATTAGTATATAATAACAATAGGTATTTGACCTTTAATTTATTTATTTATCCCTATCATTAGGTAGTGGTTAATTTTAAAAAAAAGATATGGCAAACAAAATGACCAAATCTCAAATCTTAGCTGCTTTAGCAGAAAAGACTGAGTTGAGTAAAAAAGACGTTACTAACGTTTTAGACACTTTAGCAGATTTAGCTTATGCTGAAGTAAAAAAGAATGGAGAATTCGTTTTACCAGGTTTTGGTAAATTAGTTAAAGTTAACAGAAAAGCCAGAATGGGACGTAACCCAATGACTGGTGAAGAAATTAAGATTCCTGCTAAAACTGTTGTTAAATTTAGACTTTCAAAAGCAGCTAAAGATTCAGTGGCTTAATAGTTGCTAATTACTTTATAAACAAAAGACCTCCATAATGGGGGTCTTTTGTTATTGACTTTATATTAATATATTGTTATATTAATCTAATTGTTATTTACAATTCAATAATAGTATAAATCAAAAAAAAGGAGTTAATCATGAAAAAATTAAAGAAAAACGGATTGAGAGTTGTTTTATTAGTCAGTGCCATTACTTTTTTAGTAATCTTGATGTATTCGTGTAAAAAGACATATAATATTCAAGAAGCGCCTAGTTCGGTAACTTGGTCACAGAACATAAAAGATCAGGTTGAAACCATTAGACAATCGGAAAACAATGAACAAGCTCAGGAGAACCTCCAGCTTAACAATTTTCCTTTAAAAGTATTAAAGGTAGTGCCTAAATTAGCTGACAAATTTAATTTATCTTGGGCCGACAACGTGAAGTCAGCAGACCTTAGATTAATCTTGTTTACAGCTGAAGACAAACTAACTCTTCTTAATGAAAGCAAGGACAAAAAATTTAAGGTTAATTTAAACGGTTATGAAACCGGTTTTATCGTTAAATACAATGGTAAAAACCATTATTACCTTTTAGAGAGTTTTGCTAAGATCTTAAATGAAACAGACTTAAATCTTGTATTTTCCAAGAAATACAGTGAATATCAAAAGAATAAGTCAAGCAAAGTTCTACGATCTGTTGAGTTTAAGAATAATTTTTATCCTTGCACATTATACGATAATATTGACTTTTGGGTAAAGTTTGCTAAGCGAGAAAATATTAAGCTCTTAGGTCGTTTTGACGTTCCACGTTTTAGTTGGGATAATATTCCATATGATGAGGCTCAGAAGCATTTGACTATGGGCTATGTAATTATCATGGATTTACCTCAAAACAGTAGCTATGTTAAGTTGCAATCCGGTAAGGAGTATATAAAAACTCCAGAAAGAAAAATAGCAATAAAGCTACCATAAAAAATCATATAAGTCGCAAACAAAGCGGCTTATTTTTTTTGAGTTATCTTTATGTGATGAGCTAAATAAAAAAATCCCGTTTATTTTTAAAACGGGATTTGTTGTTTTTAATGGACTTCTTGTCCAAGTGTTTATAGGAGTTTGATTATAAGATTTTTTGAGCTACTTACAAACACCAAGAAAACGAGATTTTTTTTGCCAGCCATTGCCAAACCAACCTAGATTTATTATACGCTCACTGTTATAAAAACTGAGAACAGGTACAAGGTGAGAGGTGATAGAATTGAGAGCGATAATTTGAAATTGTTTTTGCAATTCAGGTTGAATTTCTCCTAAAGCTAAAAGTTCTGCTAAAGTAGCAGGACGGTGGCCAGCTTCATTCATTTCATTAATGACATTAAGACTGTCCATGCTATATTTGAAATAAAACAGCTTAGTGGGTACAGATACTTTTTTACCACTGAGTTCAGTTGGTAATGAAAAGTTGTTTCTTATAATCTCACTATTTGCCCAATCATAATTACCGGCATTGATCATTTCCTGTATAGTGCGGGAGTAATCAATGATCAATCTGATCTTTTTGCTTTCTTTTATTATTATGTTTATGATAAAACCTCCTATTTTTATTATTTATTTTTAAATAACCAAGTCATGTTAATATAGCAAATAATGTATTATTTATCAAGGTGAAGGTAGTTTTATTTAGATTTTTTTATTTTAAAAAAATATTAAGAATATATGAATTTTTTGTTCTATATAAAGCTTAAATTAATCTTGACATATATTAGTATCTTTGTTATAATAGTTTATTGGTAATATTGCTAATTAGAACTTTAAAAACAAAATATCATGGAAGGATTAAATGTGTTTATAATAGTACTATTAATAATAAGTGTTGTACTTATTTTTTTAAGTATTAGAAAAAAACCTAACAAGTGGTTTTTTCTCATGATTGGAGAAATAACTCTCTTAACAGCTATTGCTTTTGCTTTTGCTGAGGCGTATATTATTACAGTTGTTTGGTTTATAATCAGCTCAGTTTTTTTCTTTATCTCAACATATTTAAATAAAGCTTATTAAAAATCTTAGCCTTTGTGAAAAACACAAGGGCTTTTTTATTTAAAAAATATTAAGAGCTTATTAAATAATTATTAAGGTATTTTAAGTTTGTCATAAAAAAAACTAGCTCTGGCTAGTTATCAATATTTAATCAAATTGTAATTAAGTTTTTATTATTTGTTTTTTTCTTCTTTATTATTTTCTATATTTCCTTCTTCGTTTTGTTCTTTTACCTCCGCTTTTTTTCTATTATATTCTTTAACATATTGACCAAGGCCAAAGATGTTTAATCTGTTTTTAAGTTTAACGCTTTTCTCAAGATATTCTATTACTGAAAGTAGCTCTACATAGTATCTACCGTTAATTATACGGAAGCTAAGCCCATCTGTTTCTTTAACAGCTCTTCTAATAGTTTTATTGCTTACACCAGCAAGTTTAGCTGCTTCTGATATAAGTAGCCAGATAGGGTATTTTATTAGTTTTTCTTGTATTTTTCTACGTACCATTTGTGGACTTTAGTCCAGGAAACTCTGGACTAAAGTGCACTTTTTAGCACAATTTTAGTCTAGAAAAGTCTGGACAGAACTATTTGCTTTTAAGGGTACTTTAGTCCAGGAAACTCTGGACTAAAGTCTATAATTTAATGCTTGCACATTTTTATAAATAAATCAAGAGCTAAACAGTGATTATCTTTATATTTTCTTTTTTTAGTTTTGGGATCTAGTGTTTCTAATATAAACTTAATAAATACTTAATAAGAATTTAATATAGATTTTATTATAATTTTATGTCACACACTTGTCTGTTTTTTTTGGTTTGATACTCATAATATTTTTCTATATATTTCTAATTTATTTTATATTATTTCAGCAAATATCTTTAGTTTATTTGTTACCATTTCATTTTGTACCCGTATTGATTTTTTAGAGGATAATTGTTATATTGTACAAATATGGCAGGTGATATACCTGTCTCTGTTTGAGTATAAAAATAATTATATAATTTTAATATAATGAGCAGTAATCTGCTAAGAAAATTTAAAGAAAATAATCTGAGCTCTAGGTCGCTTAGAAAAGATAAGCAGGCCTTTATTGAAATACACAGCTTATATGTAGATGATATCTATCGCTTTATCTATTTCAAAGTTGGCCATAGAGAAGAGGCTCAGGATATTGCTAGTGATGTCTTCTTAAAGGCCTGGGATTATATTATCTTAAATAAGGTAGATAAGTCTAAGAACTTAAAGGCCTTGTTCTATAAAATAGCTAGAAACACCATAGTGGATTATTACCGCTCTAAAAAGACTACCAGTTCTTTAGAAAGTTTAGAGAACACAGATCTTAAAGATATTAAACAAGACCCGCAAACTTTAACAGAGATTAAGCATGACTATGAGAGAATTTTAAAGCTTTTAAATAATTTAAAAGAAGAGTATAAAGAGGTGATTATTCTTAAACATATTAATGAACTTAGCTGGGATGAAGTCTCACAAGCTCTATCTAAAAGCAAGGGCTCTTTAAGAGTATTGCTTCATAGAGCTACTAAGGCACTAGAGGAGGAAGATAGAAAGGATAGGGAAGATAAGGAATAGGTGTAACAAATTGATTTCAATTACGAATACTATAGTGAAAGCTAATTTTACCCTATGAAAAAACAATTGCTCTCACAATTAAATAAATTACAAGATATTAAACCTGATAAGCAGTGGAAGACTGACAGTCAGGAGTTTTTGCGTACTCATATTAGTGAGGGTGCAAAGAGTGGAGTATTTTCTAATGTGATGATGTGGGTAAAGGACTTTGCTAAAGTTTCTTCTCAACCAGCTTTTGCTCTAGCAGCTTTTGTTTTAATACTAATTACTGGCGTAGCTTTCTTTAATCCACTTCTATCTGATGCTAAACCTAATGACTCATTATATATTGCTAGAATTATAAGTGAAAAGGCTCAGGTGAATATGACTTTTAATAAAGAAAACAGAGATAAGCTTTCAGCTCAGTTTGCAATTAACCATGCTAAAGATATTACTAACTTAATGAATGATCCTGAGTTTCATTCTCAAGAAGGTAGTCAAGATAAGATTGCTAATTTAAGTGATAACTTTAATAAGGAAATTGACTCAGCTAGAGCCAGTATTAATAGTATTAATGAAAGAGAAAGAAATACTTCTAATACTAACTATAATGAAAATAGAAATAATGAAACTAATATTTTAAATAATAGTTCTGATTTAGGCTCTGAAGATTTTAGCGCTGATAGCGGTGAAGCAGATGATGAAGGAGTTATTTTTAGTGCTGATAGTAAAAAAGATAATCAAGGTCTAGAGATTAATGTTAAAGATAGTGGTAGTGATGATAATAACACAGAGACTGTTGATAATCTTGACACTACTGAAACAGATTCAGCTACTAGCACTGAAGAGGCTAGAACTGAAAGTGTAGACAGTCCAGAAGAAAGTACTAATACTGAAAAAGAGAATGCTTCTTCAACTTTAAATCAATTACAGTCTATTACTGATGAAGTTAATGAAGAAGATGGAGATGTTAATGAAGCTATTATCAAAGCTTTAGATGATGCTCAAATATTATATGAAGAAGCTAGATATCCAGAAATTTCAGAGAAATTAATTGAAGTAGAAGAAATGTTAGAGGGAGTTAATTATCAAGAAAGTGATGAACCTAGTGTAGAGTAATTACAGATTAAATATATATATAAATTATTTATTCAATTATTATGCCAGTAGAAAGACTTGACCTGGAAAGAGCTGAAAGCAGTGACATCTTGGTAAATGAACATTGGCTTAGATATAAATACATTAGAGAGCACCTTAGAACTGAAAAAGTACTTGATATCGCTTGTGGTTCAGGTTATGGCTCATATTACTTATCTTT
Organism: Patescibacteria group bacterium; assembly: GCA_035269015.1. Taxonomy (GTDB): domain Bacteria; phylum Patescibacteriota; class Patescibacteriia; order Patescibacteriales; family UBA12465; genus JAIPJO01. Next base: position 23,508 of record DATFJU010000006.1, on the reverse strand, counting down.
AAACAATAATTTAGAGGTAATAGGAGCAGACGTTAACAGTGATTCAATTACTAAAGCTCAAAAGAGCTATCAAAAGGATAATCTAAAGTTTCAAGTAGCTAATGCTTTAAGTCTTCCTTTTAAAGACAAGAGCTTTGATAGTGTAGTTTCACTGGAAACTATTGAGCACTTTAATGTTAGTGATCAAAAACTTTATTTAGCAGAGCTAAAGAGAGTTTTAAAGCCAAAAGGCAAACTATGGCTATCAACACCTAATGCTGAAGCTTCTAAGCATAAGAATCCTTGGCACTTGAAAGAGTTAAGTTTCTCAGAGCTACAAAAATTATTAGCCAATAACTTTAAGAACTATAAGATACTAAAGCAGGGCACAGCTCTAGCCACAGTTATTAGCTCAGATGACGTTAACAATAATGAAAGTGCTAAAGATAGTAGTAGTACTACCTATATTGGTTCCGATGTTTATCCTAAATATTACTTAGCTATAGCTTCAGATGAAAGTATTGAAGATAGTGATTTAAGTAAATTAGCAGTGTCACTTAATTTTAAAGCTTTTGCTCGTTTAGACAATCACCCTTTAAAGAAGATAAGTGATAGTGTCTATCATCCAGTTTCTAAAGTACTGAAGAAGTTTAAGAGAAAGAAGTAGTTATAATAAAAGATATCAACTTAGTGTGAATTTATGTAGCTTATATGTATAAGCTGAAAAATCCACATTAAGTGGAGGAGCAGAGGATATCAAGGTCGATACCTATTACGATAGGTGGCCGATGCTAATTAAAAATCTAAAAAGGTTTTTAATCTCTACTTCATAGATCGATTTAGCTTTTCTCCACACTAATACACGTAAATATAAAGTGTCTAGTGTGGGAGAGAATAACCCCCATGTATTTTTTCCCGAAATCATTTGAAACATTTATTTGTATCAGTGTGTGGGGAAGCGGGATTCCGATTGATCTATATTATAAGTAGATTTAAAAGCCAAAAATCAATTGTATTATCTGTTTAACCTTTTAGGTTTAGACATTAATATAATTAACTAAAAGAAATTATGAATAAATTACGCAGAATTTTTACTATCAGCGTAATGGTAATGACAGTAGTAGTTATGAGTGGTGCAGTGGTTGCTCCAGAAAAAGCTAGTGCTGCAGCTCAAGCCGGAGATCTTATTAAGATGGATGGATTAAGCGCTGTATATTACCTAGGCGATGATGGTCAAAGATATGTTTTCCCAAATTCTAGTACTTATATGTCATGGTACAGTGATTTCAGTGGAGTGGTAACAGTACCTTCTTCTGAATTACAAAGCTACCCTATTGGTGGTAACGTTACTATGAGACCTGGTACTAATTTGGTGAAAATCACAACTGATCCAACTGTTTACGCAGTTGAACCAGGAAGCGAACTTCGTTCAATCGTGAGTGAAGAAAACGCTATTGATTTATATGGTGCAGATTGGGCTGACAAAGTTGTTGATGTTCCTGATGCTTTTTTCGTAAACTACGATAAAAAATCAGCATTAACAGAAGGTGAATACCCAACTGGAACCTTATTACAAGAAGAAGGTGGATCTGATGTTTACTACGTAGACAACGGAGATTACCGCATGTTTGACGGTGAATCTGCTTTCTTAGCAAACAATTTAAATTGGTCTGACGTTGTTACAACTGACATGGATATTACTGCAGGTGGTAGTGATATTACTGGTTTTGACGCAGATATATTTAACCCAGCAGGTGGTGCTAGCACAAGTGGTGATGTACCAACTGGAAGTGGTTTAAGTGCTGCTTTATCAGCAAGTACTCCAGCTGCTTCAACTATTCCTGCAGGAGGGTCAGAAGGTACTGATATGGACTCTGCAGTATCTTTAGTTCCATTTACTGATTTTAATTTAACCGCAGCTAATGACGGAGATGTTAAAGTTGATGATTTAACTTTACAAAGAATTGGAATTGGTAATAATGATGCTATCGGAGATGTTTATATTTATGAAGGTGAAGATAGATTAACAAGAGGTAGATCATTAAATGTTGATGGTGGAGTTACTTTTGGTTTAGAATATACTATCCCTGCTGGTCAAACAAAAACTTTAACTGTTTATGCTGATTTAACTGGTGAGGCTGGTGGTGCTCATGGATTTGCAGTTAAAGAAGCTAGCAGCATCGATACTTCTGCTACTGTATCAGGATCTTTCCCTATTACTGGTAATACAATGAGCCTTGATACAGAAGTTAGTAATGCAGTAGTTAAAGTTGAGTTAACAGATGGAAGTGATTTGAGTGCAGATTCTTTAAAAGTTGGTGAAAATGAACAAGAATTAGTTGAGGTAGAGATTGAAGAAATGAGTAGCGAGGAAGATGTTTATATTCATTCAATTGCTTTAACTAATGAAGGTAGTGTTGATATTTCTGATTTATCTAACTTTGTTTTAATGGTTGATGGTGCAGCTGTAGCAGAAAAAGCAAGTTGTTCTTCAGATCGTTTAAATATGGTTTTAGATGAAGCATTACTAATTGATAGCAGTGAAACTTTTGTTTTAAAGGCAGACATTGATAGAGGTGCTGGTGATACAGTTCTTTTTGAAATTGATAGTGCTGTTGACGTAAAAACAGAAGGAGTTGATTTTGGTTTTGGTGCTGGTGTAGATTCTTCATCTACTTGGTCAGATAGTGAGACTGGTGCTGAAATCGTAACTTCAGATTTTAGTATTACCGAAGCTTCAAATAATCCTGCGAATCAAGATGTAGCTATTGGTGAAGATGATGTTGTTTTCTTAGTTGCTGAACTTGATACTCAAGATAGAGCTTTAGTAAATGATTTTAAAGTTAAAGTTGATTTAGATGGTGAGGATAGCGCTACTTCTACTAACGATTATCTAGAAAATTTAACTGTTTATCTAGATGATTCTCGTATTGCTGGTCCATTAGATGTTAATTTAAATGATTCTTCTAATAACCCATTAATAGTTAATGTAGATTATGATTTTGAAGTTGAAGGAATTCAAGAATTAAAACTTGTTGCTGACATTACTGATGATGCAGACGCTGGCAAATATACCATGGAAATTGACACTATGGATGTTGAGGATATGGGTGGAAATTCAGTTGATTTAACTGGTAGTGCTATTAGTAATGACGTTGAAGTTGGCTTAGGTCAACCAATGTTAGCAAGTGATGGAACTTTTGGTGGCGATGACGTTGTCGCTGGAACTGATGATGTGTTAGTTGGCCAATATGTTTTAGAGGCTGGTGAAAATGAAGATCTTGATATTAATTCATTTAATGTTAAAGTACTTGATAATGATGGAACTGCATCTATTACTAGTGATGTTATTGATAACATTTATGTAAATGATGAGTCTTCTCAATCAGTTGATGTAAATAACGTAAAAACTTTTAATGTTAATGAAACTTTAGCTAAAGGAGAAACAAAAAAGATTTACGTTTATTTAGATTTAGACAGTGAAGCAGTTGATGGCTCAGAGTTTAGAACTGAACTTTATGTAGATGCTGAAGGTGCTATTAGTGGTGATGATTATAGTGCTGTAGATGGGTTTAATGATGAGGCTTTCAAATCAGGTCAAAACATGAATGTTGCTCCAGGTGGTTTAACACTTGATGTTACTGGTACTCCTAAAAAGGATATTATAATTGCTGGTCAAGAAGATGTTAAAGTAGCTGAGTTTGAATTCACATCAACAAACGATTCTTTCAATGTTACTGATATGAAATTTGACATTTATAATGCAGATACTGATGGTAGTATAGACACATCATTAGTTACAGAGTTAAAAGTTAATGATGGTGAATATAAGACTGTAACCAATGGTCAAGTAACTATTACTGATGACATTGTGGTAGGAGTTGATGAAGATAAAGTAATTGAAGTAATGGTAAAATTAAATGATGATTTCATTGCTATTACCTCTGGTGAAGAATTATATGTTCAGCTTTCTGAGTGGAAAGAAACATCTGATAGCACTAATGAAACAGTAACAGTAGATAATGAGGAGAAAAGAACCTCAAATACTTTAGCTGTTTATAACACCAATATTACAGTTGATACTACAAAGGGTAGTGCTCTTAATTTAGGTAATGTTTGGAATGAAGTAATGGATATTTCTATAACAGCTGATGCTGCTGATAGAGCTATTATTAATAGTATTCCTGTTAAAGTTACATCTACAGGCACTGCTACTACAACAGCTGTAAGATTACTTGATTCTGATGGTGAAGCTATTAGTGATGACGTTAACACATCAACTGATGGTGTATATTATCTAGATATTATCTCAAGTACTGATGGAAGAATTTCAGCTGGAACTACGGAAACATTTACTGTAGAAGTTGATGTTGACGGTGCTGCTTCTGAGAATTCTATCACAGTAGAGTTAGTTGAAGATGGATTTGATTGGTCTGACAATGAAGAAGATAATATTACTGATAATGTAGATTTAATTGATGATCTTTCAGGTGCGTATGAGCTTATAAGAGAATAGACTTGAAATTGACAACAAATAATATTGTTTCATTTCGAGTCACTTGTTAACGTTAGTCGTTGACATACAAAAAGAAAGAGCGGGATTAATTTCTCGCTCTTCTTTTTTGGTTTAAAGGTTTAATTCCTTATATCTTCTCTATTTAATATTAATATTACTTAATTAAATATATAATAGTATACCTTCTTAACCTGTGTATAAATACCCTTGACTGCTTGTCTTTGATGAGCTAAAATATTTGGTTATTTTTTTGCATAGAATAATTATAGATAAGAAAGATATATATAAAAAAGATATATATAAAAATACTCTCTTTTTTGAGAGTATTTTTTTATGTTTGTTTATATGTTTATAGTCTATAATTATTTATTTAAATAGACTATGTTGTTAGCTTATGTTAATATAATTATGTTTTAAACAATTAATTATTTTATATATGAGAAAAAATTGTCCATACTTTTTTAGTATTTTTAAAAGCGTGTATTGTGATGTAAGCTTTATAGTCTTTTTTATACTTCTAATTTTTTTTCTGCCAGCTAAGATATTTGTGGGTTATTTGGCTATACTAGGAGTTTCTTTTTCTTTAATTTTTTCTCTTAGTTTGACTTGCATGATGAAGATAATCAAGGAAAAGGCTAAGAGCGCTAGAAAGACAGGGCATTCTATCTTAGGTGTTATTATGGGATTGCTTGGTTTTTCAGCTTTACATGTTTGCACTATTGGCTTACCTTTTTGTGGTGCTACTATTGGTTTAGCTGTGATCTCTAGTATTTTTCCAGCCTTTTTATTGAATTATTTACATGAGTATCCTTACATCATTATTGGTATCTCATTTTTAATTCAATTATACTCCCTATATTCAATGAAATGTTTTAAAAAAGTGAGTTGCAGAAACTAGTTTAGATTATTTATATACTTTATCTTTTTCATCTATTAATTCTTGTTTTTTTATCTCTTTTCTTATCTTTTTCTTATTTTTCTTATTTTTTTCTTGTTTTTCTTATCTCTCTTTTTCTTGTCTAAATCTTTTTAATAATGTTATACTAAAGATAGATTAAACACTTAAAAGTGTGAAATTTATTGTATTTATTTTTAAGTAATATTAGTAATAATAACAATATATAATATAAAAATAATAACCTGTGTATATGAATAAAAAGACATATCAGTGGATACTTAAAGTGGGCTCAGCTTTAGCTTTTGTAGTTATCTTTCTTTTGTTTAATAAACTGTTTTTTCCTTATGTAGCTTCTAAACAGTTATCCTTTAATATATTGATTGAGATATTATTAGCTTTTTATTTGGTTTATATTATTAAATATAAAGAAGAAAGACCAAGCTTACGCTTAATGTCTTGGAGTTTGGTGGCTTTTTTTAGTGCTATGCTTTTAAGTGTAGTGGTTAGTACAGATGCTTATTTAAGTTTCTGGGGTAAAACTGAGAGAATGCTAGGCTTTTTTAATGTAGTTCACTTTTTAGCTTTTTACTTTATTCTTATCTCTGCTTTTAAGAAAGCAAAAGAATGGAAGTATCTACTTACTGGTTTAATGTTGTCTGGTTTTGTTATTAGTTTAGCTATGCTACTTGGTAATAATCCTCAAGCAGTGTTAGGGAATAGAGCTTATACGGCTGGTTTTCTAATTTTTGCTTTCTATATTAGTATATATTTATTTTTACAAACTAAACCCTTTTGGCGTTATTTGTATTTAGTACCTATTCTAACTATATTACCAGCTTTTATTAAGGCTGATATTACTGGGGCAGTGATAGCACTTGGCTCTAGTTTGATGTTATTTCTACTGCTTATTGCCATATTTTATAGAAGGAAATGGTATCGTCTAGGAGCGCTGGTTTTATCTTTGGTTATTATTGTTACTACTGTTTTAGCTCTTATTTATCCTGAGAATTCTTTTGTGAAAAATAATAAGATCTTGTCACAAATTTCTTGGCAGGAAAATACTTTTCAAACTAGATTAATTGCCTGGGAAGGAGCGCTTGAAAGTTATAAACAATATCCAGTCTTGGGAACTGGTTATAATACTTTTAGTTATACTTTTGATAAGCATTTTAAGGCTGATTTCTATAATCATACTAGAACTGAAACTTATTTTGATAGAGCACATAATAATCTTTTAGATATTGCTTCTACTATGGGAACTGTGGGCTTAATTTCTTATCTTATGATTATGCTCAGTGCTCTTATTTATATTATTAAGGTTGCTTTCAGACAAAAGAAAAAAAGCGATGAAGATAGTGGCGAAAATAATAGTTATTTATATTCTGATAATCTTTTAGCTCAGATTATTCTTTTGGCTTTACTGACTGCTTATTTTGTACAAAATTTAGCAGTGTTTGATAGTTTTGTTACTTATTTAGCACTGATGATATTTTTGGCTTATCTTAGGTTTTTATATGTAAATAGTTTTAAGTTAAAAGAAGGAAAAGAAAGAAATGAAAATAAAGCAGAAATAAAGGGAGTCTTGAAAAAGGGAAGTGAAAAGAAGAAAAAAGCTATAGTGGTGTCTGGTAATTTTGAATATTTATTGTTATTTGTTTTTCTCTTGGCTTCACTTTATTTAGTTTTTAGTGTTAATGTTAGTACTTTAAAGGCTCATAGTCGGGCTGTGATGGGCTATGGTGCTTTGTATCAAGGACAGGTGGAGATTGGTATTAAAGAATTTAAAAACGCTATGGAAAAGGATATTCCTTGGCAAAGAGATCCGCGATCTAGTTTTATTAAATTAGTCTTAAATAATTCGCAAGTTTTTAGTGGTCTTAGTAATGAAAAAAAGCTGGAATTCTATAATGAGTTGCTTTTAATTAATGCTTATAATTTAAATTCTAGTAATGAATCTAGTATTTATAATTTGCAAGAAGCTCAGATTTTTCAAAATATGGCTAGTTTAGCTAAAAGATTAGAAAATGATGAGAAAAAAGATTTATATAATGAAAAAGCTTTGCAGTATATTAATAAAGCTATTGAGCTTAGTCCAGAAAGGATAAAGCAGTATTATTTAAAAGGGCAGTTACTTATTGACTTGGGTCAAGTAGAGAAGGGGTTAGAGCAGTGGGAAATTGCTATTAATTTAAATCCTGAATTTAATGAAACATATTGTCAGTATGCTCAAGCTTATATGGTAGTGAAGAAGGATGACTTGGCTTATGAACAAATGGATAAATGTGTGGATAGTGGCGCTGTTAGATCTTTTGGTCAAAGTCAGGTTTTAGCTAGAGCCACTAAACATTATCAAGAAAAGGGTGATATTGATAGGATGTTGGCGGTTTATAGTCGTTATGCTCAAATAGTTAATCAAGCGGATATTTGGCAATCTGTAGCTGAGCTTTATACTCAAGTAGAGAATTGGCAGAAAGCTAAAAATAGCGCTCAAAAAGCTTATCAGTTAAGTGATGATTTTAAACAAAGAGGTAGTTTAGAATTGTTACTGGAAATTATAGAGAAAAAATTGGATGAGTAGAAAAGAAAGCAATAGGATATAAATATAATTTAGACTTATTTATTTAGTGTTGACATTATATAGTTGTTTAGTTATAATGTACATATATGTACAGTATAAATAATGAGAAAAAAATAAAATTGACTAATATTAAGCAAAATAGATTTCTAACAATCACTAAATTAGGTGTTTCTGTTTTTCATGTAGATGATTTGGCTAGGATTTGGGGTATTAGTAATCGCAACACTCTTTTAACTACTCTAAAACGTTATGTTGAAAGTGGTTTACTTTATAGATTGTATCGAGGGCTTTATTCTATTAAACCACTATCAGAATTAGATCCATACTTACTAGGTGCGCAGGCTATAAATGATTATTGTTATTTAAGTGGTGAGACAGTTCTAGTGAAGCAAGGAATTATTTTTCAACAAGTTGGTTATTTTACATTTATAGGGGCAAGAACTAAGCGTCTTAAGATAGGGGATTATAAATATTATTGTCGTCAACTTAAAGACGAATTTTTATATAATGATATTGGTATAGATAAAACTGGAAAATTTAATTTAGCAAAACCTGAGAGAGCGGTTGCTGACATTTTATATTTTAATCCCAAGTATCATTTTGATAATCCTAGTGTTATTAATTGGAAAGAGGTTAAGAGAATTCAAACAATTGTTTATAATAAATAAAATTTATGATTATTTTAAATTCTCAAGACGCAATTCACAAGGCTTGGTTATTTCGAGTTTTAATTGCTATTGTTGATAATGTTAAATTACATGATTTATATTTTAAGGGAGGTACTTGTGCTGCTATGATTGGAGTTTTAGATCGTTTTTCTGTTGATTTGGATTTTGATTATGTTGGTGATAAAGATGGTTTGGTAAAAGTTAGACATGAGCTTGAAATGATTTTTAAAGACTTAGGTTTAGAAATAAAGGATGCTAGTATGAAGGTGCCACAATTTTTCTTAAAATATCCCAACAAAAATATCTCTGATCGTAATACTTTAAAAATAGATATTAATTTTCCACCACCTAAAGCTAATATTTATAAGCCTGTTAGGCTTGTTGATATTAATCGAATTGTTATTTGTCAAGATGTTTTAACAATGTTTGCTAACAAATTGGTTGCTATAATTGATCGTTTTGAGCGTAATAATTCAATTGCTGGGCGTGATATTTATGATGTTCATTATTTTTTTATGAATGGCTATAATTACAATAAAGAATTGATAATTGAAAGAACTGGATTAAATTTAATTGATTTTTTTAAAAAGTTATCTAAGTTTATAGATAAACATGTTACTGAAACTATTTTGAATCAAGATTTAAATCAACTTATTCCTTATGATCGATTTAGTAAGCTTAGAAAAGTTTTAAAAAGAGAGACGCTTATGTTTTTGGCTGATGAAATAGAGCGCTTAAAAATTAATAAATAGTTTGAGCTAATTTAATAATTTTAACAATCTTTTATATTAAAGATAATCTTAGTTTAACTTATTTTTTAAGTAGAAATATTGACTGTTGTATCTAGGAAGATTATAATTATTTAAAAATACGAACCTTAAAAATTGAATAAATTATGGAAATTACGGAAAAAGATATTAAAATCATTAGTAAAAAATTTGGTATCTCAGAAACAAAAATTCTCAATTTTTTAGCTGAAGAAGAAAAAAAAGAGAAGATAAGTCAAATTAAAAATTCATATTTAAACAAAAAAGGAGAAAAAAATAAATCTGCTAAAGAATGGTTAAATCTTTGTCTTAATTATGAAGATTTTGAAGATTATTTTTTTACAGTGAATGAGAAATTTCTTGATATGAATTTTTTTCTTAAATGGCTTCATGCTACAAGTAGTTATAAAGAAAGACGAGATATTTATAATTGTATTGAAAATAAAGCAATTAAAAAAGAGTTTATTAAAAAATGGGTAGATATTTCTGATTCACTGGAAGATGTTAGGGAGGTTATGTCTTACATTAAAAAAAGTGATGATGAATATAAGCTAGCAGTGAGAAAATATTTAAAATACTACACCTAAAAAAAGAAGAAATGGAAAAAAATAAAGCATTGAAAAAAATTAGTCAACATTTTTCAATTTCTGAGGAAGAACTTATTAATGCTTTGAAGCCAGTTACAAAAAAGCGTAAAAGTCGTAAAATAGAAAAAAAGTTGCCTGAAAAATCTATAAATACTTCTAAAAAAAATAAAGATGAAAAAAGTAAAAATCAATCTTTAAGTGCAAAAAAGTTTATTTTTTTAGAAGAAGACTATGATTATTTGATTAAGAAAATGAATAAAATTATAGTAGAAATAAATAGATTGGGGCAAGAAATTGGTGAGAGCTGCGATGAGTCAGAGACTTTTCATGATAATTTTGATTATGAGGAGCTAGGTAGGCAAAAAGAAATGTGGACACAGTATTTAAAAAAAGTAGAAAAAACAAAAGATAACGCTGAAATAATTAAACCAAATACTGCAAATAATATAGTAAGTATTGGAAAAAAGTTTAGAGTGGAATCTTCTTCTGGAAAAGTAATTGAAAAGATTATTGGAAGTTATTTAACTTTTACTAAAGACCGTATTTCTTATCTTTCACCTTTAGCTAGGAAGATAATTGGAAAAAAGGTCGGAGATAGTTTTGTAAATGAGATAGAAAATGAAACTTATGTAATAAAAAAAATTACATAAAAAAAGGCTGTCAAAAAAAGACAGCCTTTTTAATTATATAAAATTATAATAATATTAACTATTAAAAAAAATTCTTTTTAGTCTTACATACATCATATCTCTTTTATCATCAAAATATGAATCAAAGTTATATTTATCAACCCAAGCATATTCAGAGTGTTCTTTGCTTAATGTAACTTCAGGAAAGGAGTCAAAATTAATAATATAGGTAGTTTCAACTACTTTTTTATCTTCATTATTTTTTTTGGATTTAATAATATAACTTTCTGAATCTACTTCTTTTATTTCATTATTTGAAGAAATTTCAATGCCAGTTTCTTCCAAAAGCTCTCTTTTTAATGCTTGTATATCATTTTCGTCTTTTTCAAGTTTACCACCTGGCATTTCCCAAACTCCTGGCAAAAAATCTTCTGAAAGTGATCTTTTGGTTAATAATAATTTATCACCACATAAAACAAGAGCTGATACGTTTTTTTTATTTAACATAATATTTTTTTAAATATTTTAATATATTTATTAACGGTTTTTTTATCTTCTTTTATATTTCCAGTTGTAAAATCTGGTATTGAAAATCTACCTTCTATATAATTTTTAGCACCGTTATAAGATAGAGGAAATTTACAATTTTCAAAAACTTTATCATTGTATAAAGGTACTGTGTCTAATTTTTTAACTTTTAATCCTTCTTTTTTAACCAATTCTATAAATTTATCTAAATTAAAGTCTAATAATTTTGGTTTAAATCCATAGATAGCTCCTTTAGTAATATCATGCATGTCTATATTTTCAACTTCTTCTAATTTATTTTTAAAATAAGAATAAATAACATATCTTTTTTCAATAATAGTTTCTAATTCATTTTTTAATAAAGAATTAATCATAACTGCTGAATAAGGATGCATTCTATAATTTTCCCCAAAACCACTGGTTAGATCTTTGTATTTATTAGCAATTTTTTTGGGAACTCTATCAAGAGATTCTTTGGCTCTCATTTTAAAATGACCTAAAAATGTTGCTCTAATATATAATTCTGGATCATTTGTAATTAAAAAACCACCCTCACCACCTGACAAAACTTTTTTTGCTCCTACAGAAAAACAAGCTATATCTCCATATGTACCTAACAATTTGTTGTTATACTTTGTTAAATGTACATGTGAACAATCTTCTACTAATTTTAAATTATTTTTTTTACAAAATTTCATTATTTTTTTCATATCACAGGGAACACCCCACATATGAGTTATGGCAATAGCTTTTGTTTTTTTTGTTATTAACTTTTGTAAAGAATCAACATCTATACTTCCATCTTTATCTTTAGCATCTGCAAAAACAGGAGTGCAACCTAATCTAAATAAGGGGGTAACCGTAGCTATAAAAGTGTAGATAGGAACTATAACTTCATCACCTTTTTTTAGGTCTAGAGCAAAATAAGCAGAAGATAAAGCTGATGTACCTGTGTTTGTTAATAAGCAGTATTTAGATTTATATATATTGCAAATTCTGTTTTCTAATTCTTCATATATTCCTTCTATTCCATAAATTGATAATTTTCCATTATTATTAATATATGACAATAAATCTGAAGTTTGTTTTTTGGTTGGATAATTCATATTTTAATTTTTTATAAGAGGACAATTCTTTCCAATTTTTGCCCTGGCTAATTTAATTTTTTTTATTAATCCTCCTTCATATCTATTTTTAACATCTTCCATAATTGAAATATGTTCTTCATTTTTTTCAAAACAAGTTTGAATAGTAAAATCTGGCATAATATATATAGATTGATTTTGTTTACAAAAAGCAGATGCGTCATCTACTAAAGGTGAATTAACAAAAGCACACGGAATAAAAGTTATATATAAATTAGGATAACCTTCTTTGCTAAAAGAAACTTTTAATCCTTTTTCTAAACCTCTTTTATAGCCTAGTGAGTAAATCATTTTTTCAATATAATCAAAAGATATATGATGGTCTGAATTTCTAGGATATATTTCTATAAGATAAATCTCTTTATTTATTTTTTTAGCATATTCAATTATTGATATAAGATTGTCAAGATTATAGTTTTCACTTTTTACCATAGCTACATTTAGCTTTATATCAACATCAAAATTTAAAATTGAATCAATTCCTTCCAATGTATTTTTTAATTGATTTTTAACTCCGGTTCTAAATTCATGTTTATCTTTATCTAAAGTGCCAATAGATACATGTATTCCATCTAAATAGTTAGCAATATTTTGTTTATTTTTTAATAAAACACCATTGGTAATTAAATTAATTTCATTATTTTTGTTTTTGATTAATTTAGCTATATCAACTATATCATTTCTTAAAAGTGGTTCTCCACCTGTAAGAACAAATTTTTTTATTTCTAAACACTTTTCAAGTGTTTCTGCTATAAACTTAAAATCATTAGGATTTATAATATTTTTTTTATTTATATTTTCTTTGTGCATTCCTTCATTATGACAAAAAATACAATCAAAATTGCATTTATTTGTTACCACAAATCTCACTTCATTTTTATAATTCATATTACATTTTAATATTGTATTGTTTATATTATAAATGCTTTTTTATTCTTTTGCAAAAATAAAAAAAGCACCTTGTGGTACTTTATTTTAGATATTTTTGATAAAAGATAGTATAAAAGTAAGTTTTATTTACTTTTTTCAAGAGTTTGAAAAGTTTCAAATATAATATTTGCGACTTGATTTACACTAAAAAGTTTTGTGTTTATAATCAAATCGTAATGATTATAATCAAAACAATCTTTTTTATACAACTTTAAACCTCTTTCTTTATCTTCTTTATCAATTTCAATCACAGATTTTTTAGCCTCATTTTTATTTTTGTATGATTCCACAAAACTTGTTCTGTGTTTTAATAATCTTTGTGCGGCTATTTCTGTGTTAACTATTAATAAAACTTTTAAGAAATTTTTATTTTTGAAGTAATCCCATAAAATAGGGTATCTTCCTACTACAATAATTTTTTTATTTTCGTTAATAGTTTTATCAATAATACTAATAGCTTCTTTATCAAGGCACAAATCAATTTCTTCATCAACTTTTGCTTGTTCCATGATTTGCTGTATACTACAACCGTTTTTTTTAGCTAATAATCTTAAACTAATTTCAATTAATTGAAAGTTAAGTAAATCTTTAAGAGTATTAGATGTTGCAGTTTTGCCTGTGGCAGTTTTGCCATTTAATATTATGCCTTTCATCCGTCTTTATTTTTAATGAGCAATATAAGATTTTAATGTACAATATATTCATATTATTATTTCATAAATAGAGAAAATGTCAATTATTGTATTATTTTAGAGTTAAAATTACACTTTGTGAATAATTATATTTTTTAATTATATATTAAAATAAGTTTATTATTTAAAGAGATATATGTTAATATTATGTATAGATAATAATTAATTACTTTAGATATGAAAAGAAAGTGCCCCTATTTATTTACTATGTTTAATAGTATTTATTGTGATTTAAGTTTTCTAGTCTTTTTTATACTACTACTGCTTTTTTTGCCAGCTAGTATCTTTGTGGGCTATTTAGCAGTCTTAGGAGTTGCTTTTACCTTAGTGTTTGCCCTTAGTTTAACTTGTATGACGAAAGTCATTAAAGAGAGAGCTCAGAGTGCAAAACATACCGGTCATTCACTTATATCTGTTATTATGGGACTGCTTGGCTTTTCAGCCTTGCACGTTTGCACTATTGGATTACCTTTTTGTAGTGCTACTATTGGTTTAGCTGTAATTTCTAGTATTTTTCCTGCTTTTCTCTTAAATTATTTACAAGAATATCCTTATATCATTATTGGTGTTTCTTTTTTAATACAAGTATACTCACTTTATTCCATGAAGTGTTTTAAAAGGGTGGCTTGTAGGAGATAAAATGCTATAATTACTATATATGAAAAAGAAAATATTAATAGTAATAACTAAAGCAGAAGTAGGTGGAGCGCAGATGTCTGTTTTAAATTTAGCTAGGGAACTAAAGAAAAGAAATATAGATGTCTCTGTGGCTTTTGGAGAAGGAGAGTTTTTAAAAAAACAGCTAGAAAAACATAATATCACCTTTTTCAGACTTAAAACTTTAAAAAGAGACTATAATCCCATCTCAATTTTTAAATATATTAATGAGTTAAAAAAGCTAGTTGATAAACATCAATTTACCACTCTTCATTTTAACAGCTCTAATACTTTACCCGGAGTATTGTCAGCTAAGTTTTCTAAGCAAAAACCTAAAACAGTTTTCACTGTTAGAGGACTCTCTATTTTAGATAAATATTATCCAAGTAGCAAAATTAAAAAATATCTCTTTTTGCTTTATTTTAAATTCTTCTTTCTTTTCCTAGATCATCCTGTCTATATCAGTCAAGATAATTTGAGCTATGCGAAGAAGTTAGGTTTAAACAAGAATAATCATCTGATATATAATGGTCTGAGCTTATCTCAAGAGCACTTTTTTAGCTCTGTAGAGGCCAGAGAAGAGTTAAATAGGCTAAGTGGTACAAATATTTCAGATAAGTATATTATTGGCTCTGTGGGGCGCTTAGTGAAAGCTAAAAACTATCAGTTTTTAATTAATAATTTTGAAAGTATACAAAAGATAATACCAAATGCTAAGTTAATAATTATTGGTGAAGGTCCTGAAAGGGAAAACTATGAAAAGTTAATCAATGACAATAATTTAGAAGTTGATGTTTTTTTACCTGGAGAGAGAAAAGATGCTAGCAGGTTACTAAAAGGTTTTGATCTTTTTCTACTTGCATCTTTATATGAAGGTCTCTCAATTTCTTTAATTGAGACTGTTAAAGCTGAGATAGCAGTTTTAGCTAGTGATGTAGGGGGTAATAGGGAAGTGATTGGCAAAGACAAATGTTTTAGATTAAATGACAAAGAAGATTTTCTAAATAAACTAAAGAGAGGTTATATTAAATTAGACAAACAAAAGAAATTTCCCATTGAGAAAACTGTTGATGAGTATATTAGATTATATGAAGCTTAACCTAGCAGTTTAAAATACAGATCTTCGTATTTTTTAATCATTTTATCTAAAGAAAACCTTTCTTTTACTGTTTTTCTAGCTAGATCACCAATCTTTTCTTTTTCTTTTTTACTTAGAGACAATACATAGTTTATTTTCTCAACTAATTGTTCAGTGTTAGCGGGCTCTACTAAGAAGCCGTTTTTATTTTTTTCAATTATTTCAGGAACTATACCAACTTTTGTTGTAATAATTGTTTTTTTTGTTACTGCTGCTTCTATGAGAGCTATACAAAATCCTTCCCATAGTGAAGGCATTATGAAAAAATCAGCAGCTTGTAGATAGTCGTTAACATTAGTAACATTACCTTTTAAAATTATTTTATTTTCTAAACCTTCATTTTTAACTTCTTTTTCTAGAATCTCTCTTTCTATTCCTTCGCCTAGAATGATAAATAATGAATTATCTTTAATTTCTTTAACTGCTTTAATTAGATAGTTATAACCCTTTGCTTTTGTTAATCTTCCAGTTGAAACAAATAAATTAACATTTTGGTCTATATTTAATTTTTTTCTAGACTCGCGCTTGTTCTTAAAGGGGAACTTTTCTAAATTAACACCATTATAAATAACTTTAATATTACCGCTCTTTGATAGTTTTCTTTTATTCATTTCACTAGCCACTATTTTTGATACAGCAATATTCATATCAGATTTATCTTTGATAAAACTAATGATAAGCTCTCTTTTTTTACTGCCAATATCAATACTATGAAAAGTGCTAATAATTTTTGGTATTTTAGATAATCTTCCAATTATCCTGCCCATTAAATCGGCGTGAAAGAGGTGAGTATTTAAAATATCAGGCTTTTCTTTTTTGAGTATTTTAAATAACTTCCAAGTAATAATGGGGTTATATTTAAACTTGGCATTTAAACTTAAAACTTTAACTCCTGATTTTTTAATTTCTTCACCAATCTTACCAATAGGTAGTATACTTATTACGACAACTTCAAACTTTTCTTTATCAATATTCAAAGCTAGGTCTTTTACAACCATTTCTGCTCCACCAGTGTTGAGTCCAGTTATTAATTGGATTATTTTAATTTTTTTCATAATTTAGTTTTCATTTTTAACTTGAATAATCCTCTTTTTTTATAAAAATTAATTTTAAATAATAATTTTGTCCAACTGCTACCTAAAAAAGTAGATAAGTATAAAAAAATATTTTTAAAAGATGGTTTATTTTTTATTGATTTTATAAATAGTGTTCTGGCTTTTTTTCTTTTTTCTATTTCTAAATGTCTTATTCCAAGAAAATAATAAAAGTTCGCTAAAACATTTTTTTCTTTTTTGAATTTTTCTTTAAATTTTTCTATTAATTGAAAAGAAGCGGAATAATCTTTTTGTTTACTTACCCTGTCATTTTCATTTTCAGCATTCCATATGGACAAATATTTGTTTAAAAAATAAAAATTAGTTACATCTTTTAATCTTATAGTAAAGTCCCAATCTTGATGTCTTTTTAAATTTTCATCAAAATAAATATTATTTTTAATTAACACTTTTTTATTTATAAATAATGTATTAGTTTGCAGTTCTCCTTGATTTATAAATAAATATTTTATTATTGATTCATTTTTCTTTATAGCTTTTTTTGGTATTATTTTTTTACCTATATTAGTTTTTTTGAGGTTTTGATTATATATAACTCCATAATCATTTGAAATTTTCTGTCTTATTTTATATCTTTCCTCTAAATTATTTGGCAGATATTCATCGTCAGAGTCTAAAAAAGTTATATAATCTCCTAAAGAATTATTTATTCCAGTATTTCTAGCTTTGTTACCTCCTTTATTTACATCATGTTTTATATATTTTATTCTATTATCTTTTTTTATATATTCTTTAACAATTTCATCAGTATTATCACTTGAGCCATCATCAACGATAATTAACTCAAAGTCATTAAAAGTTTGTTTTAAAACGCTTTGAATAGCTCGAGATAATACTTGAGCGCGATTATAAGTAGGGATTATAACTGATATTTTTGGATTATTATTTTTCATTTTTTTTGATTATTTTTTTAAAAATTTAATAAACAAATAAAGTTCTTTTAGTTATTTTTTTAATTGATAATACTTTTTTATATAGCTGTGGATTAAAAGATAATATAAGATTAATATATACTTTTGAAAATGGTTTTATTTTTATTGCTTGAATGAATTGTTCTCTAGCAAGTCTAGGGTTATTGTTAAGCACATAAAATGTTCCTATTTTTCTTAATTTATTAAAATATATATTTGGATATTTTAAATATATTTCTTTATATTTCTTTATTATTTTTTGTCTTTCTTCTATCATTTTTGTTTATTTTTTATAGTTGAAGCATTATTATTATGTATATAGTAATAAAATAAAGGTTCTTGGACAAATAAAAGCTTATATTTTCTTGAAATTCTTATATATAAATCGTAGTCGTCACTTATTTTAAAATCTTCGCTAAATAACCCAACAGTTTTAAATACTGATTTTTTTATCATCACACTACTAGAACTATGCGGTAAACATTTTTTTAATATTTCTGGAGACATTTTTTCAATTAAAGCTGGAAGCTTAGTATGTCGTTTTTCTTGAGTTAATTCATTAAAGTTGATTTCTTCACAGCCAACTAGACCAATATTATTATTTATATTTTTTTCATATAGCTTTAATTGTTTTTTTAGTTTGTTTTCAAGCCATTTATCATCTGAATCTAAAAAAGCAATATAGTCACCCTTGGCTATTTTTATACCAGTATTTTTTGGTTTTGCTGGTCCACCTGAGTTTATTGTATGTTCTATGTATTTTATTCTTTTATCATCAAATTTTTTAACAAATTCTTTAATATTCTCAGTCGAAGCATCATTTACAATAATTAACTCAAAATTTTTATATGTTTGATTTAAAACACTAATAATAGCTCGTTCTAATAAATCTTGACGATTATAAACTGGAATAATAATTGATATTTTAAGATTTATATTTTTCATTTTAAAATTTATTATTATTTTATGTTAGATAAAATTACTTTTACATGTTTTTCCCAAGAATTTTCTTTTAACCATTTTTCATTGTTAATATTAATTTTTCCTGGACCTTTGTATTTAATTTTATTATTGATTCTTTTAATGGTATTTTTAGCTGAATTAATATTTGAAACAGAATATGTCTCAAAATCATGATAACCTATAAGTTGTTCTTTAAAATTACCAATATCCGGAAAAACTATGGGTTTTTTATAGGATGCTGCTAAAGCTAGAATTCCTGAATTTAGTCCAGATTGGTGCCCTAAAAAAACAACATCCGAAGCAGCCATAATTTTTGGTATTTCTTTATTATTAATAGATTTCAAAATTGTTTTTTCTTTCTTTGTAAATTTATTTAATATTTTATAAACGTTTTCATTTGTAATTTTTTTTAAATGTCTATTAATTTTAGAATATAAATTATTATTTTTACTATAATATTTTTTTTCTCCAATAGTGAAAAAAAACACATTTTTATTGTTCCATTTTTTAAATACTTTTTTAGAAAAACTGTTACCTTTATATTCTCTTTGCGCTCCAAAGTTTAAATAAACATATTTGTCTAATGGTAATTTGTATAAATTTTTAGCTTTTTTTGAATTATAATTTATATAATTATATGGTCCATGAGGAGCAATAATATGTTTTGAGTTTCTACAAATAGGGAACTCAGTTTTTATTTTTTTAATTGAGCTTTTTCCATGATGAACTACAAGATTTGAATTTTTTAATATTTGATTAAAAAACTTTTTGTCAAAATTATCAGAGTTTTCATGGGGTAGTATATTGTGTACGGTATAAATTATAGAAATATTATTTTTAGAATACCATTCTAAACGCTTTTTTAGTAAATCTAAACTATTTTTATTTCTTGGAAGTTTTATTGACCATTTATAAATTGCTTCTGGCCACTGGATGTGAACTATATCAGGTAAAAAACTAGAATATAAAAAATTATTTACCCCAAAAATAACAGAGTGCCCTCTTTTGATATATTCGTTTGCTAGATTTTTAATATAATGATTTTTACCTTCTGCCTTTTCACATAAAAGTATTTTCATATTTAAATTATTTTATATTTTATTTGATAATTTTATATAATAATAATAATTTTTTGTATAACCAGGGATTAAAAGTTAAAAAAATATTTATATATTTTTGATAATGGTTTTATTTTTACTGCTTTTATAAAAAACTTTCTAGCTATTTTTGGTCGTTGATTAATTACATAAAACTCAGCTATTTTTTTCAATTTTGTAAAATATATATCAGGATGGTTTCGATATATATTTTTATATTTTTTTAGTATGAATACTTGATCTTCAATAATTTTAAGCGCATTTTTTTTATTAGTTGCATTGTTGCTATGTATATAATAATTAAATAAAGGTTTTTGTATGAATATAAATTTATATTTATTTAAAATCCTAATATATAAATCCCTATCATCTAATATTTTAATATTTTCGTCAAATAAACCAATATTTTCAAGTATCGTTTTTTTTATTAATATACTACTACAGCTATGTACAATTGTTTTTTGTAATATTTCTGGTGTATTTTTTAACAAAAAAGGAAAAGGCATAAGCTGCTCTTTTTTTATTTGTTATTGTATTGATAATAATTGCGCCACATCCGACTAAACCAACATTATTATTTATATTTTTTTTATAAAGTTCTATTTGTTTTTTTTAGTTTATCTTTAAACCACTCGTCATCACTATCTAAGAAAGCAATATATTCACCTTTGGCTATTTTTATTCCTGTATTCTTTGGTTTTGGTGGTCCACCTGAGTTTTGTTGATAAATATATTTTATTCTATCATCATTTTTTAAATAATTATTAATAACCTCTTTAGTATTATCTGTTGATCCATCATCTACAATAATTAACTCAAAATCTTTAAAGGTTTGATTTAAAACGCTTTTAATAGCACGAGGCAGAAAGTTAGCTCTATTATAAGTAGGTATTATAACTGATATTTTAGGATTATTAATTTTCATTTTTAATATTTTAATAGTTTTTTAATTATATTTTTTATCCTTTGTTTCAATGATATATTTTTTGGTGGGCAATACTTATTAATTAAAGTTGTCATGGATTGTTGATTTATTTCTTTAAAAAAGTTTTCTCTCTCAATGTTTTTATCTACTGATTTTGTTGCCATGGAATTGTGCTTAATTCCGTCTTGTATGTTAACTTTATATGAAAATATTTTTCTTTCTAGTTTTTTATAAAAATTCATTCCTTTTTGATTGTTTAAAATAACTAAAGAAACTCCTTTATCGTCATTTATATTTGGTAAAATATTATTAATACCCCAAAAATCAGCAAGTGTTATATCGCTTTTTCTGTTTAATCCTTTAGATTGACAGTTGTAACAAGATTTTCTTAAATATAAATTTCTTAAAAAACCTTTCATATAAGCATCATCTCTAAATTTTTTAATATATTCTAGGTTATTTTTAAATATAATTTTAATTGAAAAATCTTTCCATCCTTTATTTTTGTTGCGAAAACTAATTTTATGAATTTTAGAGTTATATTTTCTTTTTTTCTCTTCTAAGTATTTTTTCCATACTAGTGGTGAGGGAACTCCATGACATATGAAATCGACGCAGATTAAATTTTTATAATCTTTTTTTAAAAAAGAAAGTAACCCATCTATTTGGCAAGGAGTGCCAGAAAAAAGAACAAGTTTATTTTCCTTTAATTTTTTTTCTACACTTTTATATGAATTTCCAATAGTACTTTGCACATATTTTGATCCTTGTAATTTATGAACATCATTTATGTTGTTAATATAATCATGTTTAATATTGAAATTATTATCGAATAAAGCTCCAAAAACAACCCCACTATTATTAATGATACTTTCAGCTAAGATAGTAAATATACCACCAGATGAACTTTTTAGACGAGTATTATAATTTTTATTTATAGCAGCAAAAGCATTTTTACTTTTATCCAGCTTTCTTTTTTTTAAAAGAGGACAAACCTTAAGACATTCTCCACATTTATTACATTTTTTATAATCAACTACTGGATGCAGAAAACCTTCTTTATCAGCATCCATTGTGATAGCCCCATTTTTACAAATACTATAACAGGCATGACAACCTGTGCAATTTTTAATATTTTCAATCATTTTTTAAATTTAATTTTTTGTTGCTTTATTTAGATAATCTAATCCTTTTTTTCTTTCTTTTTTTAATATATTCTCTATTTCTGAAAAATCAATATTAAAAATATTTTTTTTATCAATATTTTTAATATACCTATTCTCCATATGAAATTTTTTTAATAAATTATCTATCCTAGAAAACATACACTTCTTGTTTTCAAGTATTCTTTTAAAAGCAACAAATGGTGTTTTCATTAAAATTGAAAATGCAGCTCCATGAAAAGAATCTGTAAAAACAAGTTTAGCAGAGTTTATATAATCAATAAATTCTTCAGGACTTGTGTTATAGCTATGCTTATTCTTTATTTTACATAAATTTACAATTTTAAGATCATTTTCTTTTGCTATATTTTTAATATAATTTTTATCTTTATTGCTAAGTTTTCCTAAAAAGTATGTTAATATATATTTCTTGGGTTTTTTTTGGTGCTCCTTGCTTATAGATAGCCAGTGTTCTTTTGTTATTAGTAGAGTTGGATCTAATAACACAGGCACATCTTTATTAGTTAATTTTTTCACAATATTTTTTCCAGCTTCCTCTCTGACAGATATATTTGTTATTTCTGATAGTGCTTTTTTATATAAATTAATATATTCATCAGGTATATTAGAAACACCAAAGCTAGAAACAAAGGAAATCCTTTTATTTATATCAGCAAATTTTAAAAAATAAAAATAATGTTTATTAATTGCACGATGCTTTAAAGTTGGATTCCAAACTTGATCACTTCCTGTAATAAAAAAATCATAATTATTAGACATTTCTTCTAGTTCTTTAAAGTTATCATTATAAGAATCTTCTGGTAAATATTTTAAAGAAAATCCTTTTATTTTCTTTATTCTTTTATTGATTAGCTTTTTTCTTTTTCTAAAAACGGTTAAATTAAAAAAGTAAATAAATATTTTTTTAGTATAATTAATAAAATTATGTGGTAATTTAATAATCTTATTTTTTATATAAGTAAATCTATTTATCTTTTTTTTATCTTCTTTTAATATAATGAATTTTACATTAAAATTCATATTAGTAAGAATTTTTTTTACAGCGTATGCCTGAAGTCTGTTTCCATAGTTTTTATATCCATCTAAAGTTATAATTCCAATTTTTTTTCTTTTATCTATATTATTTTTTTTATTCATTTTTGTGTAAAATAATAATTAAATTTACCCCCCACTCATATCCTTAAACTCTTTGTTCTTAGCTATGAGTTCGTTGTAGGTGCCTTGGTCTATTATCTTTCCTTGCTTTAGTATATATAGTGTATCACAGTTTTTGACAGTACTTAAGCGGTGGGCAATGATAATGATGGTGCGGTTTCTTTTGAGCTTTTCAATAGCTTCAATGATAAACTTCTCAGTGATGTTATCTAGGGAAGAGGTGGCTTCATCCATTACTAGTACTTCAGGGTTGTCATAGAGGGCTCTGGCAATACCAATTCTTTGTCTTTGACCACCACTTAATCGAATTCCTCTTTCTCCTATTTTGGTGTTTTCTTTTTCTGGTAGTTGGTTAATGAACTCTCTTAGTTGAGATACTTCAATAGCTTTTTGTAGTTTCTCTTCATCAATTTCATCTTCTTCTAGGCCAAAAGCAATGTTGTTTT
>DATFJU010000005.1:0-10510 GCA_035269015.1 Patescibacteria group bacterium | reverse complement strand
CCCTTGCAAATTTAACATGGATGCCATAGAATTATGGGTAAAGGTGGACATAATATTAGAGATTAGATGTGAATTATTTAATTTCTCTAATAATTATGCCACCTTTTTGTATTATTTCCCACACATTCTATTATAGAGCCTTAAAACTCTTGACATCTTTATTTAAGTATGCTATAAAGAGAGGAAACTTTAAAATCCTTGCTTATACTTATGTATTGTAAGGGTTTTTTAATTGAAAAAAATATATGAAACTAAAATTAGTAGATATAAAAAAAATAATAGTGTCATGGACAATGACTACCTTTGTCTTTAATTTTCTATTTTTTCCTGCACCTATTTTAGCGCAAGAAAATCCAGAAAATAATTTTGACGTATTTCTACCAAAAATTGAAAAGGAGGAAGCACCACAATTTATTAATAGACTACCTCAAAATCCAAACAAAGAATATAAAGTAGTATATACCAAAACCATGGCGGTAACTGCCTATAACACGGGAGATGTTAATCAATGTTGGGGTGACCCTTGTATATCAGCTAACGGTGAAAATATTTGTAAAGCATTAGCAATGGGTTACAAGCGTTGTGCTGCTAATTTTGTTCCTTTAGGCACAAGATTAAATGTAGAAGGCTTTGGTCAATGTGTGGTCACTGATAGAATGAATAGTCGCTACCATTATCGTGTAGATATTGCAATGAAAAAAGATGAAAATAAAGAAGCTAAAGAATTTGGACTTAAAAGATTAAAAATAGAAGTCTTGAAATAAAAAACAATTATTTACATAAAACAAAAACAGCTTTTTAATAAGCTGTTTTTGTTTATCTATATTTTAATTTCTTTAAAATATACCTAATTTATTTATTATGTTTTTTCCTTTTTTCTTTTTCATTTCTTCTTCTTTTTTGTTAACAGTCATAGTTGTTTTAATGACTGTATCTGATATTAAAGAAATGGAATCAATTCCTTCTTGAACTAAAAACTTTACAATCTCAGGAAAATCACTTGGAGCTTGTCCACAAATTCCAACTTTTTTCTTATTCTTTTTAGCTGCTGCAATTAAGGTAGCTATTGATCTTTTCACAGCTTCATTTTTTTCATTTGAAATTCCTGCAACATCTAAGGTTCCTCCAGCATCTCTATCAATTCCCAGTGTTAATTGGGTCAAGTCGTTGGAACCAATTGAAAAACCATCAAATATTTTTGCAAACTCATCAGCTAAAATAATATTAGCAGGAATCTCAGCCATAACATAAACCTCTAAGCCATCTTTTCCTTGTTTTAAACCATTTTTTTCCATGATTTCTAAAACTTTCTTACCTTCTTCTACTGTTCTACAAAACGGCACCATAATCTTTAAGTTTTTAAGGCCCATCTTATTTCTAACTTTTTTCAATGCCTCTAATTCAAGTTTAAAAGCAGGTAAAAACTCCTTAGAATAATATCTAGAGGCACCCCTCCAACCAATCATAGGGTTAGATTCTATAGGTTCATAGTCCTCACCTCCAATTAAATTAGCATATTCATTGGTTTTAAAATCAGAAAGTCTTACAATTACATCTTTAGGATAAAAAGCAGCTGTAATCATACCAATACCCTCAGCTAATTCATCTACAAAAAACTTTTTCTTATCTTTATACTCTACAGTTAACTTATCTATTTTTTTCTTTACTTCTTTATCTTTTAATTTATTATAATTAACTAAAGCTAGGGGATGAATTTTAATATGATTACTAATAATAAACTCTAATCTAGCTAAACCAACACCGTCATTGGGTATAAAAGAATTTAAGAAAGCGAAATCAGGCTCTCCCGCATTCATCATCATTTTAGTTTGTGGGCGTTTTAAAGCTTTAATATTAGTTTTATTAACCTCATATTTCAATTTACCATTATAAACCATACCTACCTCACCTTCAGCACAACTAACTGTATAATCCTTACCTGGTTTAATATCTTTAGATCCTGTTTCAGTCCCCACAATACAGGGTATACCTAATTCTCTAGAAACAATAGCAGCATGACAAGTTCTTCCACCTTTATCAGTAACAATAGCTGAAGCTATTTTCATAATTGGCTCCCAATCAGGGTCTGTCATATCAGTCACTAAAACTTGGCCTTTTTTAAAATCTTTAATATCTTTTATATCCATTATCTTATTAGCCACCCCAGCTCCAATTCTATTACCTACACTTTGACCTTTAACTACCACCTCTCCTTTTTCTTTTAATTTATAGCTTTCCAAAAAATTAACATCTTTTACACTTTGTACTGTTTCAGGTCTAGCTTGTAATATATATAGCTTCTTATCCTTACCATCAAGACCCCATTCAATGTCCATAGGATGGCCATAGTGCTTTTCTATCATCATTCCCCATTTAGCTAAGGTTTGCACTTGCTCGTCGCTTATAGAGGCTTTTTCCTGATTTTTAGCTGTTACTTTAACATCTTTTACTGTTTTCTTACCTTTAGTGTTATACACCATTCTTAATGCTTTTTTTCCAATTGATTTAGAAATGATAGCTCCAGTTGGTTTAAACACATAATATTCATCAGGATTTACTTTACCTTGTACAATATTTTCACCTAAGCCGTAAATAGAATTTACAAGTACTGCATTTTGAAAACCTGACTCAGTATCAATGGTAAACATAACTCCTGAAGAAGCTAAATCTGAACGTACCATTTTTTGTACGCCGACCGATAAAGCAATATCAAAATGACTAAAACCTTTATCAACTCTGTATGAAATAGCTCTGTTAGTAAACAAAGAGGCGATACACTTTTTTACTGCTACAAGCAAATCTTTTTCTCCTCTAATATTTAAAAAGGTTTCTTGTTGTCCAGCAAAAGAAGCATCAGGCAAATCCTCAGCAGTGGCAGAGGACCTAACAGCAACGTCTAGATTAGCAACTTTATTATCTTTAGATAATTTTTTATAAGCTTTAGTAATAGCTTCTTCAAATTCTTTAGGTAAGTCTTTACTTAATATCGCCCTTCTAACTTGACCACCTTTTTTCATCAATTCCTCAACATCGTGAGCATTTAAATCTTCTAAAACTTCTCTTATTTTTTCTTTTAATCCAGTTTGTTCTATAAAATATCTATAAGACCAAGCAGTTGTAGCAAAACCTCCTGGTACATTAATTCCTTTTTTTGTTAGCTTACGATACATCTCTCCTAATGATGCATTCTTTCCTCCTACTTGAGGAACGTCTTTAATGCCAAGCTCATCAAAGAACTTAATAAATTTTTTCTTTGCCATAATGATATATTTTAGAGTATTATTAAACTATTATAAATATAGCATAATTTTTGCTATAATAAAATTGTTGACAAAAATATAAATTTAGATAACAATAACAATATTGCGGACGTGGCGGAATTGGTAGACGCGCTTGGCTTAGGACCAAGTGGGGCAACCCGTGAGAGTTCAAGTCTCTCCGTCCGCACCAATTTATGATAAACTTTCTTCACACCTTTCAACCTGAATCAATATTAATAACTATGGGGCCAATCACTATTTATTGGTATGGATTTTTTATGATGTCAGCAATACTTGCTGGCCTTTTATTTATTATTTACTTAGCAAAAAAACATAAAATAGAAACTAACATCATTATCGACTTGGCCTTTTGGATAATACTTTTTGGAATTATAGGTGCTAGGCTATATGAATTAATTATAGATTTTAATTATTATCAACAAAACCCGCTAGCAATTTTAAAAATTTGGCAAGGAGGACTGGCTATTCACGGAGCTATTATTGCAGGTTTAATTACTTTATATTTCTTATCTAAAAATGTTGCTAAAAAAATTAATAAAAAACACAGTAAAACTTTTTGGAAATTAACAGCTATTATCACCCCGGGTCTGGCTCTAGGACAATTTATTGGTCGCTGGGGCAATTACTTTAACCAAGAACTTTTTGGTCTCCCTAGCAAAATGCCTTGGGCTATCCCAATAGATCTTATTAATAGACCAATAGCTTATATCTCTACTCAATATTTTCACCCTACTTTTTTATATGAATCTTTGGGTAATTTACTTATCTTCTTGATATTACTTTCTATTCATTTATATATATTAAATAAAAAGAAGTTTAGCACAGCAATATTTATAAGAATCAGTGCTCTTTATTTATTTTTATATTCTATACTAAGATTTTTCCTTGAATTTTTAAGACTAGACCCTACTTTAATTTTAGGCTCAATGCGTTGGCCACAAATAATTAGTATAATTATTATTTTAGTTTCTATATATTTATTTATATATTCTTTTATAATAAATAAAAAGAAAAATGAGACTATTGACCAAAATAATTAAATTAGTTAGTATATTAAATATTGCGGGTATCGTATAATGGTTTCATTATGTCAGCCTTCCAAGCTGAAGATGGGGGTTCGATTCCCCCTACCCGCTCATAAAGATAAAACAACCCTTAAATGGGTTGTTTTTATAAAAAGATAATTTAAATAACTTTAATGTTTTCCAAAATCATATTTAACAATTTTTTTTCTAATAGGACCAATAAAGAGAAAATAAAAAGCTGCCTTTAACCATTTTAAAATAACCGTAAAAAAACCTTCCTTTTCTAATCTACGAGGCGAATATTCTATATATGATGATTTCATCATTCTAAATTTTCCTTTTTTAAAAATCTTTTTACTATAATCATAATCTTCTCCAATAAAAATACTTTCATCAAACCCATTTATTTTATTATGAATTTGTTTTTGAACAATAATAGCTATACCAATATTGCTAGGCAATATCATTTGAGATGTTTTAAAAATACTATTTAATACTTTACTTAAAATTAAATATTTAAGTTTTTGTTTTTTTATTTTTATATAAAAACCTCCACCCAGAAGTTGTCTATTCTCAAATTCATTAACAATGTTCTTTAAAAACATACTAGGTAACCTTGTGTCAGCGTCTAAAAACAACAAAGTATCTCCTTTAGCTATTTTAGCTCCTTGATTTCTTTGATGAGATGGATGTCTTTTTTTACTAATTATAACCCTACAATTATTATCATTAGCTATTTTAACAGTGTTATCCTCTGAATTAGCATCTGATACTATAATTTCATAATCATTATATTCCTGTTCTTTAATGGATGTAAGTAAATATGATATATATTTTTCTTCATTAAGTGTGGGTATGATAATTGATAATTTCATAGTTAATTCTTAAATATTTCTTTTGCTAAATTATAATATTCATTATTGCCTTTTAAATTCTGTAAGTACCACCATTCTACACCCCAGAAATATACTTGTTTAAAATCGGTTCTTATAGCATAATCTGTGTTTGCTTTAAATTGATCAACACTAAAAGACTTATTATATTCATCAGCCTTAGCATCAGCTAATGTTCCGTTTTTAATCCAAGGTTCTGCTTGTAACTCAATCAGCAAACTCTCATTAATATCAACTCCAGTAGCTTTAGCTTTAAGTTTATAAACCCACGGTGGCAAAGGGTATCTAAAATAACCTAAAACTGGATTATATACAACTCTATATAGAGTTGTAGCAAATATATCTGCTATTTTATTTTCCTTATTCCACGCTCCTAATTCACCTGAAGCAGAGATAATAATTTTTCTATCATCTAGTTTTTTTACTAAATCAATCTCTTGCATTAATAAATTTTCATCATATTTTGGACAAATACCAAAACTATTTAAAAATGGCTCATTTTCTACTTGCCAGTATAGAATATTATCATAATTTTTAAAATGATTTACTGTTTTTTTAAGATAACTTAAAACTTTATCATCTTTATTTCTTATATCTTCTTCATCCATCCATTTAGGAAAGTGGCACTCTGGCCACCTTGGCAATCTATAACCAATGCTAACAATATATTTAACATTATTTTTTTTACCGTCTTGAAGCATTTTTTCATATTGTGAAAAATCAAAATTTCCTTCTTTTTTTTCAACTTGATCCCAATAAATTGGTAATCTAATATATTTTACTTGTAAATCATTAATAATATCCTGGTGTGCTTTTACTGGATCCAGTTTTAATTCTTTAGCAAATTTATCTGAATAAGTAACACCAAAAAAATTTTCACTAGCTTTTAAATTAGGATTTTGAGGATAATATTTAGCTACTTTAATTAAATAAATAAAAACAACAATAAATAAAATCATTATTATTAAAATTATATTTATATTAATATGTTTACGCATACGCAATAAGGTAAAGTCCAAAAGCTATTAGTATTACAGCGATAATCTTTTGTATAATTATTGGTTTAGAAATGTTTTCACTTAAAAATTTAGGAAAAAATAAGGTTGCTATCACACCTATTATTATAATAAAAACATATTGAACTCCCTGCAAGGCATTAACTAGGGCCACTGAGGTTAAACTAATAGCATAGTTTTGCATTAAAAAACCACCAGCTGCTAATCCTTGATTAGCAATAAAAATTGAACCTTTTTTAGTATTTAATTTCTTTATATTTTTAAATATTGTTTTTCTTGATTTATTATGAAAAAGAAAAAGTAATACAAAAATAAAACTTCCCCCTCTTATCCAGATAAAGGCGCTAAAAAACTCTTGATTATTAAAAGCTTCTTTTGAACCAATGAAAAACAAAGAGAAAAAAATAGCAGCTAAAGAAGCTAATATTAGCCCTTTATAAGCTTTTTTTCTATTTATTTTTAACACTTCTAAAGCTTTATGCCAAAAATTCTGTTTCTCCGGCAACCATGAAATTATTATTGTGCCCACAAGCAAAAAACTAAGAGCTAACCACTGCCTAGAACTAAAACTTTCATTTAAAAGTATTAATGAAAAAATTAAAGTAAAAACAGGCACAGCCCCACCCACTAAAAGAAGGGTTTTTGAAGCCTCCCCTTTTCTAAGGGCTGCATAAAAAAATAATAAAGCTAACGGAAATAATGTTCCAATTAAAATATTAAAAAAGAATTGCTCTATTCCAGGCCACCTTAAAAACCAAGGAGCTAATACAAATACTACCATTCCTAAGACACCCACTAAAAAAGTATAGGCCCTACTACTGTTAACAGCGTTTTCGAGTAAAAACTTATCTAAAATATTTACTAAAGCTAGCAAAAAATACGCTATTATAGCTACCGACAACCAGGTCATAATTTTTTATCTTAAATGTTTATAACAAATGAACATCATCAATTTCTTTTGTTTTATTTTTCAATACTATATCTTCTATATTGTATGTTCCCATGCTTGGTGCATCCAGATAGCCTTGCATAGCAGCCTCGGCCAACCAACCAGAATCAAGCCAATCAAACAACCACTCATTAACATGTGCAACCTTTTTACTATCAAGTCCCGCACCAATAGCAATTAGCCACTCTCTGTTATAATATTCTTGCGAACCTATAGGGCTAGACATTAAAATTGGCAGACCAAGCCCACTATAAAAAGTTAACTCTGATGGTTTCGTCCATAAAATATCAGTATCTCTCAATGTTTTATTAAAAAGTGAGAAATATTTAACCTTGTCTTTGTTAAATATTATTTTTACATTTTCTGAATCTAATAAGCCTATTTCTTTTAAAGCTTTTGAAAAGCACTGATAAACATCATCTCTACTTCCTGCAACTAAATTTATCATTATCTCATTATTACTAATTTTATCTTTTAAATTTTTTATAATATTTACACCCAATGCTCTTTGTGCACCAGCGCCTCCAACAGCAAAAGTAATAGTTAAGGGTCTTTCTGGTTTTTTTATACTTTCAAGTGGACCTAAATAATCATTAATTAATTTTGAATATTTCTTTCTATATACCCCTTTTGGATCTAACATGCACAATCGTTTTCTTAAATCAGCCTTTAAAGTATTCATGCTTTTGCCTCCAATATTTTCTTTTGGTAAGGGAAACCCAGAAATATCAACATTTTTATCTCTAACACCATAGAGTTTTAATCTTTCTTTTACTCTTTTGTTTGGAGCTAAATATTTAACTTTGGAGGTTTTAGGTTTAAGAGGAGCCCAGGCCCTGGAAACATCAGCATCACAAACTACACAATAAATATCACCCTTATAATTATAATATTCCGCAAAATAAGCAGGCACAAAAAACGTCGTTACAAAAGGTAAAGGATTTTGATTTAAACGGTTTATTAATTTTTTACCAGTACCAGACTTTACTTTTTTATAAAAATACCTTTGTTGAGCTGATGGTTTAGAAAGATCTCTTCTCGGATAAAACGGAGCTATTCTTTGAAAAGAATCCATTATATTAAAAACCAGAGAACCTAATATTGGTACTTTTTTAAAATAAGAAATAATTTCATACCACTTTCTCCCCTTATGCCATGATCTTTTTTCTTTAGGATCTATGCCTTCATAATCATTAATATTAACAACCCCTTCACTACTAATATCAACAAGTGGTTGAGCTGCTCTTTGGTGCCCATACCCCATATTTATAGCAATCAAGTGAATTTTTTCATTTTTATTCATATAATTATTTTTGTAATTATAACTAATTTTATTATATTATATCATAATATATAATTAAAAACAAAAAAGGCTTCTTTTTAAAAAGAAGCCTTTATATAAGAGTTTAGTCTTTTAACTATTATTTTTTTCTGAATCAATAGTCTGTAAATATTGATAAGCACTAAGAGCTGAAATTGTAGCTTGACCCATTGCAATTGGAATTTGCTTAAATTCTACTTGAGTAACATCACCACAGGCAAAAAGACCCTCAGTTCTGGTTTTAGTTAAATTATCTACTACTAATTCTTTTTTTTCATTTCTATCAACCAATCTCTTTAAAAGGTCTGTGTGTGCAATTCTTCCAATTTCAACAAAAACACCATCTACATCAATCTCTCTAGTTTCCTTAGTTTTTTTATTTTCAACAATCATTTTTTCTAATTTTTCTTCACCGAGAAACTCTTTAGGGCTAGAATTTAATACTAATTCAATATTTTCTCTATTTTTTACTTCATTAACTAAAGCTTCAAAAGCTTTAAATTCATCTCTTCTGTGTACCAAATAAACTTTTTTAGCAATTTTAGACAATATTTCAGCTGCATCAAGAGCAGAGTTTCCACCCCCAATTACACTTACTATTTTATCTTTATAAAAAGGTCCATCACAATTTGCACAATAAGAAACTCCTTTTCCACCTAACTCTTCCTCTCCTTTTATAGCTAATCTTCGCGGAGAAAGTCCTATAGCTAAAATTACAGTTCTAGCTTCATACTCATCTTTATTTGTAAAAACCTTAAAGGTACCATCATCTCGCTTTTCAATTTTTTTCACCTCAGCAGTCTTTATTTCTACACCCAAAGAATTAACCTGATCTTGCATCTTTTGAATAAGCTCAAATGCGTTAATACTTTTAAACCCTGGATAATTTTCTATTTCAGAGGCCCATACCATTTGGCCACCTAGCTCTTTACCAATAACCAAAGCATTCATTTCTCTTCTTGAGGCATATATTGCTGCTGTCATGCCAGCAGGACCTGAACCTATAATTATTGTATCATACATATTGTTAAATATTAATTATTAAATAATTACTTTTATTATATTCTTGTTCCTATTAAAATGCAAGTTTAAACTAACTTATTTACATTTTACTATATTTGCAAATATTACTAGTATTAGCGTACAAACTTTAGTCCAGAAAACCCTGGACTTAAATATTGCACACCACACACTTTAGTCCAGAAAACCCTGGACTAAAGTACTTTTTTATATTTTTTTATTACTTTTGTAACTTATGTTCTTTAAAGAACTAGTATATTTTCTAATAAATCTTCTATTAGAACACAAACCTATAGTACTAAGTTTAAAACAGTTGTGGACCCAACTGGATTCGAACCAGCGACCTCTTGCATGCCATGCAAGCGCTCTAACCAACTGAGCTATGGGCCCTAATAAAAAGTTCCTCGAAGAACTTGTCTTATTATAAATATTAATATAACAAGAGTCAACCCTATAAAATAAGCCTCTTTTAAATAAAACTGTACTTTATAAAACTTATATTAATGTAAGTTAGACATTAAATTGTTTTAATTAATATTTAAAACAATATTTTAACTGTTAACTCTATATGATAAAATTATTATGCTAAATAATATTAATTAAATTTAATAACTAATTATATATATTTTTGTTTTTATTAATTTAGAAAAATTTTATAAAAAATTTAGAGTTTAGTCTAGGTTTTTCTGGACTAAAGTCATTTTTAACTATATTTTTTATTTTTATTTTATCTTAGAAAACTTTTTGTGTTTCCACCAGGAGTCGAACCTGGATCTAGAACTTAGGAGGTTCTTGTTTTATCCATTAAACTATGGAAACAAACCATATTAAATATAACTTATATATATTTAATAATCAAGTTTTTTTGTCAGCCTTGCTGCAAAGGGGTTTACACTTTTCAAGGGTAAAATATAATAAATAGTTATCTATTTATTATTATTTTAGCCCATATGAATCAATTTGACCCTAGATATATGCAATTATTAGTATCTAAACTAGAAAATA
>DATFJU010000004.1:0-14905 GCA_035269015.1 Patescibacteria group bacterium | reverse complement strand
ACTATCTAATAGATGATTCTGAAATAATAAATGATTTACCAATAGTAAAATTAAGTGAAGTTATTAAGTGGAAAAAGAAAAAGAATAGAGATAAAGATAAAAAAGATCTTGAATTAATAAATAAATACTTAGATAAAAAAGATTAGAAATTAAACTTAAATAAGATTATTTCTTATGCAAACTCTTTATCTTATTAATATAATAAAACAATACCAGTATAAGCACTGCATCAAAAATAAAAATAAAAGAAAAGGAATTTGGAGAAATGCCTAAAAAAGTTAAATTATTAATCAAGAAAAATAAAGCAATTAAAGCATCAAAAATAACTAGTGCTAAAACATACTTTAACCAAAAAACTTTAGTCTTTTTTTCTATTAAATTTAAATTAAAAAAAGCTAACAAACCAGTTAAAATAACCGCCTCTAGAGACAACCATATAGAAATGTTGAATCCAGCTACAAGCAACTCAGAACCAGTAATTAAACGCAATAAATGTAAGAGGGCAACCATTGTAAACATCGCCCCACTAAGTACTATGACGTTTTCTTTTTTAATTTTGTTCATATTTTTATATTAATAATAAATTATAATAAATAATATTAATAATATTCTATCCTCTCTAAAGCCTTCACTGCCAAACGCTTAAAGATAAATATAATAATGATTGAAATAACAGCAAATAGAAGTAAAAGTAAATAGCTAGCACTTGAAATACTTAGATAAAACAAATATGTAACTAAAGCTATATAAGCTAAAGCTGAAACCATAAAGCTAATACCAGGCGCTGAGGTACTTAATTCATTAGGATCATTACTCTCCAAGTTGATATACATAGCTCCTAAAGCTAATCCCAGCATAGTTAAAGTTAGAACTGCTATTATGGTAACTAAACTTAAAGCTAGAGATAAAGAAAGGCTGATTTGCTGAGGTATTATATATAATAAAAGTGATAAAACACCTAAAAGAACTAAAACCAAAGAAAATACTTTGTATTTACTATAAAAAACTTTAGACATTTTAATAGGAGCTGACCCCATAATCCAAGAGGTATCACTTTCCTGGCTAAAAGATGGAAATACAAAACGAATAATAAAAGCAGTGATAAAGAATAGTACTATAGCTAACTGCACTGCTATCATATTCTCACCTAAAATAAAACCATCGCCAATATTTGAATATCTATCAAGCAGTGTAATTACACCTACTTGCGCAAATAATAGTATTGCTAGAAATGAAAACCACAAAAAGTTTTTCGTTGAACGCAATGAAGTCAAAAGTTCTTTTTTGTAAACAACAGCTTCAGCTGATTTAGGAAAACTTTTTTGAAATAAATGCTTGCTAGTTTTCTTTTTTTCTTTCTTAGCCTCAAAAGATCCTTCCTGAAAAATTTGCCAAATATAAAGAAACTTAGATTCTAAAAGTTTAAATATTAAAATTATAATAAATAAAGCTAATAATAAGATGGCTACGTATCTAATAGCACTAATAGTATCGCCTACTTGAAAATTAAAAATAACCATAGCTGAAAAGTGAGATGGAAATACAGAAAAATAATCAGAAAAGACTGATAAACTAGGATTAACAACATTATCTACTTGAAAAATCTTCTCCAAATTCATGTTTACAACTCTTTGCCATATAAACACAGCTATATATATTACTACAGCACTAGCAAGTGCAACTAGAACTCTAAAGCTTTTTATCTTAAACAAACTCATTAGTATTGAGAAGATAAAAATAACCATTATAGCCAATAGAGAACAAATTACTGCAAAAAATAACACTGCTAAAACAGATAGAAAAACAGCCAAAAATGAAAAATTAAATACTTGTCCGGTGGCTATTAATAATGGAATACTGATAATTACAATAGCCCAAGTAGAACTATTTAAAGCTTTAATAGAATTGACCCACAACATTTTTCTATATTTAGGACTAGCCATTATCCAGCTATCCTTATAACCTTTAAAAAAATTAACTAAACCAAAAATAACACTGCTGACAAATACTAAGAAACCAGTAATTAGTAGAAAAATTTCATAGATATATAAAGGACCAACTTGATTCATAAAAACACCCTTTTCTGTTTGGGTAAACTCTAAACCAAGTTTAGCCAGATAAAAGACACCCCAGGCTATTAAAACTATAATAGCTAACATTAAAACTGTTACTGAAATTCGTGCTACTTTATTTTCCCTAAAGTATCTTTGAAACTTTCTTCTTTGGTATTTAAAAAATTCTTTAAGCATGTTTAGTAAAGTTAAAGTATATTTCAGATAGACTGGCACTTTCACTATTTATCTCTTTCCTTAAATTATCTAGAGTATCAGTAGCAATAAGTTGTCCTTCGTGTAAAATACCTATTTTTGAAGAATACTTTTGAGCTACTGGTAAAGTGTGGGTGGTCATAAAAACGGTGCCACCGCTTTCACTAAACTTATAAAGTAATCTCATAGCTACTTCAGCAGACTGAGGATCAAGACCTATAATAGGCTCATCCACTAAAATTAACTTAGGATTATGAAGTAAGGCTGCTAAAATGCTAAACTTTTGCTTATTGCCCCTAGAATAATTTTCAAAATATTTTTTTTCTATGCCCTGTAAATCAAAATGTTCTAAAAGCTCAGGAATTTTTCTAGCAATATCTTCCTTTTTCATACCATACAAAGCTCCTGAAAAATATAAGAACTCTTCACCGGTAATATGATTCCAAATTTTAGGATCATCAGGAATATAGGCCATTTGCTCTTTTGCTTTAGTTGGAAAATCTTTAATACTTTTACCATTAATTAAAACATCACCTGTACTAGGATGTAAAAGCCCTAAAATGTTTTTTATAATAGTAGTCTTACCTGACCCATTAGGACCTATCAAAGAAAAAAACTCTCCTTCTTTAACTTTTAAATTAAGATCTTTCACAGCTAAAAGGTCGCCGAACTTTTTATTTAAATTTTTTATCTCTAACATATTACAGATTCTTAATATTGTTAACTTAATTAAAGTATACCATAAAAAACAGCTCTATTAAAGCTGTTTTAAAATATTTTCTGAGCCACCCGTCGGATTCGAACCGACGACCTACTGTTTACAAAACAGTTGCTCTAACCAACTGAGCTAGGGTGGCATATAAATTGTGTGCGCCCACCAGGATTCGAACCTGGGACCTTCTGCTTAAAAGGCAGCTGCTCTACCGGCTGAGCTATAGGCGCTAAAAAATAAAAGTGCTATCCGAGCACAGTTATTAATAATAATAACAAAACATTTTTTATTTGTAAACACCTAATAGAAAAGTGCAAAACCTGTGTAATAAATGGGGTTGATTTCTAATGCTTGTTTAGTGTAAGATAAAGAAATACAAGTAAAGATAAGTAACTAGAAAAAGTATGAACAGCGAAAAAGAAAAAAATTTAACCCAAAGAGTTCCACCTCAAAACCTAGAAGCAGAACAATCCCTGCTTGGTTGTCTGTTAATTGATAAAGACGCTATTGTAAAGGTAGCTGACAGTCTTTTTGAGGATGATTTCTATAAAAATGCCCATGCAGTTATTTTTAATATTATTAAAGAGCTTTTCAATCATCAACAACCAATAGATATCCTCACAGT
Organism: Patescibacteria group bacterium; assembly: GCA_035269015.1. Classification (GTDB taxonomy): domain Bacteria; phylum Patescibacteriota; class Patescibacteriia; order Patescibacteriales; family UBA12465; genus JAIPJO01. Next base: position 11,301 of record DATFJU010000004.1, on the reverse strand, counting down.
TGCTAATCGTTTGGAAGAAAAAAAGAAATTAATTGAAGCTGGCGGAAGAACCTACCTAGCTGAACTTTCCAATACAATTGCTACTTCTGCTAATGTAGCTAATTATTCACAAATCATTCAAAGAAAAGCAACTCTAAGAAGATTACAACATGCAGCTAGTGAAATTATGGATCTAAGTTTTAAAGAAGATGAGGATGTAGACAATATTTTAGATACTACTGAAAAAAAGATATTTGCTGTTTCCAGAAAATATATGAATGCCAGCTTCTCTCCTATAGACAACCTCTTAACAGATGCTTTTGACAGAATTGATGAACTACATAAACAAAGCGGAAAACTAAGAGGAGTGCCAACTGGATTTAACAAACTAGATAATCTCTTAGCAGGACTACAAAAATCAGACTTAATTATTTTAGCTGCTAGACCTAGTGTTGGTAAAACAGCCTTTGCCTTAGACATAGCCAGAAATGTTGCTACTAAAGATAAAACTGGTATAGCTATCTTTTCACTTGAGATGAGTAAAGAACAAGTAGTAGACAGAATGCTCTGTGCTGAGTCAGGAGTAAATCTTTGGAAAATGAGAACTGGTAACTTATCTGACAAAGAAGGAGATAATGACTTTTCTAAAATAGGAGAATCTATGGGTGTTCTAGCTGACTCCCCAATATATATTGACGATTCCGCCACTTCTTCTATAATGGAAATTAGAGCTAAAGCTAGAAGATTACAAATGGAAAAAGATTTAGGACTAATTATCATTGATTATCTACAATTAATGGAAGGTAGGGGTAAATATGGAGATAACAGAGTACAGGAAGTAGCCGAGATTAGCAGAGGCTTAAAAGCAGTGGCTAGAGAATTAAATATACCTGTATTAGCTCTAGCACAGCTATCTCGTGCTGTAGAGCAATCATCACCTGCTATACCTAAACTATCTCACCTTAGAGATTCTGGTTCTATTGAACAAGATGCTGACGTAGTAATGTTTCTATACCGCAAAGCAGCAGATAAAAACTATGATGAAAATGACTTATCAGAAGAAGAAAAAAATGGTGCTAAAGTCTATATTGCCAAACACAGAAATGGACCAACTGGTGAAATTGGACTTTTCTTTGATAAAAACACTGTTAGCTTTAAAGATTTAGATACTCAACATGAAGCACCACCTGAATTCTAGTAATATATAATTAATAATATAAACAACATTAATAAAATAAGTAATACTAATAAAAAATATATGTTCAACAAATTAAAACAATTCAAAGACATGCGTAGCCAAGCTAAAGATTTGCAAAATACCTTAGCTGATGAATACATCACAGAAGAATCAAATGGTGTAGAAGTTAAATTAAATGGTAATCTAGAAGTACAATCAGTTAAAGTAAACACTGAATTAGAAAAAGACTACCTAGAAAGAACTATAAAAGATGTGACTAATAAAGCTATTAAAAAAACTCAAAAAATAATGGCTAAGAAAATGCAAGACATGGGTGGAATTCCCGGAATGAACTAAATACTATATATTATTATAGTGCTCATACTATTCAGTTTATCTATATATAAAAAAGTGATCTCATTTAATTTGAGATTATTTTTTTATTTGCTAAATAAACATTAATTTCATATAATAAGATTATGGAATATCCTAAAACAATAGCCAAACTAGTCGAGCATTTTCAAAAACTTCCTAGCGTAGGTCCTAAGACAGCTGAACGTTATGTTTTTCATTTGCTAAAAAAATCACCTCAGGAACTAGCTGATTTCGCTTATAATTTAAATCAATTAAAAACAAACACTAAAACTTGCAGTTATTGCCAAGCTATCAGCGAAAATAATCCTTGTGAGATTTGCAGTGACAAAAACAGAGATAAAAAAATACTCTGCATAATGGCCAACACTCAAGAAATGATTAGTTTGGAAAATACTCGCAAATATAATGGTTTATATTTTATTTTAAATAACCTAATTAATGCTATTGAAAACCAAGGCCCAGAGAATTTAAATGTAAAGAAATTAATTAAGAGGATCAAAAAAGAAAAAATACAAGAAGTAATCTTAGCTCTTAGTCCTACTTTAGAGGGTGAAAGTACACTAATGTATTTATCTAAAATATTAAAAGAGGAAGGAGTTAAAGTAAGTCGCTTAGCTAGGGGGCTACCACTAGGATCATCCCTAGAATACACTGATGAGGTTACCCTATCGCAATCACTGAAATATAGAAATATACTTTAATAAAAAAATCCGTTTAAATTAATAACGGATTTTATTATATATAAATTGAAACTTGTTTTTAAGCAATCTTTTCAATCTTTACCAAACTATATGGTTGACGATGACCTTTAGTTCTTTTGTATCTAGTTTTGTTTTTGTATTTTACCACTGTAATCTTTTTATCCTTATCCTGTTTCTCAACAGTTCCAGAAACCTTTTCTCCTAAACTTGGTTCTCCCAAATTAATTTCCTTACCGTCAGTAGAAGCAACTAAAAGAGTATCAAACTTAACTTTTGATTTTTCTTCGTTATCCAATTTTTCAACCTTAATAGTTTCGCCTTCTTTAACCTTATACTGCTTACCTCCGGTTTTAATAACTGCGATTTTACTCATATGATAATTAATTAAATTAATTATTTAAAAAACGTGGGGCACCCACGCCTATAGAAATATATTAACAAAGATTTGAAAAATGTCAACAAATAAGATACTATTAAAGTAATTAAACATAAATATAATTATATGCCTAAATTTATAATCAAAGGACAAAAACCGCTTAAAGGAGAGATCGCAGTTAAAGGTGCTAAGAATTCAGCTTTAAAGATAATACCTGCTTCAATTTTATCAGAAGAAACTATTAAGATTAAAAACTTACCTGAAATAGAAGATATTGGAAAATCACTTGATTTGTTATCCTCTCTAGGAGCAAGTATTAGACACAAAGGTGATGAGGTTGATATAGAAACCAAGGATATTAATACTGGTATCTTAGAACCCAAGTTAGCAGACAAATTTAGAACCTCTATGATGTTTGTAGGACCACTACTAGCTCGTTTTAAAGAGGTTCGCTTCCCTCACCCAGGAGGATGCGTGATTGGAGCTGGCGGTAGACCAATTGATTTGTTTTTAGAAGGATTTAAAGCTTTAGGAGCTGAAGTAAGTGTAAAAGGTAATTTCTATGAAATTAAAGCGAAAGAGTTAAAAGGAAATGAATACTTTTTTACCAACATCAGTGTAACAGGTACTGAAAGTCTAATGATGACAGCTACCTTAGCTAAAGGCACTACCACTTTAAAAAACTGTGCTATGGAGCCAGAGATTAAAGCGCTAGCAGATTACTTAAATAAACAAGGCGCTAAGATTAAAGGAGCTGGTAGTCCGACTATAGTAATTGAAGGGGTAAAGAAATTAGGAGCTGGAACCTTTAAAATTGTACCTGATAGAATTGAAACCGGTTCTTTTGCTATCATGGCAGCAGCCACTAAGTCTGAGCTAACCATCACTAACTGCGAGCCTAATCATGTCCTTAGTTTATTAACTATATTTAAGAAAATTGGTATTAACTTTGAACAAGGTAAAGACTGGTTAAAGATTAAGCCTAGCAACAAGTTTAGACCATACAGCATCAAAACTCATGAATATCCAGGTTTCCCTACTGATTTACAATCACCCTACACAGTTTTAATGACTCAAGCTTCTGGTCTTAGCACTATTCACGAAACTATTTATGACCGCAGACTTCTTTATGTTGATATGCTTTCTCAGATGGGCGCTAATATTATTATGTGTGATCCACATAGAGCTGTAGTTAACGGCCCTACCCCACTGCATGGCAAAAAACTAATTAGCCCTGATATTCGTGCAGGTATTGCCCTTATCATCGCTGCTCTAATTGCTAAAGGTCAAACTGAGATTGATAATATTTATCAAATAGATAGAGGTTATGAAAAGATAGATGAACGTTTAAGAAACTTAGGAGCTGATATAGTTAGAGTTTAATATATGAATGCAAAAATAAGAGCCAGACTTTTTTATATTTTCATATTCTTATTTCTTGTGGTAACTTTATTTACCTTTTTTTATGCTACTGGTTATAGATTTAATCTAACTTGGCCTTTACAGTTTGAAAAAATATTAATTAAAACTGGAACTCTAGAAATAAAAACTGAACCTAAAAATGTTAAAGTTTTCTTGGAAAAAAGTACTAAAAATATTTTCACTAATCCTGCCAAACTAAAAGGACAAACCACCACACCAGTAAAGATAAGAAATCTATTACCTGGTGAATATAAACTAAGTTTAAGACAAGATGACTATTGGGATTGGGAAAAGAAGATAAATATTAAAACTGGAGTTTTCCTCTACTTAGATAATATTACATTATTTAAAAAAACCCTACCCTTAAATATAAATCACTCAAATCTTCAAGAAATTTATCCAAGCCCAGATTTCAAATATGCTTACTTAAGTGAAAGCCAAACTATTATTAACTTAGAAACTGAAAATCAAATAGCCCAGATTGATGAAAAAATAAAAAATGTCACTTGGTCTAAAGATAGTAAAAAAATAATTAGTGATAATTTAGTATTTGATATAAAAAATAATAGCATTAATTATTTCAGTAAAAATATTAAAGGAGAGATAAATAACTTACAATGCAATAATGAAGCTGATATTTTAAACTATCAACAGAAACAAGATATAAAACAATATAATATTGAAAAAAATAAAGATGATATTTTAGTAACAACAGAAAAGACTTGTCAGGATTTTATTATAAAAGATGATAAGATTGCTTATATTACTAATGACAACAGCAGCAGTCAAATTATAGTAACCGATACTAACAGTAATAAAAAAGCCACTATTGATTTACCACTAGCAAATAATTATCAATTCATAAACCCTGACAATGAATATTTAAATGTACTAGAAAAGAATCACCAAACTCTTTACATATTAAATGCTAACTTAAATTATGCACATATAGTAGCTAAAATTAAAAACTTCAAAGAAGGTATTTGGATTAGTGATTATCAGCTTCTATATAACAATGATTTAGAATTTTACATGTATGACATCAGGCTCAACGAATCAGAATTAATAACCAGAGTGTCTCACAAAATTAACAGTTTACTCTGGCACAGTAGTAAACAATACATTCTCTACAGTAGCAATTCTTCTCTTTATGCTATTGATTGGGCTAATAGAAAATACACTATTACCAAAATAATCTCTCTAGAAGAAATTAAATCTCCCTTCTTAAATCAAAAAAATGACACTGTATATTTCAGTGCTAAAATTGGACAACAGTCAGGCTTATACAAAATGAAAGTGCAATAAAACCGCTTATAGATTAAGCGGTTTTATATAAATATCTATTTAAATAATAAATCGTATTGAAAGAAGGCTCTATAAGCCTTTAGCCATACTTTTAATAAACTCCTTTAAGTCTTTACCAACTTCTTTATCTTTAATACCTAGTTTTAAGGTGGTTTTAATAAAGTTAAACTTATTGCCAGTATCTAACCACTCACCTTCTATCTTCTTACCATACAAAGGTCTATTATTAGCCAACATAATATCAAAAGCATCAGCTAATCTTATCTCCCCAGACTTACCATCTTTCATTGATTCTAAAGTTTTAAAAACCTCACAATTAATAACATAAATACCTACAGCCACTAAATTAGAAGGAGCATCCTCAGGATCTGGTTTCTCCACAAATTTATCTATTTCATACACACCATCACCTAAATCCTGACCAGATATTACGCCAAACTTATTAACTTCACTGGGATCAACTTCTGCTAATCCAATTACAGGGTCTCCATATTTTTCATAAACATCTATAACTTGTTTCGCTGGTGAAACCTTAGCATCATAAAGGGTATCACCAAACATAACTAGAACAGGTTCATCTGCAACTATATGGCTAGCACAATTTACTGCATGGCCATCTCCTAGTGGCAAAGCTTGTCTAACATAAGAAAACTTAGCTAAACTTTCTACATCTCTGACTTTTTTAATTAAATCAGTTTTATTTTTCTCTACTAAACGAGTTTCTAGCTCAAATGATTTATCAAAGTGATCTTCGATAGCGTGCTTACCACGTCCAGTTACAAATATTATTTCTTCAATACCAGCTTTAACAGCATCTTCTGCTAAATATTGAATAGCTGGTTTATCTACCACAGGCAACATTTCTTTAGGCTGAGCTTTAGTAGCCGGCAAAAATCTAGTTCCAAAACCTGCAACAGGAAATACAGCTTTCTTTACTTTCTTTATCATAGTTTTAATTTTTAATTTTTATATTATTCCATTTATAGAAATATTTTAACCAAGACTTAACATGTTCTCTAGCAACCTTATTAAAAAAAAGAGCTAAATACCAAGCCCCTTGAGCGCTTTCTCTTTGGTGATCATGAATTAACTTAGCTTTAGGATTATATATTACCTTATAACCACTATGCCAAGCAAATCGACATAAATCAATATCTTCAAAGTACATAAAATACCTTTCATCAAATTTTAAATCACTGGACTTTCTAATCATTAAACATGAACCCATTAACCAATCCACTTCTCTAATCTCATTATGATTAAAGTCTTTCATTAAAAACCAATTAATATGCTTTTTAAAAAACTTAGCTAAGAAAGTACGTCTAATAATAGGGGTATAGAATTTAGGGAATTTAGCACAAGAATATTGTAAACTTCTATCTGGATTTAAAAGTTTTGGTCCTACCACAGCTACTTCAGTATTCTGTCTAATATAATTAAGCATTATTTTAATTGTATCTTTACCTACTAAAGTATCTGGGTTAAGTATTAAATAAAATTCTCCACGAGCTTGTCTAATTCCCATGTTGTTACCCCCTCCCATACCTTTATTTTGAAAACTAGAGATAAAAATTACTTCTGGATATTTTTGCTTTAAAGTACTAGCAATATTTTCTTTTGAATTATTATCAATAACTATAATTTCATAATCAATGCCTTGCATGTCAGCCTTAAAAATAGACTCTAACAAACTTAAAGTCTTAAGGGCGCTATTGTAGTTAACAATAATAATACTTAAATCCATATTTATAGTAATCTTTTAACAAATTTATAGTAGCAAACAATAAGAGGATTAAATAATTTTAGCACTAAACTAGGCTTAGCTCCAAACTCTAAGTTAGCACTAACAAAACTAAACAACTCCTTATCACTTATCTTCTTTAAACTCTTAATCTTCTTTCTTTCTCTTCTTATTGTAGCAATATTTTTAAAAGAAAAGAAATATTTATATACTTTTAGTTTAGTTACTAACCAAGAATTGAATAAGGAATATATAAGTAATCCCAATTCACTTATTATTATAGCTAGAGCAATTAGGGCTAATGTTCTAGTATTATAAAATAAAAACAATGTCAACAATCTATTTCTTTCCATATAATATAACATCCTGATACTTCTAGAAAACTCATACTTATGATACAGCACAGATTTTGGAGCTAAAATTATATCATAGCCTAAAAGTCTAGCCTTTAAGCTAAGCTCTACATCATCGTGATACATATAGAACTCTTCATTATATCCTCCTATCTTTTCAAAGACTTCTTTTTTAATAAGTAAAGAACAACCTGAAGCATAAGTAAACTTATTATTATAATCACTTATCTTTTCATCATCCTCACCATAACTACTCACCAGACCAAATCCTAGAAAATGTAAATTATTACCTAAAGTATTAATCTTTTTACTATCTTTATTCTCTTTATCATACAATAATATTTTAGATTGAATAATTCCTGCTTCTTTATTGTTATCAGCACTAACAACTAATTCTTTTAACCAATCTTTTTCAAAGACAGTGTCCATGTTACAAATCACAATGTAATCACAGCCATCACTAATAGCAGTATTAGCTCCTAAATTATTAGCAGCTGCATAATTTCCATCTTCCCTGCTTAAAATCTTAGCTTCTGAATAATTATTTGATAAATAAGAAAAGCTCTCCTGACTAGAAGCGTTATCAACAATATAAATATAATATTTATCTTTAGGATAATCTTGCAACATTAAAGACTGCCAAGCTTCTTCTAAATACTTTTTGGCATAATCTTTATAATTTACTAGGACTATTCCTACTTTCTTATTCATAACTTATATTTAATACTTATATATAAACTAAGTTCTTTGCTTTCTTTTTTTATTTAAATTTCCCTTAAAAAGCCAAGTAAAAAATAGTACTAACTGCCAAGATAGAAAGAGGATAAAATACTGCCAGTATGGATGCCACTTTTTAAAGTATTTAAGCATAGAGTCAGAGAAATACTTTTGAGTTTGATAAGTTTTAAGCTGTGAAAAACTTTTTCCTACTAAATCTATAGCACTGGCTTTATTAGTATACCAAACCTCTTTCCCAATTGAGCTAGCGTATTTACAAAAATCAACTTCTTCAAACCAAAGAAAATATCTTTCATCTAGTAAATTATTTTTAAAAGAATCTTTTTTAATAGCAAAGAAGGCTCCACGCACTGAATCTACTTTAGAGCTCTGGTTGTAATCAAAGTCTTTTCTAAGATATTTATTTAAAACCCTAGATAATAAATGGGGCAACTTTAAAACAATAGCCAGTTGATCACAAAACCTAGGGAACCTACGAACGTGCCTAACAATATTTCCTTTTTCATCAACTAATTTGCAACTAGCTATATCAGCTTGAGGATTATTTTTTAGCCAAATAATAAAATTATTTAAGGTACCTCTTTCTAATTTCATATCAGGGTTTAGTAGTAATATATATTTACCTTGAGCTCTAGTTATTCCTTGATTACAAGCTTTAGCAAAGCCTAAATTATCTTTATTTCTAATTAAACTTACATCTGGAAAAGTATGCTTAACCATATTAGCACTATCATCTGATGAATCATTATCTGCTACAATAATTTCAAAACTAAAATCACCTATACTTTGATAAATAGATTTAATATTTTCCCTTAACTTATCTTTCACATTCCAAGAAACTATTATTATTGATATATCCATATTATTTGCTAATGCTTACTCTTTTAAACTTACTCATATGACCTTTAATAATAGAAACATTATTTAAAGGCACTTTGAACTGTTTAGATAAAATATGTCTTAATTCTAAATTAGCCTTACCCTTTTCTGGAACACTAGTAACTCTAATCTTTAAAGCTCCATCGCTCATAATTTCTTTAATCTCACTGTTTTTAGCCTGAGGTGATAACCTGCAATCAACTAGTACCTCCCCCTCACTTTCTAAAGTCTTTTTATATTTATTAATCACATTATTCATATATCTATATCATACAAATTAAAAACATAAAAAACAAGAGAATGATGATATAAATATTAAAAAAATAGTTGAATTAAATATATAGTTCTGATAATATAAAAATGTACTAATTAAGATAATAATATATTTAAAAGTATGGTGCTGTCAGATAAAGATATTAAAAAAGAAGTAAAATCTGGTCATATAATTATTAACCCCTTTCAAGAAGAAATGGTGCAACCTGCTAGTGTTGATTTACACTTAGATAAAGAGTTTTTAATATTTAATACTATTGATAATTGCGTTATTGACGTTAAAAATAAAACTGATAATCTCATGACTGAAAAAGTCATAGATGAAGATAAGCCCTTTATCTTGCAGCCTCAACAATTTGCTCTAGGCCTTATCTTAGAAGAAACAGGAGTTTCAGATAAACTAGTAGGAAGACTTGAAGGTAAAAGCTCTTTAGGAAGACTAGGGCTAATAATTCACACTACTGCTGGTTATCTTGACCCAGGCAACTCTTTGAAAATGACCTTAGAACTCTTCAATGCTGGACCACTTCCAATTAAACTATACTACAACATGAAAATAGGACAGATGGCCTTTGAATATTTGTCATCACCTTGTGAAAAACCCTATGGCTCTAAAGGGTTAAATAGTAAATATTATAGAGACCAAAAACCCAGAGCTTCACAAATGTATAAAAACTTTGATAAAAAATAACTTTAATATATAAACTAAGGCCTAATCATATGAAACAATATCTCAATCTACTCCAGGACGTTTTAGAAAATGGTACTGTTAAAGATGACAGAACTGGCACTGGTACTACTAGCGTTTTTGGTAGACAAACTAGATATGACTTAAGTAAAGGCTTCCCTTTACTTACAACTAAAAAAGTTCATTTGCGCTCAATTATCCATGAATTGTTATGGTTTTTAAGTGGTGACACAAATATTAAATATTTAAATGATAATAAAGTTAGTATTTGGGACGAATGGGCTGATGAAAATGGAGACCTAGGGCCAATATATGGTAAACAATGGACAGCTTGGGAAGGAAAAGATGGTACTAAAATTAATCAAATTAAACAAGTACAAGACATGCTTAGAAATAATCCTAATTCTAGAAGAATAATAGTTAGTGGTTGGAATGTAGCTGATTTGCAAACTTTAATTAACAGCAAAAAAACTGCTCCACCACCATGTCACACTATTTTCCAATTTTATGTTGCTAACAACAAATTATCTTGTCAATTATACCAAAGAAGTGCAGATATATTCTTAGGAGTACCTTTCAATATTGCTTCCTATGCTTTACTTACCATGATGTTAGCTCAAACTACTGGTAAAGAACTTGGAGAATTTGTTCACACTTTTGGAGATCTTCATATCTACAAAAATCACATGGAACAAGTAAATACTCAACTACAAAGAACACCTAAAGAATTACCGCAAATGAAAATAAATCCTGAAGTTAAGGATATCTTTGATTTTAAATTTGAAGATTTCGAGTTAATTAACTACGACCCTGAACCAGGAATTAAAGCACCTATTTCTATATAATATGATATCAATAACATTAATGATGGCAATTACCTTGGATGGTAAAATAGCCAAAAACAGCTCCCACTTTGCTAATTGGACTAGCCCTGAAGACAAAAAAATCTTTAAAAAAGTTTCTAAAGAATTTGGTGTCTTTATGGTAGGAGAAAATACATACAAAACCTTTCCTGGACCACTTCCAGGTAGACTTAACGTAGTATTTTCTAGAACCAAAAACCCAATGCAAGAAGGTGATTTAAAATATGTACAAGGAGAACCTAAAGAAGTTTTAAAAGAACTAGAAGAAATGGGTTATAAAAAGGCACTATTGTGTGGCGGCGCTAATTTAAACAGCTTATTTCTAAAAAACAAACTGATCGATGAAATGATTATTACCATTGAACCTAAAATATTTGGAGCAGGTTTAGACTTATTTAGCTCTGAATTTGATGCTAATTTAGAACTGAAAA
>DATFJU010000003.1:0-8368 GCA_035269015.1 Patescibacteria group bacterium | reverse complement strand
TTGTTAGTTTTTTTTCTTGCTGGCATAACAAAACATAAATAATTTTTTAAAGTTTCTTTATTATAACATTTTTAGAAAGTTTCCACAACTCGGATTTTTTGAGGAAATTCTTTTTTAATTTCAGAGATAAGTATTATAGAAAGATTAACTTTAAAAGGAGTTTTTATTATTCTATCACTAAAGAATTCAAAGATATAAACTTCACTATCACCACTATATTGACCAAGTAGTTCTTTTAACCTCTTTAACTCTTCACTGTTTAATTCTTCTTTAATAATCAACTTAAAAGGACTTGCTAATTTAACTAGTTCATCTTTATTATCAATCTTTGAATCATTATTAATTTCTGCTTCTTTATTAGGATTTTTATTATTTACAAAATTATTGGTGTTATTATTATTGTTATCAATATTATTATCTTTATTATCGTTACTAATTTTTTTACTAAAAAATCTTTTTTTTCTAACTATAGCGTTTGGTTTTAATTCCTTTAAAACTTCTTTAAGATTTTTGTTATTTACAGCATAGACTTTATTAGCTAATAATTTTATCTCTTCATCTTTATCAGAAACTGCACCTTCCACTAAAATCATTTCTCCTTCTTGCCATAGCTCAGGATCAGCGCTAAAAAGTTTAGGAAAAACTAATACTTCAATATTAGTAAGAGTATCTTCAATTTTAACAAACAACATCCTTTCATTCTTTTTTGTTAGTATTTTCTTCACCGCAGTTATCACACCGGCAGTACGAATACTACCTTTATCTTTATGCTGAGATAATTGTCTTAGTGGCATAGCATAACCATTTATTCTTGATTTAATTTCATTTAAAGGATGCTCAGAAATATACAAACCTAAAAGTTCTTTTTCCCATCTTAATTTTTCAGATTGTTCTATTTCTGGACCATTATCTAATTTAATTTCACTCAACTTAGCATCAAACCCATTTTCATCAGAAAACAAAGAACTCTGCTTACTAGCTTTTGCTTGAGCCATTTCCTTACTAGCTTGCAACAACTTTTCAAGGTTAAAGAGTAACTGCCCTCTACTTCCATATTTATCTAAACCACCAGACTTGATTAAACTCTCCAATGATTTTTTATTTAAATCTTTATCAGAAATTCTGTTTAAAAAGTCTGTTATATCAGTATAAATACCATTTTGTTTTCTTTCGTCAATAATCACTTCCACTATATGTTCACCTACATTTTTAATAGCATTTAAACCAAAACGAATAGTGTCTAGCTTTTCATATTCATCAGCAATTTTATTTTCTTTAGTGCCTGAAGTTACCACAGTAAAAGTTGCATATGACTCATTAATATCAGGAGGCATTATTTTAATACCCATCTTTCTACACTCTTCAATCTCAATAGCAATACGATCAGTATTTTGCTGATCAGCAGTTAAAAGAGCTGCCATGAATTCTACTGGCCAATGAGCTTTAAGAAAAGCTGTTTGATAACCAATTAAAGCATAGCAAGCAGCATGACTTCGATTAAAACCATAACCAGCAAAAGGTTCAATAAATGAAAATATCTTCTCTGCTAATTCTTGATGAATACTATTTTTTACACAGCCATCAATGAATTTCTCTTTTTGTTTAGCTAAAAGCTCAGGAATCTTTTTTCCCATAGCTTTTCTTAGTACATCTGCTTCTGCCATACTAAAACCAGCTAAGTCTCTAGCAATTTGCATAACTTGCTCTTGATAGATGGCAACACCATATGTTTTATTTAAAATTGTTTCTAATTTAGGATGTAAATATGAAACTTTTTTAGTGCCATGTTTACCACCAATATAATCAGGAATCCATTCCATAGGACCAGGACGATATAAGGCTACCATAGCAATAACATCTTCTAGCTCAGAAGGTTTTAATTCTTTTAAATACCTTTTCATTCCAGAAGATTCAAATTGAAAAACACCAGTAGTATTTCCTTTTTGAAATAATTCGAAAGTCTTTTTATCATTTAAAGGGATTTTCTCAATATCTATTTCTTGTCCTCTGGTATTTTTAATAATCTTTAAAGCAGCTTCAATAATACTTAAGTTCTTAAGCCCTAAAAAATCCATTTTAAGTAGTCCTAAATCTTCTACTGGGTGTAGTGAATACTGAGAAACAATACTTTTATCTGAAGAAGATGCATATTGAAGTGGAGTATGCTCATCAAGAGGATCTTTAGTGATAAGGACTCCACAAGCATGAGTTGAGCTATGTCTAGACACCCCTTCTAAGCGAATAGCATAATCAATTATTTGTTTTACTTGGGGGTCATTATTATACATTTCTTTTAACTCTGGAACAGTCTCTAAAGCTTCCTTTAATTTGGTAAACATCGGTACTGTTTTAGAGATACGGTCACAGAATTCATATGGTGCATCTAAAACCCTACCCACATCTCTAATAGCAGCTCTAGCTGCCATAGTACCAAAAGTGATAATCTGAGAAACTTTGTCATGACCATATTTATCCTCCACATATTTAATAACTTTATCTCTACCAGTGTCGGCAAAATCCATATCAATATCAGGCATTGATACTCTTTCAGGGTTTAAAAATCTTTCAAAAATTAAGTCATACTCTAAAGGATCAATACTAGTAATACCACTTAAATAACAAACAAGAGAACCAGCAGCTGAACCTCTACCTGGACCAACTACAATCTTATTTTCTTTAGCCCAATTAACAAAGTCAGCCACAATCAAAAAATATGATGGCCAACCCATATTTGTAATAATTCCAAGCTCATAATCTAGTCTTTCTTTTATTTCAGAGCTTAAATTTTCATAATTATCACCATATATTTTTTCAGCTCCTTTTTCACAAATATGACGTAAATATGAATTACCATCAAAGCCTTCTGGCACTTCAAAGTATGGTAATTGGGTTTCTCCTAATTTTATCTCTACATTACATTTATCTGCAATCTTTACAGTATTTTCTATTGCTTCAGGTACTTCACTAAAAGCTTCCTTCATCTGCGCGTTACTTTTCATACTATAATCTTCACCAAGCATAGACATACGATCATTGTCTTCCCTTTTCTTTTTATTTTGCAAACAAAGAAGTATATCTTGAGCTTCGTCATCTTCTTTCTTTAAATAATGAACATCATTAGTAGCCACTAAATTTACATTTAACTCTTTAGAGAATTGAATAAGTTGTTTATTTACCTCTTCTTGTTCTTCTAGTTGCAAATGATCCATTATTTCTAAATAATAATTCTCCTTACCAAATAAATCTCTATATTCAATAATTCGTTCCTTAGCTTTTTTTAATTCTCCTGCCATTATTAGTTGAGGTATTTCACCGCCTAAGCAAGCACTAAGAGCAATAACCCCCTCATGATGTTCTTTTAAGAGTTCCCAGTCTATTCTCGGTTTATAATAAAAACCCTCCAAATGGGATTTGGTAACTAACTTAATTAAATTGTGATAACCAGTATTATTTTTAGCTAAAAGAAGTAAATGATAACTTTTAGCATCCTCTTTAGTATTTTTATCAAGCCTTGAACCTTTAGCTAAGTAAGCTTCTACGCCAATAATTGGTTTGATACCTTCTTTTTTACAGGTTTGATAAAACTCAATAGCACCATATAAATTACCATGGTCAGTAATAGCTACAGCTGGTGAACCTTGATCTTTAGCTCTTTTTACTAATTCATCAATTTTAGTTAACCCATCAAGTAATGAATAGTGGGTATGGTTATGAAGGTGGACAAAACTCATGTAATAATTGTTTAGTATTAATTAATTACATCATAATACAAAATCAAAACAATTAAAACTAGACAAAAACTTAAAAAGCAATTATAAAAAACCATCTCCTTAAAGAGATGGTTATTAGTTTAATATCATTTTAAAAACTTAAGCACTAGTCATCTTCTTTATTTTTTTTAAAATAATAAAGAAGCAACTTATGACACAGCAGACTAGTAAGCGCTAGCCAAACAAAAAGAATGAACATGCTGGTTAGTGTTAAAATTGCTGCCATCTTAATTGCTAAAGCAACAATAATCACTATATGAATAATGTGAGCAACCAGAATAACAGTTTTTTTATTTGCTAATGACCAAATTAAAGCCAACCCAAGAAAAGCTATTAACACGGTATTTACTATAATCTTTAAATTAAAAAAAGTACTAAGATTAAAAATAACACAAACACCTAGAATTAAGATTATAATATTTATCAGTACAAGCCCTATTCTTTTATAAGCGGCAAACCACAAAGCGAGAAATAAAGTTAATAATAATAAAAACTGAAAATCAATATTTGCCCCACTTATTGTGGTACTATCTTCATCAAACACTTCTAAATTATTAGTTGTAGATGAATAAATAACCAATAAGCGCTTTATTTGTACATCTTTATCAAATCCAGTCTTACTATATTTTATAATACTATCAACTGGAATTTTAATAATGCTATCAGCATTTACAAAAGCTTTTAACCAATAATCTTTGTTTAATTTAAGCAGTGCCTTATCAACATGTTTAAAAAAACCAATGGAATCATAAATAATGTCTACACGAGAAATTAATTTATTCTGGTCAATAATTTTAGACATCACAGTCTCAGATTGGAGATAAACAACATAATTAGAACTATCAACACTTTTTTTAATAAAACTATGTTCATTTAAATCTGCATCTTGTGCCTGACTTTCAACTTGCACTATAAATGCAAGCATCATAACGAGAAAAATCTGAATTGCTTTCATTTTTATAGTTTTTAATGATTATTCAATTTTAAAGAATATAAAACTATATTATATATCTTTCTATAAGTCAAACCAAAAATTACACTATTATATTACAAGACTGTAATAAAAAGACTGTTTCATTTAGAAACAGTCTTGTAATTTTAAGCATTCATAGCCTTTTTAAGTATTTCCCAATTATTTTTTGGTTTGAGAACAATCTTTCTAGCTTTAACAAGATCTGCAACCCTATCATCATCTTGCTGATATTTTAAAATAGCTTCCTGGTCAATCGCTATAATGGGCAAGTCTTGCCAATATCCATCCTGGTAATCAGTTGAACGATTAAAAGCGCAGGCAATAGCGATAACCTCACCTCCGGCCCTACTTATAGCTTCACGCACTTTCTTAGTACTAGAAAATGTATTACATAAATCTTCAACAATTATAACTTTATCACCAGGTTTTAGTTCATGTCGACTCAGATCAAAGCTGAAATCTTCACGTTGACCCTTTATCTGATCAGTTTCCCTAATCTTTATCTTACTGACATGAGCATAATCAATTTGCAGTTCTTTAGCTACAGCCTCGCCCCAATAATTTCCGCCTGTGGGAACACCAGCAATAACATCAGGATTTAAATTATTAGTAATAATTTTACTTGCTAATTTTTGAGCATAATAATGCAGAATCTTAGGTTTATTTTCAATCTTTGCTAAGTTCAAATAAACCGTTCCTACATAATTTTTCTGCTTTCCTGTTTTATCCTCATATTCACCGACATACATTACCAAAGGACCTTTAAATCTACCACCTTTTTTAACAGATTCATAATATCCCTCAAGATTTACAAGTGTACCCCTAAACGAAGTTGGATCTATTTTAACTCTCCAGCTTTTACTTATCTGTTCAATGCTAAGAAGGCGACTTTCTTCAGCACTAATTCCATGTTTTGGATTTCCTTTTAACATTTGTGAACCAACAACAACATTAGTAGCACCTAAATCCAGTGCTTCTTTAATACCCATTGATCGCTCTTGCTGACTTTTTAGCATCCACTTATCCCTAATTCCTGGAACCACATATTCAAAAGTGTCGCCCCACATTTGAATAAGGTAAGAGAGTTCTAAAGGAGAACATACCACCATATCAAAAGGTAATTTTTGTCCTTTTACTACTGCCTTCTGGCATAACGCCCTCATGTCCCGATGAATTTTTTCTTCAGGACTTAAACCGTATCTCCTAAGATGTTCTTCTCGGCTCATATCTGTTAAGGCACTTACTAAAGCAATTTTAGTATTTGGTAAAATACTTTTAACTACCGTAAAAGCTTTAAGCGAACAACTACTGCGCAGAGTAATGATATCTGGTGCCACATCTTTATAGTGACTAACAGTATTTTTTACTGTACCCCAGGTATCGGCTAACTTTAAATCTAAAAAGATTTTAGCATTTGACTCGGTCTCTTTAATTGCATCCATATAAAATTGCAAAAGATCAGGACCTGGAGCAAAACTTCCATGAACAGCGTCATTAAGTTTAATATGACTTATTAAAGCTTTAGCTGATTCATTTGATAAAACCTTTTCTAAGGTTATAATTCCATCTTCTCCTTGAAAATTATCAAGAGGTAAAATAATACATGGTTTTTGCATGATTAATTGTTTTAGTTAAATATTTATTTAATTATAAAAGAACATAATATATTATATTAATATAAAATATTTCAAAAAACAAGAGTATTTTAAATATATTAACTTTATTAGAAGAAAAAGATTTCTAAGATAAAACAAAATCTCGCCTAAGTAGCGAGATTTATATATAATAAATTGTTTTTTTGTTCATTTATTTCACTTTCTTTAATATTTCCTCTAAATCACTATCATCATAGAATTCAATAATAATTTCTCCACCTTGTTTCTTTCTTCTAATTTGAGTTCTGGCATTAAAGAAACTCTGTAGTTTTTGTTCTCTAGCTTCATCCTTATAATTCTTTCTTGCTGTTTTATTGGCTCCATTATAAGTTTTACTCACCTTAGTACTATCATGTACATTTAGATTTTGTTGAGTAATTTTTTTAAATAAACTAATTTGTTCTTTTTCATCTTTTAAACTAAGAATTAACTTAGCATGGGCCTCAGTAATTTTTCTACTCATTAAAGCCTCTTTAACTTCTTGCGGTAGATTTAACAGTCTTAAAGTATTAGTAATACTAGGTCTTGATTTACCTACTTTTTGAGCAACTTGTTCTTGAGTAAGTTTAAATTCTTCCATTAGCTTTTTATAAGCAATAGCAGTTTCCAGTGGTGATAAATCTTGACGTTGTAAGTTCTCAATCAAAGCTAACTCTAGCTTTTCCTGCTTATCAACTCCTCTAACAATTAATGGCACTGTTTTAAGTCCTGCTAATTTAGAAGCTCTAAGTCTTCTTTCACCAGCAATAAGTTCATATTTATCATCTTTGGTAATTGCAATTAAAGGCTGCAAAATACCGTGCTCTTTAATAGATAAAACTAATTCCTTTAAATTATCATTATCAAAATCTTGTCTAGGTTGATCTGTATTAGCCACAATCATCTCAGGTTTTACCTGTAAAACCCTATCTTTGTCATCAGCTAAATCAAGATCAAATTCTTTTTCAGTATTTGGTTTATTTGATTGTATTAAAGAGTTTAAACCTCTACCTAAACCACCTTGTGCCATATATTTATATAATTATTATTTATTAAAAACTTATTATTTCTCTGGCTAAATTTTCATAAGCTTTAGCTCCACGAGACTTAGGATCATAATGTAATATTGATCTACCATAACTAGGAGCTTCTGCTAATCTAACACTTCTAGGAATAACTGATCTAAAGATTCTATTAGGAAAATATCTATATAGTTCCTCCATAATCTGACCTGACAATTTATTCCTTTTATCATACATAGTTATTAGCGCCCCCATTATTCCTAAATCTGGATTTAAATGATTTTGTACTAAAGAAATTGTTTCCAGTAATTGACTTAAACCTTCTAAAGCATAATATTCACTTTGAATGGGGATAATAACTTTATCTGAGGCAGTGAGACCATTAACTGTTAATAGTCCTAGTGATGGAGGTCCATCAATAATAATATAATCATATTCTTCTCTAACTGAATCAATAATTTTCTTTAAACGGTATTCTCTTTCTTCTAAATTAACTAACTCTACTCCAGCGCCAGCTAAAGATAAGGTAGCAGGAGCTAAACTATAATTGTTTTGGACTGTACGAGTAATAACATCAAAGATAGGTTTGTGACCAATAATAGATTCATAAATACCATGTTCAAGAGCTCTATGATCAACACCTAAACCTGAAGTAGCATTAGCTTGAGGATCAATATCAATTAAAAGAACACTCTTACCTAAATGGGTAAGATAGGCACCTATATTAACAGCTGAAGTAGTTTTTCCTACTCCACCTTTTTGATTTACTACTGAGATTACTTGAGCCATATTTTTTATCTTATCTATATTATAACGTATTATATTTACTTTGTCAGCCTTGCTGCAAAGGGGTTTACACTTTTCAAGGGTAAAATATAATAAATAGTTATCTATTTATTATTATTTTAGCCCATATGAATCAATTTGACCCTAGATATATGCAATTATTAGTATCTAAACTAGAAAATA
>DATFJU010000002.1:0-13730 GCA_035269015.1 Patescibacteria group bacterium | reverse complement strand
TAGAAAAAGAGATGGCTTTTTCTCTAATTTTCCACCATAATCTTTAGCACTAGTTAAATAAAGATTTTCTTTAGCTCTAGTTATAGCTACATAAAATAGTCTTCTCTCTTCTTCAATATGAAAGTCTTTGTCTGACTCAACTTTCTCTTTAACCAAAGTCTCAGGAATTGTAATTTTATCTGTTCTAGATATAGTAGGAAAACGTTTATCTACTAAATTACAAACAAAAACATGTTTAAATTCTAAACCTTTAGCAGAGTGCACTGTCATAATTTTAACTACCTCAGGATCTTCAAATTCTAAAAACAAAGAACCACTTTCTCCTGCTTCAAGCTCTAAATCTAAATAGTTAACAAAATCTTTTAAGTTAGCTTCTTTATCAGCGCTTTCAAATTCTTTTATTTTTTTATAAAACTGATTCAACCAAGAAAACTTCTCTTTATCTCTATCTTGATCTAATTTTTTAGTGATTGCAAAAGATTCTACATACTCTAAGAATATCTTACTAGGACTTTCTTTTTTAACCATTTCACTATGCTTTTTAATTAAACTTAAAAGTTCCTTAATCTTTTTATATGACTCACCGTCTAAGCTATTTAAAACGTGAACATTTTGTAAAGCTTCATACAATGACCAAGTTTTTCTTCTGGCTAATTTATTTAATTCTAAAATATCTTTATATGGTAAAGAAAAATAATCAAAATTTAATACTCTAAATAAAGCTGAAGATTCGTGATAATTATCTAAAAGTTTAAAATAAGCTATGGCATTTAATATTAAAGGTTTAAAATACAAACCCTTTAAAGAAACGAATTGATTAGGAATACTGTGACGATTTAATTCTTTAACAAACTTATCTGCAGCACCATTAGCTCTAACTAAGACAGCAAAATCAGACCACTTAGTATCTTTATTGGCCTGGTATATACTTTCAATCTTTTCCCTAACAAAAGTAGTTTCTGATTCTTCATTTTGCAAATTCCAATGCTCCACCTTTGCTTCTATTGGTTTTTGCGCCTTTAATTCTTTATTTACATTAATCTTTTCTTCTAAACGATTAGGATTGTTATGTTTAATGAGTTCATATGATTTATCAAGTATCTTTTGCCCTGAACGGTAGTTCTTAGTTAAAACTATTTGTTTAGCTTGAGGGTAATCATCTTTAAATTGCATAATATTAAAAATAGAAGATCCACGAAAACGATATATACTTTGATCATCATCCCCCACTACAGTAAGATTTTGATGAGATTTTATTAACAACTTAATAAGTTCATATTGAGCCCAATTAGTATCTTGAAATTCATCAACCATTACTTGCTTAAACTTATCTTGATACTTGCTTAATATGTGTGGTCTTTCTTTAAAAAGTTTTAAGGTGTATCTAATCAAATCTCCAAAATCTAAATAAGAGTTATCAAGAATTAACTGATTATATTTATAATAAGCCTTAGCTAATTCTTTGTAACGCGCTATTTCTTGTTCTTGTTCCTTAGCTTCATCATTATTTAAGTTTTTATCTTTATTCTTTTCTAAACTTTCAGCGTAATCTAAATAATCTTGAGGAGATATCTCCTCATCCTTTAATCTAGAAAAGTGCTTAATTAATTCTTGAATAAACTTAGTAGAATTACCTAGTGGCTTATAATAATCAAGTTCAAATTTATCTAAATTATTATAAATAAATATCCATTGTTGTGTTTGATCTAAAAGCTCAAAATCTATAGGTAAACCAATTTCTAATCCGTGATCTCTAAGCACTCTTTCACAAAAACCATGGAAAGTGCTAATCCATAAATCAAAGTAACCATATGGCAAAGCTTCTAAAGCTCTTTCCTCCATCTCTGCAGCTGCTTTTTCAGTAAAAGTTAAAAGTAATATTTCTTCAGTATTAACTTTTTTCTCATCCATTAAATAAAGCATCCTACTAATAAGCACTGAAGTTTTACCAGTACCAGCACCCGCTACTACAAGTAAAGGTCCTTTTTCATGCTCTATTGCTTGCCTTTGTTCTCTATTTAAATGAGAAAAGTCGACTTTCATAATTGTATATTTTAAATATTATTTATTTAAATCTACTATTTTTTTAAGCTTAGCATTTTCTTTCATGGGTCCAATAATTGCTAAGTTTAATCTATCATTAACAAATAACTGTTTAGCTAATTTTTGGATATCAGCACTTGTTACCTTATTCATTTCAGCTAAAAAGTCTTTTGGTTTCTTAAACGATTTTCTAGTCACAGATTGCCTAGCATAAAAACTAGCAATAGCATCAGATCCTTCTAGACTTAGAGCCATACGCCCTTTTATCATTTCCTTATTTCTTTTCAACTCCTTAGCAGAAACAGGTTCTAAAATTAATTTCTTAAACTCCTCTAATATAACTTCTATAGCTTCATAAACTGCTTCATTTTTTAATCCTGCCTCTACAGCTAAATAACCTGAATCTCTATATAATTCAGTAGAAGCTTTAATATAGTAAGCTAAACCTCTTTTTTCTCTAATTTCTGTAAAAAGTCTAGAACTCATTGATCCACCTAAGATAACCTGCATTAATTTTAAGGTAGCTTCTCTTTTATCACCAATTGCAAAAGCACGCACACCAAGTGCTAAATTAATTTGATCATTTTCTTTGTATTCCACTTTTATCTGTGGTGCTTTTTGTTTAAGACTAATTTTAGCTGGTTCTTTTTTAATGTTTTTATTAAAATCACCAAAATACTTTTTACTTAAATTATTAATATTCTTTGGTAAATTACCTGCTAACACTAAATGAAGATTATTAGCCCCATATTGTTTTGTGTAATAATTAACAAAATCTTTTCTTTGAAATTTCTTGATATTTTCTTTAGTGCCAATAACTTCCCAACCAGCGCTATTATCTCCATATAAACAAGACTCAAAAACATCATCTAAACGCATCATAGGGTTAGCTCTATACATATTTATTTCCTCTAAAATCACACCTCTTTCTTTATCAATCTCCTCTTGTTTAAAGGTTGAAGCAGATAACATATCACTTAATATTTCTAAGGCTATTTCTAACTTGTCAGCTCTAAGTTTTATATAATAACCAGTATACTCTTTAGAGGTAAAGGCATTAAATTCTCCACCCACAGCATCTAAAGCTGAAGCTAAACTAAGAGCATCAGGGTATTTTTCTGTACCTTTAAACATCATATGCTCTAAAAAATGACTAATACCATTATTAGTTCTAGTTTCATTTCTAGAACCAGTACCTACCATAACTAAAGCAGTAACTGTTTTAGAGCTACTATCAGGAATCTTTATAATTTCCAAACTATTTTTTAACTTATCTGTTTTATAATTATTCATATAGTAATTATTTATTATTAATATATCTTAAATTTAACACATATCAGCTATAATTCAAATAAAGAGATCTTAATAAACAAACACTACTTAAAATGAAAAAATATTATTTAGAAAATAATAAAAAGAAAAATTTTAAAATAAAAGATTTACCTACACATGAAAAACCTAGAGAAAAACTTCTAGAAAAAGGTCCTGATATATTGTCTTTATCAGAATTAATAGCAATTATTTTACAAACTGGCACTAAAAAAGAAAATATAATCAAAATGAGTTCACGACTACTTAAAGAATACGGACAAAAAGCCATATCTGATCAAAAAAATGCTAAATTCTTAAGTAACGAATTCAAGCTACCCTTAGGAAAATCCTTGCAATTAATTGCTTGTTTTGAACTAGGCAAAAGACTTTTTAAAGAAAACCAGGGTGTGAAAAAAACTATTAAAAGCGCTAAAGATGTCTATGAATATCTTCAAGATATGAGAAATTTAAACAAAGAACAATTCAGAGGTCTTTACTTAAATAGCAGATCAAAGCTTATACACGATGAAATCATATCATTGGGTACTTTAGATTGTTCTTTAGTTCATCCTAGAGAAGTCTTTCAACCAGCTATTGAATATAGTTCAGTAGCTATAATATTAGCTCACAATCATCCTTCCGGTAATAGTAGTCCCAGTCTAGAAGATGTTAAAGTCACCGTTAACTTAATTAAAGCTGGACACATTTTAGGTATAGAAATTTTAGATCATGTTATCATCACTAAAAACGGTTATCATAGTATTGTTTTAAAAAATAATGATAACTTAAAAATTTAAAACAAAAATTTAAAACTACATAAAACATATGATTACTTATAACAATAAATATAAAAACTATTTAAAAAAATTCAATAATTTAATTTGTGATAAAAAAAGCACCGCTTTTCACGTTAAAGCTAAAGATTACTTTGCTAGCCTAGCTACTATTTTAAATTTACTATCACAAAATAATACTCTCACAGAAAGAGAGATAAAAAATATATTAAAAAGCCTAGCAAGAGACCTGCTTTATTTGCAAGATAATTATAGGATTATAGAAAAAGATTAAATATACTTTAGTAAAATTAAATAAAGTATATAATTATATGGATAAGGATATCATTTTATTAAAAAAAGAAATAGAAGCAGGCTTTTCTGCTCAAAATCAAGAGGACTTAAAACTAGCTAATTCTAATTTTTCTGATTATTTAACATTGATTGAAAAGAATGAATAAAATAACAAAACTTTTTAAGTTCTAATTTTTTTAATACTGTCATTTGCATTAATGGGTTTTAATATTAAACCTGAAATCAAAGCCATAAGAAGCCAACCAAAGTGAAGCGATATTAACCAGTGTTCTGCTAACATTATTATAAGGAGCACTAACCACAAGGATATATATAAAACTTGTTTTCTGCTATATGCTATAACAAATAGATATATAAAAAATACTAAAAAAGCCATAAAACCAAAAATGCCAATCTCTGCCATCAGAAGCAAAAAGCTATTATGTACTGGTTGCAGTTCATAAATATCTTTATCTGGATAATAATCTTTCAAAACTAAACTATAATTACCAACACCCACTCCAAAGTACAAGTTATCTTTAATAATTGTTTTTGCTTCAACAATTTGCTCTTGCCTTTCATTAATTGACTTTGCCTCTAAACGATTACTAGTATCTAGCCTAGAGAAAAATAATTGACTATATATACTTATTAAAATAACAGACAGTAAAACTAAAGTTAAACTTACCTTAATTACTTGTCTATAATTTTTTTTATAAAATAAATAATAAAGAACAATTATTAAAGTACCAATAAATCCGGCGCCTATTGCCAGTCTTGAAAAAGATAAAAAGAGAGCCATGAATGATACTAAAGAGCTAATCCAAAAATACAAAGAAAATCTTAGTTTTTTATAATTAATAATTTTTTTATTTTGAGCTAATAATAAATATAAAGAAACTAATAAGCTTATAGCCATTAAAGCACCAAAGATATTAGGATGATCAAGACTTCCATAGGCTCTAAGCCAACGACCTGAAGCAGTTTCAATTACAGCCTGTCCTAAATTAAAAGCCCCATGGCTAGCCATGCCTAAGTATTTATTGCTAAATGAAGTTTGTGAAATAAATTGAAAAATTCCTAAAAAACCCTGGAACAAAGAACCAGCTAAAAACCAAAGTAGAAGATTTAATTTATTATATTTAACGGTAATTAGAACCCAAATTAATAAAGCAAAAATTACAAACCAAAAATAGTGAAATAAAGATAGCTTATAATTATATGAGAATATAATTGAACTAATAATAAATATCTCAAAGGCCCCTAGGAAATACCATAATCTATTTTTAATCTGTGAGCTAATGGTTTTAAAATAAACACTGAGCGTTAATAATACTAAAATTATTATTAATAAATCTGTGAAATAGAAACTTATAGTACTAAACTCTAAAGAAAAACCATCTTTTGTCCAAGCGCTTATAATATATCTAGTCTGTAAAGGCAGACTAAAGACTAAAAAGTACAGTAAATACTCAATTACCTTTTTTATATTTAAAATATTTAATTTTTTTAGTTTAGAGTTTATCTTCATAAACTTTCATTCTTTCTAAATATTTTTGATAAAAATATTCCCTTCTATCTAAAACATGTAGTTTTAAAACTTCATCATTTATAATTACCTCTTTACCTTTATTAACTTTATCTTTTATCTCTTGAGGAAATAAATGCCATTGTATTTTTTTTAAATAATTTTCAATAAATCCATTACTACTATTTTTATAATCTTTAATATTATTATCTACATTTACAATCTTAAAATAATTAGGTAAATAATTTTTTACCCAGACATTCTCTGCTAATAACTTATTTAAATAATTATCTTTATCATACACAGAACTTAAATTAACTAACCAATACAGAAAATAGAAGTCACTTTCTTTAGTATAATTTTGTAAATTTAAATTAACTTCACTGACAAAAAAACTTAAGCAAAGCTTGTCTTTTTCATTTTCTGGGCTAGGCCTTAAATTAAACAACTTTCCTATAAATGCTAAAATAAATCTACTAATCCAAATTTTATTCTTTTTAGTAATAATAAACAAATCAATATCTCCCCCTTCTCTAAGATTATATGATCCTATACTATTACTCAATGCTAGCAGTTTTAAGCCAGTAAATATTTTAAATATTTTTGACCACTTTCTAGCTATCTTTATTTTCTTTTTTGTATAATTATATCTTTTCTGTCTAATACTAAAATTGTTTTCCTTACCTTCTAGACAATAAAAGCTATGTTTAGAACTGATAACGTTTCTGGTTTCTAAACTTTCTAGCGCTAAAACAACTTGAAAATACGAACAATTTTTTTGCAGATACTTAAAAACTTCAAAAGCACTAAGCGGATAAGAAAAAATATCAAAAAAAGCAATTGTAGATACAATTGCTCTGTCTAAATTGGTATTTGAATTTACTAACATAATAATTAATCTTCTTGTTTAGGCTTTTCTATTTCCATGGTTTCCACTTCTTCTTTTTTATGTGATATCTTAGTTACGTCTTTATCTATCTTTTTAAATTCCTTGTAAGCACTATTATAATGATTAACACTAGTAGAAAGAGTACCGCCTAATTTCTGTAAATAAGTATCATAACTTAAAATATGACGTCCTAATTTTTCAACATTCTTTTTAATTTCTTGTGCTGATTCCTCTATTTGCATAGCTCTAAGTCCTTGTAAAACTGTTTGTAAATAAGCTAAAAATGATGTCGGCGAAACAATAACAACTTTCTTTTCTTTAAAAGCATACTCAATCAAATCACGATGCACAATACCAACCTTACCTATAAGTAAATCATAATAAATAGCTTCTGAAGGGATAAACATAAAAGCAAAATCTAGCGTTTTTTCTCCTGGTTTAATATACTTAGCTGTTTCATCTATTCTAGCTTTCAAATCAGTCTTAAAAGACTTTTCTAAACGTGTTCTTTGTTCTTTGTCTCTACAATTTATTAATTTTTCATAATTTTCTAAACTAAATTTTGAATCTACTGGAATAACTTTATCTTTCACAAATACCACAGCATCAACTATATCACCATCCTTAAAACTATATTGCATTTGATAGGAATTTGGAGCTAAAACATTTTTTAAAGTTTCTTCTAAATAATATTCTCCCAAGACACCTCGATGTTTAGGATTTTTTAATATATCCTGTAAATTCTGTAACTGCTCAGAAAAATTAACCACTTGTCTGTTAGTTTCATCAAGCTTGGTTAATTTCTCAGTAATATTAGAAATAAGTTTAGCACTTTGTCCAAATTGTTCACGATTACTTTGATGAACTTCAGAGAGTTTTTTGTCTAATTCTTGGCGAAGTAAAGTATTTATTTCAGACAAGTTTTTTAAACGCTCTTCCATTAAAGTCATGCCCTTATCATTTTGTTTCCTTTGCAAATAATACCAAGCTAAAACTAATATCGCCAAAAGAAGGACTATTGTAATTATATCTATAAGCATAGATTATATTTATTATTATAACCAGGTTACACCAGCAACACTATCATTGTCATTTTTTAATCTCATAAGTCTCACCCCTTGTGTATCTCTACCTGTTTTATTAATAGAAGTAAATGGCAAACGGATAACTTGACCTTTAGCAGAAATAGCAATAATATCTCTTTCTTTCATCATCTTATAATTCATTAAATAAGCATTTACCAAAGAGCCGGTCTTAGCTGTAACTTTAGCGGTCTTAATACCTGAACCACCTCTCTTTTGTATCTTATAAAGCTCAAAGGCTGTTCTCTTACCAAAACCATTAGCCATAATAGTCATAACTTGATAATCCTTATCTTTAATAGAGCCCTGATTAGCTACCCCCATACCAATAATCTTATCATCTTTTTTCAGGCGCATACCATAAACACCAGCAGCAGATCTTCCCATCTCTCTTACATCTGTTTCTTTAAATCTAATAGCTTGACCATTAGCAGTAATCAAAATTACCTCATCGCTACCACTACTTGGTTTAGCCCAAATAAGTCTATCTCCATCTTTAATTTTTATAGCTATAAGTCCTGAACGTCTGACATTAGCAAATGAGTCTAAAGAAACTTTCTTTACTATTCCTTTTTCAGTAGTGAAAAAGAGATACTTTTGATTAGATATTTTATCTAAAGGTAATATTGAAGTAACTTGTTCTTTACTCATTAATTGTAAGAAATTCACTATAGCTGTACCTTTAGCAGTTCTAGAGGTTTGTGGTATCTCGTGAGCTTTTAACTGAAAGACCCTACCTTTAGTGGTAAAGAAAAGAAGATCACTGTGAGTATTGGTGGTAAACATAAATTGCACCAAATCTTCCTCTTTAGTGCTTAAACCAATAACCCCTTTTCCACCTCTAGCTTGAACTTTAAAATTACTAGGATCCAATCTTTTAATATAACCATCTCTAGTCATCATAATCATGGTTTCTTCATTAGGAACCAAATCTTCAATATTAAAATCCTTCACACCACTACTTATAACTTTAGTTCTTCTTTCATCACCATACTTCTTATCAAGATCTACCACTTCTTGTTTAATAATATTTCTCATCTTAGTTTTAGAAGCTAAAATACTTTCTAACTCTTTAATTAATTTCTGTTTTTCTTTTAACTCATCTTCTATCTTTTTTCCTTCTAAATTGGCTAAATTTTGCAGTTTCATCTCCAAAATAGCCACTGCTTGTTTTTCAGATAACTTAAATTTCTTAATTAAATTGACCTTAGCTACTTCTTTATCTTTAGAAGCTTTAATAGTTTTAATAACTTCATCAATATTTTTTAAAGCAATCACCAGTCCTTCTAAAATATGAGCTCTGTCTTTAGCTTTATCCAAGTCAAACTGCGTTCTTCTTCTAACCACTTCTAAGCGATGCTTAATGTATTCTTCTAGAATCATCTTTAATGTTAATACCTTAGGTTGCAAACCATCTATTAAAGCTAAAGCATTAACATGAAAAGTTTCTTGTAGTTGTGTATTTTTATATAAAGTATTTAATACTTTTTTAGGATAAGCATCTTTTTTAAGATCAATAACTACCCTAACCCCGTCTTTATCTGACTCATCTCTTAAATTTTTAATACTATCTATCTTTTTATTTTTAACTAAATCAGCAATCTTTTCTACTAAATTAGCTTTATTTACTTGATATGGAATTTCAGTAATAATAATTTTAAAATCATTAGCTTTATTTTCAACAATCTCAGCCTTACCTCTTACCACAATTCCACCCTTACCTGTAGCATAGGCTTGAGCAATATCTTTTTGATTATAAATAATACCACCTGTAGGGAAATCTGGCCCCTTAACAAATTCTGTTAGGTCATCAATGCTAGCTTCAGGATTTTCAATTAAATGAATTATAGCTTGTGATAATTCGTGTAAATTATGCGGAGGAATATTAGTAGCCATTCCTACAGCAATACCCATGGTACCATTTAAAAGCAAGTTAGGTAATTTAGCTGGCAACACGCTAGGCTCATCATGAGAACCATCAAAGTTGGGACGAAAATCAACTGTTTTCTTTTCTATATCAATTAAAAGTTCATCAGAGATGTTTTGTAGTTTAGCTTCCGTATAACGCATAGCTGCCGCACTATCCCCATCCATTGAACCAAAGTTACCTTGTCCGTTGACAAGTTGATAACGCATAGAAAAATCCTGCGCCATTCTAACCATTGAATCATAAACAGCACTATCTCCATGAGGATGGTATTTACCTAACACTTCACCAACTACAGTAGCTGATTTTCTAAACTTAGCAGTTGACTTTAAACCAATACTCCACATCGCATATAAAATACGTCTGTGCACTGGCTTTAAACCATCTCTTACATCTGGTAAAGCACGACTAACAATGACACTCATAGCATAGTCAAGATATGATTGACTCATTTCTTCAACTAAAGGTTGATTTTTAATTAAACCATAGACTGTTAATTCGTTTTCATCATTTTTTTTGATTCCCTCATCTTGAGGTTCTTGGTCTTTATTTTTTGTAGTCATATAATATTAATATACTTTTTCAGTTATACCTTCACAGCCCGCTGGAATCGTACAATTCTTAGGACCAGAATCGCCATATGTTGGCATACAATTTACCCACTCAGGACAATTGTTAGGATTTTGTTTTTCAATTTGTGCCTCTTCTAAGGCCTTTTCTAATTTTTTAAGTTCTGCTTGCATATCTTCAAACCCCTCTACATCTTCAGTGCTAGTGGAAACCTCTTCAGTGCTGGTGCTACCAACAAAAATGTCTGGATTTTTTTCTACCTCATTTTCAAGTTCAACACTAGCTTCATTCCAATTATCATTAAATCCTGACCAGGTTTTTTTCAATGTATTAGTTATCTTACCCCAATCAAAATGATTAACTTCTTCTTCCTCTATAGTCTTAGAGCTTAAAATTGAAGGTAAATTAAAAATCCAAAGAAATAATATTAAAACTAAAAAGAAACTAACTGCTGAGTAGAGTAATAATTTCTTATCCTTTTCATCGCTACTATTATCTCTACTATTATTATCTCTTTTAAGTTTTTTATCCATATATTAACTATTCCTTAATACCATCTAGGTTAACATCATACAGAATCTTTTCCATAGCTAAATTATAAGAAAGAATTTCTTCTTCAGTAAACCAAATTTCTATTTCTCTTTTAGCTTCTTCCCCTTTATCTGAACAATGTATTAAATTTCTAATAGCTCTCTCATCTATATTAGCCAATTCATATGAATCAACTGTCAAATCTCCTCTTATAGTTCCTACATCAGAAGTAGTTGGTTCTGTGCCACCAACTAATTTCTTTACTATTGCTATAGCTTGATTACCTTCAATAATCATAGGGACAACTGGTCCACAGGTCATAAACTTAACTAAGCCCTTAATAATATCTTTACCATATTCAATAGTTTCTTTTTCAGGTTCTAAACCTCTAGCTTTACGATTTTCAACTATTTTTTCACCTTTTTCCTTAAACCAAACATCGTCTTTATTGTAATGTGTCCAACATTGGTCTTCAGTGGCATTTACCATCTTTAAAGCAACAAGCTTTAAGCCACTACGTTCTATTCTTTTAATTAATTCACCAATTAAACCTCGCTGAATAGCATCAGGTTTTAATATTACCAGTGATCTTTGCTTCTTTGGATGTGTCATAAGTTTATTCATGCTTAATTTTTATAATCAAAAATAACCAGCTCAGTATCTTCTGCTGGTAACTCTTTTTTACTTATTTTTAACTTCTCTTCTTTAGTGGGTGTTAATCCTAACTCTTTTACAAAAGCATCCACTCCTTCAATATCAATTTTAAGTCCTGGAATCTTGTAATGCATAGGAATAATAATTCTTGGCTCTAATTGTGCTATTACCTCTACAGCCTTTTTAGCATCTAAAGTGTATTTTCCTCCCACTGGTATCATTAATATGTCAGTAGCCTCCAATTTAGCTAATTGTGAATTATCTAAAACATGACCTAAATCTCCCAAGTGCACAATACTAATATCTTCCATTTCAATTCTATAGATAATATTTTTACCTCTTTCTTCTCCTTTTTTGTCATCATGATATGACTCAATACCTTCAACCAAAACTCCTTTAACATCATACTCTCCAGCCATACTAACAATAAAAGGATTACCTCTAAAAGCTTTTACATTATTATGATCAGAATGATCATGACTCACTGTTACTATATCAGCTTCAAAGTTTGGAACCTTTAAACCAATTGATTTATCAAAAGGATCAGTGGCTACTGTAATACCATCTGGACCAATTTTATCTTGAATTTTAAAGCAAGATTGCCCATGCCAAGAAATAATCATAATACTTATTTTAAATATTTAAATATAAAAATTAGCCTAATTACAGGCTACGAGAGCTATAATAAGCCCTTATATATACTATTAGTATAACAAAGAAAAAACTAGCGGTCAATCTAATTAAATAAGGAAAATAATAAAATGACAAATAAAAAATGCGCTTCTTGCTTGTTGCAATTAGCGCATTGTAAAATTTTAAAAACCCTGCTCTTGATAATCCAACCTGACAACTTTATCAACATCATCCTGTTCAATAATAAAATCTCTCTGATTTTCACCGACTAGCAAAAGCAAATCTCTTTGTATAGCTTTGTTAGTGATTAAAGACACAGATATGTAATAATAACCGTTTGCCAGTTTTTCTCCCATTCGCACTTTAGAAAATCTTCTTCCTTTTTTAGAAGAAATAACTTTCTGCGTACCTCCAATAGTTAACTGAATCTTCTTATTACTTTCATTAATAACATTTCTTTGTCTCTTCCTTCCATGAGGTAAATTTCTATTTATATCCTCATCATCAATAATAACGTGTTCAGTATTATCATCAATTTTGAATTGAAGGATAAGCAAAGCTCCAATCTTGTCTCTTTCTCCAGATTTAGTAAGAAATACTTTAAAGTTTTCCTCATAAATACCAGAGTTAAGCCATTTAATTTTAGCACTAGAATTATATAAACCCAACAATTTATTAGCATTTTTCTTTTTTAATACTGTATTATTGTTATCAATATAATTCCCTTCAAAAAGATTATACCTTAATGCTTTATTAAACCTTATAATAGCATTAGTGATAGTATCACCCGGCATTAAAGTTAAACCTTTAAGAGCGCCACTTTTCCCAACCATTTTATAATCAGTGGTATTAATAAATAGCACTTCTTTAGCGTTAGAAAAAGAGTTTTTACTGTTATTAGAGGAAACTCGATGATCGCTCTCCTCAACAATTTCAATTTCAGATTTAGAGGATAGATCGTTATCTTTATCAAGAAGTTCTTGATTAATATCAATATACTCTCCATCTAAAGAAACTTTTACCTCTACCAAGGATTGATAATCAACTGTAACTTTCATTAATACAGTTGAGTTATAAAATAAATGACTAGAAGTGTTAGAACCTGAATTAACTGGTCCTAAATACTGCCTAATACCGACACTAGGAATCTCAATCAATACATTTTTACCAAACTGATTACGTAAAATATGTTGACTTTGTGCGTAGGTATTAACTACAAAAAATGTAGCTATCATTAACAAAAATAAACATTTTATTTTCACCTTTTTCATCTTTTTTCCTCCTGTTTTTATATTTAATTTTAAACATCAATTTGATATATAAGATTATCATTAATATTTGTAATTGTCAACAATTGTGGCATTGCAGCGAAGGGTTTACACTCGCTAACTCTTCTAATCGCTGCATAGGTGTTTTTCCATCCATACCTAATCCTCTGTGCCTTTTCTGGTAATTGTAGTAATGCAGGAATAGGTTAATCCTGTATTGCATTTGC
>DATFJU010000001.1:0-4223 GCA_035269015.1 Patescibacteria group bacterium | reverse complement strand
AACATTGTGTTTAACAAGCTTTTTTACTCCCAGGTAATCAACTATCTCTAAGGCATCTTCAAAAGCCTCACTATCGTCTCCAGAAATAACTTTAATTTTGAACTCTTTTGCATTTATATTATTTGTATACAAAAAATCTTCAAGTCCAAATAAAATATCGACTTCTGAAGCAATATTTATTTGATATATTACTACTTTTTTCATAATTTATTTTTTAAAGGTCCTATAAACTACACTAACATAAAACTGTATTTTTAGCAACAGTTAGCTTACTTATATAATTAAATAATAAAATATAAATAATTAATATATATTAAAAAATAGATAAGCGTAAATATTAACGCTTATCTATTTACCTATATAATTACCCGAATGACCTGATTTTATTAATTTTTTTCTTTTATATCTTTTTTAAGTAAAGAAATAAATTCATCTTTATTCATATTAGTAGTATTTCTTTCGCCTCTTTTTCTAATAGCTAAACTATCACCTTCCATTTCTTTATCACCTATAACTAGCATATACGGTACTTTTTCACTAACTGCTTTACGTATCTTATTCCCTACTGTTTCCGATGATATATCAATACTAACGCGAATATTTTCTTTTTTAAAATCTAAGGCTAAATTTTTACAATATTCAATATGAGATTCTCCGACTGATACTAACTTAACTTGCACAGGAGAAAACCAAATTGGAAAAGCGCCAGCATAGTGCTCAATTAATAGTCCAATAAATCTTTCAAAACTACCAAATAAAGCTCTATGAAGCATATATGGTTGTACTTCATTCCCCTTAGAATTAAAATAAGTCATATTAAATCTTTCTGGTAAATTAAAATCAAATTGTAAAGTAGAACATTGCCATTCGCGACCAATAGAGTCTTTAATCTTAAAATCTAATTTAGGCCCATAAAATACAGCCCCACCTATATCTTTACTATAATTTAATTTTTTTTCTTGAGCAATTTTCTCTAATATATTCTCAGTAAGTTCCCATCCTTTATCATCTCCAGCATATTTATTATTTTCCTGATCACGCACAGAAAGATAAACATTAATATCCTTAATATTAAAGCCAAATGATTTATACATAAACAAAATAAAATCAACAACTTTTCCTAATTCATTTTCAACTTGATCTTCACTACAAACAATATGAGCATCATCTTGAGTAAATCCACGAACACGAGTTAACCCAGAAAGCTCTCCTTTTTTTTCAAAACGATAAACAGTTCCACATTCTGCCCATCTAAGTGGAAGTTCTTTATATGACTTTGGGCTATTTTTATAAATTTGTACATGAAAAGGACAATTCATTGGTTTTAACAAATATTCTTCAGATTCTTTTACTTCCTTTTTTTGTTGTTTCTCCTCTAATGTTTGACCAACCTCTAATGGAGGATACATGCTGTCATTATAAAATCCCCAATGGCCAGATGTTTCCCATAATGCTCTATTGCCTATATGTGGAGAGCGCACTAAA
Source organism: Patescibacteria group bacterium (assembly GCA_035269015.1). Lineage (GTDB taxonomy): Bacteria > Patescibacteriota > Patescibacteriia > Patescibacteriales > UBA12465 > JAIPJO01. Next base: position 2,738 of record DATFJU010000001.1, on the reverse strand, counting down.
TCATAACCATGTTTTAAATGTTCATTGTACCAAAAATCTTCAATTATTCTCCAAAGTAAAGCTCCTTTGGGGTGCCACAAAGGCAAACCTATCCCAACTTTTTCATCAATATGAAATAAATCTAATTCCTTCCCTAATTTTCTATGATCTCTTTTCTTAGCTTCTTCTAGTAAATTTAAATATTGCTTCAACTCTTTTTTATTATTAAAAGCTAAGCCATATATTCTAGTTAACATTTGTTTTTTTTCATCTCCACGCCAATATGCTCCAGCTACTTTATTTAACTTAAATGCTTGAGGATCAATCTCTTTAGTACTCTCTACATGAGGACCTCTGCATAAATCAACAAAATCACCTACAGTATAATAAGTAACTTCCTTTTCACCCTCTTTAGCTAAATCTTCAATTAATTCAACCTTATAGTCTTCTTGTCTGCTTTTTTCTTTAGCTATAGCTTCATCAATACTTAAAACACTTTTTTCAAACTTTAAATCTTGTTTAATAAATTCCTTTATTTTTTCTTCAAGTTTTTCTAAATCATCTTCAGATATTTTTTTATCACCAGTATCAACATCATAATAAAAGCCATCATCAATAACAGGACCAATGGCTAATTTGGCCTGAGGGAAATAATGTTTAATTGACATTGCTAACAAGTGAGACAAAGCATGTCTAACTTTATGCATTTTTTCATCTTTCATATATTTATTTAATTATTATATTAATATTTAATTACTGATTCTAATTATTATTTTTTACTTATAGATAAGATTAATAAAAAAATCCCGTTCCAATAATCTATCTAAAAATAAATTACTAGAACGGGATTTCCCGCGGTTCCATCTAGCTTCCTAAATTAGGCGCTTAATTTTACTTATCTTTAACTTAGGCATAAAGCTGCATTTCGCACTATAGTTGGTAGCTATAGCAATCATTAATAGTAAGTAATTTTAAATTGTTAATACATTATATAATAAAATAAGTACTCATGTCAATAATATTTAAACTATTGAGCTACTTCTATTTTAATTCTATCAACTAAACTAGGAGCTTTATTTAAAAAAGCTGGTTGAAAGTCTAAGGTATAATTTCTTATTTCTGGATAACTATCTAGATAATTTCTTATCTGCTCTCTATTTAAATTAACTAGTTGTGACCTATCGATTATTTCAGTATTGTCATTTATTGTCATAAGTCCAGAAAAATTTATTTTTACTGTAGCTGTCCCGTCTTTAAGATTTTTATTATCTAAACTATAACTAAGATTAGATCCATCAAATTCTTTTAATTCTTTGTTTCCTGGCACAAGTAATGATAATTTATCCTTAGCTAAACTTTGTGCTTGTTCCTTTAAAAAAGCTACTACCACAACTTGACTTTCACCTGAAAGATTAAACTCTGAAATCTCATCTCCAGCCTCAGTTTCAGTATTAAAAGAACTAAAACTATTATCTACATCATATAAAATATGATATTTATCATCAAACATCCTATTAGCTTCTTCTTTTGCTTTACTAATAATAATTTCTTCTAAATCTTCTTTAGCATTTTCTATATCTGAAACAGTTACATAATCCTTAGTTTTTGTTCTATAAACAAAAGCTTCTTTACTTTCGGCGTAAATATCATCCTGTAATCCAGCCCAAAGACCAGGGATAGTAAAAGTGGTGGGCTTTATAGCTTTATCTTTACTAACTTCATCTGCATATATCTCCACTTCTATACTAGAGTTAGCTGGAACATTTACAGTTTCTTTAATTCTATATAATTTATCATCTGGACTTAAAAGTCTAGTAGTGGCTACCAAGGGCTGATTCTTGCTATAATTATTAATTATTTCGACAGTACCAACAACTTCTTCACCAATTATCTCTTCTCCACTACTTTGATAAGTATTTTCTGCTTCACTTTTAACGGCCATAACACTACCGTTTAGAGAGGTATTAGAGCGAACTAAATCATTGTTTTCGTTATTTATCACATCAATTAAAACATTATTGTTTACCACCTCCTCATTAGGATTAATAACAACTGTTAACTTAGAATAAGAAAAATAAAAAATAGCCAACAAAAGTAAGATGGTTAAAGCTATAAAAAAGAAAGCACGTTTACGATATAAACCTACAGATTTTTTTATAGGTCTAAGTTCAGGCTCAGGCTTCCTTTTTAGTTCTTGCTCATAGTCACCTTCTAAATACTTTTGTTCAATTTCATTGTTCAGTTTTTGATAGAATTTTTTTTGACTATCTATTTGTGTTCTATTTGTTGTCTCATCAAAACCAAGATCTGTTTTTACATCCTGATCGCCAAAATCAGTTTCTACATCTTGATCAGCATTCCCATTATCTAACTTAAGATCATCATCAATTTTGTTATTACTACTATCTGTCTCAACCTTAATCTTTTTCTTTTTACTATTATCAGGACTAGCTTTTGTAGAAGAGCTTTTTTTATTAGTAGTACTTTTCTTTTTTACCGGACTTTTTTTAGTAGCACTCTTTTTAGCAGTACTTTTTTTAGTACTACTTTTTTTAGTTTTAGAACTTGTGCTAGCACTTTTCTTTTTCTTGTCAGAACTAGAAGGCTTAGCTTTTGATTTGTTAGTTTTTTTTCTTGCTGGCATAACAAAACATAAATAATTTTTTAAAGTTTCTTTATTATAACATTTTTAGAAAGTTTCCACAACTCGGATTTTTTGAGGAAATTCTTTTTTAATTTCAGAGATAAGTATTATAGAA